>CADCGB010000009.1 GCA_902800815.1 Fibrobacter succinogenes
CCGCATTTCAATTATAATCAAAGGATTTCTTTTTTCAGCACCGCCAGAAGGCTTCTTTAGAACCACCAGCCTAGCTGGTGGTTTTCGTTCTTACAAAAATGCCCCGCTCTAGGCGGGGCTTAAAGTTCTTGGAAAAACTAACAGACGAAACTAGTTTTCGTTGTTGTGCATTTCCATGGTTTCGCGGTCCATCGTGTGCTGCAGGTATTCCTTGAAGTCACGGTCGATGTTCACACCGTCGAAGTCCATGTCGTCGTTTTCCAACACGAACACGGCGCTCGGGTTATCGAGCCAGCCAACCACGTCCACGCCATCGAGTTTCATGGACTTGTCACCAGCGAGAGCGGCAACGTATTCGACCTTGGACTTGGGCACCCAGCCCTGGCCGCAGCTACCCTTGACCAGAACATCGGTATCGCCGTCCTTGACGATGGTAAGTTCGTCATTGAACCCGGCAGTGCAGACTACGTTTCCACCACCCTTTTCCTTGGTGAGTTCAATATCACCGAGCTTGGATTTGACCTTATTGGGAGCAGCGAAGGCTGCAGCGACCATCAAACCAAGTGCCATTACGAAAAGCTTTTTCATATCGTTCCTCAAAAGCAAGGTAAAATATTCAACAATGCATAAGGAATATACCTTTTATTTTTGCAATTGTTCACAATTTCTTTTAAATTTTTACATCATGAAGAAGATTTTTGCCATTTTTTGCGTTTTTTTAGCCCTCGCCTGTGCCTTTTTCGCCTTCCAGATGAAAAATCGGCTGGCCGAAACCTCCAAAAACGGCGATACGGTGCTCATAAACATACCCAAGGGGAGTTCCGCCGGACACATTTTCGGCATCCTCCACGAGAAGGGAATCTGGGACGACGAACTGGCCTACAAGGTCTGGTGCAAGCTTAACCCGCCCTCCCCGAAGGCCGGCTGGTTCGAGATTCCCCCGCACCAGACGCTCGACGAGATTGCTGGCATCATCGGGAGCGGAAAGACCGCGGTACGCCGGGTGACCATACCCGAAGGTCGGGCCTCTTGGGAGATGCCCGCCTATATAAAGAAGGCCTTCCCCGACCTTGACGAGAAGCGCTGGAACGACCTGGTCCAGGACCCGAAGTTCGCCCGCAGCCTCGGGATCGACGCCAACTCGCTAGAAGGCTACCTGCTGCCCGACACCTACCCCTTCCCCATCGACGCGGACGAGGAGACCATACTCAAGCAGATGGTCGTGGCAAACCAGAAGGTGCGCGAACAGTTCATGCCCGACTCGGCAAGTTCCATGTGGAAGACCCTCGGCAGCTGGCACAAGGTGCTTACACTGGCAAGCGTAGTCGAGGAGGAAACAGGCATTCCCGAGGAGCGCCCGCTTATCGCAGGCGTGTTCCACAACAGGCTCAGGATCGGCATGCCGCTCGGGGCAGACCCGACGGTGCGGTTCATCTTCAGGAACCTGACCGGGCCCATCTACAAGAGCCAGCTCAATAGCGACAGCCCGTACAACACCCGCAAGTTCAAGGGACTCATGCCAGGCCCGATATCGAACCCCGGGCGCAAGGCCATCGAGGCTACACTGCACCCCGCAGTCACCGAGGCGCTTTACTTTGTTGCAAAGGATGACGGGAGCATGACCCACTTCTTCAGCAAGACGCTCTCCGAACACAACAAGTACAAGGATGTGGCGGCAAGGAACCGCGGGGAATAAGGCCTAGTAATTCCCGATGCGGAAGAAGAGGTCATAGTCGCCGAACTTCTTCAGGTCGCCAAAGGTATCCGCATCCACAATGCGCGACATACCCGCATAGACATTGATAGACTTGTACGCAAACCGCAGCGCAGGTTCCAGCACAAAGCGGTCATTACCGAGGCTCGCCATCGGGTTTTCCTCGAAGTCACGTACGTAGGCCGCATATACCCAGGCACCTAGACCCTTGTAGTGAAGCCCGGCATTCAGGCGTACAAGCCCGTAGTGGTGCGAAGCCAAGTCCGGGTTCAGCCACTCCGTACTCCACGGGGTCGCAGCGATACGCGGGCGGATACAGTTATCGAGTGCAGAAATCTCGAACGATTCCGGATAAACGTAGCCGTAGCCATCCTTGTGGTACTTGTTCATCGCGAATGCGGCAAAGGCACCGAGGGTCACAAACGGGCGGGGCGACGCAGAGTAGGCCGCATCGGCATAGAAGGTATAGAACGAGGGGACGTGCTCGTCGAAACCGAAATCGTACCCGACGGAGGTAAGCCCTAACTCGGCATGCGCGGAAAGGCCACCGAGCGAAAACCAGGTCGCGGTATCGCCCATCTCGAACGAATAGCGGACCTTCTGCGACGCCGGATAGTAGTTATACGGTTCGTCACCATAAATCTTGCTCTCAAGTTCCACCGACCTATCGGCAAACAAGAAGTTCGCAGAAACGGACTGGTGCGGGTCAAACCTGTAGTAAAGCGACGCGAAGATATCGCTCTTGTCTTCGGCATAGACGCGCTTGTATGCCAGCTGGTTCTCGACAAACGACTCGAATGGACGCATGCGGTTCCAGTCGTAGCGGACACTCAGCCCCCAGTCCTTGCTCCAGAGGCGTTCAATCTTGAGGCTCGGCGAAAAGCCGTAGGAACGCCCACCGTAAAAACCTGCAAGCGAGAGTTCTATCTGCATCTGGTCCACATAGTAGAACGATAGTTCCGCATACGCGTTCGGGCCAATCGCATTAGATCCGAATCCACCCACCGCCACATCGAACGTGGGGTTAACCCTCGAGCCCACGAGCATGTCGCCATCGGGGAGCATGTCGAACGAGACCGAATCGAACGAGGGGAAGCGCGAAACTCCGTAGGCAAAATTGCGGGGAGCGACAAGGCCCGTATCGGAAGCATTCCAGTACGACTTTACCGGGCCGTGCGTTTCGGGAGGGAGACTATCGTAGACAGGCTTGAACTTGAACCACGGAACCGAGGCAGTTCGACCTGCCGCATAGTCCGCCTTGCGGCTCCCGAGGGCAGACATCTGCGTGAGTTTTGATTCCAGCGCGGAGAAGCCCGCCTGAATCCAACCATTATGCGAGGAATCCTGCAGGGAATGCGCACGCACAATTACACCCGGCTGGGAACCGAGATTCCTGAGGGCTGCTTCCTGGATGACGCGATGCCACGCAGGGCCACCCGATGTTCCGCGGATCGGGTCGGCGACAGCGATAATCGCGACCTCGTTCGGGGAATCCTCCAGAGGGAGAGCAAGGTACGGGCAATATTCCCCGGACTTGTCGTTGCCCCTTACGGGAAGGCTCGCAAATATGCTTTCGTAGGAATTGCCCGTAACGCCATCGCACCCGAGGGTAGCGAACGGAATGCGGAAACCTTCCCGGTGGCGGAGTACGGATTCCTGCAGACGGAGGCGGGCCAGCGCGGATTCGATTGCAGAGGAATCCGGCGAGAGCGGCTTCAACTGCCGGTGAAGATGTCCCGAAGAATCCAGGTGAATGGAGAAGCGCTCACGAAGGCTCGGCACGCCCGTTTCGGAAACAGGAATGTTCGAGCGCAATGCATTCTGGCGCGAGCCTTCCTGATACAGGCCATTCTCGGGCGCATTGAAAATCGGGGCCAA
The DNA here is from genome assembly GCA_902800815.1 of Fibrobacter succinogenes. Lineage (GTDB taxonomy): Bacteria > Fibrobacterota > Fibrobacteria > Fibrobacterales > Fibrobacteraceae > Fibrobacter > Fibrobacter succinogenes_B. Next base: position 3,593 of record CADCGB010000009.1, read on the forward strand.
GTCAGGGTCGAGAAGTAAGCGCTGGATGTTATCGGGAGATACACCTTTCGCCCAGAGCGCACCCACCAAGGCGCCCCAGGAAGTACCCACGACGGAATCGACCGGAACGGAGTACGCCTCTATCGCATAGAGCACGCCCAGGTGGAACCACGGGGAATTATCGCCACCGCCCAGGTACAGGACCGACTTCGCATTTGCCGGGAGCGCAACCGAGGCCACCGCGGAATCGAGCGCGGAAGGCGTGAGCGGAAGTTCGGCAGGTGTGGAATTGTCGACTGTCGCGGAATCGGAAGGCGCCACGGAATCAGGTGCAGCAGGCGCAGGCGTCGCAACGGGAAGTTCCGCCGCAAGCGCGTCAATCTGCTGCGCAGGTAACAGCGAAAACGCCGCCAGGGTGGCAGCGCAGGCAAACGCGAGAGCGTGCCTAGCCGAGCCTTGCCGGGTTAGAAACATACCTCTCCGCGTCTTCACGTGCTACATAACCGGACTTCACCAGTTCCGCAAGGCAATCGTCCATCAGGAGCATTCCTTCTGCGGGTGATGCTGCAATGATGGAAGGCAACTTGAAGTATTCGCCACTGCGGATGAGCGTCGCCACGTTCTGCGTATTGAGCATGACTTCCCACGAGGGGACGGCACCACTCCCTTCGGCAGCACCCGGAAGCAGGCGCTGCACTACGACAGCCTTCAACTGGTCGGCAAGCATCGCACGGCACAGGTCACGTTCCGCATTCGAAACCGATGCAAGCAATGTATCGAGTACGCCCGCCGAATTACCCGCGGTCACGCAACACACCACCAATGCGCCCGCCTCTGCGGCACGGAGCATGGAGATGACATTCTCGCCCGCGAAATCGCCCAGCCAGAACAGGTCGCAACCGCTACGGAGTGCATGGCCAATGCGTTCGTTCACGGAACCCACGGAATCCTTGAGCACAAGGCTTTCGCCCGTCTTCACCGGAATTTCCTCGGATTCGTTGAGCAGGCTCACGCGGAGCACCTTAGAACAACATAACGTGCTGATGAACGAAGTCGCCGAAGTCGTCTTGCCGGAGCACGCAGGGCCAGCAAAGACAATCAGGCCGGAACTGCGGCCAGCCAGCCCGAGTACGGATTCCGGCGCCCCGAGCGAGGCAAAGTCCGGGCATTCATCCATCAGCGGGCGGAAAACGGCGGCATTCCCGAGAGCCTCGCGGAAAAAGCGCACGCGCCACTTGACACCGGCCCACGGGCCGCATATCATGGAGCCTTCGTCGCCTTCCATAGAACCGAGGAATTCACGCAGGGTTCCAAACTCAATTGCAGGGGCATCGGGAACAGCACAAACACGACCGGCGAGGCGCACCGCGGAAGGGGCGCCCTCGGTAACGATGAGTTCGCTACCGCCGACATTAACCACATATTCCAAGAGGGATTCAATTTCTGTAGCCATACGAAACCTCCTTATGCCGGCCTGTACGCCGCAAAGCGGCGGCTATCGTAAGCGCGCTTCCAGGCTTCCGCACCGTCGATATAACCGGATTCCACGCACTTCTGCAGGGAATCGTCCAAAGTAATGCCCTGGTCCTTCTGGCTGCTGATTGCGGCAACCAACTGCGACAGGTCGCAGCGGCGAATCATGTTCGCAACCGTAGAGGTAACGCGCATCGCCTCGCAGGCAAGCACCAGGCCCTGGTTCTGCACCACCGGGATAAGGTGTTGCACAATCACGCCCTTCAACTGGTCGGCAAGAGTGCAAGCAAACGCGGCGCGGCTCGATTCCGGAACCTCGACCAGCAGCTTCGAGAGCAGGGCATGAATGTTGTTACCACCGGTAACGGCAAAAACGAGCGCGCCTGCATTCGAAGCCTGCAGTAGCAGGTTCAACTCTTCCATAGACTGCAGATGGTCAAAGCATATCACGTCGGCGCCGTCACGCATGGCAAGCTCGATACCCGCGATGCCGCTCTTCACATGGAGCCCGACCTCTTTCTGGGCAAGAGCCCCGTTCGGGTTCTTGAGCAGGCGTTCGATGGGCCGTTCTATCGTGTGGATATAGCACGGGCGATTTGCGGCTACGGTTTCGATAAACGTGGTCATCGTGGTTGAGCGCCCGCTCGCCGACGGGCCCGCAATCAGCACGAGACCGCTCTGCAGTTCGGCAAACGACTGGCAGAACGGCGGCAAGAAGAGGTTCTCGAAAGAAATGGACTCGCTCTGGATAACGCGAATGGAGATACTCGGGTTCACATCGTTCCAGATGACGGAAATACGTGCGCGCCCGACACCCGGGAGGCCGAATGTCTTGCTGAAGTTCTTGCCCGCGACAACCTTGTAGCCGTCGGCGAAACCTTCGGACGCCTCGGCCAGCAAGTCTGCCACGCGGGTGCGGTCGAGGGTCTGCTCGGTCACCGGGAATATCGACCCGGACTGGCGCATCATCACCTCGCGACCGGCAAACAGGTAGATATCCGTCGCGTTGAACTTGCGGGCATACGCAATCATCTTCTTCAGGCTCATTGTCACGAGCAGATTCTCGGGAGCCATGACCTCGGACCCTTCGCCCGAAACCACCGCGAATCGCGAAGGCAGTTCGCCATTCGCGGATTCATCGTCAGACTCGCCTTCCGTAGAGATGCCGATGCTCGAAATGCTCGTGGATTCCAGGCCAGAAACCTTCTCCACCACCATGTTGGAAGAAGAGGACTCGCCGTAGATATTGTTGCCCTCAATCTGCAGCGCAGGCTCTTCCGGCGCAACAGGCGCAGACGCCTGGGGCTTTACCGCAGGGGCCGGCTTCGGAGCCGGAGCCGCGCTTGCTGTCGGTGCTGCCGCCGGAGCAGCGGGAGCAGGTTTCGCGGGAGCGGCCGCAGCATTCTTCGCTTCCAGGTTCTTCACGAAGGCAAGCACCTTCTCGTACATCGCCTGCTGCAAAAGCCCAGCCTTCACCAAGACCTGGCCAATATCGACCTGGTCGTTCGCCTCGGCCCAATGGGCATCCACCTGGTCCTGCGTCACCATCTTGTTGTGGACGAGGACCTTCGCCATATACTGGTTTCTCATAGGAAATCCCTCCGGCTAAACCACCAACTTGCAATCGCGAGGAATACTCCCACGTAACCGAGTGCATAGACGGTGTTCCAGAACAAATACATATCCGGGAGCGCAAGCCCGTGCACGACGTAACTCGTCACGTTGTAGCGGTAGAGCCCCGGGAAAATCGCGTGTATCACCACCGCAGCCTTCTCGAACAATGCCGTAGAGGCATCGCCCATCTCGCCCATGCGGCTTGCAAACCTCACCTGCTCCAACAGTTCGTTGCTCAGGTGGCCTGCAAAGTACACGCCCAGCGTAAAGAGCGCCGATAGAATCGTGCTGCTGAAACTGCTGAACAGGAGCGCCACCGCAATCACCACCGCCATCTCGCAGAAGATGAGGTATATGGCCAGGAGCAGGCTCGCCGTCGGTTCCGCGTTCATCACGAAAAGCATCAGGTAGTAGATGACCGTCAATAGCGTGAGGTGTACCGCCACCACGGCAAGGAGGCCAAAGTACTTGCCCACGATAAACGTCACGCGGCTAATCGGCTTAGACAGGAGCGTGAGTACCGTACGCCGCTGGATTTCCTTCTGCACCAAACTAATGCCCACGAAGATGGAAATCAGGAGGCCCGAAAGGCTCATCACCGAAAGCGTGGTGGACTTGATCACGTAGGCACGGTCGAACACCGACCATTCACCAAGCACGATGCTGAACAAGGTGAGCGCAATCGCGAGGAACACGATGTTGTAGAGAATCTTGTCGCGGATAGATTCGCGGAAAGTGTTGTGGGCGATAATCGCAATATACTTAAGCGTCTGCACGTGCAATTTCCTCCGTCAAAATGTCCTCGAGGCTCGGACGCTTGTGGTCCATCTTCTCGACCGCAATCCCGTTTGCAAGGCAGTAGCCCAGCAGGCGGTCGCGGGCAGCGTCGTCCTCGCACACGAATTCTTCTGGGTGGCCCGTTAGCGAAACACCCTGCGGCAGGTCCTCGCCGAGGATCGCCTTGCGCGTACGCACGTGGTATTCCACGCCGCACGACTCGGTAATCTCGTCGACCGTACCCTCGCGCACAATCTTGCCATCCACAATCATCGCGACCTTGTGGCTAATACTTTCCACATCGCTCAACAGGTGGCTAGAATAGAAGATAGTCACGCCGTCGCGGTTCAGCTGCTGTATGGCCTCACGCACGTCGCGGCGGCCCATCGGGTCAAGCCCGCTCATCGGCTCGTCGAGAATCAGGAGTTTCGGCTTGCCAAGAATCGCCTGCGCAATGCCAACGCGCTGCATCATGCCCTTGGAGTACGAACGCAGGCGGCGGTCAATCCAGTCCTTATTCGCATGCAAAAGCTCGAGAGCCCAGGTGATGCGCTTGTCCAGTTCCGCACCGTCGAGCCCCACCAGCTTGCCATAGAAGCGCAGGAGTTCGCGCCCCGTGAGGTAATCGTAAAAGTACGGCTGTTCCGGGGAGTAGCCGATGTAGCGGCGGCTCTTCACGTCGCGCGGGCTGATGCCGTTCACCAGCACCTTGCCCGAATCAAAATTCAAAAGTCCCGTAAGCACCTTGATGGTCGTGGACTTGCCCGCACCGTTCGGGCCGATAAACCCGTACACCTGGCCCGGCTCCACGCTGAAGCTCACGTCCTTGAGCGCAAGCTTCGGCTTCATCAAGAAGCCGCTCCTGTACGTCTTGTGCAAATGCTCAATCTGTATCATCAAATCACTCATAACTTACCTATGCGTCCTGGTTGCCGTCCTGTTCCTTGGCGGAACTCTGGAAGGCTCGCTGTTCGGCTTCCGCAATCTCTTCACGACGGCGGTCGGCACGGCGCTTCTTGTTCACAAAGAAATAGATGACCGCGCCAACAAAATATACTGCAATACCCGAATAGAAAATCGGGTTGATGGACGTACCCTCGAGACCGGGGAACACGTTCAGGATTATCTCGTGCCCGAACAGGCTCAAAATCACGAGCACAAAACCCAGTGCACGGAGTACGAAAGTCACTATAACTAGCTTCTGCATATATACCTCAAAAACCACACCTTGCGGTGTGACTGATTTTCTATGAAAAATACACAATTATGGGCACAAAAAATGCCCGCTCCACAGGAAACGGGCGAAAAAGACAGGTAAAATGGGGGTTACTTCACATTCACTCTTTGCAGGTTATTTCCGAAACGCACGATGTATGCGCTGGGATTTTTGAATTTTGCACGGAGCGCATCGACAACGGAGCCGAAACGGAGCTGCTCGGCCTGCAAGGTTCCCAGGTAGCGGCCCTGCATATCAAACACCATTGCAGTACCTGATGCATTTGCGAAACTGCCCCGACGAATCGCGATAGACTCCGTGCCCGAACTCGACGAAGATTCCGCCGAACTACTCGACGCCACAGAACCGCTTGAAGGCATGCCGTATTCGAATGCGCCCAAATCAGGCGCTTCGCCTGCATACGGGAATCCTAAATCTTCACCCTTGTCGATGGCGCGGCTTCCTTTCTTAAGTTTCAAGAAGCCCACATTGGGAATGCTTCCGTCGGCGTTGCGCGGGCCCAAGATTCCCGCGATGGTCGAGAGATTCTTGCCTGTCACGGTCATGCTCGGGTCGTCAAGACTTTCAAAATCGTCTTCGGTGAGGTCGAGTTTCAGGTTCCAGGTGTTGTTCTCACCGGCGGGGCATTCCACATAACGGTCGATGTTCTGGCTCGGTATATACTCCCAGCACTCCCCGACTTGCGAATTCTTGTTCGGGAAGGCAATGTTGTTCTTGAGCACGTGCGCGTTGTCGCCGGTGAGGGGCGCCACCTCGGCAATGCGGTTCCCTTCGGAATCGAAGAGCGTCGATGCCATGGCAAATTCGCGGTCCTTGTTCATGTACGACGTGTTGTTGATCCACTTGCTGCCGACGCCGGTGTAGTTCGCATAAAAGCCCGTTGCCTTGTTTTTCCAGGCGACGCAGAACTTGATGGTGTGTCGCCCGCCACCAAGCGTGCTTTCACCCATCTTGATGCCGTGACCATTGCCGTTTTTCGGATTGCCAAGCCCGTAGTCGCTGTAGCCGTTCCCCATGGCATAGCAGTTCTCCAACACCACGGGGAATTCCTGGTTGATGAAGTCGAAACCGTCGTCGCTGTTCCACCAGGCGCGGCACCCGATGAACTTGGTGGTATCGCCTTCGCCGGGTTTCTGGTAATGCGCACCAAAGCCGTCGGCGTTCTCGCCATCGCCCTGCCAGCCCAAGGGGTCGTAGTTGTCGTGAGCATCGCAGTTCAAGAAGATGTGTCCACCGCCATCGGCGGCACCGTCATTCGCAAAGAATCCGGGACCCGCATTATGGTGGCTATCAATCTGCTCCAAGAAGATGTGCTTGCTCGCGTACAGGAAAACTCCGGAATTAGAATTGTGTATCATGGGCGTGTTGCGGACATCGAAGCCCTTCAAGTGCAGGTACTTCGCCGAAATCACGATGGGTGACGTGTACATCGCCCCCTCGGGAGTGCCGTCGCTGTGCTCCCCGCCTGCAGCCACGGGGAGGTTCGTCGCGTCGAAAATCGGGCGCTCGCCCGGGTAGGCCAGATAATGGATGCGGTTGTCATCGCTCTCGCCGCTTGCGGTCAACAGGATGGCCGCCGTCATCTTGTAACGCGCATAAAAGACCGTGTCTTTCAGGTCGTAGATGCCGCCGCGAATCCAGACGGTATCACCCGCATGCACTACGGCATTCGCCTTGTTGAGCGAAGCGAAAGGCTTGTCCTTTGTACCCGCCGCGCTGTCGCTGCCGTCAGTCGCCACGTAGTACACGGCACCGAACGCCTGTGCCGCAAGGGCTAGCGCAAACGCGAAAGTGAACCTCTTGTCCATAAACACCTCGAGTATATGCTTTTAATATACTCTATTTTTTGGAAAAAGGAAATCCTTCCTAAAACAAGCCGACTACAAATTCTACAAAAAATACTTTAATATTACACAGATACTAAGCCACACAGAAGCGACTAACGAAAACAAGGCAAGAGGCAAAATCGGAGCGGTTCCAATCGCCGCAAAAAACATCCAAACTTTTCTTTGGACAATCTCGAATTTCAGCGAGAACAAATCAAGCAACAACAAAATAGCCGAAATCAACGTCATTAAAGGGAATAACAAATATACAACGTTGTCCGACCAAAAGCTATGGACCACTCCATAGCGCAATGAGCTGAAATGACATCCTTGCCCGGTCCCCTTTTCTGACCATCGCTCGGAGCACTTTTCTGAATCACGATTTTATCGCTAAACGGGCTAGGCTCAATTGTAAAGCCATCAAATGGTTCAGCATCATAAAAAATTACGATAGAATCTTGCCGTTCATCAATCCCAATACCCGTCCCCTGAACAACAGCCCCAATACCTCCACGCGGTTCAAACCTGTATGTCAAAATATTTTTTTTGACATTATCCACATCCTGATATTGGAGATGCCAAACATAAAGAGCCCTAGAATCAACAAAGAAGTCATACCAAAATGATTCGTTCTGAGTTTCCCGTTCTAGAAAAAGTTTCTTGCCATCCAACTTGCATTGCTTTGCGCCTTTATTTTTCGCCCGAAAGCCATACAAATCCCCCGGATAATTATTCTCATAAACGGGATAAGTATCCCCCGCTATTGGATTAAAACAGGTGTGACAAAAAGACAAGTACGAAAGAAAGAGTACCGTAAGGGCTATTTTGGCCCACAAATCCTTCTTTTTAAAAAACTCGACCGCTTTAAATATTTTTTCCGATATTTGCATACAACAGATAGAATATACAAAATCCGGGTCGAGTTTGCACAGCCCGCGCTAGGGAGAAAAAAGGATACCCTTTCTAAAACAAGCGGAGTATAAATTCCGCAAAAACTACTTTAATATCCCGCAGATAACAAGCCACACAGAAGCGACTAACGAAAACAAGGCAAGAGGCAAAATCGGAGCTATTCCAACTGCCGCAAAAAACATCCAAACTTTTCTTTGGACAATCGCGAATTTCAGCGAGAACAAATCAAGCAACAACAAAATAGCCGAAATCAACGTCATTAAAGGGAATAACAAATATACAACGTTGTCCGACCAAAAGCTATAGTAAAGAACTTATCTATCAATTTCTGGATCAATTGGACCACCTCATAAAACAATGTGCCGTGTCAACTCCCCGAGGGTGGTGCGCATCCTGGATTACAACTTTATCGCTAAACGGGCCAGGCTCTATTGTAAAGCCTTCTAATGGTTCTGCACCATAAATAATTACGATAGAATCTTGCCGTTCATCTATCCCAATACTCGTCCCCTGAACAACAGCCCCAATACCTCCACGGGGCGCAAATTTGTAAGTCAAAATATTTTTCTTAACGTTATCATCGTCCTGGTATTGGAGATGCCAAACATAAAGATGCTCAGAACCAACAAAAAAGTCATACCAAAAGGAATCGTTCAGATTCTCCCGTTCTAGGAAAAGTTTCTTGCCATCCAACTCGCATTGCTTTAGATTTTTATCTCCATATTCATAAATAGGAAACGTATCCCCCTCAACCGGATTATGGCATGCGCGAATCAAAAACAAATACGAAAGAAAGATTATGGTAAAGGCTATTTTGGCCCACAAATCTTTCTTTTTAAAACATTCAATCGCTTGAGAAACCGTTATTTTGTGTATTTGCATATAACTGATAGAATATACAAAATCTGGGTAGAGTTTGCGTAGCCCGCGCTAGGGAGAAAAAGTGAGGGTATAAAATGTATGGATCCCCTCCGCTGCTCCCCAAAGGGGATAACTCCACTAAGGACATAAATGTCCAAGTGTCGTTTAGCTCCGAGGATGACAGCATTTAAAGTCGAGGCAACGAAGTTTTTAGCCCTTGATGTGAATTGCCGAAGCAAATTCTTTGAGAAGAGCCGGGTCTTCGACCTTTTCCCACAGCGTTCCGGTCACGATGATGTTCGCGCCTGCGGCCACGCGGATGGCGGCCGTCTGCGGGTCCTTGATTCCACCGCCGGTAATAATCGTCATCTCGGTTGCACGGCGGGTATAGGCGATGTGTTCCACAGGCACGGGCTCTTCGGCGCCACTGCCTGCTTCCAGGTACACGTAACGCATACCCATGAGTTCTGCAGCGATTGAGTTCACCATGCTGAGCTTCGGCTTGTTCGCGGGCACGGGCATAGTACCGCTGATGTATTCTACCGTCGTGCGCTTGCCGCTGTTGATGAGCTGGTATGCCGTCGGGATGGCTTCCATGTTGAGTGCACGCACGAGCGCGCCACCGCGCACCTGTTCGTCGATGAGGTAGTTCGGATTGCGACCGCTCACGAGCGTCATGAAGAGCATCGCATCAAAACCGGGAACCACCTGCGAGGCGCCACCCGGGAAAAGAACCACAGGCAGATCCACGTGGGCCTTGAGGGCTGCCACCTGCTTGGGGAGCGTGAAGTTCCCGAGGTACGAACCGCCCACCAAGAGGAGGTCGGCACCGTTCTCCGCGGCCATCGCACCCGCCTTCACGAATGCGGCCTCGTCCGAAGTATCGGGATCGAGCAGCACCGCAAAAAGGGCACCGCGCTTTTCGATTTCAGCATTCAAGCGGAGTTCGGTCTTACCTGGTTTCATAACAAAATCCTTCGTTCACAAGCGGAACATGTCATATAAAAATACAATATATTCGGCCCGTTTACCTCTTCACCACCAGCCTTGTCAACGTTTTTTGGCCCGAAACGGCACGAATTACGTATACTCCCGGCTTCAGGGCAGAAATATCTAGGCTAACACGGCGGGCATCCCCATTCCAGCGCAGGGTTTCGCGATTGTTCACGTCGAACAGGCGGATTTCGCGAATGTCGCCCGAACTTACAGCCTCAAGGCTGTTACCCGCGAGTGCAACATTCAGGTTCAACGCCGGCGAAGCGACAGGCTCCACGACAACAGAAGAATCGCCCGTCCCGAACTTCTCGCCGATATCCACGCCCTTCTCCTTCACGAACTGCGAAATCAGCCGGATATACGCCGTCTGGTACCCGAGACTCGGCTCGGTGATTTCCCAGGAATCGATGGGCCAGCCGTCATTGATGTTCGCGTACATCTTCGCGTGCGGTTCCCCGACCGGAATCGAGACCGCATAGCAGAGCGCGTTGTTGCTTGCGCTTCCGCAACCCTTCGCGCTATTGTCGGCATCGTATTGCTTGCAGCAATCCGCCCACGCATAGCGGGAGTTCGCGCCGCCCGTCACGTAGCCCGGAGCGGGATTGTCATCCTTGAACCATCCGTGATAGAATTTCGTAACGCTCTTGCTTGCGCCGTAGCTACCCATGTTCGAGAGGTAGACCATGCCGAACGGGTTCACGCCATGCAGGTAGTGCAGGTATTCTTCCGCGGCATCGCGCCACGTGCCAGCCTCTGCAGAAGTCGCGCCTTCGTAGGCCGCCATCTTGCCGAACAGGAGCCCGCTCGAAGCCTTCGCCGAATTGGAACCCCAGTTGTAGTCGCGAATGTAGGAGCGGTAGCCGTCGTGTTCCAGCCCGCTCACAAAGTACTTGCTCTGCCTGAACTGCGCCACAAAACGTTCCTGCACAGTGCTTTTCACGTCGGGATCCGCATCCTTGTAGCCCAGGTAAAGCAGGTAGAGCAGGCTGTGGGCCACGCGGTACTGGTCAAGCGCCCAGCTGCCGTACTGGCGCATCAGGGGCAGGCTATCGGGAGTCGCCGAGAATCGCTTGAGGTAATTCGCATCGCCGGTGAGTTCGTACATCGCGAAGTCAGCCGCCACCTTCACCACAAAGCGCGCTCCCGTCGTGTAACTAGTATCGATTTCCTGCTGGCCTGCCGCAAGATCCTTGGTGCCGTATTCCGCCTTGTTGTTGTAGAACATGGAATCGGGGTGAGTCTCCGCCCACTTGAAGGCACGCTGGGCAGCATCCTTGAGCGTCGCCGCATATTCGGTGTTCCCGCGCTTGTCGGCAACTATGGAACCGAGCGCGAACGCCTTCGCCGCAGAGTAGGCGGACATCGCGTTGGGCGCGCCGTAGTAACTGCGGCCCGTCGCCGCCGAAGGAGGCGACACATGGTCCTCGTCGACCACCGAGAGCACCGAGCCGTCTTCATTCTGCATGCGAAGCAGGTGATCCATACCCCACTTCACCTCGTCAAGGACATCGGGAATCCCGTTGCCCGATTCGGGAATGTTGTAGTCGTCGGTAAACGCCTTGGGGGCATCCATGTAGGCGCGCAGGAGCGTCTCGATGTAGTTGCCGTTCCAGATGGTATACTTGTTGAAGTCACCCGCATCGAACCACCCGCCGCTTACGTCACGTTCCGTCGCGGCATTCGTGCTGTCGGTAAACAGGCGGGCGGCCTTGTCCTGCGCGTGGTTCACGCCATCGGCCCAATCCTTGCCCGCATACTTTTCTTCCTTCGCCATGCCTACGCGCTGATAGAACATCATACGCATCGCCGCCTTCAAGATGTCGTTATAAATGTCATCCCGAATGCGGAAGTAGAACGACTGCTTCAGGTTATCCGCCTTGTCACGGATAAAGTAAGTGCCCGGCGTATTCACCGAAGAGAAATCGAACCACCAGACTTTATCGCCCGAGGCGGTATCGACCGCACCTTCCTGGAACGCGACCGGTGCGCCAGAGAACACGACCTGCGCAGTCGCGCTATCCACGACCTCCATCACGCTGCCCGGAGTGTACGAGAGCGAAGCGTCGTAACCCAACTCGGGGCTACGCAGCACGGCGACCTTCTTTGCATCGGGACGATACCCGAACTGGTCGACGGTAATGAACACGTCCTGCGCGAAGGCGACAGACGCGAGGAATGCGACAAGCGAAAACGTGGCACGTTTGATTCTATTCATAGGCAGGCCCTAATCTATTCAATATAGTATAGGGCACGCCCGCTTGCGACCCTGCTTTTATTCCAACTTGGAATGCGATTCGCCCCAAAACGACACCCGCGCGTGATACGCTTCACAATACATTATTTTTTGAGATTTCACGTACGAGGCCGGCTCGGGATTATCGTGTATCTCACGACTAATGACTATATTAGCGGTATGGACTTCTTCACGAAAGTAGACATCCCCGCCGCAGGCTTCGAGATAGACTACACGAGCCGCATCGCTTTTTTCGGGTCGTGCTTTGCAGACAACATATCGGCGCAGTTTAGTGCGCGCAAGTTTAGCGTTCTCGCAAACCCGTTCGGGACGGTGTACAACCCAGTATCCATCGCAAATCAAGTCTGGGCGATTGCCAGCGGGAAAGTTTTCGGGGAGAAGGATGTTTTTCAAGATGCCCGCGGGCCCTGGTACAGCTGGGATGCGCACGGTTCGCTCTCGGCAGCGACGCGCGAAGAATGCATCGCAAAACTGAACGCTGCGGCAAGCAGTGCGTGCGAATTCCTGCAGCGTTCTGATGTCGTATTCATCACGCTCGGGACAGCGTTCGTGTATTTCTTGAAAGATGGCCGTGCGGTTGCAAACTGCCACCGGCAAGACCCCGCGCTTTTTGACCGCAGGATGATCAGCGTAGAAGAGGCTACACAGGCTCTCGAAAATATCGTGCAGGACTTGCACAGGATTAATCCCGAGGCTCGCATCGTGTTTACCGTATCGCCGCTGCGCCACATGGCCGACGGGGCACACAACAACACGCTATCGAAGGCCACGTTGCAACTCGCCGCAGAAAAAACGGGCGCCGGATACTTTCCGAGTTACGAGATCGTGATGGACGAACTGCGCGACTACAGGTTCTACGAAAGCGACATGGTCCACTTGTCTAAAACTGCGGAAGAATACATCTTCGAGCGCATGGCAGGGACATACTGCAATGAAAAGACCCGCGCAAATATCGCCCAGGTAGAAAAGTTCATGAAGGGAGCAAACCACAGAATCACCGACCCGGACTCGCCCGTTACCCATGCCTTCGCCGAAAGGATTCTGGCGCAAGCCGAAGAACTTGAAAAGAAAATTCCAGGCCTTAACCTGAGCGAAGAAAAGCAGAAATTCAGGGAAACTACTCTACACGCTCGAGGATAACGAGCGCGCGGTCCTGCGTGCTGTTCGGGATGGTGTAGAAATGCTTTGCGACTAATTTGTAGCCGAAATCTTCGGGGTGAAAGACCTTCAATTCGTCGGCAACGCCCGGGCCCTTCATAAAGTACACGCGGCCACCCACCTTGAGTGAATTCGCGAGGCGCGGGAGGGTCTTTTCCATCCATTCGAATGCGCGACTAATGACTCCGTCGACCGGGATAGTCATGCTCCGGCTCGTTACCTTGTGGCCGAACACGTCGATACCCTTAAGGCCCATCTTCTCGATGACCATGTTGAGGAAGTTGATGCGGTTCGGACGCGGCTCGCAGAGCGTGAGACGGATATGCGGGTTCACGAGTTTGAGCGGGATTCCGGGGAATCCGGCGCCGCTCCCGACATCGATCATGCGGGCGGGCCACTCGGGAACGTACGCATTTATAAGCGTGCAGTCGGCGTAGTGGCGCTCCACCATCGTCTCGAACGCGTTGAGGCGCGTGAGGTCCTGGTCGTCGTTGTTGGCTCGCAGCAACTGGTGGAATTCCCAGAACTGCGCGAGCGTCGCGGGTTCAAGTTCCACTCCATAGTAATGCAACAACTTATCGAGCCCCTCAATCGAGGGCTTCACACGCTTCCCGTTAAACAGCGGAAAGTCGGTGCGCGGCGCCTTGAGGTGCGGCACGAAATCGCGGCCGGCGGTACTGCCCGCGCGAGCGGGGGTGCGGCCGGACCATTTCTTGGGGCTCTTATGCCAGGAATCGCTTGCCATAGCCCAAATTTAAAAACCTCCTAGAAAAAAAGAGGCGTTTTGGCTCATTTTTCGCACGAAACCGTTTATATAGGTAGAGGAATCCTATGGACAAGGCAAAAAAGCGGGCGAAACCTGCAAAAAAATTGCTGGCGGCACTTGCCATCTGGCTAGTTGCACTCGCATTTACTCCGGTGCCGGCGGCAGATGTCACGGAGGCGCAGGTCTTTGAATGGTGGGACGACGGCACCATTGAGGCGGAAGAAGCAAACGAGATGCTCTCGCTCATTGATGAAGGCAAAATACAGGAGGTGTGCGCGCTTGCAGAAATCTACGCGAACGAACCCTGCGGAACGGGGACGCAGGCAATTTTCGGGGAGGAAGATTTCGCGGACGAAACGTCCGCAAGTAGAAAACGCGCGGGCAAGTCGCGGGCCAAAAAGCCATCCCGCCACTACAGCGGGCACCTAGCAACAAAAGTGCGGCTCGATTCCTCGGGCAGCGTTACGGCGCATCGCGAGGAACTGCTGTTCAATTTCCACCGGGCGACGCTCCGGCTCGGCACGCAGGAACTGCTCACGTACAAAAGCAAGCGGGGCGAGGCGCACTTCGGGCAAATCTCCACACGGGAACTGCATTCCGGCATACCGCTCGACACCCTCTGGGGTACCGCACTCGCATATTCCATCAGTGCGTTAACACTCGCCGGACTCATCGATACCTCGGGGACATTGCGGGCGCATGCCAGCTACACCCACAAAAAGGCATTCGTAGCTGGCGCATCGCTATGGAAAACTGCCGACACGTATTCCCTCATGGCGCAGGCGGCCTTCCCCTTCGGGCAAGTCGCATACTGGCAACAAATCGGAGAGCGCGTCCCGCTCATACACTTCCGCCTGCACGGCAGGGACTCCTCCACCCTCTCGTGGCGAACAACCGGCTACATACACGGCGAAACCCTCCCCCAGCCCGCACGGCTCAGCCCGAGTATCGCAAAGCGCAGGTTCTGGACCACACAGAATGTCACGTACCGTGCAAAGAGCTTTCTCGACACACGTGTATCGGCAAGCGCAAGGTTCCTCTCGCCGTTCCGCTCCGACAGCGTATCGGGAAGGCTCGCGCTCGATATTTCTAGCGGGCCGCCAATCGTCCGTATCAACGCAAGGGCAACATGCCGCGAGGCCTCCGATAATTGCAGACAAACTATTTTTCAGGGTACCGCACAGTCCACGCACGAATTCAGCATGCTCTCAGCTACGCTTTCGGGCGGCGCACGCACGCAGCACGATCGCGCAGAAAAATCCTGGAGCAGTCCCCGGCTCGAAATCGGAGCAGCCGTCACCGAGAAAAATCCCGACAAACACGAAAACACGTTCAAGTTCACGCTGGTCGCCCCCGACGCCCACCCCCTCGAAAATCTCCAAATCCGGAGCGAAACGCGCCTGACCGGCGACTTTCTGGAGTTCTCGCTCGTCGCAACCTTCAAGAAAACCGAAGGGAGCACGGTCCGGCCCGCACACGCCCAAATTTCCTCAAAAATTCTTTTCTAGGCACGCCGTAACCACCCCAGAACCACCGTGTACACACGCAAAAACGGCGATTTTCGCTCAAAAATAGCGTTTTTTGATATTTTGCATGTTCACGTGCGTAAACAAGAAAGTTCCGATTTCTTATGCGAATCCCCCCGCAAATAGGTATCTTATAGATACCCAAACACTCCCTGACCCCTTTAGGTTACCTCCTTTACCTGAAGGGGTCCTTTTTTTATCTTTACAGCATGATTATCGCGACCATCATCGGGGCCATTCTCTTTCTGCCGTCCATCGCACTGAATATCGCACTCGCGTTCGGTGCACCGCTCGGCATGTACGCCATGAACGGCCGCAACAAGGTGGTGCCCAAGGAAGTACGCAAGGCGTTCATCATCCCCATCTGCATGCAGCTACTCGCAATGTACACGCTGCTCAGCGCAGGCAAAATCCTGCCGATGCTTTTCCCGTTCGAAATCACGCGCATACTCGCGTTCTTCTTCGCGGTATACCTCTCGTTCTATACCGCCACGGTGCTCTTTAGCACGAGCCACAAGGAACGCACCGTCATGGGGCTCTTTGCCATCGGGGCAACCATCTGCTTCTGGATAACCGCGTTCGGCACGCTCAACTGGAACTAGCGAGAGGTTCGCAAAATGCCCGAAGCGTATCACAACTACCAGCGCGACCTGAGCTACATTATCCGTTGGAACCAGCGGAAGGGCAACGTGCCTACGCTCCTGATGCATGCCTGCTGTGGCCCCTGCAGTACCTACTGCATCGAGTACCTCTCGCAGTTCTTCCACATCACGATTTTCTACTACAACCCGAATATCGCCCCCGCCGAGGAATACGCCCACCGCGTCGAAGAAATCAAGCGGTTTGTCGCCACGTTCAAGACGAAGTATCCGGTGAAGTTCATCGAGGGCGAATACGACCCCAAGAAGTTCTACGAGGTTGCACGCGGGCTCGAAGAAGAGAAGGAAGGCGGCAAGCGCTGCCGCAAATGCTTCGAGTTGCGTCTCGGCGAAACGGCAAGGCTCGCAAAGGAAATGGGGTTCGACTTCTTTACCACGACGCTCTCGATCAGCCCCAAGAAAGATGAGCAAGTACTGAACACCGTCGCCAAGGAACAGGGCGCCATCTACGGCATCAAGGCGCTCCCTGCAGATTTCAAGCGCAAGGGCGGGTTCAACCGTTCCGTAGAACTCTCCGAGGAATACTGCCTCTACCGGCAGGAATATTGCGGCTGCGTGTACTCGCTACGCGAATACGAAGAGCGAATCAAGAAGCAGAACGCAGACAAGTAACGCCTAGAACCAGTAACCAATTCCAAACTGGTATTTCAGCAGCTTGTAATAGGACCCGCCCATATACTCGTCGGTTTCCCAAAGAACCCTGGTCGTAACATCTTCCGTATCGATGTCATAACGCATCTCGACTTCCTCGGAATGCGACGTGAGGCATTTCTTGCCACCATCAACGACATCCGTGAACTGGAACAACACGCGGGCATCTACCGAAAGCCCGAATCCGAACACATGTCCGATACCCGCGGCAACACCTGCACCGAAGCGCTTGTCATCGTAACAGCCGTCACTCTGGCCGCGATACCTCTCGGGTATGACATGTTCCTCATCAGAGAGCAGCATCACATCTATAACCGGCCCCGCCTCAAAAAACAGCACCGACGTGCGCCACTGCGCCATCACGGGGAGTTCCAGGTAGAGGTAGGATGATATCTCGTCTCCGTCCCACGCTCCGCCACAATCTCCATCGCAGGCGACGCCCATCTCGACATGCGTATAGTATATGCGGAAGTCCAACCCAAGCGCCGTATGCAGGTAAAAATTATCCGCGAAACCATGAGAGAAATCTATAGAAAGAACTCCACCCGGCCCCGAGATATCGGGATACGGGCCCCAATCCGCATCAGTCAAGAGATTCGAAATCTGCGCCCCCAGGCGGACACCGATATCAAACTTGCCATTTGACTTTTCGGTAGCTCCCGCAAGCAATGGCAGACAAACTAACAATAACAGGAGTAGCCTTCCCAAGCGTCTCACATTTTCCTCCTTCCCCAAATCACACGCGAATCAATCGTTCTGATTGCGCCCGAGAATGCCATCAACACAGGCTTCGAACTCGCGGGAGTTCATCCGTCTGTACGTATACGCACCTGAACTTGACTTGTGCAAGTAATCTGCATTGTCAGCAGAGCACACCCCGGATAAGACGTCATCCATTTCGCGGACCGTTCCCACGCAGCTCACGTCACCCGACTTGAGCGTTACGTGCAGGCTGTCGCCGTAGCGGGCGTAATCCACGCTCAGGTCGAACGTCTTACCGGCTTGGGTAAACTTCATCGTGGTATTCGTCT
The DNA here is from genome assembly GCA_902800815.1 of Fibrobacter succinogenes. GTDB lineage: Bacteria > Fibrobacterota > Fibrobacteria > Fibrobacterales > Fibrobacteraceae > Fibrobacter > Fibrobacter succinogenes_B. The sequence goes on from CADCGB010000009.1 coordinate 21,313, forward strand.
TTGAGAGGATACTGATACCAGCGCTTTCCTGACCGTATTTCGTATCCGAATAGTAATAGGGCGTTTCCAGCTGGATGGAGCCTCCGTTCCCGAGGAAATCGAACAACTGGTTAACAAAGACCGTCTGCATGTAATCGTAGTTTTCGCGGTCCGTGATGAGATATTCTACCTTGTCACCATAGAACTTGAAGTACTGATCGTAGCCGTCATTCATGCAGTACATCTTTCCTTCACGATAGCGGCACTGCGTATTTTTCCAGATCCCATCGAGCGAACCCGATTTTCCACCCACAAAGAGAAGCGATTCTTCGTATCTCGTCTGATCTGCTTCATACGGGTCCGGTTCACTGATTCTCGTAAGCAGCAGCGTATCGCCACGGAAACTGAAGGCGAAAGTGTTCGAATCCGCGAAATAGAAATTCTGGTCGTATGCGAACGATTCGCCATCCTTGACACAACCGCCGTTTATTTCTAGAACGATGGTTACAGAGTCACCGGCATCACTCCGCACGAGTTTGCCGACCCGCTTGTTCTTCGCCGATTCGAACAGCGCAACGGTATCTTTGATATAAGTATACTCATCCGGACTCGTGGGAACAATTTCACTCGGGAGGTTAATCGTAGTAGAGGAATCCACGGTTATAACCTGCGGTTGATCACCGTCCCTTGTTCCGCCATCGGGTAGAATTCCAGCATCGTGTGAAGTTCCGGCATCGGGTGCAGCGTTTTCGGAGTCTGCCATCGCATTCCCTGCCACGTCCTCGGTAAAGCCGGCACAGCCCGAAAGCAAAGCGAGCAAGGCCACACACGGCAGAATGATACTTTGTATAAAACTAGCCCTGATTTTCATCTTTGCCTTCCTTTGCCTTGCTCAGCGGGAATAAATGCAAATTTAATCTATATACGCGGTCATAGTTTTCAACTTTAGAAAGAATATCCTTGACTTTCTGGCGGAAAAGGTCCAATTCCTCGGAAAGGTGCCACAAAGTCTTCTCGTCCACACCAAAAGTCAGGCCAGAAATGTTGCGGTCTTCGCGCGCAACGCCATCGAGCGCATCGGCAGCAAGCAGCGTCAACTGTTTCTGCATGGCATGCATCGCGCCCGCGACAAGCGCGGGGTCGCCCGAAAGGCCCTTGTTAGTCTGTACGTAAGAACCGTCCGGCCTGCATTGCAAGAGCCCCGCCTGCACCATGAGCGTAAGCGCATTGCGCACGTCGCCCGCAGTCACCTCAGGCACGCACATCTTTGCAATTTCGGAAGGCTTGGCGCCCGGCATAATCGGTGCCAGTTCGCGCACCACCGGGTTTATCCACGACTTGAAATAGTCGAACGCCTCGGCTCCCAGGATGCGAACCCCGTTCTCCTCCATCAAGGCCCGCATCCGGGAGAAAATCTCGAGACGTACGTTTTGATCCGGTGCGTCGCAATATTCTACCAGCAGGCAAAAATACTGCGCACCGAACCCGGTAAGGCCCATGGCACCGGCAACCTTCGCCGCCCCTCCGCGGCTTAGACGAGTCTTGCCGTCGCATACCAGCTTGAGGTACCCCGACGACGTGAACCCCGCAAGTTTCGCGAACTCGCGCCACGAGAAATAGGAACCCTTCTTGCGTTCCTCGTAATAATCCCGCATGTACTTACGGTAGTCTGAATACTCTGTTATCGGTTTCATGGCTTACCCTGTATCAAATATACCCTGACGATGAAACAAAAACAATGATTTTTTAACAAAAATAGCATATTTTTTATTGATTTTTCGGTTATTTAGCCATTTTATGAAACAAGACGTTTCATATGGAGCAGCATTTCTGTTGAAGGCGTAGGTTTGTCAATGGCCAAGGAATGTGCGCCGGCACAACTATTAACTATCTTTTGCCCCATGTACGATCCGCGATTCCTCCCCATCTGCAAGGAAGACCTAGACGCTCTCGGCTGGGACTACGTGGACGTGATTATCGTGAGTGCCGACGCCTACGTGGACCACCCGTGTTTTGGGCATGCTGTAGTGGGTAGGCTTTTCGAGCACGAGGGTTTGCGAGTCGCGATTCTGCCACAACCCAACTGGCGCGACGACCTGCGCGATTTCAAGAAACTGGGCAAGCCCCGCATGTTCTTCGCGATTTCGAGCGGCATGGACAGCATGGTGAACCACTACACCGCCGCAAAGCGCCTGCGTAGCGACGACGCGTTCACCCCCGGGAACAAGGCCGGGTTCCGCCCGGATTACGCAACATACACCTACGCAAAGATTCTAAAGCAACTCTACCCCGACGTTCCGCTACTGATTGGCGGGCTGGAATCGAGCCTGCGCCGCGTAACACATTACGACTACTGGAGCGACAGACTCAAGCCAAGCATTCTCTTTGATACGCAAGCAGACATTCTCGTTTACGGCATGGGCGAAAAGCCCCTCAAGGAAATCGTACGCCTCCTAAAGAAGGGCGTCCCGTTCTCGAGCCTGCATTCCGTACCGCAGACCGCTTACCTTGTACGTAAAGGCGACATTCCGAAGAGCAACCAGTGGGAAGACATGCGCCTCGCGAGTTACGAGGAATGCCTTGCCAGCAAGCGCACGCAGATGGAAAACTGTCGCAAGGTGGACATCGAATGCAACAAGTGGTTCCAGCGCCGCATATTGCAGGATGTCGCGGAACAGACCGTCGTGATCAACCCCGCGTACCCGCCGCTCGAATACGGCGAACTGGACGAGAGTTTTGAATACCCATATGCACGCGAGCCTCACCCACGTTACAAGAAGCGTGGCAACGTGCCCGCGTTCGACATGATCAAGTTCAGCATCAACACGCACCGCGGATGTTTCGGTGGTTGCAGTTTCTGCGCCATCAATGCACACCAGGGCAAGTTTATTGCGAGCCGTAGCCGCGAAAGCATTTTGCGCGAAGTGGATTTGATTACCAAGATGGAAGGCTTTGCCGGCACCATCACCGACTTGGGCGGCCCGAGCGCCAACATGTACAACATGCGCGGCCGTGACCCGAGCCGCTGCAAAAAATGCGCGAGGGCAAGCTGCCTCACGCCCAAGATTTGCGACAACATGGACACGCACCACAAGGAACTCCTGGAGCTTTACCGCGAAGTGCGTAACCACCCGAAGGTAAAGCACCTGTTTATCGGGAGCGGAGTCCGCTACGACATGTTGCTGCAGGAAACAAACGACAAGGAACTGCGCAAGGACCACGAGGAATACGCCCGCGAACTCATCGACTACCACGTAAGCGGACGATTGAAGGTAGCGCCGGAACATACGAGCGACGAAGTCCTGAAACTCATGCGCAAGCCGAGCTTTACGCTGTTCCACAAGTTCAAGGAATTCTTCGACGACGAATGCAAGCGCATCGGCAAGCGCCAGCAGATAATACCCTACTTTATCAGTAGCCACCCCGGGTGTACCGAGGCCGACATGGCGGAACTCGCCCTCGAGACAAAGCAGCTCGGGTTCCAGCTGGAGCAGGTGCAGGACTTTACCCCCACGCCGATGACTATTGCGACCGAGATGTTCTATTCCGAACTCACGCCCGATGGAAAACCGCTTTACGTGGCAAAGACACCCGAGCAGAAGCGCAGCCAGAGGCAGTTCTTCTTCTGGTACATTCCAGAGAACCGCCCGCAAATCCGCGCGACGCTGGAGCGCCTGAAACTAGGGAAAATCGGGCGACTGCTTTTAAGCCGTAGCGCCAAGGCCGAAGGCAAGGAGTTCTTCCCCAGCAAGGAACGCGAAAGCAATGCGGAATACCGCGAACGCGAACAGAAAAAGCGCGAAGCCCGCAGCAACTCCATCGTGCCCATAAAGAAGGGCAAGAAGGGTCGCTGGGAGAACTCCGCCCGCAAGGAACGCCGCGCCGCGCAGTTTAATTCCGGCCGGCGCGGATAGCCTTCACATTCATGCGCGTCATCTGCAAGGTTACCTTCATGAGGTAAAGCATAATCTTGTACCCATAAAGGTGGAACACATTCCTGTTTATGTGGTCATTCCTGGATTGGCGAAGGTACTCCACCCCAAAAACCGTATCCAGAAAGACCCGCAGTTCCTTTATCAGGGCTTTCGGATAGATTACCTGATCGCCCATGTCCTCGAAGGTGACATCACCCTCGCTATTCAGCAGGGGCCTCTGCACGCCGTCCTCATTGAACTCGGACTTCTTCTTCAACTGTTCCACAATGCCATCCGTACTTGTTACGCACTGGATTACCTGCAACAACAGGGAGATACACTTCTTCAGGAACGGTGAACCGTAATTAGGTTCATCCTTGAACAAGTCATAACTCACGGCATCGTAAGACTCATGCATCGCCAAGAGCTTTTCCGTTGCCTCATCGCTGATCTTCGCCGCCGCGGCATCCACATTGGGAGAAAACAGACCATCCACGTTCCGATGCAGGTCAGCCAAGTACTGGAACAATTCTATAGCCGACTTATCGGCATCCTTATCCAAAACCAACTTTTCAATCATACCTTCACAGGATTTCAAGCGGTCCAGCAATTCACTTTCCTGGTGCCTTTCAACGGCATCCTCCAACAAGCGTTTCTCGAGCGAGATCCACATGGATGACCATATAGATTCTTCATCATCCAGAGAACTAGAATGTTCAAACTTGAACAAGCGTTTCTTTTCCTCCGATGCAGGCAGGGCGCAATCCTTCTGCATCCGCCTCATCAGAGAATACAGGATGCGCAGCAAGTCCGGATAATGTTTCGGATTGAGCAGACTGCCCGTATAGTTAAGGTCAACGTTATGCGTCTTCATATTGCGGGCATAATGCAAATATCCGCATTCCAGCATCCTACGGTTCCTTTGCAGGTGGTAATCCCGCTTCTGCAGAATCCCTTCGGGGCCAGGCACACAGGATACATCCGTCTGCAAGAAGAGTTTCATTTCAAAGTTTCTGGAAAAGAACTGGTCGCTACAACCCGGAATCTGCTGGAGATAATCCGGAAGAAGGATACCGCAGTCAATCTTCTTCATCTTGTCGGATTCACGTTCCAGCTGCTTCTGCTGATCGGCAGTGCATTCCGTATACAATTTTATAAAAGGCTTATTCTTGTCCGTCTTTTCCGGCTCATTCGCAAAGACCACTTGTACTTTAGGGTACAAAAACACAGAACGGTGTTCACCGATATTATTGATTTGTTGCGTAATATTCAGGATTGTCTTCGATTCCGAATAGCAGGCCACATTATACATCAGGTTCAAAACCGACTGCGTAGCAAAAAAGCGCTTGTCGATATACTTTTTAAATGTCATCTCGTCGGCGGTAATAGGGCATTTCATGTCATTCTGCTTAAGGATGCCCGTAAACAACCTGCTCTGCACCGCAGGTTCAAACCAGTCCCCTCTCTTAAGGGCAGCAAGGAATTCATCGCCGATCTCATAACGCCCCTTGACCCTTGCACCATAGCTCATGTCAAACAGCGCAAAGAAAAACAGGCACTGCAGTTCAGGACATTCCTGGATATCCTTGAAGATAAGCTCACTTTTGCCTTCTCCGACAGGCTTCTTGAAAAGGTGGAGCAGTTCCTCCTCTTCCAGGTAATGGACTGTCATATAGCAGAACATTGTCAGGAAGGGCCACTTTTTCAGGAGAGTTATTTTCTGACCTAAGATAACACCTACAGAATTCAGTAGTTCTTCCTGTTTAGATTCATCCCCAAATGAGTAGCCATTTTCACAGTCAAAAGCCTTTTTCACCAAATTGAGAAGGCTATTATACAGAGGATCGAACATCCTACTAGATGCTTTCACACAGTTATGGAACTTTAACAGGTCTATAAATTCCTCGTTATCCTTTATAGTCGTCAGAAGATTAGTCTTCACGGCGTACCTTAACTTGCGCAGTCCCCTTTCAAAAGGCAACCCCCTTTCCTTGATATTGGCAAAAAGGTTCAGCGCATAGTTGTTGACGTTCTCCATCAGCTTTTCCTCATTGCGGGCGTAGGCGCAGTAGGCCGCCAAGGAATCAAAGCAGTTGTCGCCAACGGTATCGTAATTCTCAAAACTGACGGGGAGCGAATGCCTATAATATTTCAGGAAAAGCCAGAGGAATCCGGACAAGCCCATCCTGGGAACCTTGCCCGTATCGATAAACGTCTTGAAGGGCCAGAGCCTTTCATCAAGCCAGGTATCTTCATGGTGAAGCCATTCACCCGGAACATCCGGATCTTTCTTTTCGTCTAATCTCGCGTAATCCAGGATTCTAAAATCATCTGCCACGCGATCGGAGCAAGAAGCCCTATTATGTAGGCGAATTCTTTCGACACTTTCCCTCACGCGGCACGCCAATTCATCTCGCTCCGATTGATACTTTGGAGTCTTTAGCGAGAACAGGTCGTATACCAGGTAAAGCGCACTCGCCAGCAGAAAGTAGAGCGTAAGCTGGTCCGGATTTTTCTCGTCGTAATCCGGCACCTCCATTCCTACCAGTTCTTGTCGGGCTTCCTCGAACATGTTTTTATATTCGCAGGATTCCGTGCCAAAAAACAGGCCTTCAAAATCAACGCAATCCCTTATCCAATGCTTCAGGTTATTGATGCGCCATGCCAATCTATCATTATCCATAATCATATTTCCTTAAAAAGAATGTTTAACTTCAGTTCTTTTCTGGAAACAACAAAAACATCTCTTTAAAAAGGGATGTTTCAAACGCAAAAACAAAAAATGTTCTGTCATTTGAAAAAATCGTCTCCAAAAAAAATAAGACAAGTCAACAATTCTTTCAATGACAACTAAAATATAAACCAAAAACTCAAAAAAAGCAAGCCTTTTCTACAAAACTATTCCCTATGTTCGTATAGGTACAGGTTTGCCTCGGGCACGGCAAGGTCTGAACCCTTGATACGCCATTCATCGTCTTCGCCGGTGCGGTACTTCACCACGACGCGGTAGCGGTTATCGGTCCGAAGCACGTTTTCCGGGACCGTCCAGAAGTTCTCGGTACCTACGACCATCTCGAGATTGTAGGCATCACGCGTGTCGATCCCGAAAATAGCAATGGCCTTTACCATGTCCTTCGGGTTACGCACCTGGATAATGCTCCAGAAGGTGCTTGCTCCCTCCTTGACCCAGAGCGACGTGGAATCGCCCCACACGCCTTCGACTCCCTCGCAGCTCACGAATTCCCACTCGCCGTAGTAGCGGCCCACGGTATTGCCCATGATGTCTGCCGCGGGGGCCCCGCCCAGGTCTACGCCACAATTTGCATCGGGGCAGCGGTCGGTAATGCGCACCGTCACGCGCTTCCAACCATCGGGAGTCTTCGCCTTCACGCGTACACAGCCGCCACATGCGGCACCGCCCTGCCACGGTCCCTTGTCATCGCCCGGAGAAACGTTCACATGAATCGCCGCATAGTACTGGATGTTAGTTTGTCCGTAGTTGCAGGCGCCACCCAAACTGGTTTCCTTTTCGGTAATGCTCCCGTAGGTCGTAACGGAGCCCTTGCCACCATTCTCCGTAAGTTCGGGATCTGCCGCGGTATAGCTATCGCAGTCGGTACACTTGCCGTCACCTTCGTCTTCGCTACTAGACTCGGGCACAGCGCTGCTGGATTCCGGAACAATGGCGGAACTGGATACCGGCGTATCGCTTGACTCGGGCGAACTGCTGGAAGCAACGTCAGAACTCGATGCAGGCGATTCTCCGGAACTCGAGACTCCCTCCGAAGAGGATGTGCCCGGAGCCTCGCTGGAACCGGACTCCTGCGCATCCGCAGAATACTGTTCCATTGATGAACTTGAAACTTGCGAACTCTCGCTGGAAAGGGTGTCCGGGACCTGCGTCGACGAATCGTCACCGCAGGCGGTAAGCGCCATGACAAAAAAGGCACATGCACAGGATACAGCGAAAGAACGTTTCATAACACCTAATATACAATAATGTCTGCGAAAACAGAACAAAAAAGGCATTTTCCAAGAGAAACACTCCAAAAAACGGAACTTCTTGTTTCGGTTAATTTACACCTACCCGCCCGTTTTTTGTTTATTTTATATACGGGTGTTTACGTATTAGGGAAAAACAAGGAGTAACAATGAGAAACCTTTTTCCCATGTCTGGGCTTTTGCTCAGCGTAGCCCTGATTGGCGCAGGATTCGCAACCACCTTCGCCGCAGACGAAACCCTCAGATCGTACGCAGAAAAGAACGGCATCTACATCGGTGCCATTTTAAACTCGCAGTGGTTTGGCGGCGGACTTCCCGCACAGTACGAACAAGTTCACAAGACGCAGTTCAACATCGTCGTTGCCGAAAACGAGATGAAGTTCGACGCCACCGAACCGCAAGAAGGCCGGTTCAACTACAACAATGGCGACAAGATGGTCAAGTATGCACAGCAGAACGGCATGCGTGTCCGCGGCCACGCGCTCGCATGGCACAGCCAGGTGCCGAACTGGGTGAACAACTACAAGAATGACAAGCAGAAACTGCTCAAGGTGCTCAAGAACCATATCGAGAACGTGGTCGGGCACTGGAAAGGCCAAGTCGCCGAATGGGACGTGGTGAACGAAGCCATCAGCAACAATGAACCCCAATGGCGTTCCTATTCTGTCTGGTACCAGGGTATCGGCCCTGAATTTATCGACTCCGCCTTCGTGTGGGCGCACGCCGCAGACCCCAACGCGGAACTCTGCTACAACGACTATAACCTCGAGCAGGGTGTCAACCCGAAAGCCAAGGCAGGGTTCTTGCTGGAACAGGTGAAACGCTGGGTTGCAAACGGCATTCCTATCACCTGCGTGGGCTCGCAGACGCACGTGGAAGACACCACTACCGACAAGCACTTTATCGGTTCGCCGGACAGCCTCCGCTCGCTTGCCAGGGAACTTGCAAAGCTTAACATCAAGCTGAAAATCACCGAGCTCGATATCGGATTCAAGAGCGGCATCAACGTGAGCAAGAGCGATCTCGAACGCCAGGGACAGACCTTCCGTCAGTACCTGGATATCATCCTCGAAGAACCGAATGCGGATACCTACCTGATCTGGGGCGTATCCGACAAGTGGAGCTGGCTTGGCGGTTTGAACAGGCAGAAGGGACTTATTTACGACGACAACCTGAAACCGAAGCCGGCTTTCGACAGCCTGCTGGTGAGGCTCCAGACGTTTGAGCCGCCGCAGGACACCGTCACCACGGATACGACAACGACCGACACGACCGTCACCGACACAACCTCACAGGACAGCACCATAGCAATTGCGCAGTCTGCAGGTCCGGGCAGCGTCACCATGCACATTGCCGGACATACGCTGTTTATTGCCGGCACGCAGTCGGCGAAGGTTGAACTGTTCGACATGCAGGGCCGCCCGGTGTTCAGCACCAAGTGCGAGAAGGGCTCCGTCGAACTGAACGACATTTCGGAAGGGCTCTACGTAGTCCGCATACGCAGCGGGTCAACAAGCCTAGTCCAGCGCGTATCCATCAAGTAAGTACGCACTACGCATAAACAGAAAGGGCTGCGATTTTTTCGCAGCCTTATTTAGTTTAATTGCTTACCAGTCTTTCGCGGGTCTGGCTTGTCCGCGGACGGGTTTCCAGGGCTTGCGTTCGCCGTTCTGCTCGTCGAAATCCTTGAGCAGCTGCGCGGCCTCTTCGGGGCTCATCTCGCCCATCTGCACGGGCTGTTCCTGCTCGTCTTCGCCACCATTGCTATCGCTGGAGTTTTCTTCGGGCTGTTGCGGCTCAGGCTGCTGCCCGCCATTGCTGTCGGAACTTTCGCCCTGGCTGCTGCTGGACTGGCCACCGCCATTCTGGTCCTGGTTCTGATCATCACTCCCACTAGAAGAACTTTCACCCTGATCCTTGTTCTGGTCCTGCTTATCCTGGTTTTGGTCCTGGTTCTGCTGGTCCTTATCCTGATCCTGGTTTTGATCCTGATTCTGGTCCTGGTTGTTATCCTGGTTCTTGTCGTTCTTCTTGTTCTCGTTCTTCTGCTCGTCCTTGGCCTCTTTAATACGGTCAAGGAGCATTTGCAGTTTCTGGTCGTTCGGGTAGTATTGCAGACCCTCGTTGCAGGTAATCTCTGCGCTGGGCAAGCGGTTCTCGATATACTGGAAGGCGGCATCGCTATAGTAGGCGCTCGCCGACTTCGGGGCTGCAAAGGCCGCCACCGCAAGGGACATCACCGCGACTGTGAACATAATCCTTTTCATCAGATTACCTCCAGGTCGTTGTCGGTGTTGCTGGCGTCAATCTTCGCCTTGGGCTTACGGCCCGCCTTGATTTCGATGACATCATCGATACGCTGCACATGGCCGCTCAGCTGGCCCGCAGTCTCATCCTCGGCAATCAGGTTCTCGAGCATCTCCTTCGCCTCGGCATACTTGCCATCCTTGCAAAGTTGCAATGCACGCGCCAAAACTTCCTTCGCCTTCTCGGAAAGCGGAGGCTGTTTCTGGTCGTTGTTCTGGTCCTGATTCTGGTCCTTGTTTTCCTTCTGCTTGTCGAGTTCTTCCTTCAGCTTGCGCTGAACGATTTCCACGTTCTTCTTCGCGTTCTCGAAATTGTTGTCAAGGTCAATCGCCTTCTTCAGGTAGGCAACAGATTCGCGCCAGGCAGCAATGCGTTCACTGCCTTCGGCCGCCTTCTCGCCAATGCGGAAATGCGTATTCGCCAGGTTGTAAGCAGCCTTCGCCGCCATCTTCTTATCCGGCATGCGCATGGCGCTCTCGAGTTCCTTCTTGGCCTCTTCGTAGTTGCCGAGCCTGTACTGGCACGTACCAATATTGTAGAACAAAAGCGGGTTCGCGGGTTCCGCCTCGCGGGCCTTCATATACTTTTCAAGTGCTCCGGCATAGTCGCCGTTCTTGAACAGTTTATTGCCGTCGTTTATTGGGCGCGCCCAGAGGGCGACCGACAGCACACATAAAAAAATCAAGAAAAATCGCATTTTTCACCTAGTCCGGCTATAATATACAAAACTAGCCATACAAAAAACCACCCCTGAGGGTGGTTCGCAGCGTTAGCGGAAGAACCGCACCTTGTATTCGGGGAACCGACCCTGGATAAGCCTTCCCGAAGCATCGTAGGAACGGTGTTTCTCGAACGGAGCATGCCATGCCTTCTTGCGGGGGATAGCATCCGTCGCGTGCGTTCCGAAGACCTGCATCGGGTCGCCGATCATCGATTCGCCATAGAACCAGTCGTATATGTTTTCGCGCGGCCAGTACTTGTTGCGCTTGATGCGCTCGTTGAGCCAGCGGCGGAATGCCTCGCCAATCCATACGCCTTCGGCTGCGTATTCATACATCAGATCGTCCAGCTGATTGTCGCCGCTCGTCTTGGTGGAGCCGACACTCACGAGGCCGCCGCCGCGCGTCCCGAACAGGTGCGCAGACGCGACAGAGACGCTGTAGGTGTTGCCATAGACATCGTCATAGGCAAGCAACGGGCCGCAGGAGGCAAAGTGGAAAATTCTCGGGCCCACATCCATCGGGTAGCGCACATCGCGGGCATTGAACCCAAGACCAAGCCCCAGATGGTTGCTATGGCCCACATAGATCGACCAGTCGTAATCCTGCGCGATGCTCTGCACATACTTGAGCGAATCCGACTCGATGATATCCACCGCACTTTCGCCATAGAGGGCGGAGAGCCCGCGAACAAACTTGTAGTTGGATTCCACCGTCAAGTCCGTACCCGGCACCATGAAATACGCAGCCTTGTTCGAGTACGTTTTCTTCCCATAACTTGCGTGTACCTTATCGAACCACTTCAGCAACAGATCCTTCGGGCTTCCAAGCAGGCCTGCCGTATTGGGGTCTATGCGCGACACCCAGATTTCAAGGGAATCCGAAACGGAATCGCGCCTTGTAGAATAATGCGCATCGTAGACACCATTGCCAGCACCGCTTTTCCAGCCCGTAGGTTCACCCGGATGCTCGACAGAATCCTTCAGGCCAATGTTTCCGTAGAAAGTCGCCAGCAGCCCGGATTCTACGGGATTACCGTGGAACCAAACGTCCTTGGGAACTTCCTCCCACATGCCGCCTTCCCATTTCCAGTACAGGGACAAGTCGGCACCGCCATATTCTTCCTCGTACTCCAACCGGAATGCGTACAAACTATCCTTGACCAGATTTACAGCGCCGTAGTAGGATCTACTCCAATCGGGAAGCCAGGCATCCACCACCAGCGTATCGCCAATGAACACCCTGCGTCCGTTATCGCTAATCACCTCAAGCGAGCAAAGCCCCGTCTGGGGCGGCTTGATAAAGCCCTCATACCGGATAGAGAAACTATCCACAGGGACGGTTCCCGGAAGAGGCGAAGCCGAACCAATATTGAAAGCCGGCTTAAGGACAACCTCTTCCGTAATCTTGCCATCGGTCATGCCGAACCAACCCGAAGCCGTATCGAGCCACACGCCGTCCATATCCATGAAGTAGAAGTCCGTGACCCAGCGCTGATACCTGAAGCCATCGTTGTTCCACTGCGGAAACTCAAACAGGGCGCGCGGCAAGTCGCCCACGAATATCGCCCCCTGCAGGCCCTCGCGGTTTTTCACCAAAAGATCCTTGAGTGCTTCTGCAGTCCCGCCATCCTTCGGCGAGGCGAAGGTCTTTATCGCGGTCTTCACGCCACGCGCATTCCCGATATCCTTCGCGTAGAGTGCGACAGCATCCTTTACCTGCGCATCTTCGTAGAGTTTTTCCTCAACGACAATCATGACATCCGCATTGCAGCATACCGACAGGAAGAATCCTACCAGCAAGCAAATCCAGCGGCCCCGTAACCCAAGCATTTTCATTTTCTCCTCCTTTTTTTCTAATAACCCACGACGTACTTCCCGAAGCATTCTACGTTGTAGCCCAGGTCCTGCAGGGCCTTCATGCGCACCCCGCTGTTCTCAAGCAGGTAAACCACATCCGTATGTTCCGGAATTATCCTATCCGTAAAGATATACTTGTCGAAAGAACGCACATACAGGAAAGCGGACGGGAAATTTATGTACTTGACCGTTGAGAGGTACGAATTCAGGTCCACCTTGCCATAGAAAAGCACTCGCGGGTAACTCACGGCGGGGTCCACGACCACGCTCTTGTCGCCTGATTTCGATAGTGCAAGGTTCATCGCATCCTCGATGCCCTCGCAAAAATAATCACCGATATGGTCGCGATAGGTGGTAAAGTAATCCTTCTCGAAGGTCGCAAAGCAAATGAGGTAGGCGAACAGCGGCACCACAAGTGCTCGCACGTGAATACGTTCGAACGCAAACACAATCCCGAACGCCGATATGATAAGGAGCGGCAAGAAGAGGAGGTTCACGCGGTTCACGTTCACGTTGATAAGCACGCCGATGGCAAAGCCCGCAAGGAGCCACACCAGTACGAACGTGTATAGCCCGAGCCTGCGCTTGCGAATATCCTGAACAGCATTCCAGATAAACACGCACAGCCCCACAAAGAAGAACGCGAGTGTCGCCGGGTAGAATAGCCCATGGCGCCCGAAGGAATTCCACGGGAGATAATCACTCTGATTTCTGAGGATATTCACCAGGTTGAAAAAATTACGGGGAATCTGGACAAAGGAAATCTCGCTGTCGCGGAAGTACACGAGCTTCGGAATGCTGAAGAACGGCAGCTTGATTTCGGGCATCACACCCTTGTTCACCAGTAGGAAAAGCACCAGCGGGCAGGCGAGCGCCACCAGCACGCCGAGCGAGATCCACACGTAGCGCGTATGCCGGAGCGAGCGCGCCCAAAGCGCGTAGGCCACACACGCGATAACAATAAACGGAACCATCGACCATACCGTCGCGTACGCATAGAGCGAAAGCCCGAAACACAGCGCCGATGCCACCAGCAGCTTAGGCTTCTCAAGGCCCTTCACAAAAAAGAATATCCCGAACAGAACAAACCCGGGGGCAAGATTCGATTCCAGAGCCCAGCGCGAAAGCATTACGTGCCAAGGCGAAATCGCCACAAGGAACATGGCGGCCAGCGCGAGTTTGCCCGAAGAAAAACGCCTGACCAGGTGATAGACGGCGACAAGCGAGAGTATGCCTACAAGCAACATCGGGAGGCGAATCACCCAGACCTTGAGCCCGAAGATGGCAACAAAGGGAATCATCAGGTACGATTCAAGAGCGTTCATGCCGGAGCCCCACGCAGTGAGGTATACCGGCAGGCGATACCCGTAGGAATCCGCCGCATGGTGCATGAGCGTGAAGGCGTTGTAGCCCGCAAATGCCTCGTCCTGGTTGATATCGCCCGGAACGTCGCCGAACAGGAACACCCGAGCGAATATGCCGATGGCAAGGATAAGCCAGAAACAGATGCGAACCATACTACTTCTTCAGTGTCAGAATCAGGTTAAGCCAATCCGCATGGTCGTAGGCGTTATCGCCATCCGCATCGATAACGAGCACGATGTGGTCAAGACCAGCAACCTTCACGTGCCCCGGCACGGCGGCGTTGTTCCCGCGAACAAGTCCGCTAGACCAGAGTTCGCCATCGTCCGACTTCACGATAAACTTTACCGAGCCGCCGCCGGACACTTCGTCGTCTACGCCCACATAGAAGTCCAGGTATTCCGCATTTGCGGGCAGCGTGAAGTGCAGGCTGGACGAGGCGTGCGAGCCGATACCATGTTCGAACTGGCGGTTCTTCACCATCAGGGTCTTGCCTTCCACGCTACGGTTGGTGCGCGGCGAGCCGTACTCCTGCGTGTAGTGATCTATCTTCAGGTCGGTGAGATACATCTGGTTCGGCAGGAGTTCCACCTCGATGGGCCTAGCTTCACGTACCTCGCAGAAGAGTTCCACGACAAGAATAAGTCCGAGCACCACATACGGCACGAACCGCGGGAGCGATAGCCGGCTTAACGCATACGAGACCAGCGGGAAGAACTTCGGGAACAACGCGTGCACCGAGGCGGCGGCAAACACAATCACGCCGAACACAGAAATCCAGGGCCAGAGATCGCCGCCCTTGAGCCCATTGACCATCTCGATGTTCATCGCGCAAAGGAGCGTAATGCAGGCCACCCAGAACCAGGACTTGCGCAGGTCAAGCACAAGCCACATGCACGCAAACGGAATCGCGTATATCAGGTAACGTTCGTGCATGCCGGGCAACAGCAAGAAGAACGCAAACGAACTGAAGGTCGCAAGCTTGAAGGTGGTGCGCAGGTTCCGCGCGAACAGCGAGCACTTGAGGATATATAGCGAAACAATCACGAACAGTATCTTGCCAATCCATGCCGGCGAAAGCAGGGACCAGATACCTTCCTTGGGCAGGTTGAAGAACGGCGTCGCATCGGCACTCAGGTTACCGACCGTAAGCATCCAGAGATTCGCCGCATTGTATGTCGCAAACGGGTACTGGCTCGTGGTGTTCACGTATGCCCGCGAGAGCATGCCCGAAAGGTTACCCGCAATAAAGAACGGCAACAGCACGAGCACGATTGCAACCGCCATGCCCGGGAGCCCGCGCCAAGAAATCTTGTACTTACGGATGAATATGCCACCGAAAATAGGCAGCAAAAGAATCATCTGGAACTTCGCGAGGAGCGCAAGCGCAAAGAACAATGCCGCATATTTCATCTTGCTCCTGAAGTTGACACAGTAGAGCGCGGCAATGCCGAATATACACGGGAACATGTCGACCTGCCCCCAGATGGGGCCATCAAGCAACAGCGCCGGGTTGAGCGCCACGAACGCAAGCACGAGATGTGCCTTCGCAGGTTCAAGCTTTATTTTCGAGACAAGCCTGCATGCAATATCCACAAGGGCAAGGTGCGCAAAGTATACTGGCCACAGGCACAGGAACTTGAGCATGAACGTCTTGTCGATAGGAATGTCGAAAAGCACGTAGACCTTCGACACCACCCACAGCCAAAAAACGTAGAGCGGAGGATAGTTGCCGTTGAACTTCTCGAAACCGCCATCGGCAAGTTTCTTGACCCAGTCCGCCCAGTAACCCTGATCCCCGCCAAAGGCATTCGCGTTCGTGCAGAACAGGTTCGCCACGAGGCAGAGACCGCCCCAGATCAAAAAGGCAAGCGTAGCCTGGTTCCACCTCGCCTGCGGAACCTCGATAGACCTTAAAAATTTAATGAAACCCTTCATAAATACGTACATCAACTCCTTGGAGTAAATGTAATATAATCAGAAAGGCCTTAAGCGTTATCCTGATAGAACACCTTCAGAAGACTGATCATATCAGCGTGATCCCTTGCCGCAGTCATCTCGCGGATACTGTGCATACTGAGCATGGGCTCGCCGATATCGACCGTCGGGATTCCGAGACTCGCCGAAACCGTAGGCCCGACCGTAGAGCCGCAAGGCATGTCGTTACGCATCACGAAGGTCTGACAGTTGATGTTCGCTTGTTCGCAAAGCAACTTGAGACGCGCATTGGAGTACACATCGCTCGCGTAGCGCTTTTGCGAATTTGTCTTCAATACAATTCCGCCACCCAGAATCGGGGCATGGTTCTGCTCGTGCTTCTGCGGGTAGTTCGGGTGTACCGCGTGCGCCATGTCGATAGAAAGCGCAAGGGAACTGGACGCAAGGATCGTATCGATATTCGGGACCTTGTCTGCATCGCAGAAAGAAGCCTGTAGGAACTCTTGCAGAACGCTCTTCAGGAAGTTTCCGCCAGCACCTTCACGAGTCGTAGAACCGACTTCCTCGTTGTTGAAGAAGCACGCAACCGCAAAGTCATTTTCGAGCGGTTTGGTCGCAATAAACGCCTCGGCAATCGCATGGCAGCTGGAAAGGTTGTCGAGCCTCCCCGAATAGATCCACTCGTCGTGCATCCCGCCACGAGCAGCCTTCTGCGCATCGAACAACTGCACGTCAAAGTCAAGCAACTTCGCGCCCTCCGGGAGTTCCCGTTGCAGAGTTTCCTCAAACTTTTCGCCAGTAACCACACTCCACAGGGCATCGAGGTCCGTCTGGGGATTGACCTTCAGGCCATCCTGGTTCACGCCGCGGTTCAGGTGAACCGCCAACTGCGGTATGCGGAACAGCTTATCGCCACGGAAAGTCTTGAGCTGCACTTCGCCGCCTTCCGCATAGGCAAGAACACCCGCGTATCCCAGATCGCGGTCCAGCCAGCTCGTGAAAATCGGGCTGCCGTATATCTCGGGATGGAGCGTCTGCACACCACCGGAAACCCGGTCGGGATTGGGTGTAATCTTCAGGGTCGGGAAATCCGTATGGGCAAGCGCAATACGGAACCCGGGGAACTGGGCCGTACTCCTAGGGACACGGACCGCAATCACGGACGAACCGCGAACAACGCAGTATCCCTTGCCGGGTTCAATCCTTGCCGGCATCATGGGTTCGTAGAGGCAAAACCCAGCCGCCCGGAAGGCGGAAACCAGACCCGCCACCGTATGCGCAGGAGTCACCGAATTGTCCAGAAATTCAAAAAAGTCCATATAAACCTCTTTTTTTCCTCAAAATATAAAACGTAAATTTTCCCATATACACAGTAAACGAATATTTATATATTTATCGATATGAAATTCAAACCCGTAAAGCAGATTAACTGGATGGAGATTTCCGGCCTCCTGGTAGGCGTGTTCTTTACGGTTGCCGTCATGATTTTTGCACTGGTCCTCTACACCAAGCTGTTCACGAGCGGCATGATCGGTGTCGAGGAATACCACCTGCACAGTACTTTTGAAAAGGCGCTCGGCCTCAGGCCCGGCACCCGCGTCCAGATTAGCGGCGTCGACGTTGGCCAGATTTCGGACATGGAAATCAAGGACAACGGCGTGTACCTGGAATTTACCCTCCGCAAGCAGTTCCAGAGCTGGATTACCGACAGCGCGACAGTCTACGCCATCCGCGACCAGAACCTGATCTCGGCGCGCGTGGTGACCATCGAATCCCGCAAGGGCGTGGGACGCATCCTCGAGGATGGAGACTACCTGCCCCCGGGAAAGGCCCAGGATATCGAAACCGTGCTTGAAACGGCCAACGAACTGCTCGGGCGTGTGAACCTGCTTATCGATGCAGCCGACACGCTTGTCGCCATGGCGATGGATACAGGTACAACAGTCGGTGCCCTCTTCGGTTCCCGTGCACTGTACGACAACCTGAACACGCAGTTGCGCCGACTCAACGACATTACACTCGCAGGCAAGAGCGCCCTGTTCAAGACGTCTAGCCTCCTCGACACGCTCCACAGCAACGTGCCCGGGCTCTTGCACAAGGTCGACGGCATCACGGACGATGTTTCCGGCATGATGACCGAGCTCAAGCCGCTGCCCGGCAAGGTCGACAACCTCATGGGTAACGTCGAAGGCCTCATGGGCAAGGTCGATGGTACAATGGGCAAGGTCGATGGCCTGCTGAAGGAAGTGGGCCAGGTGACTACCGGACTTTCGGACTTCATGGAATCTACGGAGCAGACGCTCCAGAACGCAGACGACCTGATGAGTGGCATCTCGAACATGTGGATTATCCGCAGGTCCATGCCTAGCAAGGATTCTGTACCCTTCATGGTGGAGACGCTATGGTAATGCGCAAGTTCGGCATAGCGGTTCTTCTCTCGCTTGCGACTATCGCAAGTGCATCCGATTCGGGCATTCTATCGTACCGGGCGCAGCGCTCGCTTGATGCGGGCAAGTTCGCAAAGAGTTACGGTCAGCTGGAACGAGCCCTGCTTGCCAGCCGTAAGGAATCCAACCTTCGCGCCGAAGCACGCGTGTTAATGGCGATGGCACAGATCCGTACCATGAGCCTCGATTTTGCACTCGCCGATTCACTGATTGCACAGGTGCGCGAAAACGTTCTCGACAGGAACACGACCCTAAAGTTCCTTCAGGGCAAGGCGGCCCTCGCCAACGCGCAGGAAAAGTACGACGAGGCCATCAAGGTGTGTAATGCCGCCGACATGGACAAAGTGAAGAAATGCGACAAGCCCCTGCAGGCAGCATTCTTCTCTGAATGCGCTATCGCCCAGGCGGCATCCCGCAGGTCCGACGATGCAGAAGAATCGCTGAAAATGGTCGGAAAGCGCGCAGACAAGGATGGCGGATTCTACATCTACACCGCCGCCCGCATCGCAGATCTTACCGGCAAGGGCGAAGCGGATTCGCTCTACAAGGAAGCCGAAAGAAAATCCATACAGGGCAATATCCCGTACATGACGGCGACAATCCTTTACCATCGCTCGCAGCTCAAGAGCACTCCGGCAGACGAAGCCGAAGACCTCAAGCTCCGCTGCAAGAACGCATTCGAGCTGATGGGACTCCCGAACAACGCAAAGCGCTGCGGGGAATAATTGCGACCCCCGGGATGTTTATTTCGGGATGTTTGGTATCGTAGAAAACTGCACAACGGCTTTTTCGTGCAGGGGCGCGCGGGCGATACGATTCCAGGAGACATAATATATATTCCTCACTACGGGGCTTTCCGTCCCGTTTATGTGAGGTGATTATGGGTAACTTTTTCAGGCCCGCAGGCGCATTTCTCGCCATCGCGGGTGCATTTCTCGCCGTCCACGCAGCGACCGGCGAGGGCGATTTCAGCTGGAGCAACGTAAGCATGGGCGGCGGCGGGTTCGTAAGCGCCGTTATCGCCTCGCCCGTCGAAAAGAACGTGTTCTACGCGCGCACCGACGTGGGCGGCGCATACCGCTGGAACGAGGAAACCAAGCGCTGGGAATCCATGATGGACTGGGTCGACGTGAGCGAACTCGGCCTGCTCGGGATCGAGGCCATCGCGGTTGACCCGAAGGACGAAGGCAAGGTGTACATGATGGCGGGCACGAGCTACTTCAGCAACGCCCGCAGCGCCCTCCTGCGTTCTACGGACTACGGCAAGAGCTGGGAAGTGCACTACACCTGGGATTCCACGGGCGCGAAGGGCGGCGTGGTGATGGATTTCGGCGTTCACGGCAACGGCATGGGCCGCGGGAACGGCGAAGCGCTCGCCATCGACCCGAACAATACCGACATCATGTTCTACGGTTCGAGAAGATCCGGACTCTGGAAATCAAGCGACAACGGTTCCACCTGGAGCCACGTGGATTCCTGGACCGCGGCCGCCGGGAGCGACACCACCTGGAACGGCTCCGGGTTCAGTTTCGTGCAGTTCGCGCCAGGCAGTTCCAGCACGCTCTACGCCGGATTCCTGCGCGAAGGGAGCACGGCAAAATCCACGTTCGAGAACGTGTTCACCTCGACAGACGCGGGCAAGACCTGGAAACCGCTCCCGATTCCCGACTCGCTACGCACAACCGCGGGTGGCGCGAAGGTCCGCCTGATGCCGCAGCGCGCGGTCGTCTCGAAGGACGGCGGCACGCTCACCGTCACGTTCGCCGACGGCGCGGGCCCGCATTCCATGGGCTGGGACGAAGGCTGGGGCATGATATACGACGGGTTCGGCCGCGGGGCTGTGCTACAGTGCGATATCGCGACGCTCACCTGGACCGACGTCTCGCCGGAAGACTACATCGATGACGGCAACACGGGCGCGTCGGAATACGACAACGCCGACTACGCCGACATGGAAAACTACACCTACATTGCACCCTACGGCGGCATATCCATCAATCCGGAAGACCCGAACGAGATGGTCGTCACCACGGAAGGCTACCGAGGCCCGCAATTCTGGTACATCGCCACCGACGGCGAAGACGGCAAGTGGAGCGACCAGTGGGGTTCCAACATCTTCCGCACCACGGACGGCGGCAAGACATGGGTCGCAAGCTTCAAGTACTACTGGATGGAAGGCGGCTACTACCCCACCGTCAAGCAGATGGACGAGAACGGAATCGGCTGGATGCAGGGAGGTTCCATCCACTGGTCGGGCAGCGCGGCAATCGACCCGTTCAACCCCAAGCGCGTATTCGTGAGTTCCGGCAACGGCATCTTCCGCTGCGACAACATGGACGACTACGAGGTGATACCTGCGGGAACGTTCGATTCCACGACAAACTACTACTATTCAAGCGACGAGGCGGTCCAGGGCCAGGTATGGCACTTCAACGCACACGGCATCGAGGAGACCGTCCCCTACGAGGTGGTAAGCATTCCCGGAGGCCCGCTAATTTCCGTCATCGCCGACTATGACGGATTCAGGCACGAGGACATCTCGAAGTTCCCCGCCCACAGGCACCTCACCTCCGTCTCGGGCACCAACACCTCCCTCGGTTCCACGTGGGCACTCGCCTACGCCCCGAAATCGGGAACGCTCGTGAAGGTGAGCGCCACCCGCGCCTACGAAGGGCAGTACAACGACGTGCCCATCGACCCGGTGCAGGTCTCGAAGGATTCCGGGCGCACCTGGAGCGTGGCCACCTACGGAAGCCTCGACAAAAACTACAAGGAAGGCACGGTCGCAATTTCTACCGACGGGAGCACAATCGTGTGGGTACCGGGTAGCGGAACCACCACCGTTTACCGCCAGGTAAATTCCGGATGGGAAACCGTATCGGGAATCGACAACGCGTCATTCGTCGTGGGCGACCCCGAAAATGCAAGCGTGTTCTATGCATACAACCGAACAACGGGAGAATTCTTCAGGAGCGAAGACAAGGGCGGCACTTTCACGAAGGTGAGCGAACCCGGCAAGAGCAACGACAAGAAGTTCCGCGCCATCCCGGGATACGAAGGCGACCTCTGGCTCCCTATCGCCGAAAGGAACGAGACCGGCGACCCCGTGACAGGCAAGCTGCTCCACTCCACCGACGGCGGCAAGAGCTGGACACCCGCAGAGGGCATAGGCTACTGCGAGGCCGTAGGCTACGGGAAGTCAAAGACTGCAGGCGGCTACCCCGCGATCTACGCGTTCGGCAAGGTGGGTGAAACCGTAGGCGTGTTCGGGAGCGACGATGCAGGCAAGACATGGACCCGCGTGAACGACGACGGGCACGAATACGGCGGGCTCGCGAACGGCGAGTTCGTGATGGGCGACATGAATACCTACGGAGTCGTCTACATGAGCACGGCGGGCAGGGGAATCGCGGCACGCGTCCCGAGCGACTGGAACATGGGCACGAGCGAATCCGGCGGAACGACAGCGATTGCCCGGAAGGCAAAGCCCGAAGGATTCGGGAGCGTAAACTACAGGAACGGCAACCTGGAATTCGTGCTGGACAACGCAAGCATGCGCCTGACCGTATTCGACATGCGTGGGAAAAACGTGTACGACAAAACCTTCGCAAAGTCGGGCAGCGTACCCGTAAGGAGCCTCGCGAAATCGAAGGGCACGTACTACGTGAGGGCGACAAGCAACGGCAAGATGCTGTTCAGCACCCGCATTGCAATAACACGATAAGGATTAATTGGCGGGAGTTTCCGCTGCATTACCCGTGGCACCGTCCACGGGTTTTTCTTTTGCATTTTCTGCGACGGGTTCTACTGCGCCAGTTTCCTCTTCCTTCTTCTCAACCTTCTTCAAGGTGAGCAAGTGCGCAAACGCATAAAGCGGAGAGACCCTTCCATCGGCGAACGCGTCGATGGTGTTTTTCACTTCATTATAAACCGTGGAGTCCGCACTAGCCTTGATGTTCACGCCTCGGTAGCCCAAAACACGGAAAGTCTTGTTGTAGAAACTCTCGCGGAACTTCTTGAAGCGGGGTTGCATTACGTCGTTCATGATCATCTCGAGCGCAGTCTCCGTCTGTTCGGCATCGAGTTCAAACGTGCGGTACATCAGGCGAATGTGCTGCGGGATCGTCGTATCGGGGCTATCGAAATACGGGCGCATCACGTCAGCAGCGGCACGCGAGTCGGGGTAAGGACCTTTCGAAAGTCGAAGAGCAAAACTGACCGCCAGTCGCCACTGGTCCGGGAAAGTCTTGATAGCCCGGCGCATCACGATAAAGTCCGTAGTATCCTGCGTATCAATCGGGGTAACGCTACCGACAAAGTAATACGGCGTGTAGAACAGGCTATCGAGTTCGGTGCAGAGGTTCGCCACATGGCTCAGGTGGTCGTACTCCTTGCCCGAAAGGAAGCTCTCGCCCAGCGAGGTGAGTCCCTTGATCCACAAGAGCCCTGCAAACGAGGCTTTGTTCCCTGCAGCAAGGTACTTCACCGAAGACGACTTCGGCAAGAACGAATCCTCGGTAAACTTATCGGGCAGGGGCTTCGCAAAATTGAAGGCCACCGCGATGAGCGCAACCGCAAGGACTAGGGGAACAAGGAACCGCATGGGAAGCCAACCTTCGTGATAGTCTAGAAGTTACAGGCCTCGGCCAGCTTTTCGAGGGCATCGATGCAGTCATTCGCGAAATTCGCCGGCGTATTGTTGCGCTGCCAGGCAAAGTTCAGGCCGCTGCTGCTATTGAGCACGTGGAACTTGCGCTTGCCGCCACCGTTAGCGATTGCGGTAAGGACCGTCTTCGCATCGCCACCCTGCCCGCCGGGCACGCCCGGGATAGACACGCCCGGAATCAGGAACGGAATCTCGTGCTTCTTCGCCACCGTGTAGGCGGTAATCTGCTCGAGTTCTTCGGGGTGGGTCGCACCCACGACAGCGCCCAGGTAACCGAGGGAGCCATCCCATTCCATAATCTTGTCGGCGACGGAGTAGAACGCCTGCGCATTGTCACGCGGGTCGTCACTGCGCACCACAGTCATGTCCTGGAAGTC
This sequence comes from Fibrobacter succinogenes, assembly GCA_902800815.1. Classification (GTDB taxonomy): domain Bacteria; phylum Fibrobacterota; class Fibrobacteria; order Fibrobacterales; family Fibrobacteraceae; genus Fibrobacter; species Fibrobacter succinogenes_B. The sequence goes on from CADCGB010000009.1 coordinate 44,883, forward strand.
ATGAGCGCCCTTGTTGCTCGTACGGAGCAGCACGTACGCGCCGTTCTCGGAATTCTCGCGGATGAACGGGCCAACGGAATCAGCCCCCATCCAGGGCGAAACCGTAACCGCGTCAGCACCATACACATCGTAGGCGGCGTTCGCGTATGCCGCACTCGACTTGCCGATATCGCCACGCTTCGCATCGAGAATCACCGGGATTCCCGCGCTCCTGTAGGCGGCAATGAGTTCCTGCAACACGAGCATCGCCTGCACGCTCACACACTCGTAATACGCGCTGTTCGGCTTCACCACCGCGGGCGTCACGTTACGCTTGAGCGCGCATTCCAGAATGTCGAGGTAAAAGCGCTTGATCTTTTCCTCGGCGCTCCCTTCAAGCGGAATGAGTTTCAGCACCGGGTCCATGCCGAGGCATACCGGGTTGCCGCACTGGGCAATACGCTGTTCGAGACGTGTATGGAAATTCGCCATTACTTGAGTTCCTCCTGGATCTGGGCGGCCTCGTAACTGAGGATGCCGTGAGCCACAGAAACGTTGAGCGATTCAAGTTCGCTGCTCATCGGGATCTTGACCGTCTCGTCGGCAAGCTCGATGAAGTACGGGTTGGTACCTGCGCCCTCGTTACCCACGAGGAACGCCATCTTGCGGAGCTTGCGGGCGGGAATGTCGCGGAGGGTCTGCTTTGCATGCAGGTCGGTCGCGATAATCGTGTAGCCCTTGCTACGCAGGAAGTTGATATGGTCGATAAGGTCGATATCGAACTCGAAAGGCACGCGCAGGAAGGTTCCCGAGGAACCGCGCACCACCTTCGGGTTGAACGGGCTTACCGTGCCACGGCCTAGCACCATGCCGTCGGAACCAAAGCCGAGGCTCGTGCGGAAGAGCGTGCCGAGGTTGCCCGGATCCTGCACGGCATCCACGAGCGTAATCACGCTGCGGCTGGATTCGTATACAGGCTTGGTGTTCGCAATGCGGCAGTGAGCGATAATCCCCTGCGTGGTAACCGTAGAGGAAATCTGCTTCATCTTGTCGGCCTCGAGCACGTGAATCGTAATCTCGGCATCGTTAATCTTCTCGATGAGGGCTTCGTTCTCGAAGTCCTCGGCCACGTACACGGCGATGACGATTTCCCTGTGCTTGGTGACAAGTTCGTCCACAACGTGCACGCCTTCACCCAGGAATCGGCCTTCGCGTTCACGGCCCTTCTCGGTCGTGATGGCGAGGAGCTTGCGGAACCAGGGCGGGTTGCCGGCGCTTTCCGGGGCAGTTTCTGCCTGGGCGGCGCGGGCTTCGAGTGCGGCCTCGTCGATATTCTCGTCGACAACGGTTTCCTTCTGTTCGGGGCGCTGGCGGTAGACCGGAGCGTTCTCCACATCGTCAAACTTGCGGAACGGGCGGTCGCCACGCTTGCCAAAGCGGTCACCGAAACGTCCACCTTCGCGACGGCCGAACGGGCGGTCGCCAAAGCGGCGCGGGCGGCGTTCGCGGTCAAAGCGGCCTTCGCCTTCACCACGCCTGCCAAAATCTTCGCGCTTGCTGCCATCTTCACGCAGGCCACGCGGGCGGTCGTCCCTGCGGGTGCGGGGGCGGTCACCGAAATTCTTCTGCTCGCGGGAATCGTCATCACGACGCGGACGGCGTTCGTCCTTCTTCTCGCTTACCCCGAACTTGCGGTCCAGAGTCATTCTCACTGTGCGCTTCTTTTCTTCGCTCATAGTCTTTCCATCAATTGCTTGGCGACGGATTCACCGTCTATTTTCAAGAGTTTGTACAGGTTCTGGATTTCGCCCTGTTCCACAAAACGGTCCGGAAGCCCGAAGCGGAACAACTTCTTGTCCGTAATTCCGAGATCGGCCATGAGTTCCATCACGGCGGAACCGTATCCGCCGATAAGGGTATTGTCTTCCAGAGTGACAATGACCTTGTGGGTTTCGAACAGGCTGCGGTAGGTTTCCGTATCGAGCGGCTTTATGATTCGTGCATCCACAAGCGTGGGATTGTAGCCGTTTTCTTTAAGGACCTTCGCAGTCTTCTTGAGTTCGTTTGTCATGAAGCCCGCCCCGAGGAGCAGGATATCCTTGCCCTGTTCAAGCACCTTCGGGAGTTTCGCGTCGAAGGGGCCTGCAGGCGGGAGGAGCGTTTCGGCAAGTGCCGTCCCGCGGGGATAGCGGATAGCGACAGGGCCTTCCATGTCGATGGAGGCGGTTATCATATCCCTGAGTTCGTTCTCGTTGCTGGGCGCCATGAGCGTAAGCCCCGGCACCGTACGCAGGAACGAAAGGTCGTACGCACCGTGGTGCGTAGGGCCGTCGGCGCCCACGAGTCCAGCACGGTCGAGCACCAGCACCACATGCAGGTTCTGGAGCGCGATATCGTGCATAATCTGGTCGTAGGCACGCTGCATAAAGCTCGAATAGATGGCAACCACGGGCACCACGCCATCGCAGGCAAGACCAGCGGCAAACGTCACCGCGTGTTCTTCCGCAATACCCACGTCTATCACGCGGTCGGGCAGTTCCTTCGCCACGATATCTAGACCGCAGCCCGTAGGCATCGCGGCCGTGATACCCATAATACGGTCGTCTTTTTTCGCCAGTTCCAGCAGGGTCTTCCCAAACACGCTCGTGAGCGAGGGGTTCGGCTTGCCCGGAGCAAGCGGGAGCCCGCTCTCGGGGTCGAACGGTCCCGTACCGTGGAACTTGGTCGGGTTCTTCTCGGCGGCATCGAGACCGCGGCCCTTCTCGGTAAGCACGTGCACAATGCACGGGCCGGGCTGCGACTTCACGCGTTCGAGAATCATGATAAGCTCGTTGATGTCGTGACCGTCAATGGGGCCAAAGTAGCGTATACCCAGGTCCTCGAAGAAGGCGCCGGGCTTCACCGCGTTCTTCGCGGCAGATTCCACCTGCAAGAAGAGGTCACGGAAACGGCGACCGAGAATGCCGGGCACACGTTTCATCAGGCGGTCCAGGTCAGAACGCATCTTGTTGTAGACCGGGTCCGAAATCACGCGGTTCAGGTACTTGCTGAACCCGCCCACGTTCGGGGCGATACTCATCCTGTTGTCGTTCAGGATGATGGTCATGTTCTGCTTCGAGATACCCGCGTTGTTCAGGGCCTCGAATGCCATACCGCCGGTCATGGAACCGTCACCGATGACGGCCACCACGTTGTTCTTGCGGTTAAAGTGGTTACGCGCTACTGCAAAGCCGAGAGCCGCAGAGATAGACGTAGTCGCATGGCCTGCGCCAAAGCAGTCGTACTCGCTCTCGTTACGCTTCAAAAAGCCCGAGATGCCGCCCTGCTGGCGGAGCGTCTCGAACCGGTCGTAACGGCCCGTCAATAGCTTGTGCACGTACGCCTGGTGACCCACGTCCCAGACAATCTTGTCTTCGGGAGCGTTGAACACGTAGTGCAGCGCAAGCGTGAGTTCCACGACACCCAGGCTAGAAGCCAAGTGCCCGCCGTGCTTAGAAACCTGCCCGATAATCGTATCGCGCACCTGCTTCGCAAGGCAGTTCAGTTCCTCGACGGAACAATGCTTTATGTCCTGGGGAGACTTTACGTCCTTAAGTTCCATTACTTGACCCGGGTAATGATGAATGCGGCAATAGAGCGGAGGATGGAGGTATCGCCCTCGAGGCCTTCAAGCGCCTTGAGCGATTCCTCGTAGAGTTCGTGGGCGCGCTCGCGGGACTTCTCGAGACCGACGATGGAGGGGTAAGTCGCCTTACCCTTCTCGATATCGGAACCGGCATCCTTGCCCAGTTCCTCCGTCGTGGAGACGATATCCAGGATGTCGTCCACAATCTGGAACGCAAGCCCGATGGAACGGCCGTAGTTACGGATGGCGGCAATAGACTTTTCGTCGGCACCGGCGAGCATCGCACCCACCTGGAGCGCGGCCTCGATAAGGGCTGCAGTCTTGTGGTAGTGGATGTAGTCGACCGTCTCAAGGTCAACCGTCTTGCCCTCGCACTCGATATCAGTCATCTCGCCACCGATCATGCCGTAGGTACCCAGCAGGTGGGCAAGCACCTGTATTGCACGGGCATCACCCGCACGGCCCATCAGTTCAAACGCGAGCACGCAGAGGGCATCGCCCGCCATCACCGCGGTGGACTCGCCATACTTCTTGTGGTTCGTGAGCTTTCCACGGCGGTAGTCGTCGTTATCGACGCAAGGGAGGTCATCGTGAATAAGGCTGAACGTGTGGAGCATCTCGAGTGCAGATGTCGCGAGCCACACCTTGTCGCCCTTGCCACCGAACATATCGAAAGTCGCCTTGACCAAGGCGGGGCGCAGGCGTTTGCCGCCAGCAAACATCGAATAGCGCATAGCCTCGTGCAGACGGCACGGAGTCACATTTTCGGGCGGAAGATGTTCATCAAACTTCGCTTCCGCTTCTTTCGCAACGCGTGCGAGATATTCCTGCGCGACGGCAGATTCCTTTTCAAGATTTTCCATAGCCCAAAGATACTTAAATTCGCGTTTACAAACAATGGTGGCAGTGGCTAAATATCAATAAAATCACCAATTTTTGCACGCCATGGGCCGTTTAAGCAAGGCTAAGACAAGAGTGCCCTACTCATCCACCAAGACCTCTATTTTCTTGGTCTCACGGTCCTGTACGCATATCCCATCGCCGCACGGGAACAGGAGTCCCTGAACCGGGCGGCTTTCATTCCTGTCACGCACCTCATACGGCAACGTAAACTCCACAAAATTATTTCCGGTCCATCTAGCGCATTTGACGACCCACCCGTTCTGATCCGTATCATCCGGATCCGTGAAGTAGTAGTAACCGCAGCCAACGTCCCGCGCCGATGCGTTTACCCAAAATGAAAGGGACGTTCCCCAATGTCTATTCCATGACGAATCGAAAACAACCGTATATGGATCTCGCTTGCCTATGTAATACGACAGAAACCGTGAACTGGCGACGAATTTATCGTGAAACAATGTACAATCGACAGCAAAGCCATGAGGATTCATATTTGCGTTAGGCTCAAAAAGAGTCCACCGGCACTTATCATCCAATAGCCAGAGGGTATCAATAAAATCGCGCTCGCCAAAATCGTCAGAACAGCCAACCACTAGCTTACTTTGGTCTAAAACACTAATGTCTTCAACTTTCTTCCCTCCCAGGGGACATGACCAAATGGCCTTATTCTTTTTAAGAACGATTATGGAATCACGAGTGCTATTTTTTTTCGCCCCCAGCAATCCCTTTCTTTGAGAGTGTTTTACACCTTTCAGATAATCCCTTTCCTGAAACAAGCAGTCTTGTTTGTATTCAAGGATAGACACTCCAGGGTCAAAAGCAGCAGGGCCTATCACATCCGATTCCTTACCGGTCTCTTTCTTGACATAGATTTTCCCGTCTATCTTTTCTACGGAAACGACACTCATCCGCTTTTTCTCCAGACACCTAAGGACCTTCACGATAGAAGGGTCCATCGCAAAGGACATCTGGAAAAGGACAAGGACTAGAAAAATCTTCCTAAACATAGCGTACTAAAATATATACAAATTAAGTTCCTGATGCAAATGCGAAGGATGTGGAATGGTTATAAAAAAAGAGATCCCCGGTCGAGCCGGGGATGACAAATGCGTTGGCAATGACTGCGGGTTAGAACAGTGCGCCGTAGAGGATTACGTCGTCGATGTAGAACTCGGAACCGTCCTGCACAAAGATGTGGAACTGCTTGACCCAGCTCTTGACGCCGCTCCACGAAGTGAAGCAGGATTCCGTCGTCGCGGCACCCACGCAGAGTTCAGCCGGATTCACGCTGATGCGCTTCCAATCCTTGGAGAGAGAAATCCACTCGGTGGCGGCCTTCAGGTTCTTGCTCGGGTCGACATAGTTCTCGAGCGAAAGCCTGATGTTACCGTTACCCTTCGCGTAGAACACCACGGAATCGATCTCGGAGAACTTCATATTGTGTTCGAACGCGGTACCCACAAGCGCCCAGGCGTAATCGTCGTTGGCAAGCTTGTACGTGCCGTGGAACACGTTCGACTTGCGGGTCGAATCGTACACGATTCCTTCCTTCACGCTGTTTGCGGGCTTGATTTCGGTACCCTTCTTGAGACTATCCGTATTCAGGTACCAGCCTTCGCCACCATTCTCGAAATCCTGCAACACCTTCACCGGGTTCAGGAACTGCGTGCTGTTGGATTCCGCCACGGTGTTCCATTCCGCATAGAGGCTGTTCAGGCTATCGGCAGTCAAGAAGTATATCGGGAGCGAATCGCCCGCGGGCACGCTCGGGAGCACATAGGCGCCCACGTCATTAGTCTTCACAAGCACATCGAGCCCGTAGACACCTACCCAGAGGAACTCATCCACCGTGCGGAGCGTTACTTTACTCGAAACAGAGGCGGTCGCCGAAATCCATATGGTATCGAGATCCGGCAGGTCTTCCGCATCGAACACCTTCGAGAACGCAAACCCGTCAGAAACGACCGTCAGGCGGTATTCCCCCTTCTCGGGCCATTCCATGGTAAACCTGCCGTTCGCATCGGTGCGGACATCGGAATCCACCATCGCATTCTGGACTGCAAACTTTTCGACCTTCGCGTCGGCTGCACGGAGGGCGACCGTCGCGTATGCGGCAGGGGAACCATTCTTCTGAAGCACCACAACCTTGCCCTCATCGGGGTCCGGAGTGCGGTAGTCCTTCAGCACGGATTCACGGGGTTTCATGTACAGGGTCTCTTCGCCGAGGGATTCCTTGTAGTCACCGTCCACAAAGTACAGGCGCAGGGTATCGTTTGCCGGCAATGCCGGGAACGCGAACCAGCCGTTGGAATCGCTCTTCACGAGCACGTCGGTACCGAGCACGCCCACCCAGACATTGGAATTGCCCTCGGGCACGTCTACGACACCCGCCATCAGGGCGGTCGCCACCAGGTTCACCGTATCGGTAACAGCACCTTCGGTTTCTGCAAAGTCGCCGTGGGTAACAATCTTCGAGAATGCGACGCCGTCATGGACCACGGTCAGGCGGTACTTGCCATCGGCCGGGATCTTCACGTCAAATTGGCCATTTTCGTCAGCGTATGCGTCCGCCACCACCAAGGCATTCTCCTCGGCGGCCTGCTTGGCACGGAAGTCCACCTTACGCAATGCGACAGACGCGTAGGATGCGGGCCTGCCGTCAATAAGCGCAAGTCCGTTAGTTGTCTCGCTCCCGGGGCCCTTCGCAATATCGTCGGTTGCGGAAGAGCAGAACCAGGTAGCAAGAGCGACCGGTACTAGAAGAAGCAACTTTTTCATTTTTCCTTCTCCTGCAGTTTCTTCGCAAACCCTATCGGGAACAACTGAACATTCAACTGGAACACCGTATCGTCGCCATCGCCTTCCTGCGACAGGCGCAACAGTTCGCTACGGAATTCCTTGATCTTTTCGCGGATGAGCGCGATATCGTCCATGTTGAACGTCATGGTCACCGTGCTGATGTCGCGCAGCGGCGGCGTGTGGCGCTCGAGCGATTCGCCCGCGAGGCGGATAGTCTCTTTCTGGAACGTACGCACGGCCTCGGAGCGCCAGTTTCCACCGGTGCTCACGAAGGTGTCGTTCACCTTCCAGTAGCCGTCCCTATCCTTCGAGATCATGTTTAAATCATACAAAAGTTTTACGGCACTCTTTGCCTCTTCCACCGTAATCGGGGGCGTACAGCACTCCGCAAGCCCCTCGTAGTCGTCCTTGAACCGGCAAATGCCTATAATCGAGCGTATAGAATTGCAGTACCAGTGACGGTAAAACTCGAGCTCCTTCTTCGCGAGCCTCTTCAGGGGGATTCCCTTCAGAATCTGCATCTTCTCGTAATGGTTCAAGGCCTCCGCATCGGTCTTCGCGCGCCCAAAGCACACGAGTTCCGTCCAGTAGGCAGTCTCCTTCTCGTCGAGTTCGAAGAACTCGGCCATCGGCTTCACGAGCGAGAGTGTCAGGTGGATCTTCCCCTGCGATACGCGGAGGAGGTTGCCCGGGTCGGCCCCGAGCTTCATTGCCATGTAGCGCCAGGATATGACGGTCTTGCGCTGTTTGAAATCATCAAACGCGTCGCGGATCCATTCACGGTAGTCTGTATATTCGAAAATCGGTTTCACAGAATCATCCTTGTCGTTACATCCCACAATACAATAGGTAAGGCAATGCCTGCCAATACCTTAAAAATAAAACTATCGCGGCCCGAAAGGTAGTAGCCGCGGCTAGTCTCCGTTGTGAAAATTTACAACGACATTTTCGGCGCCGGAACATACGGCGGTGAACCTGCACTCGGTGGCACCTTCCGCCCCGGAATTCCCGCAAATTCCCTTAAATTCGAGGTTTTCGCCCTTGATATCGAACACGACATCGTAGTCGAGGGATTCGAACTTCGACTCCCGGACGGCCTTCTCGCGCATCAGGAGCGATGTGACGGATATCACGCAGGCATCCTTCTCGGGGTGGGCCTCCGCGGCCTCCGAAAGGGCATGCCAGTTGAGCTGGATGGGCTTGAAATCCACCTCCGGCTCCTTGCGGGCACACGACACCGCAAGCAGGGCAGCAAGTGCAACAACCAGCAGGGGGAAAATTTTGCGGGGCATAAGCTAGCGGGTCTGGCGCCGGTAAGTCGCACTCGTCACGCGGTTGCGGCCGCCTTCCTTCGAGGCATACAGGGCCTTGTCCGCACGTTCGAACAGGCGCTTCGGGTCTTCGCCCGCAATCATCTCGGAAATGCCGAACGAGCAGGTGATGCGCTGCTGGGTAATGAGCTGTGTGTTCTCGATAGCCACGCGGAGCTTCTCGGCCAGGAACTGCGCATTCTGGATGGGCGTCTCGCCACACAGGATAACGAATTCCTCGCCGCCCCAGCGTACCAGGCTGTCGCTGTTGCGGATCTTGCCCTGGATAAGCTTGGTGAGGTTCACGAGCACCTCGTCGCCCACGTTGTGGCCGTAGGTGTCGTTCACTTCCTTGAAATGGTCGATGTCCAGGAGCACGAACGAGACCGGACTGCCATTCTTGGTCAGGTTTTCCTGTTCACGCAAGAGCACGCTACCAAAGCCGGCACGGTTGAGGCAACCCGTGAGCGGGTCGGTACGGCTGGACTTCTCGTACTCGCTCTTCTCGATTTCGAGGGCGGCCAGGTACTTCTCAAGTTCTTCCTGCTTCTTGCGGTTGGCCGCGCGTTCGCGGTTGTAGTCGAAGAAGCGGATGACGAGGATGATGAGGAAGGTCACGAACCAGAGCGCCACCAGGATGGTCACGAGGTCCACCTTCGAAATCTTCTTGCCCTTGAAGCAGAACCCGCGGATTTCAAGCGTACCGTAACCGAGCGGAGCATTGGTGCCGGTCTGGATTTCGATAAGCGGGATGTTCGAGAGGTCTACGCGTGCCTTGTGCACGTTGATTTCGTTCTGTGCCACCCACCAGGAAGCCACGCGGAATTCCTGCGGCACGAACACGGCCGGGTAAGTCTCTTCGAGCGGGAAGAACTCCACCTCGTTGAACTTGAGGGAGCCCTCGTCGCCTTCGCGGTAAAAGTCCGCATCGTAGCCGCGGAAGTAGATACGCACCGTACCTTCGCCGCGGGGCTTGACCCACACGAAGATGCTGTCGAACTTGGAGAAGTCACGGCCCTTTGTCTTGCCGTCACCAAGCAGAATCTTGACGCCCGCATACGGGTAGGCATAGCCTTCCTTCAGTTCGTAGTCCACGATGATGGAGGAATCCGTACGCGAGATAGCCACCGCCGAGGAACCGCCGTCGGCACTGTCCGTCTCGGCAATCACGTAGGGGTAGTCAGAAAGGTTCAGGAAAACGATATCGTCCAGGCCGTTCTGGTAGGCAAAAAGGGCTATAACCGTCGCGGCAAGCAACACGAAAATCAGGATATTCATCCTGAAAAGGGCATATATCTTTTCCATTATCCTAGACATAATATTTTCCTTCCAGTAACCCTTGTGGATAAAAAATAAAATATTATGTGAAAAAAAGCACAGACTTTTAGCGCGAAAGCCACCCGCCTAGGCGCCCAACGAGGGGTCTAAGCGTATTCGCGAGTTCCTTTTGGGAGTTTTCGCTCGGATGCCCGTGCAGAGCGGTGTTTTCCGTGTAAACTAGTTTATACATAAGGTCGTTGTGACCCGCCGCCTTCTGGTCGTTGTAGATGCTCTCGACCACAGGCGTCAGGGAGTCGTTCGGCCATGTCTTCGTAGAAACAAGCAGGAACTTTACGCCGGGGTGCAGAGCGCGCAGCTTGTCCAGGAGCTTGGCATATGCCGCCTTGAACTTGTCCGCATCCGCATACGGAGGCTCGCCCTGGAAATCGTTGATACCCACGAATACGACCACTACCTGCGGATGGAACGTGCTAAAGTCCCAGCGTTCGGTATTGGGGTCCTGCTCGGGAGCGCCCATCATCGTGTATTCGTACAAAGTCTCGAGCGTCCATTCCGGCACCATGTTCGCATAGTTGCGCACGAGCCCGCGGCCACTCACCGCATTCACCTGGTAGTCAGCCTTGTAGCCCTCGGCCAGCAAGAAGGCATAGCTCTTCGAGGCGTTCGTCTTCTCGAACGGGGTACCGTCCTCGGGGCCCTTGCCTTCCACGCCGTACCCGACCGTGAAGGAATCCCCGATAAACTCGATGCGGCGGCTAGACGCCTTCGGCTTCTCGGCAAAGGAACCCTTCTTGCCGAGGTCGATACCGTGAATGCAGATCTTGCCCGGATTGGACTCGCTCACCTTCACAAGGCGATAAGTGTGCGGCTTGTTATCCTTCGGGGTCGCAAGCTTTTCCTTCTTGCGGTCGGTCACCGTAAAGTACTTCTGCGGCTTGCCGTCAATATAGAAGCGGAACCGAGCCTCGCCCTCTATGTCGAACGTGACCTCGCTTGCAACCGCATTGAACGCGAGCGACGCCGCGGGAGCACTCGCACACAGGCAGGATTCCTGTACGGACCAGCGGCCGTTCAGGGCGAGGGATTCTTTATCGATGGGCATGGAAGCACCTCCATATACGGTGGCGGCGAGCACGAAGGCGACCGGCAAGAATAGATTTGTATTCATGGGAAACAAGGTAGAAAGTTCTTTTGCAGGCAAGCAGGCCCACGGATTTACAAACCGCAATTCGCGGGGTTACGAACCGCGCTTTGCAGGGATACGAACTGCGCGGACCGCGCGTTTTTTATATTCTCTGCATGCAGATGCGCAAGACACTGTTTATCGCGGGATTGCTCGCCACCCTCTACGGGGCGGCAGCGGTAACTGCCGGGGATACCCCGGGAGCGACGCAGGTCGCGCAGGTAAAGTCGCAGGCTAAAGATGGCTCGCAGGGCAAGTTGCAGGCAGTAAATGCGCCGGCAGTAAATGCGCCGGAACCCGGGTCGCCAGGAGACACGCTCACCCGCGAGGACAAGCGCATGGCGTACCTCGTGTACAAACTGCTCGACAAGAAGGGCAAGATAAAGGGAGCGAACATCAAGCGCGGCGCAAAGCTCTTTTACCAGAACTGCAGGCCGTGCCACGGCGAGGACGGCCACCGCATAAACTTCAACCCCATGGGAGAGCCCGCCTTTATCGGGCAGCGGGCACGCAACGACATGCCCACGTTCTGGTACCAGATGAACTTCGGCGACGAAGACCGCAACATGGAAGCATACTACGACGAACTCACCCTCGACGAGATGAAGGACATCGCGGGCTACGCCCAGACGCTGCCTTAACACGATGCGATTGCCAACGCCTTGACGGTCGCAGTATTAAACTGCGCCGGCCAAAGACTAGGCGATTTTCTGCATCACCTTGATTTCTTGAATAAACGAAAGCTGCAGCGGCATTCCCTCTTCGGCACCCTTCTCCTGGATTTCCACGTTCAGGGGTGCCTTCGCGAGGTGCAGTGCATGCACGGTGAACACCAGCTCACGCACCTTGTCGGCTCGCTTCGTGGGGTCCTTGACCTTCGCCGCAAGGTAAGTGCCCGTCAGTTTCGCATAACGTAACACCTTCACCAGGTCGAACGAGTCGAGCTTCTGGTAAACGGAACCGTACTTCGTGGAATCGAGAGCCGACTGCACCGTCGCCTCGTCCACGTCGTCCTTGAGTTCATAGTCCACGTTGCCTTCCGCAGGCCACGCAATCGCAAACTCCTTGCGCCACTCGTCGGTGGGGGCGCGGTCGCGCTTCTTCGCGGAGCGGTCGGCAAACGGGCAGTACCCGAAACTTTCCAGGATGCTGAACGCGGTCGGTTCCTTCTTCGGGTCGAGCACGAACCCGTAACCCGGGATATACTCCTCGGCGCATTCCATGAACTGCGGGAAGCGCGTGAGTTCCCCAAGTATCTTGAGGTCGTCTATCTTGAGGAGGCGGACCGTACGCACCTTCGCACCGTAGAACGAAGCATTCCACTCGCGGAACGTCGAAAGCACGTTCTCGGGCGGCTTAATCCAGGCGATAAGCTGTTCCATGTCCGATTCGGGAATATCGCTCTTAAGGCCCGCGATGTAGGTATCCTTCTCGAAGGTAAAGCAGAGGAAGGCCTCGTCGTTCTTGACCTTCGCAAGGCACGCCACCGTAAACAGCAGTTGCGGAGACATGGAGGCGCTAACCACCAGGTCGAAGTTCGGGAGCATCGACACCTGCCCCTCGTTCTGCGGGAGTACCGAACTCGCCATCCATTCCTTGCCAATCTCGCTCACCGCGACGGCAGAGACCTTGCCCTGCACGAACTGGAATTTCAGGAGACCTATGAGCCAGAGTTCGCGCATGGGGCGCGGGAGGTATTCCCAGGCAAGGTGCTTGTTTGACTCGAGAATGCGGCTGGAGGGGTCCATCACCCAGAACAGGTATGCAGCCTCGCACACGCCGCGCGGTTCGGCAACGCAACGCAGCAGACGCTTCATGTGGAGCGCGTCGTTACGGAAGCGTGCCTCGAGCCACCAGGTAAGCACGTACTGGTGCAGGCGGAAACCACTCGTACGCAGGAACTCGTACGCCGCCTCGGACGGGTAGAGGAAAGAATTTTCCTGCTCGAGCCATTCACGCTGCGTAAGGAAACTGAAAATCAGGGCAAGCTCGTTCTCGCCAGCCTTCGCCGAAAGTTTCGTGGCTGCGGTAAAGGCATCGAGGCAGATCTGGTAACTGCGACGGTTCAGCGTGCCATTCGTATTCACGCGGATCTCGCCACGCTTGGCAAGCGAAAGCACCAGGCAGATATGCCAGGCCAAAAGGCTCCCGTATTCCTGGAAAGGCTTCGTGGTATCGGGGAATTCCTGCGGTTCGATCTCGAAACTGTGCGCAAAGTCGGTAAAGCCGTGGTACACAGCCACGCCCGAGGCCTGCGACCTCCACAGCAGGAACTCGCGGCACATCTGCAAGAGGAAACTGCGAAGTTCCTTGTTCTTTGCCACGGGCACGGTAAGGCGCAGCTCGTTGTAGGTGAGCCCGCGCGATGCGCTGTGGTACACAAGATTCAGGCAGCGGCGCTGCCACGGTTCCATGTGTGCAAAAAGTTTGGCGACACGATCCCTGTTCGTATAAAAGCTCAGGACTTCCGACTGGATAAGCGCATTATTCAGGAGTCCCTTCTTACCATATGCCTTGGCATGGACCTCACGCAAAAGAGGCTTCGACATGCCGTCAAAAAAACTTTTCAAATCAAACATCATGCATCCTCAATGGGGACGCAAATTTAGAAAATATGGCAAGAGGCGTCAAGAAAGCATCTACTTCACGAACTTCTTCACGTCGTCGACGCTATTCGCGGTCACGTGCTTCATGTTCCATATACGTGCGAATGTCTTGCCGTATGCCTCGGTCACCACGCGGTTGTCGAGAATGAGCACCTTGCCGCTATCGCTTTCCGTGCGCAGGAGCCTGCCCAGGCCCTGACGCAGTTCCATATACGCCTCAGGTATGTAGTAACTCTTGAACACATTCTCGCCCTTCGCCTTCAGATCGGCAGAGATACCCGCCACCAGCGGGTCGGAGGGGTTCGGGAACGGGAGTTTCGTCACCACGAGCAACTTGAGCGCATCACCCGGGAAGTCGACACCTTCCCACAGGCTCTGGCACCCGAGAAGGCATGCGCCGCGCGACTTGCGGAACATCGCAATGAGGCCATCAAGCGAGCCATCCACATGCTGGCAAAGCAGGAGCTTGCCCTTCGCGGCAAATTCCGGAGCGAGAGCCGCCTGCGCCTTCATCATCGCGGAAATGCTCGTGAACAGCACCATCGTGTTCTCTTCCACTTCGGGGAGCACCTGCACGAGTGTGTTATTCAACGCGTCGCCGAATTCGGGGAGCGATGGCTTAGGCAGGTAGCGCGCCACCTGCACGGTACGGCGCTCGTCGCTTGCAAACGCCTCACCGAACGCCTTGAGGAACGGGCGCTTCTGCTCAAGTTCCGACATGCCCATACGCTGCGCGTAGTACGAGAGGTCGCCCTGCACGGCAAGCGTCGCCGAGGTGAACGTCGCGGACTTTACCCACGGGTAGAACTTTTCTTTCCAGATATCGCCCGAACGGAGCGGTACCGCATGAATCTTGATGGTGTGCGGGTTGAAGGGTTCTTCCATGTAGAACACCCAGCCTTCGCGGCCCGCCTTCACGAGGAACTCGAAATCTGTCGCGTAGCGCTTGAGTTCTTCCATGCGGCCCGAGAAATCCTTCAGGAGCCCGCCAACCGAGGGCAGGCCAGCAACGAGTTCCATAAGCGACTTCGCGCGGTCCTGCACCAGCGCGAACTGGTCGATAACGTTCTTCGGGTCGGCATCGAAATCCGCCGCAATCCCGTTCCTGTAAATCAGGTCGCCCTTGCCCACCTTCTGCTTCGAAAGCTTCTTGCCGATCTTCATGAAGAAGCGGTGGATTGCCTTCTCCGCCTCGCCGATATCAGCCGCAAGCTGCGTGCACTCGCTGCGCGCCGCCTCGTTCTCGACAGGGATGCGGTTCTCGAGTTCGGGTACAATCCCACCCGTGGTACCCTTCGGGGGAACGAGCGTCTTCGCCACGTTCCTGAAACGGAAGAACGATACGGTACGCCCGAAACTCTGGTTGCTCAGTTCGGGCAGGCGGTGTGCCTCATCAAAGACTACGTGCTCGTAAGTGGGGAGCAGCGCGAAATCCAGTGCGAGGTCGGCAAGGAACAGCGAGTGATTCACCAGCAGCAGGTTCGATGCCATCGCCTCGCGTTTCGCCTTGAGGGCGGGGCAAACCGCATGGTACTTGCAGGTATCACCCACGCACGATGCGGCCGTGCTCGAAAGTTTGGACCACAGCACGCGATTGCGCGCACAGCTGAACGAATTGCATTCCCCGATATCGCCCTTCTCGGTCGTGACCGCCCACGGGAGCAGCGCCATGAAGGAGTCGCGCTCTTCCGGCAACAGGAGCGTCGCGGGAGCATTCAAAATTTCCATCAGCTTGCGGACGCACAGGTAGTTGTCGCGGCCCTTGAGCACGCTCGCCTTGAGCTTGCCATCGTACAGCGGGGCAATCTGCGGGATATCGTGCCCGATAAGTTGTTCCTGCAGGGCATGCGTCGCGGTACTGATCACCACGCGCTCGCCCGAGACCGCCTTGTTTGCCGCCGCCACCAGATAGGCAAGCGACTTGCCCGAACCTGTCGGCGCCTCGAGCACGCAGATGCCGCCCTTGTACAGGTTGCGTTCCACGCACGATGCGAACTCCTGCTGGTTGGGGCGCGCCTTGAAATTTTCCATCGTCTTCGAGAGGAGCCCGCCCTCCTTGAAGAAGGCATCTACACGCGGGGCCTTCGAGGCGGCGAGCGCACCCGCGGGGGCATCGCCTGCGCGCAATGCAAGTGCGGGTTCGGCAATCTCGCCCTCGGCACTTTCGCCAAAGAGCAATTTCCAGTCGGAGCACGCCGCAATACGGGTAAGGGCCCCCAGTAGCCACGGGTCGAGCGATGCAATCTTCTCGTACGCCATCACGAACAGCTTGCCACACGCTTCCGCATCGGGAAGCGCCCTGTGGGCACGGCTGCGCTCGATGTTCAGCACCTGCGTAAGCGTATCAAGCCTGTGGTTAGGAACATCCTGATAGGCAATTCTAGACAAAGTAAGAGAATCCCATACCGGGTTGTTGAACGGGATCCCGACCTTCTCCAGCGCATTCTTCAAGAAGCGCGAATCGAACATCGCGTTGTGTGCGACAAGCGGCATGTCACCGACAAATGCAGAAATCTTGCCAGCAAGGCTCGCGAAATCTTCCGCACCCGCGATATCCTCGTTCGAAATTCCTGTAAGGCTCTCGATGAACGGGCGCAGTTTCGCCGACTCGGGGCGTACCAGATAATCCACGCTATCGACGGGGGCTCCGTTCTCAAAACGGACAAGCGCCACCTCGATAATTTCGTCCTTCTCGAATTCAAGACCGGTGGTTTCCAGGTCAACCGCAACAAACGCAGGTATCTTATTCATCATCTGAGCCTCTTAAACTAGGGCAACGCCGGCATGTCCGGCAAAAGTTTCTCGATATCGTTCTCGCCGTTTGCCACGTGCACCGTATCGGTAGGCGCACGCCAGGGCTTTCCGTAACGGAACGGGAACAGGGCACCGCCATCGGGCGTAAGCCTCCCCTCTTCCGCATAGTAGTAGTCGATAAAGTACTTGCCTTCCATCAGGTTGTCGAATGCGAATTTGCCGCCGTGGTCGCATTTCGTGTAGAAATACTTCTTGGTATCGATAGAGGCGAGGCGCACCGTCACGCCCGGGTTTGCATTCTTGAGTGTGCCCTTGAGTGAAGCAAGCTTGATCTTCGGCACCGTCTCGAAACGCATCAACTTCTTGTACTTGAGTTCGATAACCGTGTCGCGCACGCCGTTGCTATCCGCCTTCGCAAGCGTCGTATCCATGTACCCCATCAAGAAATCCACCGCGGCATCGGTCGGCCAGGGCTCCTTGGGAACGGCCATGAACCGGATGGCATCGAGGCGCTTCATGTCGACCGCCACCGTATCCTTGTTTATCGCCACATGGAATGTCTCTATGAGCGAATCGAGAGGCTTGTTGTAGGCCACCACGAGCGTATCGCCCGGGAAGGCGGACTTTGTCATCGAGTAGAGCAGGGTCTTGGAGATTGCGGGAGCGAGCGTGTCGCCAGCCTTTTCCACCCAATTCCATTCCACCTCGTCGTGCAGGGTATCGAGCATACGGGAGAGCGAGTCCTTCGCGTACTTGCAGGCAAACTTGTACGTAAGTTCGGGAGCGGGGATAGAATCAAAATAGAACTGCGGCTTGTTGCTTGATGCACCCATATACACATGCCTCGGATGCACCGTGCTGCCGTCTGGGTATGTGAGCGTGCAGTTCGTGGTATCGGCAAATGCGGAATCAAAGAACACGGACCTCGAGAAGTTCGCTTCGAGCACATGTGCAAAAGGCTGGCTCACCGATTCCAGTTCCAGGAGCGATGTATCCTGGTCGGTAAGCGCCACCCAGAGCGTATCCTTCGTCTCCTCGGTCAGCACGAGGTCCTTAACCCACACACCCGCCAGTTCCTGCGACGGCTCAATTTTCTGGTTTCCGTTCACATCCACGAATGCCACCACGCGGTAACGGCCCGGCTTGAGGCCCGTGAGCGTAAAGCTACCCACACTATCCGCACGCGTCATGAACAGCGGGGGTTCCTTCGTGAGCATCGGGAGAGAATCGAGCGCCTTCGTGACCGTATCGCGGTACTTTTCCAGGTACCTGCGGCCCTCGCGTTCCGGGCCCATCAGGAACAGCCCAATGCTCGGGTAGGTCTTCTTGCGCGTCATGGAATCGTTCACGAGCACGCGGCCCGAAAGCGTAAGCGAGTCGATATGGTCGCCGGTAGAGAACACCACGTTGAACGGCTTGGCAAGCGCGTTGCCGTGCAGGTCCTTGATGCCGCTCGCGAACGTAACCGTATACGTAGTTCCCGTATCGAGCGTGGCACGCGAAGTGAGCACCACCGTCTTCCCGCTTACCTCGAACTTCATCTTGCCCTCGATAGGCGGCGAAATCGATACGGCGCTACGCGGGATGGACGCATTCACCCACTCGTCGAATTCCAGCTTCACGTAAAGTTCTTCAGGATGGTTCGTCGTATTCGGGGCCGGGTACACCGCCGCAATGCGGGGCGCCAACTTGTCTTCGGGTCCGCCGCCCGGCGCCACCTGCGTCGCGCACGCCCAAAAGCCGATGCATGCAAGCACCAGAGCAAGGGCGTAGACGTATGCGGGGTGGCTCTTCTTCATCGGGCTCTTCCTTAGCGCTCAATGAGCGGGATGACCTTGCCAATGCGGGACCAGCGGATACGGAAGGGAATGCGCCACCAGGTAAACGGATTCCCCAGGCTGAATGCCTGGTCGTCGTTCTCGAAGGAGAAGTAGATGACGGAGGCCTTCGCGCGGATATTCCTCAGGTTCACAAAGCCCCAGTAACGGCTGTCGGCGGAATTGTCGCGGTTGTCACCCATCATAAAGAACAGCGGAGTCTTCACCGTATAGCGGTCAATCTCCTTCCCGTCAATCGTGAGCTTGCGGCGAATCTCGAGACGCGGAAGCGTATTCGGTTCAGCCACTGCGCTATCTGCGGCTAGCGTATCCACGCGGGCGCTGTCCTGTGCCATCGCGGAATCAGCAGTAACGACCGCAGGGGAATTGTACATCGCGACGTTACCCTCGAGGTCACGCAATATCGAGCCCTCCAGACCCACGTAACTTACGGGGCGCGCAAAGCCGCCCTTCAGGTGCGGGTCGAACAGCGGCAGGAATCCAATGCGGGCCAGTTCGCGGAAGTACGAGAAACTCATCGCACCGCTCACCGTATCGCCCTGCGTAAGCCTGTGCTGGATTACGGTCCTGTTGCGCGTGAACATTGCGTTCAGGAGCATGCCGCGGTCATTTTCTACCGGCACCTTGAAGTCGGTAAACTCGAAGTTGTTGTCCTCCACACCATCCTTCAGCAGCGAGAGTTCCAGTTCCACGTGGCTATCCGGATTTTCCTGCAAGATGATGGAACGCATCCACCAGAGCTTTTCGAGCGGGAGCGAATCCAGGATGAACTCGTCACCCACACTCGGTACAACGAAGGTCTCGCGTTCGTCACGCGGGGACTTGGTGCGATACGTCTCGGTCCACTTGCCACGGCCGGGAATCGTATCCTGCTTGACACCGTTGATGTAAAGTCTGCCCGCGTGTACGGCAACCGTGTCGCCATGCACGGCGACGCAGCGCTTGATGTAGTCCTTCGGGCCGTCCGCAAAGTGCACCAGGTGCGGCTGCCCCGCCTCGGGTTCATGGTCCCAGTAGAAGTTCCCGAACATCAGCGCGTTAAACAGGTGCGTGTAGCGCGCAGGATTGTTGTCGGGGTATTCCGGCTCCCCCGGGTAACGGAAAATCACCACGTCGCCGGGCTTGGGTTCGGCATATCCAGGGAAGTGCTTGTTGGTAAACGGAATCGGGGAACCGTAGGTGAACTTGAGTCCCAGCAGAAAGTCGCCGGTATGCAAGGTGTCTTCCATGGACCCGCTCGGGATCTGGAATGCCTGAATCACGTACTGGATTACCACGAGCGCAAGCACGATGGGCACGAGTATCTCGCGCGAGAACGATTTCAAGAACTTCTTGATCGAAAACTTATTCGGTGTCTGTTCCATAATTCACTAGAGATTGCGGACGGTCTTCACGAAGTTGCGGCTCACCAGAATCTGTGTATGTTCCTTGTCGCGCAACACCACGTTCAGGCGGCTCATATCCGACTTGCGGATTTCAGCGATGTAGTCGATAGCCACGAGGTGAGCACGGTGCACACGCACGAACTGGCGCGGGTCCAACTTCTTTTCAAGATCCACGAGCGGAGTATCAATGATGTACTGGTTCGTCGGCGTATAGACGGTCGTATACTTCTCCTCGCTATGGAAACGGATAATCTCGTCCACGTTCACGAGCAGAATGCGGTCACCGATCTTCACCTGAATGCGCTGCAGGTACTGGTCGCCCATCGCCATGAGGGAGCGGAACTTTTCCCACGAGAAGTCCGCAGGCATCTGGTTCGTTGCCTCGATATCGGGCAGGCGCTTGCGCAGCTTTTCCATCGTCGCGTCGAGGCGTTCGGGGTCTACCGGCTTCAGCAGGTAATCCACCGTATTTTCCTCATAGGCACGCAGCGCAAAGTTCTCGTACGCGGTCGTGAACACGATGAGCGGCATAACGTCCTCGTCCACATTCTTCAGCACCTCGAATGCATCCATGTCGGGCATCTGGATATCAAGAAACACCACGTCCGGAGTGAGCTCGTTTATCTTCGAGAT
This sequence comes from Fibrobacter succinogenes, assembly GCA_902800815.1. GTDB lineage: Bacteria > Fibrobacterota > Fibrobacteria > Fibrobacterales > Fibrobacteraceae > Fibrobacter > Fibrobacter succinogenes_B. Next base: position 65,176 of record CADCGB010000009.1, read on the forward strand.
AGCCTGGGCGCCCGAGCCCGCCTCGTCGATAATCTCGAGGTCCTCGGAATACTTTTCCAGGAGCGAACGCATACGCATACGCGCGAGCGGTTCGTCATCAACAATCAATGTCCTTGCCTGCATACTACTTTTCTCCTTCCTTTTTCTTGGGTGCAGTGATAATCTTTATAAGGTCTGCCTTCATGCCGTTCTCGTCCAGGTAAATGGTACCTGCACCGGTAAGCATCGAGAGTGCGCCATACTTTTCAACGGCAAAGTTCAGGTGCAAACCGTCATCAAGCACAACGGCGACCTTGCCATCGCTGAACGAATACTTGCCCTTGAGCGAGTCGACCTTCGCCGTATCGGTGATAATCGTCTGGATAAAGAGGAGCGTGCTGTCTTCGGCAAGTTCCATGCGCACACCGCGGGCCTTGCAATTTTCACAGGGGAGCCTACCCGAATACAGGCCGGGGAGCCCTTCGGGGATTTCCACCTTCGGCAGGTCGGGGAGCGGGGCGGGTTCTTCCTTAGAACACGCGGTAAAGGGCACGCACAGGGCACAGCCCAACAGGAGACCCTTAACGAGGGACTTCAAAAAACGTTTTTCCATAAACTACAATCTAAAAAAATTCACCGCAGTCTAGGCGGCAAAGCGCGTACACACGGGCCTAGAAACCCTTAGAATACACCACGCGGAACCCGAGCATGTGTGATGCGTAAAGCGGATCCTTCTTTTCGCGGACATCCGGAGCGCAGTCCTTGATGGGGTCGCTCCAGCCGCCACCGCGCACCACGCGGGCCGTACCCGAAGTGGCACCCGTGTAATTGTCCATGGCCTTCGTCGGGAATGCGTCGTACCAGTCATTCACCCATTCGGCAACGTTACCCGCCATATCATAGAGGTCATAGGCATTCGCCACACGGCCAGCCACTTCCACCGGTCCCTTACTTTGTCCATAGTAAGCATACTTGGACGCGACCTCGTTTTCCCAGTAGTACGTCGTCGATGTCCCGCCATGGGCGGCAATCTCCCATTCCATCTCGGTCGGGAGCCTAATGCCTTCTACGCTGTAGTCAATGGACAAATTCTCGAGGAAGTTCTTATCGCCTACAGAAGTATAAGTATAGGCCGTATCGAGTCCCAGATACTTGGAATATTCGTTACAGAAGAGCACCGCCTGGAACCAGTTCACGTTCTCGACGGGATAGTTGTCGCCCGTATAGTTCTGGTCCGGCATGCCACCCATCATCTTCGCGTACAGGCCCTGCGTCACCTCGGTCCCGGTCATCTTGAAGCCATCTATGGAATACGTCACGCCGCCCCGCGTAAGCGTCATTGCAGGGACCGAGATCCACGCAACAAGGGAATCATCGCCAAATCCGTCCACGTCACTAGAATCTGTATCACTAGAAGACTGAATCGTGCCAGAAGAAGAACTTGCCGTCCCCGAGCCGGAATCCGGACCCGTCGGGGCAATCTCTTCGGGGTCTCCGCTTGCCGTGCAGGCAGAGAGTGCGAACAGCAGCAAGATAGCCACGCTTGCGAAAATTAGTTTATATATACTTTTATAAATCATTTAATCACGCCGACGCGGTAGAGTTTCTGCTTGGTCTTCCCGCTCTTGAACTTCACCTTGAGTTTCACCGTATAGACGGCGGAGCCGAGTTTCTTCAGGTCAAGATTCTCGAACTGGTTGCGGCCCTGCGCAGGCTCGTCCATCTTCTGCTTGAACACGCACAGGCCCGTAATGTCGTAGAACTCGAGGGTGGCATCCTTCGCCTTCGCGCCAATCTCGAAACGTGCCTTCGCGACTCCCCCGCGCACCGGGTTCGGGAATACGAAGAACTCGCTTATCTCGTCCTTCTCGGTCTCCTTCTCGACATCGCCGAGCCTGCTGGCATCAAAGTAACCCGTGCGTTCGTTGCCACCCGCGGGGAGCGTCCATGCCGCAGGCGATTCCGCAGCCGACCCGTTCGCCTTGCGCAGGCGGAAAGCAGCGAGGCTATTGCGGTGCAAGGCGTAAAGTTCAGGACCCGCAGATTTTTTGCCCGGAACGGCATCTGCAACATATATGCTCATCGGGTAGATGGTCCCGAGCGTATCCTGGTATTCAAAACTGCCTGCTGCCAGCGGGAACTGCTCGGTCACCTGCGTGCCCTTGCCGGTATAGGCATACACAAGACCGTCACTGCTCGGCACGAGAATCTCGGGAATGTCGTCGCCCGTCACGTCCACGAGAAGCGGGTCACTCATGAACCCAACCACAGGCGTACCGCGGGAAATCTTCACCGGGAAACCAGCAATCGGGAGACCCGAGCGGTCGAGTGCATACACGAGGTTATCACCCAGGAACACAATTTCAGGGTAACCGTCGCCGTTGATGTCGCCAATCGCGATGCCCGAGGTTTCATCCTTCAGGCCGCTCGTTCCACCGGCACCGCGCTTGTAGTTCTTGGTCCAGACCGTCTTGATCTTGTCTTCCATCTTGAAGGCGGCAACGGTCCCGCGACTGCCCACAATTACGGGTTCATTCTCGCCATCCCTATCGATGTCCGTACAGGCGACACGGAAGGTCTCACCCTTCACGCCAGAAACCTTTTCGGACCTGCTCATTGCGACACCCGAAGGTACAGCAACACGCAGAATCTCTCCACCCGAGCCAGCAACGACAAGGAATTCCACGCCTTCCTTGTGCGGGCAATAAGCCATATCTTCCGGAGTAAAGCCCGGCTCATTCCAGACAGGGACAACCTGCCACTTGAATTCCCCGTCCGACAGCACCGCATGATTGACAGCGTCCTCATGAAGAACCCAGACGCGGTCATCCACAATGATCGGGCCCGCAACCGCACCCGTTATCTTGTGCGCATCGACTGTCGGGAGCCCGCCCTTGAAGGAGGTTCTCACGAAGTGTTCCTTGTGCAGGCTATATACGTCCTTACCATCGCTCGCCATGCCCAGCAGCGGGCCATAACTTGCACCCACGCGGTACAACGGCACCTCGCGTTCCGCGCCGTCGCGGGTTAGGGACTTCTGCACAATCGCGGTATCGGCAACGAAAAGTGTATCGCCCAGCGCACTGAACGCCTGCAGCGTTCCGTCTTCTGCGCCTACCACAAGAATCTTCTCGCCCTCATTTTCAGGATCATTCACGAACACCGCGCCGCGCACCGCCGAATTCAGGCCAATCTCGCGCGGGAACTTTCCGCCCTCGATACTCCCGTCGTCAATGCTTATCGTCACGCTAATAGTCTGTGCGGCAAAGTTCACCACGCTGTCGCCCATGAAAGCGTTCGCGGTCGTTTCCTTGCGTGCATTCTTCGGCACGTTCACCGTAATCTTGATTCCGGTATAGCCACCCTGCGTCGTCATCGTGTTCGCATAGCCGGTCGGCTTGATTACCTTCACCGTATCGAATTTCTGCTTCGACTTCTCGCCAGGCTTGCGCAGGTGCGGCAGCAGGTCCGTACCGCTACCGTAGTCGTACGTATCCTCGCCCAGCGCATTCTTGAAAGACTTGCCGATAGAAAGCACTCCGTCGGATTCCACAAGCGAAATGCCGAACTGGTGGTCACGCAGCGTATCGCCACCCCAGAAGTTCGCAACACCGTACTGCAAAGTCTCGCGCAGGTACCACTCGTTCACGCGCCACACCGCAATACCGCTCGCCGGGAGGCCCGCATCGTAACTGCTCATGCCAACGATAAGGCCCTTCGCCTTCTTCTTGTTCACGGTAAACTTGCCACTCACACAGACGCTATCCTTGTCCTTCACGCACACGCTATCCTCGAACACGAGGTTAAGGCTATCCACTGGCACCGTGCGCCAGGTGGTATCGGTATCATCGTCCGTAGTCCCGAGAATCACGTTCACCGTTCCGTCATCGTTCCAGCTGCGCTGGCGATTTTCGATAAGCAAGTACTCGCTCGCACTGAGCGGAACCTTCACGATTTCGGTGCCCTTGCCCGTACCCGCCGCAGCGATATCCACCGTCACGGGCTTACCCGCAACCGGGCAGACTTCCTTCACGTCGCTCCAGCCCATATAGGCGCGTTCCCATGCCGCAGGCATCGAGGGCAGGAACCCGTTACCCGCGTTGTAGCCCGCAAAGTCCATCACGTCGTAGTAACCCAGGCGGCTGATGCCCTGCACCACGTCGTAGGTGTTCGGGAGCCCAATCTCGCGCGCAATCTGGTTCACCAGAATTCCGTTCACGCCCCAGTTGAGGCCATCCTGCGAGGCAGTCTCACTCATCACCATCACCGAGCGGAGCGTATCGACCTTCCCGCCCGGAATGTAGATACCCGTAGTCACCACGCTGTCGCCCGCATCGCGCTTCTCGCGAATTGCCTCTGCAGTCTTAGCCTTCGCCGAATCGGGCAACAGGTATTCCCACGAATCGCCATCGATATACACGTCCATGAAGTCGGCCGGAGTGTCAGCGCCCTTCGTGCCCATGCTTCCGCCATCCACCAGGCGGCTCGCACCCGCGTGTATAATCATGTAGGCGCGTTTCACGTTCGGGTTGTCCGAAGGCGGAATGCGGAACGGCCCCGCCTCCGAGGAATCCTTTGCGGCGGCGGCAATCGCATCGTAGACGAACGTGAGGTAGTCACGGCTGCGGGCGTCATCGAACTCCGCAGTCTTCTCGCCCTTCTTCTTGCTCGTGCGGTTGTAGTCGATAATCTGCTTGTCAAGCGTATAGACCGATGAACCCGTAGAGGGGTCGGGGAAAATGCGGGCCTTCACCACCAGCTTTCCACCGCTCACCGCATTGAAGTAGTTGTTCGCGAACTCGAAATGCTTGAGCCAGTACGAGGCAGTACCCCTGCGGCCCGGCGGGTCCAGACTATAGGCGTCCTTCTCCTTCTTGTCGGAGTCGAACACGCCTGTGCCGGTCGTAAGCGAGTTGTCCGTCTTCTCTTCCTGGAACTGCACGCGGAGCGCGTACACGTAGAGCGTATCTACGGCAAAACTGCTCGGCGCAAAAGCGAGTACACCCAAAAACAATGCAAATAGGGTCGCATTAAACTTCATATCTACAATTTACAAAAATAGCCGCTAAAAAAATCACTCCCCGACGGCCTTGTAACTCTCAGGAATGGTAAGGCGCCAGGTACCAGAGCCAAATGACTTGTTGCGGTTGATTTTCTTCACGCGGATTTCGAGATACTTCGCGCCGCCGCGCTCGAACACGATTCTCGCGGGCACTTCCATGCCCTCGAATTCCTTGAAGTCAAAATAACGGATAGTTTCGGGCTTGCCGTCACCGCCGATGCGCGAGAGCCACACTACGTGCGGGCCTTCCTTCGCGAACATGAACAAGCGCCCTGTCTTCTCGCGGGCATAGGTTGCGCCATCCACCCGCAAGGAGTCATCAGGCGGTTCAACCTCCTCGTAACCCTCAGGCAAGAGGATTCCCTCGAACAGCCCCGCCACCTGGTGGATATTCACCGTCGGGATAGAAGGCTCGCCGAAAAGCCCCACCATGTAGCCTGCGCCCTTCATGTAGAGTTTTTCCGTCGGGAAGGTCATCTGCCAGCCTTCCTCCTTCCACAGGAGCGAGGCAACGCCTATCCCGAACGGGCCCGTAAGTTCCATACGGTAGCGCTTCCCGGGTACCGAGAATAGTACAGCGTCCAGGTTCTGTTCCTTGCCATTGGCATCGACAAGCGTTATCGCCATCTTCGCACGGAGGCTATCCAGTTTCACTTCATCGGCGGGTGCTGCCTGCGCGGTCGGCTCCACCGCGGGCTTCGACGAAGCGCAGCCCGCAAACCACATGGCAACAGCACAGAGCGCGGCGAGCGCAATGCGGCTTGCAAGTGCAGTGCGGTTTAGGGCAAACGAACGCATGGCGTTACTTCTTCTTTCCCTTCAGGTACTCAAGGGCGGCAGGGTGCTTGGGGTCGACCTTCAGCAATTTCTTGTAGGCCTTCGTCGCTTCGGCCTTGTTGCCAAGGGCGGCATAGATGGCGCCAAGGTGTTCCAGGAATTCGGAATCATCGTCAAAGCCCTTCTGGTCAATCATCAGGATCGTCTGGAGCGCTTCCTCGAAGCGGCCAAGCCTGTAGAGTCCCCATGCCTTCGAATCAAGAATGGCATCGGGTTTCTTCTCGTCGCCCAGAGAATCCAGCGCCTTCTGCACCAAGGCAACACCGTGCTCCAGTTCCTTCTTGTTCCTGTTCAGGTTCAGGAGCGTGTAGCCATAATAGTTATAGACTTCGGAAGCGTTGAGTTCCTTGAACTGCGGCGACTTGAGGATAGCCTCAAACGTTGCGAAAGACTCGTCGATACGGCCCAAGCGTTCCAGGTTACGCGCCATGTTGTACTGCACCTGGATATCCTTCGGGTTCGCGGCAATCATGCTTTCCCAGAACAGGTGCGCCTTCAGGCGTGCCTCGCGGGCAGCGGCCTTCTTGAGTTCATTATCGCCCGCATGTTCCTCGATATCGTGCGCCTCCAATTGCAATATGTAGGCATACGTGTACTGGAACTTGCGGTACTTCGCCTTCGCTGCGGCCATCAGCTTGTTTAGTTGTGCGGAATCCACGACCGCCTCGAGCGGGGTCCACTTGCTCCACACACCAAGCATGGAATCAAGCAGCGTATAGGCCTTCTGGTAATCCTTCACCGCAGCATACGTGAGTGCAAGCGAGGGCTTGCCCTCGCCCGCCAGAATGGAATCCGCCTGCTCGGCATACATTACGGCGGCCTTCGCGTCCTTCCTGTCCAGCGCGATTGTCGAAAGTATCCTGCACGCCTGCGAACCGTAAGACGGATCACGATCCAGCTTCAGGTGCACACTATCCAGGTGCACCCTCGCGCTATCCACCTCGTGCATAATGTACTCGTTGAGCCCCAAGTGGTAAATGAGTTCCGGCACGCGCACGCCGTCATCGTAATACTTCTTCTTGAGGAACTTGAGCACAGGGTCGCGCGGGCCATCGACAAACGTGAGCAGCGCAAGCTCGATAATCATCGCGTCGTGCTCGGTCGAACCCGTAATGGTATCGGCAATTGCGCGCGCCTCCACAAAGCGCTTCTGTACCATCAGGGCATGCACGCCCTTCGCGAGGTACTCCCTGTCGCCCGTCGTCTCGTACGCATCCCTGAACAGGTCGACAATCGCGGAATCCTTCCCCAGTTCGGCAAGCAGTTTCACCTGCCTGTTGAAGAGCGACTGGATGTAGTTCGTCTGCGGGAGCAGCTGCTCGTAAACACGGACGAGCTCCTCCTTGTCCTGTACCGCCTCCAAAAAGAGGCTGTAGTCGTAGAGGAGTTTCATGTCCTGATTCTTCGAGGAATCGAGCGCCGCCACAAAGTACTTGCGTGCAGAATCGGCAACGCCTGCCGCCAGGTACACGCGCGCCATCGTCTCGAGTTGCGCCACCGTGACCTTCCCCTTCAGGGAATTCGCCTTTATCGCGATGCCTACCGCAAGCGTGTCCGCGCCATGGGCAAGCAACTTCTCCGCCACCTTGAAGGCAAGGTAGCGGTTCTTGGGGTCATACTGCCAAGCAAGAATCCAGAGCGAATCGGACTCGCGGTCAAGCCCACGCATTTCCATGTCCATCGCGGTGATGAACGCCATGTGCGCCGTATCGAGATTCCCCTTGTATTCCTGCGAGGAATCCGCACCGGCCGTCGCGACTGTAGCGGGTGTTGCCGGAGTACTATCCGTTTTTTTCGCAGGAGCCGAGCTGCACGCCACAAAGGCGACCGCAGTACAAGCAAGTACGGCAAACAGCTTGGCAAAGGATTTCATAGGCTAGTCCACAATGACGAAATCGATTTTCGTATCCGGCTTCAGGTAGTCACCTTCCTTCGGTGCGGTCTCGAGAACCGTGCCCGACATCTCGCCGTTTTCGCCCTTCACGCGCTTGATCTTACCCACGCGGAACCCGAGCTGTTCAAGCTTCGGGTAGACATTGTCCATCATCTCGCCCTCGAACGAGGGGAGCATCACCTTGCCCGTGGTGACACCGGCAGAAATAACGACCTTCACCGTATCGCCCAGACGGACCTTGTTACCCGCCATCGGGTCGGTGCGAATCACGACCCCGCGGGGGATACTCGCATGCGCGCCCTTCACGATTTCGCCCTGCACGAGGCCGGCACGGGTAAGCGAGATTTCGGCCTGCTTCTGGCTCTTGCCGCGCAGGTCAGGGATTTCCACTTCGCGAATGCCGAGGCTCTTGGTGAGCTTCACCGTGCGGCCGAGCTTTGCGACACGGCCGGCGGCAGGCATCTGCACGAGAACCATGCCCGCAGGCACCTGGGCGCTGTAGCGGCCCTCTTCGAGCCATTCATACTTGAAACCGGCAGAATCGAGTTTCTTTTCCACCGCCGAGGCCTCGAGACCTTCCAGGTTCGGCACGACTCCTGTGGCAGCAAAATGCCCAGAGAATACCGGCAGGGCAATCTTGTCCACCACAAGGGCAAGCACGACAATACCCACGACCCAGAAAATAACGGCCTTAACGACAGGCGACGTCTTGAGCCAGTTTAATACTTTGTTTATAATGGATTTTAATTTATTCATACCACGGTCATTAGTCATCGGTCAATAGGCGGTCGCAAGGCGCCGCCAACTAACCACTAGCCCTTGGTGGCCTTCTCCTGGAGAGCGCTTTCGTCGAAGATCACGATATCCTTGCCGGTCATGGCAATCGCGTTCGTCTTCACCAAAAGCGAGCAGATGCGGCTCACCGTCTCGCGGGTCGTACCCGACATGTCGGCCAGCTGCTGTTGGGTCGGGCGGTTATGGATGACCGTCACCATGTTGCCGTTGTCGGTATGGATACGCACGCCACGTTCTTCCATGAGGTTGAGGAGGGTGCCGGCCACGCGCCCGCTAACAGACATCGTAGAGAGGGACCCAATCTGGCGGTTCGCCTTACGCAAGCGCTTGCTGAGTTCGCTCAGAAGGCCCATCGCAATCTCGGGAGACTGGCGGATGAGCTGCAGGAAGGATTCACGGTGGATGATGAGCATCTGCGCGTCGGTCACGGTGCGCACCGAGGCAGACCTCGGTTCGCCGTCGATGAGCGACATTTCGCCGAAGAAGTCACCGCGTTCAAGGAAGCTGAGGATTGTCTCGCGACCATCGACGCCGGTCATGTAGACCTGCACCGAGCCCGACGCAATGAGGTAGAGCGCCTGCACCGAGTCGTCGCCTTCGAGCACCACCGTCTCGTCGCGGTTGAAGTTCTGAGACACCACCAGATTGGCAAGCATCCCGATCTGCTCTTCGCTCAGCTCGGAGAAGAGTTCCACGCCTTTCAGCAATCCAAGAATTGTAGAGTCCACCATGTGTGATTCTCCTGTTAGTTAAAGTCCCAGCCCCTTGGCGAGGCCCGCATCAATGACGATGCTCTGGTCGCGCTTGGCACCAATAGAAATCATACCAATTTTCACATCCACAAGTTCAGCCAATTTCTGGAGGTACTTCTTTGCGTTCTCCGGGAGCTCGTCGTAGGTACGGCACTTGGTGGTGTCGCACTTCCAGCCGGGCATTTCCTCGTACACCGGAGTGCAGCGGCCCACCTTCGAGAGCTGGTTCGGGATAAAGTCGAGCTTTTCGCCATCGCACTCGTAGTGGGTGCAGATCTTCACCGTGTCGAAGGTGTCAAGCACGTCGAGCTTGGTGATGGCGAGGTGCGTGAGGCCGTTCACGACGGTTGCCTTGCGGACAACCGGGGCGTCGAACCAGCCGCAACGGCGGTTGCGGCCCGTGGTGGCGCCATATTCGTTACCAATCTTACGAAGCGTGTCGCCCGTCTCGTCCAAAAGTTCCGTCGGGAAGGGGCCGTTACCCACGCGAGTCGTGTACGCCTTCACCACGCCCCAGACTTCGTCCAGGGCCGTAGGTCCGACACCCGCGCCGCAGCTTGCGTAGCCCGCGACCGTGTTGCTCGAGGTCACGAACGGGTAGGTACCCTGGTCCACGTCGAGAATGGTGCCCTGGGCGCCCTCGAACACAAGGCGCTTGCCGGCCTTCACAGCCTTGTAGAGCATCTCGCTCACGTCGGTGACGAACGGCTTAATCTTCTGGCCGAGTTCGAGGTAGTCCTTGATGACCACTTCGGGGTCGATCGCCGGGACGTCGTACATCACGGTAAATTCTTCGTTGTGGACCTTGGCCATAGCCTCGACGCGGGGGCGCAGTTCGCGCTCGTCCATGAGGTCACCCACGCGCACGCCAATGCGGTTCACCTTGTCGCTGTAGCAGGGGCCAATACCGCGGCCCGTAGTGCCGATGGCAGCCTTGCCCGCCTTCTTCTCTTTCGCCTTGTCGAGCGTGGAGTGGTACGGGAGCACCACGTGGGCGTTGTTCGCAATGAACAGGCGGCCTTCGGGGTTGATGCCCTTCGTGTGCAGGTCGGCAATCTCGGCGAGCGTCTGGATGGGGTCGAGCACGACGCCGTTACCGATGACGCAAATCTTGTCCTTGTGCATGATGCCCGAGGGAATCAGGTGGAACACGAACTTCTGGTCGCCCACCTCGACGGTGTGGCCCGCGTTCGCGCCGCCCTGGAAACGCACGATGATATCCGCATCGAGCGTCAAGAAATCAACAACCTTCGCCTTACCTTCATCGCCCCACTGGGAGCCGATAACAACACGATTTGCCATATATCCTTCATTTTTGTGACCCGGAGCAAAGCCTTGGCGGGCAGCCCGCGGGTCGATTGCTGTTAAAACACGAAATTGCAACGCGGGGAATTTCCCTGCGTCCTTTTTCGCTTTAAAGATAAAAAAGTGCTTTTAAAATTGGGCGGGCGGCGCTGCTGCGGAGCATTAAAACCGGCATTTTCACTTATTTATACGCCACGTTAGGGTTCCAACAGCGTCTTTTGACCATACATACATACTAAACCAGCATTTTCAGCAAGTTAGTATGTAAGCAGCACGAAATCAGCCACCTTTCCACACTCCATTTCCAGAACCTTACATACTTTTCCGCCTTTTTTAAACGTTTAGTATGTAATTTTCCGAGGAATTCGCACAAACTAACAATCAAGATTCATTTTTTTACATACTAAACATTCTTTTTTCATTATGTAGTATGTAAGGCACCTCTAAAATAGTCTATCGAACAAGACTTTTTTACGGAGATTACATACCACAACCTATCTAATTCTCATTCTAGTATGTAAGGGCCACAAAAATCACCCCAATTTTTTTGCGTAAAGTTGGTTTTCAGAACCACGATTTCGTATATTAACGGTACATCTGCGTTGATACATAGCCCAAAGGCCGTATCAACGCTTTTTTTATTCCAACCCTACAAATGGAAATAAAATGACAGTTGAAGCAAATAACGAAGACTCTCAGGATATTCTTATCCAAGCGGTTCTAAATCGTCGCCTAGAAATGCAAGAACTACTGGCAGCGATCCCCAAAGCAAGCAAGACCATAAAGGACAGATTACGCATCATCAGGAACCACAATTCACTACAATATTATATTGTAAGCGACAAAGAAAAACCTAACGGGACGTTCTTGCCTCAAACGCAAATCAAGAAGGCCAAAACAATCGCCCAGCGGGACTACAACGCGGCAGCGGCGGCCATCCTCAAAAGGGACATCGCGACCATTGACAACTTTCTCGCGGCATTCCACCCAGAGGAACTCAACAAGGCCTTCACCGAACTGCATCCTGGCCGCCGCGTGCTCGTGGCGCCCGTCCGCGAACCCGACGAGGATTTCATTGCCCGATGGCGGCACCTCCCCTACACCGGCAAGCCTTTCGAAATCAACGCGCCCGAGCACTACACCGCAAGCGGTGTCCGCGTCCGCTCAAAATCCGAGATCATCATCGCGGACGCCCTCGACCGCGCGGGCATCCCCTACCGCTACGAATTCCCCGCAAGCATTAAGGGCTGGGGCACGCTCTACCCGGACTTCACCTGCCTCGACGTTCGCACCCGCAAGGAAATCATCTGGGAGCACTTCGGCCTGATGGGCGACCCTGACTACACCGAAAATGCCCTCCAGAAAATCGCGCATTACGCCGCAAGCGGATACATCCTCGGCAAGAACCTCATCGCAACATTCGAAAGCGGCACCACCCCGCTCTCCGCAAAACAGGTGCAAGGATACATCAAGGCACACTTCAAATAAAACCGCATAAGAATTAAACTATAATTCTTATTAAATGAAATCGCTCTTAAAAACAATCCTTCTTTTGGCATGCTGCATATATGCCGAGCCGGCACTGCATTTTGGCGGGCAAAAGTGCGACATATCGTCGGACCCTTCCCTGCAGAAGAAAATACAGGCGATAGACGATTCCCTGTATGCCCGGTGGAGCAAGGGTGAATTCACCATCCCGAAAATACCAGACCTTTGCGGCTGCACTTGTGCAGGCAATATCGAGCATTGCTGCTACGACGATGCCATCTCCATTACGTCTGCTCACGACGTCGGCGACAAATTCTGGCTCTTTGATTATTGCGGAGTCATGGATTCCACCGCAACGTTATCCAACAAACTAAGTACCGGACCAGCATATACCATTCTCGTCCCCAAAACGGTCCTTTGGAAAAAGATAAAGGATTTCAAGAAACACGCCCATAAAATCCAAAAAGATTGCTTGAAACTCCGCAAAAAGAAGTAATCCAAAAAGCGAGGTAACATGAAAAAGTTGCTTATCCTAGCCACAACTTGCGCCATGGCATCTGCCGCATTCGCGCAGAACGCAAAATCCGCAGGCATCACCGATACCGACGTAAAGAGTTGGGCCAAGAACTACAAGCAAATTCAGAACGAGTTCAGCGATGCAGGCATCTCCCTCGACGAAGCGGGCTTCTCGCGCGATGACATCGCAACCACAAGCAAGCAGGACAAGGCGAAGGCCGAAACTATCCTGCAGAAGTACGGTATCGCGGCACCGAACCGCCTGAACAAACTTGCAATGATAAACCAGTGCGCATCGCTTGTCATGGCCGAAGCGAACATCGATGCGAACACGATGGCGACACTCAAGCAGATGGGAGTTGACCCGTTCGCCGAACTAAAGCAGAACACCAACCAGAAAGACTGCAAGGTCGTGAAGGCAAACGAAAAGGCAGTCATCGCCGCGATGAACGGGATAGACGATTCCGCGGGCAATGCAACTGCAGCTAGCACAACTGCGGGCGCCGCACAAGCAGGAGGCTCGCCCTCCACAAATGCTTCCGCAATCAACGCCGGAAATTCCAACGGCATACCTAAAGACTACGCAGAAAGCATTGTCGCGCAGATGCGCGCAAGCGACCCCAGCATGACCGACGAAGACGCCGAAATAATGGCTCAGACCATGAGAAAGCAGCCCACCTACGCAATGCAGCAAGCCCAGTGGGAATCTCAGCAGCGCGCAGTTGCAGGCGAAGCGCAGAAGAGCGCACAGGATGCCGACGCGGAATACAAGCAAATCGAAGAAACGGCCGTCAAGTTCCGGAACGCCATTGAGGAATTCAGCAAGAGCAAGGGCGACTGCGGGCTCATCTACAAGAAGATGGACAAGGCAAGCGCCGCAAAGTACGTAAAGAAGGCTCCACAGGAATGGGAAACGCTCATGATTCGGGTAGATTCCGACGTTCTCGCATTCATCGGCGTCAAGGACAGGAAAAAAGTTGAGTTGACCTTCGACTGGGAAGAGCCCAAGATTACGAAGATGGCAATCGGTGGCACCGGCTACGCCGCATCCAATGTCGAAACAACGGAAACAAGCAAGAGCATCCCCATCACCATTACCAACATCGAAATGTACGAGGCGTCCGACAAGAACAGCACGGCCAGGGAGTACGTCATCTCAACAAAGGAAGGCAAGGTCATTCACCTCTGGCAGAAATGGGACAACGAAAAGGTGACAAGCAGCGTCAACTTCAACGGACTGAAGAATGCCTCTAGTTGGAGCTGGGGTGAAACCGGCGGGAACTAAAAAAGAAAACTATATTTCAAGCACAAAGAAGGTAACAACATGGACTCCAAAAGATTCGCCGCAATCAGCATCGACCTCGTCATAACGGCCCTGATAAACAACATCCCGTTCTTCTTCCTGGTTATCCAGCCGTCCTTGCAGGGCAATGACCCCAAGGACCCTGCCGAGCTCATGTCGAGGGCCTTCATCGCAAGCTTGATCGCCATGCTTTACCTTGTCTTCCGCGACCTGCCAAGCGGCGGCAGCATCGGGAAAATGATAATGAGGTTGAAGGTTGTCGATGCCGAGACAAAGGCGCCAGTTTCTGCAGGCAGAAGGATCCTGCGCAACATTCCCTGGTTACTGAACTGGATCGAGATATTCGCGTTCATCATCACGAGAAAACGCATTGGCGACAGAATTGCCAAGACAGATGTCATCGCGAAATAACAACGGCTTCCAAACAATAAATATTTACTGTTCCAGCGCCTTTATCAGCGAATCCACGCGAATGGACAGGTGTTCCGCTCCGGCCGCACTCAAGTGGTCGTAATCGTTCGCCATCGAGTCCGTATAGTCGTGCGCACCGTACTTGTTCTCGTCCATTACCATGAAATGGGGGTACACTTCCGCAAGGGAGTCCAGGTACGCAATCGTCTTCATGACGACACTCCTCTGAATTCCGTGACGCCCGTAACTGCCTGTTTCCGCATACTTCGGAGATTGTGGATAAATTAATCCTATTATCTTGAAGCCCTTATTCTGCGTACTATCAATAAAAGCGGTAAGGCTGTCAATACTCTCTTCATAACGATCGTTCAAGTATGCAGGCATAACCGTATCCCTCTTTATCTCGGCATCGTCCCTCCAGCCGTACGCATCTATCTTTAGCAAGCCACGGGTATTGACATAATTCAAGGAATCCTCGCCCGTATACCGGACATTGGCATCGATGGCCCGCACAAAATCCTCCGGTACGCCATCTTTCCAGAAATTATGGTTCCTGTCGTAGAAGAATCCCGGAGCCTGCTCAAACGCATACAGCATTCTCGCACTCTTGTCGTTGCGCATAAGTTCAAACGATATTTCAAGGACCAGGTATTTGAGCTTATTTGCGTGCGGCACGACATAATTGTCCATCAGGTAGAGCGCCGCCCACATGTCCCCGCCAATGTAGCCGAAATTGAATGCGGGTCTTGAAATCTGCATAGGGTCGAATCCCCTTTCAGTACGGGAACTCCCGACAGCAATCACCTCCAGGGAATCGCGCATATCCCAGAACATGCGCATTTTCAAGGCAATGGGTTTTTCACCCGATTGCAGGACAGGGTCCCAGTACATACCGGCACTATCCAAGTCCAGGAATTCATTCCCGATGGAAACCTGCGGCATCACCCACAAGTTCGGGTGCCACAGTTCGTCACCCTCGGCAAGCTCAATCACGCTGGAATCGAGTACGTTCACTAGCACAAGCTTCGTATGCTCGCCATTCACATTCACAAGCGATGCCACCGCCCAATTTTCACGCCCGCCCCATTCAGAATGGTCAAAGGTATAGCCCTTCGGCGCCGGGATAGCCCGAACCAGTTTTCCACTGCTGTCCGCAACAAGCAGGCGTTCATGCACACCGTACTTCGCATTCGCGAACTCCCTTCCGGTTTTGCCGCCAAAATCAAGGAAGAGCGTCTGGTTCAGCCTGTCCTTCGAAAGCGACGCATTGCAGGCCTGTTCGCCGCCATACCAGATTTCGTCCTTCCCGCCCACATGCACACGCAGGCGCCGGGCTCCCGACACAGCGCGATCCGCCTTCTGCGAAAGCCCGCTATGATATGCGCCGTTCAAGACCTTCCTCGGCGTGCCGAACTGTCCATGGGCAAAAGGAACCATCCATGTTCCACTCGCGAAGAAATCCGCATCGTCGCTATTGTCTCCCGCACGGTCAACATAGACAATGGAAGTGTCACCACCCTCACCTACATGCCAACGGGGGATTGCCGCATTCTTCACATCGAGTTTCACAAGGCCGCCACCACGCGCATCGAGGTCCCTCACATATACAGCCGATGCCCCATCGATGCCTTCCACCCCCGTGCTAAACGCGACCCTGTTCCCGTCCGGAGAAATTTCCGGATGGAACACGGGAATGGTATCGACAATTTCAACGACACTGGGCACCCCGCCACCATAATCCACGAAGGCCAAGTTACCCGTTTTGTCATTCCGGAACGCGAGCTTGGCATGCACCGTCCCGAGCATACTGCGGAAATCCGAAGAGAACGACTTTATAGCCACAGGGTTCGACGGCACGACCCCGTTTCCATCCATCCAGACCGCCTTCGGAATCTTACCGAAAGCAAGCCGGAAGCCCATATACCCGCCGTTCGACGATGCCGTTACCGGATAGGCATCGCCCCTGCTGTCCATATTGATTTCTGCAGACGACTGGAACAGGTGTCCACCCTTGACAACCTTCTCGAGCAGTGTATTCCCTGTCGGCGGGCCCATGTAATTTTTCACAAAAGTAGAGCCCGAGCCACCGACCCAGTCGTTTGTCAATTCAAGCACATTGCCCGCCAAGTCGCAAAAGCCCACCGAATCCGGGAACGAACAGACCGGATGCAGCCCGAAATTCGCATTCGACGAATTCCAGCTATACAGTTCCGGATTCCAGGACTGTGAAGCGGCCATCACCCATTCGGCTTCCGTAGGCAACCGGAAACCTTCTACATCGGTCCGAACCGCGAGCCCTTCCAGATTAGTACAGCGGTCCTTGGAATTAATCAGCCTCCGGTGATAGGTATACACGGTATCGTAGCCGTTCGCCTTACTGTAGGCATTAGCGAAAAGTACCGCATCGTAGTATGACACGCTGACTATGGGCCAATCCTTATTATCGCAGACTTCAAGATGATACCCTTCCAGCCCGCTGGCATACTTTTCATACTCACCGCAAGTGACTTCGTGGACCCCGAGCGAATAGGGGTAATCCAGACTCACCATCATCTGGCCGCCACCCAGCATGACCGCCGCCCCGTTGGGGTAAACCCGCATCATCCCCTCCCTGAGGGAATCTTCCGTTACCACGGGAACAGGCGCAAGAACAGGGAGCAAGGGCTGAACCGTAGGCGTATCAATCAAAGGGTCAGCCATATCGGGAACCGCGACCGTGTCTGCAACGGGAACATCCTCAACGGCAACCGTAATTTCCTGTTCTACGTCATACGAATTTGAGCACGCCCCCAAAAGCACCAATGCGAGAATGGCGCTATTCAGCTTAAAAAGAGGCTGCCAAAGTTTCATGATTTTTAAAATAGTAAAAGAACGCCCCGACAAGAGACGTTCTTTTTTCAAATGATTTCTGCGCGGGTTTAGCGCATCGAAAATGACTGCGCGAGTTACGGAACCTCGACGCTGTCGAGAATCTTCTGCACCACGGTTTCGGCGGAGACTTCTTCCGCTTCGGCCTCGTAACTGAGGATAATGCGGTGGCGGAGCACTTCCATGGCGACCGCCTTCACGTCTTCCGGCGTCACGTAGGCGCGGCCCTGGATGAATGCATGAGCCTTCGAAGCCTGGGCAAGACCGATAGAAGCACGCGGAGAAGCGCCCACTTCCACAAAGCCCACCAGGTCGCTGCGCTTGATGCTGCCCGGATCGCGGGTCGCAAGCACCAGGTTCACGATGTATTCGCGCACGCGTTCGTCCACATACACCTGCTTCACCAGCTGGCGGGCGGCGAGGATATCTTCCTTCGTGGCGACAGCCTGAGGCTGACGGAGGCCAGCACCGGCAACGGCATCCAAAATCTTCATTTCGTCGGCCTTGTTCGGGTAGCTGACCTTCACCTTCAAGAGGAAACGGTCCACCTGGGCTTCGGGCAGCGGATACGTACCTTCCTGCTCAATCGGGTTCTGCGTGGCAAGCACCAGGAACGGTTCGTCCAGCTTGAACGTCTCGTCGCCAATCGTGATGTGGCGTTCCTGCATGGCTTCAAGGAGGGCGCTCTGCACCTTCGACGGAGCACGGTTAATTTCGTCGGCGAGCACCAGGTTCGTGAAGAGCGGGCCCTTGCGAGTCTCGAACTTCGCTTCCTTCGCGTTGTAAATCGTGGTACCCAGCAAGTCGGCCGGCAACAGGTCGGGAGTGAACTGGATGCGCTTGAAGTCCAGCGAAACGGCATCGGCAAAAGCCTTCACCGCAGTCGTCTTGGCAAGGCCCGGCAGGCCTTCCAGCAGCACGTGACCGTCGGCCAAAATACCCGTCAGAATGCTTTCGACCAGAGCCTTCTGGCCAATCACCGTCCCTTCCACTTCACGCAGCAAGTTCATGCAAAAAGCACTCTGCTGCCTCACCTTTTCCGAAAGTTCCTGAATATCCATTTAGTTAACCTCTATGATTTTTACGGACATTAAAATACAAAAATTGCCCCGAAAAAAGCAAATCTTCCCCTTTTAAGTTACATTTATTGCAAAATATGGCACATTTTACCGAAAAAGATCTCAAAATTTACGAGGAAAAAATCCTCAAGCAGCCGCAGCCCCTGCCCGACAAAAAGGGATTTAAGCAGTTCCTGATACTCTTCGGAATCGTATTCGCAATTTACGTTCTCGTTTTACTTCGCGGACCACGCGGCCGCCTTGAAGACGGTTTACTGTTCACCATCGCTAGCGACCCTTCCATTACCAAGAACCTTGAACTATGGCACATTTTCGAATTTGCCAAGTTCCTCCCCGCATTCGGGATTTTCATCTGGTATTCGACATGCATCCCCTTTTTCAATAAGCACATCTGGAAAGACAAGGATCCGTCAGCGAACCTCCCTCCCGAAGATTTCT
>CADCGB010000010.1 GCA_902800815.1 Fibrobacter succinogenes
CTCGTGAAGGCGGACTCAAATTCTAGTGAGGTACACTTTGGAACGCGAAGCTCAAGTTTCTGAATTTGAAGACAAGGTTGTACACATCAACCGTTGCGCAAAGACCGTCAAGGGCGGTCGCCGCATGTCCTTCTCCGCTCTCGTTGTCGTTGGCAACAAGAACGGCAAGGTCGGCGTTGGTCTCGGCAAGGCTAAGGAAGTTTCCGAAGCCATCCGTAAGGGTACCGAAGCCGCTCAGCGCAATATCGTCGAAGTCCAGCTCCTCGACGGCACCATCCCGCACGACATCGAAGTGAAGAGCGGTTCTACCCGCATCCTCCTCATGCCGGCTGCTCCGGGTACTGGCGTTATCGCCGGTGCTGCCGCCCGTGCTGTTCTCGAACTCGCCGGTGTGCGCAACATCCTCACCAAGATTCATGGTTCTTCCAACCCGAGCACTGTCGTCAGCGCTTGCCTGGAAGGCCTGATGTCCCAGAAGAACAAGCAGGACTGCGCCAAGCTGCGCGGTTTTGAAGCCTAAGGAGTAATACACCATGAAGAAAGTTCGTATTACTTTGATCAAGGGCACTGTTCGCCGCCTGCCGGTGCACCGTGCCAATGTGAAGGCCCTCGGCCTCCGCAAGATCGGACAGTCTGTTGAACACGTTTTGACCCCCAGCATCCAGGGCATGATCAATGCCGTGGCTGACATGGTGAAGGTCGAGGAGATCTAATAATGGAACTCAATACTCTCAATCCTGGCAAGGCTGCCAAGGGCAAGAGCCGCAAGCGCATCGGTCGCGGTCCGGGTTCCGGTTGGGGCACCACCGCTGGCCGTGGTCAGAAGGGTGCCGGCGCTCGTAAGAGTGCTAAGGCCGGCCGTGTCGCCTTCGAAGGCGGCCAGATGCCGATCCACCGTCGCATCCCGAAGCGTGGCTTCAAGCACGCTGGTGTTGAATTCCAGATCGTGAACCTGAAGAAGTTCGCTGCCTGCAGCGTTACGGACTTCGACGCTCAGGTGATGTTCGACCAGGGTTTCATCAAGGATGTTGACAAACCGATCAAGGTCCTTGCTTTTGGAACCATCGACAAGGCAATCAACGTAAAGGTTAACGCCATCAGCGAAAGTGCAAAGTCTGCAATCGAAGCTGCCGGCGGCAAAGTCGAGATCGTCTAATGGAAGCTCTCAAGAAAGCCATAGATGCGTTCGTCAACGCGTTCAAGATAGCCGACCTGCGTAAGAAGATCCTCTTCACGCTCGCCGTGCTCATCGTGTACCGCGTGGGCGCCCACATCACCATCCCCGGAGTAAACGCTGCCGTGCTGGCAGAATACTTCAAGAACTCGAACAACTTGTTCGGCTTGTACGACTCCTTCACGGGCGGTGCATTCGCGAAAGCGACTGTGTTCGCCCTGGGTATCATGCCCTACATTAGCGCGAGCATTATCATTCAGTTGATGGGCTCCGTTATTCCGGCAATCCAGATGCTCCAGAAGGAAGGCCAGGAAGGCCGCGCCAAGCTGAACCAGTACACCCGTTACTTCACGGTGGCTCTCGCCGCCTTGCAGGGCTGGGGCATTTCTGTGTGGCTTTCCTCCCTCAAGGTGTCCATCTCCGGTGTGACCGTCTCTGCACTCGCAGACGACTTCGCAACCGGCGCTGGTAACATCGGTTTCCGCTTACTTGCTACCCTGACCTTCACCGCAGGTACCATCTTCGTGATGTACCTTGGCGAACAGATTACTTCGCACGGTGTGGGCAACGGTATTTCTCTTATCATCTTCGCCGGTATCGTCGGGGGCCTTCCGCGGGCCTTCCTCGCCCAATTGGAAATGTTCAAGGAAGATATTCAGCCGCTCGCTAGCGAAATCATCATTCTCGCTATCGTGGTCCTGATTATCGGATTTATCGTTTTCGTAGAGCAGGCGAACCGTCGCATTCCACTCCAAAGTCCTCGCAGGACTGTCGGCAACAAGGTCATGGGCGGCCAGTCCAGCTATTTGCCCTTCAAGGTGAATACCGCTGGCGTGATCCCCGTGATTTTCGCAAGCTGCATCATGTTCATTCCGGCCATGATCGCATCTTGGTTCCCGAACGTTTCTGCGATGCAGTCGTTCGCCATCGCGTTCGTCCCCGGTCACCTGTCCTACAGCGTGATCGATGCACTCCTTATCATATTCTTCACCTTCTTCTACACGGCAATCCAGTACAACCCTAACGACATTGCCGAAAACCTGAAGAAGTCTGGGGGATTCATTCCGGGTGTGCGTCCGGGCAAGCAGACGGCCGAATATATTGACCACGTTCTAACCCGAATTTCTCTTCCCGGGTCGCTTTACCTCGCTTTTATTAGCGTTGCGCCCTGGTATCTGAAAGACGCCTTCGATATGAGTTTCTATATTGGGGGCACCTCGGTACTCATCGTGGTCGGTGTGGCTCTGGATACGCTTCGTCAACTCGAAGCCCAGTTGCATACCAAGAATTATGAAGGTTTCTTGAAGCATGGCCGCATCCGCGGCAGGATGGCATCTTAGTGGCTAAAGAAGAAGGCATTCAAGTAGAAGGCGTTGTGTTGGAAGCACTCCCCAACGCGTTCTTCCGTGTCCAACTCGGAAATGGTCACGAGATCCTCGCACATGTTTCAGGAAAGATGCGTCGGCATTTCATCCGAATTTTGCCGGACGATAAAGTGTTGGTTGAGATTTCTCCCTACGACCTCAATCGTGGGAGAATCACTTACCGTTACAAGTAATAGGTATTTTCAAAGAAGGTCAAACCTATGAAAATCAAAGCCTCCATCAAACCCAGATGTGAAAACTGCAAGATCATCCGTCGCAAGGGTGTATTGCGTATCATCTGTTCGAAGAACCCCCGTCACAAGCAGAAGCAGGGATAAGGAGATCGTATGGCACGTATAGCTGGTGTCGATTTGCCGAAAAACAAGACCGTCGAGTACGGCCTCACGGCAATCTATGGTGTCGGTCTGTTCACCGCAAACAAGGTCTGTGCTCAGCTGGGCATCGACAAGAACAAGAAGTGCGATGACCTCACCGAAGAAGAACAAGGTAAGATTCGTCATCTCCTCGAAGACGAATACTCCGTGGAAGGTCAGCTCCGCGCGGAAGTTACCCTGAACATCAAGCGTCTCTTGGATATCGGTTGCTACCGTGGTATCCGCCACCGCAAGGGCCTCCCGGTCCGCGGTCAGCGTTCCCGTACCAACGCCCGTACCCGCAAGGGCCCCAAGAAGACTGTGGCTAACAAGAAGAAGTAAGGAGATTCGTCGTGGCTGAAGAAGAAATCAAGGAAACCGCTGCCGCTGCTGAAGCTCCGGCCGCAGCCGCTACTGAAGAAGTTAAGGTCAAGAAGGGCAAGAAGCGTATTGACATCCAGGGCATCGCCTGCGTCAACGCCACCTTCAACAACACAATCGTCTCTATCACCGACGCTCGTGGCAACGTCGTCGCTTGGGGTTCCCCCGGTAACTCCGGCTTCAAGGGCTCCCGCAAGAGCACTCCGTTTGCCGCCCAGCTCGCTGCCGAAACTGCCGCTCACAAGGCTTTCGACCTCGGCATGCGCAAGGTGGATGTCCGCGTGAAGGGTGCCGGTGGTGGCCGTGAGTCTGCCGTCCGCGCTCTCAAGAATGCGGGCCTCGAAGTTCTCTCCATTCGAGACGTGACGGGTATCCCGCACAACGGTTGCCGTCCTAAAAAGAAGAGAAGGGTCTAATCCAAAGAGGTATCGCCTATGATGTGGAAATCACTTCAGATGCCGCGTAGCTTCCAGAAGGTGGAATCTAGCGAAGACGGTCGCAAGGCCAAGTTTGTTGTCGAAGCTCTCGAAAGAGGCTGGGGCATCACTCTCGGTAACGCTCTCCGTCGTGTGCTTCTTTCCTCCCTGCAGGGTGCGGCAATCGTCTCCGTGAAAATCGAAGGCGTTGAAAAGGAAATGTCTACGATTCCGGGTGTCAAGGAAGATGTCACGGATATCATCCTGAACTTGAAGAGCATCCGCGTGAAGCTCCTTTCCGACCATGACGAAACTTTGCACCTGGATATGTCCGGTGATGGCGAAGTCACGGCCAAGGATTTCATGGACAATCCGAACGTCACTATCCTGACTCCGGATGTTCATATCGCGACATTGAACGGGAACGCTTCGCTCTCCATGGATGTGAAGATCTCCTGTGGCCGCGGTTTTGTCCGTGCCGACGAATTGAAGGACAAGGACGCTCCGATCGGCGTTATCGCCACGGACGCTAACTTCAACCCGGTGCAGCAGGTCGCGATGCACATCAGCGATACCCGCGTTGGACAGCGTACCGATTTTAACCGCCTGGAACTCGAAATCACGACCGACGGCTCCATCGATCCCGAAGACGCTCTCGCATACGCTGCGAAGCTCCTCGTCGATCACCTGGAAATCTTCATCAACTTCGAAGGCGACCTCGAGAGCCCCGAAGAAATCGAAATGGATGAAGAACGTCAGCGTATTGCGACGCTCCTGCGCACTCGCGTGGAAGAACTCGAACTCTCCGTTCGTTCCAGCAACTGCCTGCGTATGGCCAACATCCATACCGTCGGCGAACTTGTGCGCAACAAGGAAAACGATATGCTCAAATACAAGAACTTCGGAAGGAAGTCCTTGGTGGAACTTAACGAGGTATTGACCTCCATGGGCCTTTCTTTTGGCATGGACGTCGATGACTACTTGAAGGATTAACAATGAGACACGGTGTAAAGAACAAGAAACTGGGCGTGAACGCCCAACACAAGCGTGCCATCCTCCGCGCCCTTGCTACCTCCATTATCGGTAAGGGTATGGAAGCCGAACAGTCTGCCCGCTACGTGCGCACTACGCTCCACAAGGCCAAGATTGTCCGCTCCAACGTGGACCGCATGATTACCTACGCGAAGAAGGGCGACCTTTCTGCCCGTCGCGAAGCTGCCCGCTTCATCACGAGCCCGAAGGTGCTGCAGGACCTGTTTGCTACCATCGGCCCGCGCTACGCGACCCGCAACGGTGGCTATACTCGCATCATCAAGCTCGGCCCGAACCGCGCTGGTGACGCTGCCGAAATGGCCCTCATCGGCCTCGTCGAAGACGAGATCGTCGTGAAGGAAAAGAAGGCTGCTGAACCCGCCAAGTCCGATGCCGTGAGCATGGTCGAAGGCGAAGGCAAGTCCGCCTAATCCTAGCGAAAAACTTAGAAAAGCCCGGTCTTTAGACCGGGTTTTTCTATATCTAGAAAAAAAAGTCGGAAATCTTTGTCTATCAATGACATCTGCGAGTTTACGATTTTGTATATTTTTTGATATGTACCGATTTTTGCTATTGATTTTTGCGTTGTCCGTCTCTGCGGTATGGGCTGCTGAATCGTCTTTTGCGGCGAGCATGCCCCAGTTCCAGAGCCAGGAAGCGAAGTACCAGAGGGCAAGTACTGTCCAGGAACCTATCGATATTGAAGGTCCTATTGACTCCACGTACCTGGTTGGCCCGGGCGATTATTTCGAGGTCCTTTTGCCTAAGGGTGTGGATGTCGTCCAGGTTTCCCCCGAAGGCAATGTGTCTGTTGTCGGTTGCGGTATCGTGAAGGTGGATTCCCTGCCGCTTTACCAGGCGAAGGCTGCCATCATGAGCCTGCTCCTCACGAAGTACGAAGAGAAGTTCGTGCAGGTGCAGATTGTAAAGATAAAGAAGATCCATGCCTCTGTTCTCGGCGCAGTTAACGCTCCGGGTTTCCGTTCTATCGATGCGAAGACCCGCCTGAGCACGATGATTGGCTACGTGAAGGGATTCAAGCCGCTTGCCGACAAGAAGAACATGAAGCTTATCCGCAACAAGGATACGCTGGATATCGACTTTACGCGCTACGAGATCGATGGTATCGACAGCATCAACGTGATACTCGAAAACAACGACATTATCTTTGTCCCCTATGCGAAATCGGAGCAGACGATTACTATCGGCACCATGAGGAAGTCCGAGACCGTTTCGTATGTGGAAGGTAGGACGCTTGGCGAATATTTTGATGAAATGAAGACTGTCGCTGTTGGCGAGAACAGGTGGGCCAAGGTGACGACTCCCGACGGCAAGGTGGAAACCTACGAGATCGACAAGATTCGTGACAGGGTCTTTGAACCCCGTACCAAGATAGAGCTGTGGCAGAAGGAGCCCCTGGTGTATGTGGGCGGTGCCGTTGCTGCCGTAGGCCGTGCGCAGTACAATCCGGAATTCCATGCCATCGACTATATCGCCGCATCGGGCGTAACGATTATTACGGGCTCGTGGAGCCGTGTTACCGTAATCCGCGACGGGAAGAATTTCTCCATCGACCCGTACCACGATGCGATTATGCCGGGCGACTATATCGAGATTCCGCGTTCCCTCTACGAATCTATCAAGGATGTCACGTTATTCCTTGCGTCCCTGTTGAGCGTTGTCGCTACAGCCATCATTATCACCCAGAGCAAGTAATTCCCTATGTCGTACTTTGACGTCTTTTGCTACTGCCTGAAGAAGAAGAAATTCTTTGCGATACCTGTCGCTGTCGCATTGGTTTGCTTCGTTCTTGCGTGGGTCCTGCCTCCGATTTTCAAGACGGAAATCCGCCTGAAGATTGATGCCTCCAGTGACAGTTCTCCATTGAGCACTCTTTCGACGGCATACAAGTCCCTGACTTCTTCCGGTGCATCGGGGCTTTCCTCGTTCCTTTCGAGTTCCAAGGCAATGAAGCCTTCGGACCTGTACCTGGAAATCCTTTCCGGGCGTGAAATCGCGCTGAGCACGATTCACCATTTTCACCTGGACACGATGTACAAGAAGAAGGCGAACGAGCTTCTCCTGAAAAAGTTCTACAAGGATATCACGATTGACGAGGACCAGGCAGGCGTGATTTCTTGCGCCATGGAATCCAAGCACAAGGTGCTTGCTCAGTCCGTAATCCGTTACATGGTGGCGCAGTCCAACGAGAAGTACCTGAGGCTCCAGAAGGAAAATCTCCAGTATTCCCTGGACTACTTGAAAAAGTCCCAGAAGGAACTGACCGACTCCGTGAAAAATATCGGCGAGGAACTGGTACAGTTCTACAGGGAAAACAACTTGGTGGACTTGAAGAGCCAGGTGGAGTTGACCTTGGCCGCCCTGGGCGGTTACGAGGCGCAGATCAACAACTACAAGCTTTCGGAAAGGATGTCGGGCCGGGATAACGCCGATGCCCACGAAATGCGCAAGAAGCGCCAGCTGCTGGAACAGAAGTTCAAGGAGTTGCGTGGCTCGTACAGCGAGGACTACACGCCTTCCAATAAGTCGATGTACGTCAATTCCGGCTGGGCTGTGTCCAAGGTCCTGTACGAACAGCAGCGCCAGGCGGACCTGAAGCTTTATGCGACCATGCTGGAAGCGGCCTCTATCGAGATTATGGAAACAGAGGCCATGATTCTGAAGACCCAGCCGATAATTCAGATTATCCAGGATGCCTACCTGCCTGACTGGAAGGAAAGGCCCAAGAGGGCGAAGTGGGCTATCGCCGGCTTTGCGGCTTCATTGTCCATAACGCTTCTGTTCCTCGTTTTGAGTGGTATCATGTCCGGGGAAATACCTAACTCGGAATCTGTTAGAGAAAAGCTGATCCAGGTCAAGACTTCTTTATTCAAATGAAGCAGCTAATAAAGGCTCTTGTTTTTCTTATCCCTCTGTTGGTTGCATTTGTCTACATGTCTGCCAACGACTCCAACTATACGGGATTGATAACATTATGCCTTTTGTTGTGGTCGCTTGTTTTCGCGTTTGTGATGAACAAGCCCCTGGTCTGCGTGCTGCTCATGATTGTCTCGCTGCATTGGTTCCAGCTGGACGGAATGACCCTCACGCTTTATTTTATCCCGGTTGCGGTCATTCTCTTTTTGCTGTATGCGATGAGCCGGCGGGAATTGCGGATGGGTTGGCCCATCAAGGCGGCGATTGCCATTATCTTCGGGCATATGGGTTTCGTGCTGTTGGTAAAGCCGTTCCCGATTGAATACATCTTCTTCTATATCAATGCGGTCTGCTTCGTTTTTTTCTGGGGATCGTCCCTGCTGAAATGGGATTCCGCAAAGGTGCAGACGATTCTCAATGCGCACCTCGCGTTTATGATTACGTGGGGCTTTATCGAACGCGTTATTTCTTCCGAGCCCCGTATCGAGGGGCCGGCCCTGAGTTCCACCAACTTTGCCGTGATGCTTGTCGTGGCATGGACTATATGGCTCATTAACGGCTTGATTGAACGAAAGTACAAGTGGCAGACCTTGTCGATAGTTTCTGTCCTCGTACTTGTGGTTGTCCTGTTTAGCGGAACCCGTATGGGCATGCTGGGCATGGGGCTTTGTGGCGTACTGATGATTATCTCGAAGCTCTACCTGAAATATGAACGTCAGGTGATGCGGTTCCTGATGTATTTCGCTATCTCGTTTGTGGTGTTCTGCGGCTTTGCCTATGTACTGTGGCAGCTCTTGCCCGATGACCTTTTCCTGAAGCAGGGCATGTCTACCTTCCTGAGCGGTAACCTGGATATAAGCTCGCTGGGGCGCCTGGGTGCCTGGGCGACGGCCCTGAACATTATCCATACGGACCCCATATGGGGTGTTGGCCCAGGGAACTTCCTGGTACGGAACAAGATGTTCCTGGATACGTATTCCATGATTCCCATCGTGGAAATCGTACCGCGCCTGGGGCATGCGCATAACGTGTTCCTGCTCGTGCTTTCGGAACAGGGCTTTGTCGGCTTTACGGTACTGGGCTCGTTCTGCATGATCGGCCTGTATTTTCTGCTCCGTTTTATCAGGCGTACCAAGAGCGGGTTAGGGCTTGCACTTTTGAGTGGCGGTATTGTCACGCTGTTCCTGGGTATGTTCGACGTGTTCCCGCTTTTCCCGTCGTCACTGGTGTGGGGCGCCTGGTACATGTCCATACTCTACTCGCTCCGAAGTTATGAGGGGGAACCGCAGAAATGAGAATCGCGTTCCTCAGCACGTTCTTTGTGGGCGAATACGGAGTGACCCGCGTTATCGCGGCCCAGATGCCCATGCTTGTCTCTGCGGGGCACCAGGTTGACCTGTACGCCTGCTTTTTGGACAAGTCGCTTGTGGATAAGGACGTGCATGCCGTCCGCGTTCCGACGCATTTCAGGGGCCTGAGGGAATGCCTGCAGCGTGGCGCCTATGATGTGGTCATTGCCTGCACGGAGCAGTTCTTTGAGCTTGTTGCGGGCTGGAAACTGGATGCGGTTACGGTTGCCTACGAGCACGGCTACATTCCCGTGGAGCTGACGGTTCCCGAGGAACGCGAGCAGCACCGTAAGATGATTGAGGAAAGGGTCAGTCGCATTTACCCTGCGTTCAACTATGTGGTGACCATCAGCAGGTATGCGGTGGATTACATCCGCTGGCCCGAGGCGTTCGTGCTGTATAACGGTGCGGACCATTTCGCGAAGGCGCTTGCGCCGAGTCGCTGTTCTTCGGGTTGCGGGTCCGAACCGTCCGCCGCCTCGGCGGCTTTAAACGGTGCGCCTGCCGGCAAGGAATGTGTTGCCGGTGAAAAATGTGCCGCCCCTGTCCGCATCCTGGCCATTTGCCGGTATCGCGAGGTCGAGTGGGAAGGCAAGGGCATGGATGACTTCTGCCGCCTGAAAAGGGACTTGGGTGACCGCGTGGATATCACCGTCATCGGCGGCGGGGATGCCGGCACCAGCAAGAAGCTTGCCGATGCGGGAATACGCGGATTGGGCGTCGTGAAGGACCCGGTCGAGATGGCGCGCTTTTATGAGGGTTGTGACCTGCTGGTGAGTTTCTCCCGGTGCGAGATGTTCAACTTGCCGCTTGCCGAGGCGGGTTTTGCACACAGGCCTGCGCTTGCCCTGAACGTATGCGCGCATCCGGAGGTGACGCCCTTCGTGTTCGATACCTACGAGGGGATTCGCGACTATATTGCGGGTGCCACTGCGGAATCCCTGCATGCAGATGGCGAAAGGATGTTTGCGTTTGTCGACGCGAAGTTCCGCTGGGAGATGAACGCGAAGAACCTCCTTCAGTTTCTGGAGCGCATCTCGAAACCAGAAAATGCCCCGCACTCCGCAAGAAAATCGCGCAGGCCGTCTCCGCTCTTCCACATGCGCTGGCTATTCTGGCAGGGTCGTGAACTTGTCCGTAATGTGGCCCACAAGGTTTTGGGGAGGTAGCCCATGCGGATGAATTCCCTATTGCTGAATGCGGGCATGAACAGCGTCGCCCAGGGCGTAAGCAAGCTTATCCGCTTTGCCATTACGAGTATCGCGCTGGTACGCTATGGTGCGGCCTCCTGGGGCGAAATCGCTTTCGCGCTGACCCTGCTCACCTACCTGAATTTTGTCCTGGATTTCGGGCTCTCCTCGCTTGCGCTTATCGAGCGCCCCGATGACAAGACGCTGGACCGCAAGTTCTATATCGCGCTTTCGTATATCCGCGGGTTCCTTATCCTTGCGATGTTTGTCCTTGCGGCCGGTGCCACCTGCCTGTTCGACATCTCGAGCAGTTTCATATTGAAGGCGTACCTGCTGCAGTTGTTCCTGAAGCCTTTCAACTTTGACTGGTTCCTTTCGCGCAAGGGCTATACCGCATACTCGCCGCTGGTCCAGACCGTACGGCAGGTTGCAATTCTTGCCGTGCTTGTCGCCGTGAGCATGCCTTCTATCGAGAACTTCGTGATTCTTGACGTGGGTACGGAAATTCTTGCCACGTTCGTCCTCTGGGTAATCGGGCCCAAGAAGGAATTCCGTTTCGGGCCGCCCTCGAGGCAGGAACTGCGCGGTGCGATGAGTTGCTACCGCGGCTCCCTTATCCTGTTCGTTTCTTCGTCCCTGTTGCTGTTCCACCAGAATTTTGACATATTCGTGCTTAAATACTTTGTCGGTAATGCTGCCGTGGGTATTTACGACTACTGCTTCCGTTATGCCATGTTCATTTTTGTGCTGGGGAGTAGCCTGAGTATTCCGCTACGTCGTCAACTGGCGCGCCTTAAGGAGGCGAACGCGACGGATGCCCGCAGCGAACTGGTGTTCTGTTCGCACAAGGTGCTGGGGCTGCTCAGTGCGGCATTCCTGTTCGGGACCATGTGCTTTTCGGAACTCTTCTTTTCTGTAGTGGTTCCCGTAGACATGGAGTTTGACCCGCCGAAGGTCATTATCCTGTTTGCGTGCTGGCTCGTACTTTCGTTCTATTCGGTCCCGTGGAGCGAATGGCTCATATCGCAGTCCCGCAAGAGGTACCTGGCGCTTGCCATTGTGGCGGGTGTCGTGAATATTGCTTCCAACCTGCTTCTGGTACCCGCGTTCCAGGTTTCTGGTGCGGCGGTGGCCAAGATTCTTTCGGAGGTGGGGATATTCGTGTTCCTGTTCCTGTGCGTGCCTCCCGAAATGCGCCGCCATATTTTCAAGACGGCGGGTATCCATGTATTGCTGCTGCCGGCGGTTGTCTGGTTCTTTAGGGAGGGGACTCTCCCGCTATGGCTCATAGGTGCCACTGCTGTGGTGGAATTGGTGTATATCGTAGCTGCCAAATATATTACGCGCGAAGATATCCGCGTACTTTCGCGTAACTAGGCGCTTTTTAGTGCTCAAAAAAACTCGCTGATTTCATTTGACAAAATCGCCTTTAGTGGCGATATATGAGTAGAATGAATAATTTGGTTAAGGTTTTTTTCTAAATTTGGGGGCTGAAACGCGAGAGTGGCGGAATTGGCAGACGCGCCAGACTTAGGATCTGGTACTTCGGTGTGTGGGTTCGACTCCCACCCCTCGCAGAGAATTTCAAATCAAACCGCATATCGGAGTCCATAATGTCCGTTGAAATCAAAGAAACAAGCGCAACCGTGCGCACCCTCGAAGTCGCAATTCCGCAGGCAGACCTTGAAGCCCCCTTCGAAAAGAAGCTTTCCCAGTACAAGAAGCAGGTGGCCCTGAAGGGTTTCCGCCAGGGCATGGTCCCGAAGGCGATGATCCTCAAGCAGTTTGGTGACGCCATCCGTCACGAGGCCGTGAACGAGACTGTCGACAAGGTGGTGGGCGAGGCGCTCAAGAATGCGAACATTATCCCTGTGGGCCAGCTCAAGGTCACCAAGTTCGACGACAACAAGGAATCCGGCGTCGCACTGACCCTCGAAGTCGAAGTTGACCCCGAAATCGATATCAAGGGCTACGACAACACGGGCATCACCGTTCCCGATACCGCCGTGCACGAAGAAGAAGTCAAGGAAGAATTTGACCGCCTGGTGAAGATGTGGAGCAAGGACGAACACGTGGACCGCGCTGCGGGCAAGGGCGATGTCGTCGTGGGCAACTACATCGAGGTCGTTATCAACGGCGAAAAGCAGGAACTCCCCGAGAACAAGGAATTCCGTAGCCTGCTCGGCGAATCCGCCTCTCCGGGATTCGACGAGGGCCTCATGGGCGTCAAGGCGGGCGACAAGAAGGAAATCAACTTCAAGTACCCGGACGACCACAAGGACGAACGCTACCGCGGTAAGACTGCTCAGTTCAACGTGGAAATCACCGACGTGCGCGAAATCGTGCCGCCGACCTTCGACGAGGCCTTCTGCAAGCAGGTGGGCATCAAGGACGTCGATGAACTGAAGGCAAACCTCGCCGAGGGCCTTGCCAACCAGAAGCAGGACGCCGCCAAGACGAAGGCCGTGAACGAGGCCATCGACAAGCTTATCGAAAGCAACCCGTTCGAGGTTCCGAACGCCCGCGTGCACGACCTCATCAGGTGGTCGCTGAACCGCAACGTGCAGGACGAGAAGGACGCCGTCGAGCCGACCGAAGAACAGCTGAAGGCCCTTTCTCCCGAGGCTATCCGCGAAATCAAGAAGCACCGCATTCTCGAATTCGTCGCCACGAAGGAAAAGATCAAGCCGACGCAGGCCCAGGTGGACGAACGTCTGAAGCAGATGGCCGACAGCTACCACGTGGATTTCGAGACCCTGAAGGGACATTTCCGCCAGAGTGGCAGAATCAATCAGCTGCGTGATGAACTCCGCGTCCAGATGGCTGCGGACTTCATCGTGGGCATCCGCCCCGCGGCCGAAGAAAACAAGTAA
Source organism: Fibrobacter succinogenes (assembly GCA_902800815.1). Taxonomy (GTDB): domain Bacteria; phylum Fibrobacterota; class Fibrobacteria; order Fibrobacterales; family Fibrobacteraceae; genus Fibrobacter; species Fibrobacter succinogenes_B. Next base: position 13,091 of record CADCGB010000010.1, read on the forward strand.
GAGGTAAATGAATGATAATTCCTACCGTCATTGAGACCACCGGGCGTGGTGAACGCGCCTACGACATCTACTCCCGACTCCTCAAGGAGCGCATCATCTTCTTGGGTACGCCCATCAACGATGAAGTGGCGAACAACGTCATGGCGCAGCTGATTTTCCTTGAGTACGAGAACCCGGAGAAGGATATCACGCTGTATATCAACAGCCCCGGTGGATACGTGTCGGCAGGTCTTGCCATTTACGACACCATGCAGCATGTTCGCCCGAATATCGCGACCATCTGCATTGGCAGTTGCGCCTCGATGGCCGCCGTGCTCCTTGCCGCGGGTACCAAGGGCAAGCGCTATGCGCTCCCGCACTCCCGCATCATGCTGCACCAGCCGTCGGGCGCTGCTACCGGCCAGTCTACCGATATCCAGATTACCGCGAAGGAAATCGTCCGCACCAAGGATACCCTCACCGAGATCGTCGCGAAGCATACGGGCAAGTCGATTGATGAAGTCCGCGCGAAGACCGACCGTGACTTCTACATGGGTCCCGAGGAAGCGAAGGCCTTCGGCGTAATCGACGAAATTTTTATTCCGCGTAAAGAGGGAGTGTAGCGCTAATGTACCGTAGCGGGAAAAACCACCCGACAGTAGTTTGCAGTTTCTGCGGAAAGCCCGCAGAACGCGTCGAGAAGATGATTACTGGTGCGGGTGTCCAGATTTGTAGTGACTGCGTGGCGATGTGCCACCGCATTATCGAAGAGGACAAGTCCCGCTCGATGCAGGAAAAGGCGAAGGCGGATGCTGCAATGCAGAAGCCGCTCCCGCTCCCGACCGAAATCAAGGCTCACCTCGATGAGTTCGTGATCGGCCAGGACCAGGCGAAGATTGCGCTCTCCGTTGCCGTCTACAACCACTACAAGCGCCTGCGCTACAGGCAGGCACATGCCGACGCACCGGGCGTCGAGGTGGAAAAGTCCAACCTGCTGCTGGTGGGCCCCACCGGTAGCGGCAAGACGCTCCTCGCGCAGACCATGGCGCGCTTTTTGGACGTGCCCTTTACCATTGCCGACGCTACGGTGCTTACCGAGGCGGGCTACGTGGGCGAGGACGTGGACAGCATCATCGTGCGCCTGCTGCAGGCTGCCGACTACGATGTGGCCCGCGCCGAGCGTGGTATCATCTTTATCGACGAAATAGACAAGATTGCGCGCAAGACCGCGAACCCCTCCATCACTCGCGACGTGAGTGGCGAAGGCGTTCAGCAGGGCCTCCTCAAACTCTTGGAAGGTACCGTTGCCGCTGTGCCGCCGAAGGGTGGCCGCAAGCACCCCGAACAGCCGCTTGTGCAGGTGAACACCAAGAACATCCTGTTCATTTGCGGTGGCGCCTTCGAGACGCTCGACAAGATTATCGCCCAGCGCGTGAACAAGGGCGGTATGGGCTTCGGTGCCGATATCCGCAGCGAGAAGGATAACACGCTGAGCGAACTGTTCCAGCAGTTGGAACCCGATGACCTTATCCGTTTCGGGCTCATTCCCGAAATTGTGGGCCGCTTGCCGATTGCGGTGGCGCTCGAGGAACTCGACGAGTCTGCACTCCTCAACATCTTGACGCAGCCGAAGAACGCGCTGGTGAAGCAGTTCAAGAGCCTGTTCGAGATGGACGGTATTGAACTTACGTTTACCGACGATGCCCTCAAGGAAATCGTTCACGAGACGATGAGCCGCAAGACCGGTGCCCGCGGGCTCCGTTCCGTAATGGAACGCACCCTGCAGAAGGCGATGTTCGAGATGCCGGGTTCCGATGTGAAGAAACTCGTGGTGACTGCCGATACGGTGAAGAGCGGGCTTGCCGTTTCTTCCGAGGAAGGCGCTCCCGAGGACAACTCGGTGGAATTCGGTGGCGTGGCCGACCTATCGGAATCGGATCTCATGAAGGAGATGCCGCGCCGCGGTCGCAAGAAGGCTTCGTAGGGCAAGACCTTTTAACCCGTTTTGGCGGTTGTCGCATTTTTTGCGACAACTGCTTTTTTATCGCCCTGATTTAAGATACTATCTTTGTTTTTGTATGAACTTTGACTTTTCGAAAACGTACCCGCTGCTCCCGCTTAGGGATGCCGTGGTGTTCCCGCACACGACCCGCCGCATTCTGGTGGGCCGCGACATGTCGTTACGCGCGCTTGAATTTGCCGAGAGCCACAACAATGAAATTATCCTTGTGGCCCAGAAGGACGTGACCCTCGAAGAAATCCAGAACCCGATGCTTGACCTGTACTCGGTGGGCGTGATTGCGAACGTGAGTTCCGTGATGCCCTTCCCGAACGGCTGCGTGAAGGTGGTGCTCGAGGGCCTGCAGGTTGTAGACCTCCGTTCCGTAATCCTGCGTGACGGGTTCCTGAACGTTACCGTTTCCCCGCGCAAGACCCCCATCAAGGAGAACGCGAAGACGGATTCCTTTGACGAGGTGCTGACCCGCTTCCGCGAATATGCGACCAAGCGCAACATTGCCGAGGGCATGGTGGATGCCTTCTTCGGCATGGAAAGCCAGTTGAATGCCTACTACGGCATTGTGCCCTTCTTGCAGGTTTCGCTTGCTGAAAAGCAGAGTTTTCTGGAAGTGAAGTCGCTTGACGAGATGTCGGCGAAACTCCTCGCGCTCATGGACGTTACCGACGACAACGAGAACGTTCTGGTGCGTATCCAGCAGAGCGTGCGCCAGAAGATGGCGCAGCAGCAGAAGGAATGGTTTATCTCCGAACAGATCCGCCAGTTGCAGGATGAACTGGACGGTGATGGCGATGGCGCCTCGGAACCGGAACAGCTGCTGAAGAAGATCAAGGCGAAGAATTTTAGCCCGACAATCGTGGAAAAGCTCGAGGACGAGATCGCGCGCATGAAGCTGATGCAGCCGACGTCCCCGGAATACGCGGTGAGCCGCAACTATATCGACTGGTTCCTCGCGATGCCCTACGGCGTGTACACCGACACCGTGCTCAACATGAAGAAGGTGAAGAGCGAACTCGATTCCAAGCATTTTGGGCTCGACAAGGTGAAGGAACGCATCATGGAATACATTGCGGTTCTGAAACTCACCGGAACCGAACGCCGCTCCCCGATACTCTGCCTCGTTGGGCCTCCCGGCGTGGGCAAGACGACCCTCGTGGAATCGATTGCGAACGCGATGCAGCGTAACTTTGTGCGCATTACGCTTGGTGGCGTGCGTGACGAGGCCGAAATCCGCGGTCACCGCCGTACCTACATTGGAGCGATGCCCGGCCGCTTTATCCAGGCGCTGCGCCGTGCCAAGTGCATGAACCCGATTGTCCTCCTGGACGAAATCGACAAGATGGCGAGCGACTTCCGTGGCGACCCCGCGAGCGCGATGCTCGAGGTGCTTGACCCGGAACAGAACCACGACTTTACCGACCACTTCATGGAAGTGGGCCTCGACCTGAGCCGTGTACTGTTTATCGCGACGGCGAACAGCGAGGGCGAAATCCCCGAGGCGCTGCGCGACAGGCTCGAGATTGTGCGCCTGCCCGGCTACTACCCGCACGAAAAGTTGCAGATTGCCGCCAAGTACCTGGTGCCGCGCATTTGCGAACGCACCGGCGTAAAGATGGGCGAGCAGGTTTCCTTTGACGAGGGCATCATCAACCAGGTGATGCGCGGATGGACCCGCGAGGCGGGCGTGCGCGAACTGGAACGCACCCTCGAGAGTGCGGTGCGCCACCGTGCCAAGGAAATCGTGATGGGCAAGAAGATCAAGCCCGCCGTTACCGAGAAGCAGTTGCAGGAATACCTCGGTGCCCCGAGATTCCTCGATAGTCAATTGCCCGAACCGGGCCGCCCCGGCGTGGTTACAGGCCTTGCCTGGACGAGCGTGGGCGGCGAGATTCTGCCCATCGAGTGCATGCTCCTGAGCGGCAAGGGCCAGATTATCATGACGGGAAAGCTCGGCGACGTGATGAAGGAATCCGCCCAGATTGCAGTGAGTCTGGTGCGCGAACGCCTGCACCGTTTCGGCATCGATCCCGCGATTGTCAAGAAGACGGACATCCACATCCACGTGCCCGAAGGCGCCGTGCCGAAGGACGGGCCCTCCGCGGGTATCGCCCTCACGTTGTGCCTGCTTTCTGCGTTCACCAGGATTCCCGTGCCGCCTGACGTCGCGTTTACCGGCGAGGTGAGCCTCACGGGCGCATGCCTTGCGATTGGCGGGCTCAACGAGAAGGCGCTTGCCGCTCTCCAGGCCGGCGTGAAGACGCTTCGCCTGCCTGCGCAGAACAAGAAGGACGTGGACGAACTTCCGGCACCCGCGAAGAAGGGCCTCAAGATCTATACGCACAAGCATATCGACGAAATCGTGAAGATTCTGTTCGTGCAGAAGAAGGCGAAGAAGTAGGTAGCCTGAGTGTCACCCTGGAGCGCGAAGCGCGATAGGGTCCATGTTACATTTATTGTTCCCGGTGCGCTCCGGGGATTTTTTGTATTTTGAATAAAGAAATTTGACGGACAAATTATATGTCGAAAGATAAGCCACTATATACGCTTGAAAAAAGAGATGTTCTCTTTTTTGTGATTGCAGAAACTGTTCTTTTTCTTTTGCCGACAATTTTAACTGTGGCAGCGATTGCTTTGGGTTTTTATGTAGATTATGGTACGGGTCCGGATAAACGGGCGTGGATTCTTTCTGCAGTGTTTTGGCCTTTTATTCCATTCGCTTTGTGCGCCCCTTTTGTGTGCGTCTATAGAAAACTTTGGCGCACGCCGCATGATTTCTTTACCATTGCCAAGATTTCGTTTGTTCCGTTTATTCCAGGATGGCTGTATATATTGGGCTGCGCTATTTGGTTGTCTATCAAGTGGGAATGGGAAATGGTGGGGATTCTTGGTTTACCGTCCTTTATTTTCTTGGCTTGCTATCTCATTGTTTTACTGGGCCTTTTTCTTGCTAGACGATAACTCGTTTTATATATTTGAGCGTTGGAAAATTAGAGGCGTAAAATGGAATTCACTCTCGAAGAAATGCGTGGGCACCTTGATGCTCTCGAAGCAAGGATTGCGGAAGCCTGCAAGATTGCGGGCCGTAGCCGCGAATCGGTTAAGCTCGTTTGGGTGAGCAAGTTCCACCCGGCAGAAGCTGTGGAAAATGCAATTAGTTTGGGTGCGACCGACTTCGGCGAGAACCGCGTGCAGGAAGCCGAACTCAAGTTCAGTGCACCGCGCATGGCGAAGGACGGGAGCCGCGTGCGTTGCCACGTGATTGGCCCCGTGCAGAGCAACAAGCTCAAGAAGGCGGCGATTGTCGCCGACTGCATCCATTCCATCGCGAGCATCGAGGCGGTCGAGAAATTGGAGCGCGTCTGCGCGGCACTCCCCGGAGAGAATGGCGCAGGCAAAATTCTCGATATTCTTTTCCAGGTGAACGCCGGCGAAGAAGAGACGAAGAGCGGGCTCGACGTGCACGAGGCCGAGGCATTCCTGAACGGGCTTGCAGAAAAGGCGGGTGTCGCGACTGAAGACGGCAAGAGCGAAAACTTCCCGCATTTGCGCTTCCGCGGGCTCATGACCATCGGGAAGAACACGGGTGTCGCCGAAGACAGCCGTGAATGCTTCGCATTCCTACGCACCCTCCAGCAGAAGTTCCTCGCGAAAGGCGGTGCGTTTGCCCACTTCGACCAGCTTTCGATGGGTATGACGGGCGACCTGGAGGTCGCTATCGAGGAAGGTTCCACGATGATTCGCGTGGGCACGGCTCTCTTCGGCGAACGCGACTACAGTAAACAGTTATAAGACCGTTCGCGCTAGAGGCAAAAGTGAAATGTAATATGCGCTCACTCTCGCAACCACGCCTCGTTAATACAAGGCGTTTGTTGCTCACAAACGACCCGGTATAGCGCTATGAACTCCACGCTCCTCGCAGTTATCCTGGTGGCAATAATCCTGCTGCTCGTCTTGACGCGGCGGAAGAGTGGGCGTGGTGGCACGCGGCCAGGCAGGCATGCCCCCCGCGGGTTTGGCAGGCGGGGGAGCGCTCGCTCCGGCAAGTCGCCCGCAGGTAGCGGATTCGACGGCGCGGGTTACTGGAATGCGCGCGACGTGCAGTTCCGTCAGGAGGACCGCCCTCCGGTCGATGCGCGCAAGGCCCGCGGGCTCGAGGCCGCCCTGGCCGATGACGTTCACGGAAAGTTCGGCGAGGCGGCCACGTCGGCGCTCGTAGCGCGGGCGGCGTTCGGGGACAAGCGAAAGCATTACATATTGCAGAACGTTTTTATCCCGACGCATACGGGTTATACCGAAATCGATACGGTGCTGTTGCACGTTACGGGCATCTATGTTTTCGAGACGAAGAACATTTCCGGCGAAATCGAGGGAGGCCTCGATGTGGAACGCTGGAACCAGGAATTGGGCCCGCGGGTACACCACACGCTGTACAACCCTATCCGGCAGAATACGGGCCACATGGGGGCGTTGCTCCGGCAACTGAAAGTCCGTCTGGAAAGCGCGCACATATATTCCTTCGTGGTGTTCAGCGACAGGTGCGCGCTCAGGAACGTGCCTGCCTGCGGGCAGTTTGGTAGCAACGGGAATGGATGGCAGGTGTTACACCTGTGTGAACTGCGCGATGCCCTCGATGAGGCATTCCGCACGCGCCCCCAGGTTTACGATGCCCGCATTCTAGAATCGTGGTGGCAGGCGTTGCAGCCCTGCGTGAACGTTCCCGAAAGTGTTCGGCAGAATCACGTGAAGTCTGTTCAAAAATTGCACACAACATAACGCGCACATTTTGTCCCCTCGAAAAACTTTTTTACTCGCGCATCTAACTTCCACAAAAAAACATTCTATCCCCGCAAACACATCTTGCACCCGTAATCATCATACATTTTTCTTACAAGATAACATATTCTGCCCAAAGTAATAAAAAAATATGTTAACTTGTTGTAATTACCTACAACAAAACTGTTAAAAAAGCGTGACAAGAATCAAATAATTTGCTAATTTACGTTTCGGGTTAAGACGAGAACAAAGGTTCTTTATAATAAAGAAGGAGAAAATAATGAGAAAGTTTATAGCCCTGTGCTCTTTTGTGTTTTTGCTGTGCTCTTGCGCCGGCGTGAACGTGAAAAAGCCCGATGTCGACAACGTGAAGAAACTCGCTATTCTGAGTGTTGTGGGGAGCGAGGAATACAAGGACATCGAAACCGTGAAGGGTGAGAAGGAGAACCTTCTTACGGTTGTGGGCAACATCATCAAGGACAACGTGGAAATGTTCACCGAGGGCCAGGTGACCGTCGTTACGCACGGTGCGAACGCCCTTTTCCAGGTGCTTAACGGCATCGAGGGCTGGAGCGTTATCCCGTTCGAGCAGGTCATCGATAACGAGGACGTGAACAAGTTCTTCGAGGCGAGCGATACCTGGGGCAAGATCGAGCAGGTCGCAGAAAGGCTCGCTCCCGAAAACGGCGTGCGTTACGTGATGCCGAAGGGTATGCACGAACTGCAGTACTCCAAGGTGAACCCGGACGGCGTGCACTACGTGAATGGTGAACGCGAGGAGGCACCGCTGCTCCGTGGTATCGGCAAACTCTGCGAATCTCTCGGTGTCGATGCCATCGCTGTTGCCGAATTCAACTTCTTTTACGAAACCGGCATGATGACTAAGCTTACGAGCAACGTAACGCCGATTGTCTACGTGGATGTCGCCATCATCGACAAGAACGGCGAGAAGGTGCTTTACACCGATCGCGGCTGGAAGCAGTTCGAGGGCTCCGAATCCGCACGCATCAACCACAGCTATGTTGACATGCATACCGACAAGTCGGTTGCTGCCTACAAGAATGCGGTGGACGTCGCCATGGAAGGCTTCAGGAAGGAAGCCGTGAAGAAACTCGGCAAGTAACCGAAAAGAATTGTATTACTCCCTGGAAACGAGAGGCTGCGCTTTAACGGGCGCAGCCTTTTCCATTTTTTGCAAAAAAGCCCGTTTTCCCGATAAGCGGCATTTTTCGCTGATTGGCGATGCTCATTTTTGCCCCCAAAAACATATATTTTCGGAACAAGAGCAATGTGAGTTTATTATGAAACCGTTTAGTGTGAAACTGCCTATATTTGTCCTTTTTGCTTGTGTGCTGAACTTTACCGGCTGTGCCGTTACCTCTTCGGGTAACATGGTGGGCGAGGCGGCCTCGCTTCGGTATTCCACGGCAGAAAAGACATTCCGCTTTATGGAGGTGGGCACGACCTTCGCGGGTACGGACCACACTATAGAAGCCCCGCATAGCGACATGCACGTGTATGGCTTTACGGAGAACTTTAAGGTGAGCCTTGCCTCGATGGACTATTCCGTGCTGGGCCAGAAGGGCGGCCTTTTCCTCTCGCTCCCGGTTTCTATCCCGATGGATGTCGGCATCCGACCTGTTTTTGTGCAGTGGCTGGGCCCGCTCTACCTGGGTGCGGGCGCGTCGTTTGTCGGGGGTTTCTACCCCAACCGCCAGGATAGCGATTTGGAACCCGAGCCGGACAATTCCCTTGGCCGTTTTGATTTTTTCATCCTGTACAACTTTGGCGGTGGCGTCATGTTCGATGTCGGGGAAAAGTTCACCCTCGGCGCCTACATGAATTACGAGAGGATGGCCTTGAATGACGGTGGCTCGTCGGAAGGCACCATCGAGTTTATGGACATTCTCTCTTTCAATGAAGAGAACATGCCCGCGTATGCCATTCGCAAGAACGTGACGACGCTTGGCGTAAACATCTTCGTGAAACTGAAGAGCCCCGTCGGCTTCTATGCTGAATACACGCCCGAGGACTTTCTGGGCAATGGCGGCTGGCAGAAGCTCCGCTTCGGCGTGATCGCGCTGTACTAAGCACTTGCCATCATTCAGTCTATCATTCGCTAAATACACCAGGCCATATACGACGGGACCTTCATTACCCCGTCATCAACCGCAAATTGTTTCGGATGGATTATAATGGACTCGCCTATGCGTTTCTTGAATTTATCCTTGAACTTGCCGAGTGATGTTGTCGTATAATTTTTCGAAGACTTCACCTCTACCGGGAACACCTTGAAATTGACCTTGCTTTCATTAGAAATCAAGAAGTCAATCTCCATGGAATTGCGATGCTTTGCGGCATCGTATTCCGTATAGAAGAACAGTTTCCGCCCTTTGGCTCGAATCATCTGCGCAATCATGTTTTCATGGAGCATCCCCTCGTTCAGCGAGATTTTGCCGTCCATGATGGCCTTATATAACTGGTTCGACGCAATCTCGTTTTCGCTAAAAGCAAGGCTCACCAAAAGGCCCGTATCGCACAGATAGCACTTGACCAACGAATCGTTCTTGTTCAAAGCGAAGCCGACATTGGGATCATCGCATTTATAACAAAGGTTACAAATCATTGAGTCGTCAAGCCAAAAGAGCGGCTCGTCATATTTGGAGAATGTCGCCGCATTAGACTTGTCAATCTCGGTAAGGACAATTTTTTTCTCGTGGGTTGAAAGGTAACCCGGAATGTTTTCAAAAATTGCGGAGACCTTGGAATTGTAACGCTTAGATGCCTTCCTGATATCGTCGCGATAGAGGTCCAGAATTTTCCGTTTTTCCTTGTCGCTCTTCGAAAAGTCCCGGTTGTTCTCTACATACGCAACAATGCTTTGTGGCATGCCGCCCACCAGCATATACTCCCTGAAAAGGCGCGTCGCACGCTTATGAAAATGATCTTCTAAAGGTTTCTTTTCGGCAAAGCACTTGCCAATATACTCAAGCAAGACATCTTCGCCCAAGGCCCTGGCGAACTCCTCGAAATCGCAAGGGAACATTTTAAGTTTTTCTTCTTCGGAGGGGATTGTTATGTCATCGACATTTTCCTTTATAGAAATCAGTGACCCCGTCTCGATGAAATCGTAGCGGCCATCCGCCACAAGGTACTTTATCGATTCCCGCGCCTTCGGGAATTTCTGGATTTCGTCAAAGATGATCAGCGACTCTCTCTTGAACAGCGGCTTATTGTATTCCAGAGACAGGACCTGGAAGAAAATGTCCAGGTTGTTCAGGTTCGTCTCGAAATTATCGCGAACCTTTTTGGAGGCCTTGTTGAAATCAACAAGAATATACGACTTGTATTCACGTTCACCGAACCGCTCGGCCACGGTGGATTTGCCAATTCGACGAGCCCCTTCTATCAGCAGAGCGCTCTTCCCGTTGGATTCTTTTTTCCATTTCACAAGACGGTTGTAGGCTTTTCTCTGAATTTCCACAGGTTTCTCCGTTTCAATAGTGCGCAAAGTAAAATATATACTATTTACCAATAGTGCGCAAGGTGATTTTTATAAGAAACGCCAATAGTGCGCATAATTTCAACATTTTTGGGGCTCTGCCAGGCTGTTCTTTGATAGGGGCGCCCTGCCCCTTTCCTGTATCCAAAGCGTATCCAAATTTTTGAAATTTGCGAAAAATTGTGAAAAATTCAACAATTTTGAATAAAAACGGCACTTTTGTATTAAAAAATGTTGACAAAACGGGGCTTGGAACCTAGATTCATAGGTATATGGCCCCATTGCTGCAGTATCAAGACTATAGGTGCTACCTGCAAAACTTCTATGACTGGAAAAAGCGGACGTCCGCTTTCTCCTGGCGCGACTTTTCCAGGATGGCGGGGTTTGCCTCGCCCGTGTTCCTGAAGCAGGTTTGTGAGGGCAAGGCGAACCTCGGGAAAAAGGCGACCGTCAAGGTGGCGGACGCGTTCGGGTTTGTCGGTGCCGAGCGCGAATATTTTTTCAACATGGTCCAGTACGCCCAGGCCAAGACCGACGAGAAGCGGCGCTACGCCTTTGCCGAGATGGAGAGCATCGCGAGCGCGAACAGGGTGGCGCATGTCGGCACCGATGCCTACAAGTATTATGATTCCTGGGTACACCCGGTGGTGCGTGAACTCGCGCCGGCCATGCCGGGGGCTATGCCCAAGGAAATCGCGCAGAAGAGCCTCCACGAGGTCTCGGCGAAGGAGGTGAAGGATTCCATCGATTTCCAGGTGGAGGCGGGGCTCCTCAAGAAGACGGGGCCGGGGGCATACGAGCAGACGGACAAGTTGCTGGCCGGCGATACGCAGTCGATGGCGCTGGCGGTCCGTTCCATGAACAGGCAGATGGCGCAGTTTGCCGCCGAAACCCTTGACAGCGTCCCGGCAGACGAGCGCTTTGTCTCGGGCATTACCATGGGCGTTTCGGACGATGCCTTCGGCAAGATTGTCGAGGCGCTGCGCAAGTGCCGCGAACAGGTGCAGAGCATAATCTTTAACGACGACAAGGTGGAGCGTGTATTGCGGCTCAACCTGCAACTATTCCCGCTGACCGAAAGGATCGGGGACACTGAAGATACTAAAACTAAAAGGAACACGCCATGAAAAGAACACTTTTGCCGCTTTTAACTGTTGCCGCAAGCATGACGATAATCGCATGCGGTAGTGACTCAGGTGCCAACGCAGTCCCCTCGCCAGGGAATACATCGGCAATCCTCCAGCCGAGCGACTGCGAAAAAATCATGAAGGCATTGCCCGTGCAGCCGGAAATGGCCTACACCATCACCTACGACATCGAAGAAGATGAGTGCGTCGTGGTTATTCCAGGCGCAGTAGACGCAACGGCACGTTCTAATTTCTTATACAACCTAGAAGCCTATAGCAAAGCACTTGTAGAAGAGGGCACAGAATATCATTATCAAGCCAATATGGGGATTCTATTCCATAGGTCCATCGAACCCAACCAGTTTACTTTTAATTTGCAATTAGACTGTAAAAACGCGGCCTACGTAGCAAACATTCCCGAAAAGGATTCTACCTGGGAAGCCTATGACCGATGTGACTTGTTCACAAAATCAGACGAAGAAAGCTACATCTACATGACACAGCCGCAATGGAGCGAACGCCAGGCTGCCCTTGCCGCAGACGGCTGGATGCCTATAGCCAAATGCAATGTGTCATCATTCACTGGTACAATCTGCTTCCAAAAACAGATAAATGACTACATCTTCGAATTAGGATATAGACCCAAGGAAAAAGATTTAATGGTGAGGCTAGATGTCATGTTCGAATACCAGAAAATCTGACACAAGCAAAGGCGTAATACTTAAATAGTTCTATTCAAGATGAAGAATCGAATCCCTTGCTACGTTCTGGCCTTGCTGTGTCCCCTGCTTTGGGGGCTTTTCGCCTGTTCCGAAGACCGCACCGCAGGCGGAACGGTAGACGGGAACTCAATTGCGGAGGTTCATATTGATTCTGTCAAGGTGTTCGCAGATGCGTTGCCTGCAGGTATGGACGAATCCGAAATAGATTCAACTATTTTCTGGTATAAAATAAATTTCAATGGTGTAGGGGAAGAAGTTTTCTCCTATGAAGAAACGGAGCCACTCTTTTATTGCAGTATTAATGTTTATCGTTCTGAATATGGCGTTCGTACTGTTGAATCGTTTTCAAGGGGAGGTCTTTCCTTACGCACGTTCTTCGTTACCTTAAGTGATGAAGGGGTTGTCTTTCATGAGAAACTAGACAACTCATATGCGCCGGAAGAAAATCGCTGGGAGGGCGACCTTTCCGCTTTTGAAAAATCCTGCGAGAACAAGGGATGGAATTTGTATCGCCATTATGTCGATTTCCCGGAAAAGGAATTTCATTTGACCTGTTCCCTGTCCAAGGACCATTTGACAGAAACCATAGATGAAGTCCTAGATGGCTATGTAGAAAAGATGAAACAACAATGTATGGAGGATAAGTAAGATGACTACCCAGATCCGCCTCTCCCGTTCGAGCCGATTTTCGGCTTTCAAGGCAATCATTCTCTGCCTGCTGGCAGGGCTTTCTTTACCAACCATGCTATATGCAGATTGGGATGGTGGTGTTAAAAAGCCTTCAACCATTGAAAAAAATGGCAGGACATTTTATGAAATTGAGTCTGCCGAAAATCTTGCATGGTTTATGATGCAGGTAAACAAGGGCAATACCGGTTATAATGCAGTCTTGAAAAAAGACATTTCAATTGTTGATTCTGCCGTAACAGGAAAATCAGTCAAATGGACACCGATTGGGGATGCGGATAGTGTTAGTTACAAGGGCGTGTTTGACGGTGATGGGCATACGATTTCGGGAGTTTATTCAAATGCAAGGTATGCAGGTTTCTTCGGGTTTATTGGACCTGGCGCAGTTATTAAAAATCTAAATCTTCAAAATGCATTGGTTCAAAGTTATTTTGAAGGAACATCTAGAGCAGGCTTACTGTCGAGTATGTTCTCTGGAGATTCCGTTATTAATGTTTCTGTTGCAGGAACTGTTTCGGATACCACATATGCAGGAGGTCTTGCCGCTATTATCAAGAGCAAGGCTTATATTAACGGCTTTAGGGGCGATGTTTACTTTGTAGGAAAAGCAAAAAAATATAACGAGTATATTGTATATTCCGAAAAACAAGTTGCTGGTGGTGTTGCTGCGTTGGTAATGGATTCTGTAAAAATTTTAAACAGTCATGTTTCGGGATTCGCAGATAGTTCTGAAATAAGGGGCATGGTGGGTGGTTTTATTGGTATAGATTCTGCTTATGCATATTTTGAAAATGACACTAATAATGTTAATATACGATTGAATGATTCTCCGAGTTATTTAGGGGGCTTTGTGATGCGTGTCGCACCTGGTGCTGCTGCGGATTTTGTAAGTTGTCTTAATAGGGGGAATATCCAGGGTAGTCAAAGTTATGTTGGTGGCTTTGTGGGGTATAGCAAAGGCAATCTATCGTTTTATAATTCTGTGAATGAAGGAGAGATTAAGCATCCTGGAAGCATTACTTCTTCACAATTCGCAGGTGGATTTATAGGATGCATGTCTGCAAATGGTCAGGTTTCCATAGATCATAGTTTTAATATGGGCAACGTATATTCGGCTTACGAGGCGGGTGGATTTGTGGGATTTGCTATCACAAGATTAACTATCACAGATTCTGAAAATGCAGGTACAATTGATGGAAAGACTGCTGCTGGTGGTTTTGTTGGGCATGCATCGGCAGATAGTTCGCTCATTATTGATTATAGCAGAAATGTGGGGACAATTGTTGGTCGCTATACGGGAGGATTTATTGGAGAAGCGTGGGACACGATTATAATTGATCATAGTGTGAATGCGGGTGAAATCGCAGGAACTGGAGAACATATTGCAGGTTTCATAGCACAAGTATCTGGAAAAACCGCAAAGGTTGATGTTAGGAATTCTACCAATATGGGTAAAATTATAACTGACGGGGGAGCTGATGTTGGTGGTATTTTTGGAACTTGTTCCAATTGTACTGCGACAAATTGCGAAAATTATGGTGAAATTATTCTTGATGGTAAGGACAATAGCAAGACTGCTAATGTTGGCGGAATTCTTGGAAACTGGGGTTCTGCGATAAATTGCAGAAATTATGGAAACATTACAATTGATTCGGTAGTTTCTCCCACTGTTGGCGGTATTGCAGGTTTAGGCACTGTTCAGGGGTGTGTCAACAAGGGCGCAATTACCGTAAATACGCGGTCTACAAGTAAGGTTGGTGGAATCGGTGGTCAAACAAGTGCGTATTATTCGTTGAATGAAGGGCGCGTTGTTGTGAACTTGGCAGGTATAGGCGAGGAATGCTATGCCGCAGGTATCACGGCGACGATTTCGTCAACAACAAGACTTGGAGGAAATGTAAATAAGGGGACTATTATTGTGAATGGGGGTAACGGTGATGCTCACGTATATCCGCTACATGGAGTTTCTGCTGATGGAAAATCTACGAGGGCAAAGGCTGTGGCAGGAAGCATTTCCTTATCTGATTCAATTGTAAATAATGGGCGTTTGACTGCAGGTTCTACATTGAAAAATAATAAGGATACGGTTGCCCAGTGTGCTTTTTTTGATAAGGATATTTACCGTGTTGATGACGACTCACTTGGTTTCGGTATATCAACTGCTGAAATGGAGACGATAGAATTTGCGTATCGCCTAAATACTTGTAATGGCTTGGTCAAAAATTCTGGTTATTGGAGCCAGCATGGAGACAACTATCCTGTAATGTCTGATCAAGACAATCATGCAATCTACAAAGTTATATTCAAGGATTCTTCTAGGGTTATTAATATCAAGACTTATAAGATTGGTGAAAGCCTTACCAACTATAAGGGAGTAATTATAGACATGCCTGAAGCTCCTGATCCTAGCGATGCCGATGAAGACTTGAAGTTTGGCTATTGGGCTTATGAAAACCAGGTGATAGACGAAAATACGATTATTAATGGTGATTATACCGTTTATGCGACATATGTGCCAAAAAATTCTGTGGTTGAAACTTTGGCCTTTAAAACGGAGACCGGCGATGTTTTTGCAAAATATGTGATTTCAGATAAAATGGTAGAAATTACTTTGCCAAATGCTCCTTCCAAGAATGGTTATGAATTTCTTGGCTGGTACAACGGAAATCAATTTGTCGGTGCCGCGGGTGCAAAAATTGTTCCGAACGGATTGTCAGTCTTGAACGCAAAATATGAGACTATTTTGTATAAGATTTCGTTCATCTCTAGAACGGATACTCTACAGACGGGTTCTTTTGCTTATGGAGATATGCCGGAATATAAAGGCGAAAAGCCTACGTGTGCTGAGTTAGGGTATGAGTTTGATGGCTGGATGCCTATTGTTGCTGCTGTTAGTGCGGATAAGTCTTATTATGCTCGGTGTTCAAAGAATGGGGCTGGAATTTCCTCCAGTTCTTCTGAACAACCTTCTAGCAGTTCTGAGATTGCTTCTAACTCTTCGAGTTCTCTGGGCGACGAGGAAAGTTCTTCGAGCATGATAGCGTCCTCGTCATCGGATGCGGAAAGCAGTTCTTCTGCAAAGCCGGAATCGTCTTCGTCGTCGAAGGCGAATAGTAGTTCCTCGAAGGGGACGGATATTGCGTGGAATGCTGTGCGGCCTATGTTCAACCTCACGGTAAACGGCATGACGCTCACGCTTTCTAATACGCAGGGTGGCGTTGTCCGCATCTTTGATGCGCTTGGTCACATGGTTGCCGCCAAGTCAATTGCCAGCGCAACGACGAGCATCACCCTGCAAACCCCGGGCAACTACATCGTCCGAGTGAACGGAATGAGCCGTAGCGTAATACTTAAATAGTTCTATTCAAGATGAAGAATCGAATCCCTTGCTACGTTCTAGCCTTGCTGTGTCCCCTGCTTTGGGGGCTTTTCGCCTGTTCCGAAGACCGCACCGCAGGCGGAACGGTGGACGGGAACTCGATTGCGGAATACACCATTCCGGAACATCCGCTGGATTCTTCGAAAGTATTTAAGGATGCCCTTCCTGCGTCTAATGATCATGGCAAACTTGATACAACCATTTACTGGTATGAGATCCAATTCAGGGGTGAATGGGAGCAGTATCTTACTACTGTTGACGGCACATGCTTCATCAATATCTATCGTCCGGAATATGGAGTGCAGATGGCAGGGAGTGCTTGGAGTGACCAAACGTATTATGATTATATATTCTTCCTTACCGCAAGTAATGATGGAGTTGTCTATCATGAAAAAATCGACATCCTTTATGGAAACAAGGACTTGTGCGAAAAGGACCTTGCCGATATAGAGAAGTCCTGCGAAGCGAAGGGATGGGACTTGTATCGCCACTATGTAAATTGTCAGGAGGTTGAACAGTTGCACTTGACTTGTTCCTCTCCCGAAGAGCCGTTGACAGAAAACCCCGATGATATTTTGGAACGCTATGCTGAAGACATGAAGCAGAAGTGCCAGGACTATAAGTGATATGCGGAAGATTGCTTGTTTGATTCTGCTCTTGGCTGATATTGCGTTGTCATGTGAGGTTGTCGCAATGTCAAGTCATGATTACCCTATTGTAGAAATCAATCTGTTTGATGAGAATAAGGTTGATATGGGTAAGGTGAAATCGGTTGACTATGGAAATGGTCTGCTTAAAGAAGAAAAGACCTTCCTGGCGTATCGTGCGGATTTGGATACATCGGTGTATGTTTACTTGAATGGCAAGCAAATGAAATTTTATAAGATGTGTCATTTGGCCCAGGAGTGCGATAGTTTATACGAAGACTACGATTTTGCGAAGGTCATATCCGACGAAATGCACAAAATGGGGTCAAGGGGATTGTTTGTGCGCAAGTTTGACGCTGATTCCTTGTCTAGACATATCCTTGATGTGATGCTGTCGGAATCGTATAATGACTTTACCCTTTCCGGTATCTCTTATAATTACGATAGATCCTATAGTGACGAAGATGACCATGATGCCGATGTCGCGGCAGAGGCGCTGACGGCGGGAATGTTCTGCGAAGGTTTTTGCGATTTTATGGACACCTTGAGCCAGTGCCCGGAATTGGTTACGGCTAGTATTCCTGAAACCCGTCTTATGAATAGTGTGACTATTCACAAAATTTCGGGTAATGCCTACTTAGTAGAGAAAGATTGGCGCAATGAACTATATAGAATGTATGGCTTGAATGGTGTTGTGTTAGACCAGGGATATATACATGGTGGAATACTTTGGGTAAGGCAAACGCCTGTAATCCTGGAAATTTCGAATCAAAGGTTTTTGTTGAAATAGCGGACTATTCTATTCCCATTCTCGGCATATTTCATAAAAAGATTGAAAAACGGGAATCAATTCATCACATGTGTTGCTCGTTCCAATCCTTACACAATTCATAGAAAAACCTTAGATTAGCAATCTGTTCTTCACATGTTGTCGCTTTTTCGAACAATTCAATAGGATCCGGTGTAAAAAAAGTACTCGGGATTGTATCTATAACATCATTCACGACAACTCTCTTACCGTCATCTCTTTCATAATCAACTATACGGCATCTAATGGGATTTAAGAAATAATCTTCACTTGACAAGAAAAGCCCAACTTTATCAAATGCATAGATATTTCCCCGTTTAAATTCAAAAAAAATTTTTTCTGAAGACATCATATAATGGAAATATCCCGTAATTGTATTATAATCCAAGTAATGGGATTGTTTTATTGAATCTAAACATTCCGTTTTATGATAAAATTGAGCTATATATTTGTTTTCTTTTATTAAGGAGTCGTATATTTGGATTCCTTCTGAATTACAGTAAAAATCATATTCTGACCAACTATCAAACGACACATTGTTTAATTCACAGTAATACCAATCATGAAAAGGTCCAGTTTCAATCGGCTCCGTCGAGCACGAATAAACAAATAACAAAAACAATAAAGAAATGAAATAGTTTACGTAATATATCATTAGAAATTTCTCAGCAAAAGATAGGATGGAAGATAATTGCTTTTTTACGGTAGTGTAAATCAAACTGTGTCATATTTCCATTTGACGGGAATTAGCAAAACTAGTTGTTAATCCGTTCTTCACACAACGAGTCAGGAAAGTTTTCAAAAACGTTAATTAAAGACCGGATGCCAAGCGTATCGGCGCAACTGGAATCAGCAAAAACACTATCGATATTTGGAGGGAATAGGTTTGAGCAAACATACTCATTCCGCTGTGCTGCACCTTGATGGTAATCAACATCATATTCGTTTAAATCAACATATCCTGCTAAAAAGAACATTCTCATATTGGAATCATCTTGCATAAAACTGAATTGTAAACTGACAAGCCTACTGTCTGTGTAAAGTTTGCTTGTATACCAGACTTCGTCTATCAAGCAATCATTTGATATTTTCTTTTCCGCGCGATGCACCCTCATTATAGAGTCGAGTTTTCGATGCTCTTCAGCAAACTCTTCCTTACAATCTTGGTAATAAGTAGATAGGTTAGGATAATAACGTTCATCAAATTCACAGTAATACGAATCATGAAAAGGCCCGGTTTCTACAGGCTCCGTTGAGCATGAATAGACAAGTAGCAACAGCAAAAAAGAAATAAAATATTTCATTAGAAAGCTCTCAACAAAAGATTTGATGGAAGGTAATTGTTTTTTACGGTAAGTTTAGTCATCTCCATTGCTGCCTTATGTTAATATATATATTTTTGTGCTGAAGCGTATTTTTCCATACGGTATTTGTTCACCCTGTTTCCTTTTTTAGGCAGCGCAATGAATTTGATAACACGATATCACACTCATGTAAAACCCTACCAGTCCACAAAAGTGCTTGGACTCCTTTATTGTATGCTGGTCGCTATCCTTTTGGGATGCGATTACGATGGTACGGAATGCTTCCCGAACCTTAGGATAAACTTCAAGTCCATCTATGATGTTGATAGTGTCCAGTTCTATCTGAACGGTGAGCAGGTGTGTCTTGAGGATATTGAAGAAGTGCATGATGGTATCGTTGAGGCGACAAAGGGACTATCTATATACGCAATATCATGCAGGACATCTGAGGAAGAATCTTTTGACTACTTGCTTAGTAATGATGCAATAGAAAAATGTATCCCATCAGAGGAATTCCCTATATGGCGCGAGTTTGAATGCGAGGTGTCGGAAAAGTATAAGAAAGATATAGACTCATCCAAATTAGCGTTATATGTCTATTTGAATAATGATGTTGAGATTGTGGAACCGGTTATAAGCTTCTACACGGGGAATCACTATAATGTGATTGCAGAGCGTGATACCGCGCGGTGGTATAGTTATACGAGTTCTACAAGAGGGAGGTATTTTGAATTTTATGGTCCTCCGGAAAGATGGGAAAGACTGGGTTGCGCTGGTGGGTATTGTACGGCGTCTTTGCCCATGGTGGAGAAAGTGGCTTGTTACGACAGATAGAAGCACGCCAATAAGGGCCATCAAAATGGCTAAAAATGCTTTACTGCATTACAACCGGGAGCGGAGCGATATTGACTTGGCTGTTTTCGGTGGCGGCGTGAGCGCCTATACGGAGGAGCCACTTTCGGGCGATGCTCACATAGATCATTTCCGTAAGAGGGATATGTTCCCTAACTTGACCTTTGATTGGAATAATCTGTTCGTAGATGTTTAGTTTTTCACGCAGCGGACAGAGAACCCGCGGTCTTTTTCGTTGTATTGTGATGAGTAGAATCCCAATGCTGTTTTGCGGTAATCGAGGTAGGCATAGATTGCACCTGTAACCTTCTTGGCTTCGGATGATGTCCAGAAGTTTGCGAAGTAGCCGTCATCGTCAAATGTCGTCTGGCTGAAATCCCCGCTGGGAGTGGTATGCGTCCCGTAATAGGCGCCCGTCGGTATAGCCGAGAAACCGTATGGGTCATTGGAGACGGTCGATGTCGAATAGGTCTGCCATCCCTTTGCCGACTTCAACAGGCCCGAAGCGCCATCAACCTTATAGACATAGTTTGCCACCTGGTACCATTCGGTGGAATCGGGAAGGTGCCAGCCATCGGGGCAGATGCCTTGATGTGGGGACTCGATTTCTTCGGCTGCCGATGCGGTCAGATAGCCCGAGGGCAGATTCATCGCGGCGGTCCACGTGTAGAGCCTTCCGCCAAGGTTGCAGTTCTTCTCCACGTTCTTGTAGCACCAGGCATTGGCGACCAGGTTGGTGTTATCCTTGTCGTAGTAGTTCAGGTTTTCGGCCATCCATGTCTGTAGCCCGATAGTGACGGTTTTGTATTCCTGGCCGTCGCGGCTATCCTTGAACGAACCGTATTCGACCTCGCTGTTCCGGAAATGTTCTTTTGGGAGGTCATAAAGCGATACGGGACGCCAGCTGCCATGACCGCCATCGCAGATATAGGTGTCCTTCGATGTCTCGGGCGACATGAATGTGCCTGATTTCTTGACGGTGCAGGCGTTCTCGTAAAGGGCTTCGGTGGAATACATGATTCTCCAGGCCCCTTCTTCGCAGACATACTGTTTTCCGAGATTGCTGCTGTATCCGTTTTTCACCTTGAGGAATTCCGCGTCGTTTTCGTCGGTGCAAGCACCAAAGCCATAAGCGTCGCCAACAAACAGCCCGATATACTTTTCGAACGGGGGAACCTGCGGATTGATTTCTTCAAGCATCTGGCGAATGCCCTGTGTCCCGTACGAATACGCCATTATCCAGTCGGCCATTTTTACGCGAGTTTCTTCGTCATCGTCCCAGGTGCCGTCTTTTTCGAGGTTTTCCGCGATGCTCGTAAGGCGGCTGAGGAGTTCGGATTCCGTGAGGTCGCCCTGCAATAGGACAGATGCGGCCAGCAATTTGGCGTCATCCTCTGTCTTGCCGAAAATGCTCAGGTCTTCGAAAGAGTGGTTCGCTCCACCGAAGTTGAATGCCTTCATTATTTCCTGTTCTGCAGCAGCCTTTGCGGCGGGAACGTTCTTGTATTTCTCGCTTTCCGTATACAGATACACTACGCGCTTGTGGATCAAGTGGATCAGGACATTCATATTCACGCTTTCGCGGTCCTTTAGGTCAACAATGCCTCTCAAGGTCAGGGTGCCCGTAGAGGGTTTGAAGAAGTTTTCGTTGTAGTAGGAGCCGCTCACCTGCAATTGCGCGTATTGTGTAGATAACGTAATTTTCGGTGACGTGAAATCTCCCTGCGAGCCGGTCACTTCCCATTCGAAATTGGTTCCGGTAAGGTCTAGCGCTTCGTCAAGTTCGGAAAGCCTCAGGATGCTGCCTGCGGCATACGGCCCCTTCTCGGCGACACCATTGAAAACCTGCTTGCTGATGGCGACAGTCTTGACGGTTTCGTCGGCGCCCTGCACGCTCGAACTGGATTCGGGAACGCTGCTTGAACTGGAAACCTTGCTGCTGGACGACTTGTCATGGCTATCGTTTCCGCTAGACTTGTTTTCGCTGGATGAACTCTTGTCGGATGAATCTCCCTTGGAGGAACTTGATGACTTGCTCGAGCTGGAGGAGTCATTCTTGCTTGAACTAGAAGACCCCTTCTTGCCGGAGCTCGATGACTTCTTTTCGTCGGAGGAACTTTCTGGTTTTCCAATATTTTCCCAGTCGCTTCTCACGCATTTATAGTTAGCGTTTTCCTTTTCGACAAAGACAACCTCGCCCTCGCGTTTGTCGTTGCACTTTCCCAGGTCGTAGATGGTTTCTACTGAGGAGTTATCAGATGGGTCGGAGATGAATGTATTGCTGGAATCGTCGCCACACGACGCCAACATCATCGCCATGGCAGAAAGGCCTAGAAAGCTGATTCTTTCCTTTTTCATATTGATCTCCTTTGTGAGGGCGGGTCCTGTTTTGGTAATATATAATTTTTAGGAGGGGATATATAACTTGCTATTTTGAAAATTTATTATTTTAAATTATATTTAAGGGTATAGCAGTCCGAGGAACCATGAACTTGCCGCTGAACATACAACGCCAGATAGAGGAGTTTGCGAAAACTTGCAAACTCGAGAAGGTCGTTTTGTTTGGTTCTCGGGCAAGGGGGACCAACCGGGAACGGAGCGATATTGACTTGGCTGTTTTCGGTGGCGGCGTGGATCGCTTCGAAGAGTTGCTCGAGAGGGGAGGCTGCTGTATGCAAAAGTTTGAGAACTTCGTTAACTGCTTTTAGTCCTCACTACGTACAAATTTCTTTACTTTGTGCGTATCGTAAGTTTTTTGAAAGAAACGAATAGGGTTTTTGTCGCAATGCCCTAGCGAGATGAATCTATATTTGGCCCCGGTTTTGGATGTTTGTCTGTTGATTGGAGACAAAAGGGGTTTAGATGGCCTTGCTGTTTGGAGATTGCGAATTCACGGTTCTCGTGATTAAGTTCGTCTGTGTTGTCGGCCTTGCCGCCGTGCTGTTCATATATGCCTGCTGGAAACTCTACCGCCATGAGGGGCGGTTTGTGCCGGTGCGCGAGAAGGAGAAGTGGGAAATCGCCTTCGAGAACTGGCTCCGTGAACACGGGAACCGCGGGCTGCACCGCCTGTAGTGCGCCCTGCTCCTTAAAATCGCGTGTTTTGGGGCTCCCGCTGCCTGCGGGGGCCTTTATGGCGGGCGTTTTTTCTAAATTTGCAGACGTTAAAATTTTAATCTGTGGCCGCGGGTACGCCTTCGGCCGTTATAAAGGAACGTTATGAGCATAGTAGATACTGTCCTCCACAAGGTTTTCGGGACTCCGCACGAACGCAAGGTCAAGCAGCTTCGCCCTGTTATCGCGAAGATTCACGAGGCTAGGCATGCGCTCGAGGCCCTGGACGATGCCGCCCTCGCCGCGAAGAGCGCGGAATTCCGCGAGAAGCTTGCGAACGGTGCGACCCTCGACGATATCAAGGTCGATGCCTTTGCGGTGTGCCAGGAGGCCTGTGACCGCAGGCTCGGTATCTTCAACATCTTCAAGCCGGAATTCGGCTTTGACTTCAGCCGCCTCGGCCCTGAACTGCAGGATGCGGCGAACGACGCGAAGGCGGAACTCGCCAGCGGCAAGAACGAGTGGGAGGTGTACCTGCCTGCCGCTCTCTACGCGAAGGTGCGCGAGCTCTACCCGGAATCGGTGAAGCCGTTCCGCATGATGCCCTTCGACGTGCAGATGATCGGTGGCCTGGTGCTCCACGAGGGCGCGATTGCCGAAATGGCGACGGGTGAAGGTAAGACACTTGCTGCCGCCCTCCCGGTGTACCTGAACGGCCTCGGCGGCCACGGCGTGCACGTGGTGACGGTGAACGACTACCTCGCCGGCCGTGACGCGAAGCAGATGGGCCTCGTGTACAAGTTCCTGGGCCTCACGGTGGGCCTTATCGTGAACGGGCTCGACCCGGAAACGCGCCGCACGAGTTACAACAGCGACGTGACCTACGGTACCAACAACGAGTTCGGCTTCGACTACCTGCGCGACAACATGGCGGTCGACCCGTCCCAGTTGGTGCAGCGCGAACTCAACTTCTGCATCGTGGACGAAGTGGACTCCATCCTTATTGACGAGGCGCGTACCCCGCTTATCATCAGCGGCCCTGCCGAGGATGCGACCGACAAGTACTCGAAGGCGAACGAGATTGCCCAGAAACTCATCAAGAACAAGGACTTCGGCGTCGACGAGAAGGACAAGTACATCATGCTCACCGAGAAGGGCGTGAACCATGTCGAGAGCTTGCTCCAGATTACGAACCTCTACGGCGAGCACGCCGACTGGGTGCACTACCTTGACCAGGCCCTGCGCGCCTGGCACCTGTACGAGAAGGACGTGGACTACATCGTGCGCGATGGCGAGATCGTGATTGTGGACGAGAACACGGGCCGCCTCATGGAAGGCCGCCGTTACAGCAACGGTATGCACCAGGCCATCGAGGCGAAGGAAGGCGTGCAGATCCGTCGCGAGAACCAGACGCTTGCGACCATCACGTTCCAGAACTACTTCCGCATGTACAAGAAGCTCTCGGGTATGACTGGTACGGCAGAAACGGAAGCGACGGAATTCATCAAGATTTACAACATGAACACGTGGGTGATTCCCACGAACAAGCCCTGCATCCGGCAGGACCTGCAGGACATGGTGTACAAGAGCGAGGACGCGAAGTGGCGCGCCATCGTGGCAGAAATCAAGGAACGCCACGGCAAGGGCCAGCCGCTCCTCGTGGGTACGGCATCCATCGAAAAGTCCGAGCACCTGCACGGCCTCTTGGAGAAGGAAGGCATTCCGCACGAAGTGCTGAACGCGAAGAACCATGGCCGCGAAGCCGAGATTATCCAGTACGCTGGCTACAAGGACAAGGTGACGATTGCGACCAACATGGCCGGCCGTGGTACCGACATTGCGCTTGGCCCGGGAGTTACCGAGTTGGGTGGCTTGCACGTGCTTGGCACGGAACGCCACGAGTCCCGCCGTATCGACAACCAGCTGCGCGGCCGTTCGGGCCGTCAGGGTGACCCGGGTTCGAGCCAGTACTTCCTTAGCCTCGACGACAACCTGATGCGCATCTTCGGTGGCGATAGCGTGAAGAACCTCATGACCCGCTTTGGCGTGGGCGAGGACGAGGTGATTACCCACCCGATCGTGAGCCGCTCTATTCGCGGTGCACAGCGTCGCGTGGAAGGTCAGAGTTTCGATATCCGTAAGCACTTGCTCGACTACGATAACGTGATGAACGAGCAGCGCAAGGTGATTTACGGGCTCCGCCGCCGCATTCTGAACGGCGAGGACATCCGTCAGGAAATCATGGACCGTATCGAGGACGCCTGCGATATCAAGGTCTCCAGTTACATCGTTGCGAAGAGTTACCCCGAGGACTGGAACCTCGAAGGCCTGCACACCGACCTACAGCGCACCTTGAGCATGGAATACAACCTCACGCTCGACGAGGCTATGCACAAGACTCCGGAGCAGGTGCTTGACGAGATTATCGGGCTCTGCAAGGCTCGCTACGACAAGCTCACGAAGATTATCCCGGAAGCCGACTTCCACAATATCGAGCGCCGCTTCCTCCTGATGACGATTGACCAGGTGTGGAAGGAACACCTGTACGCGATGGACCAGTTGAAGGATGCCATTCGCTTCCACGGCTACGCCCAGAAGGACCCGCTGATGGTCTACAAGAACGAGGGCTTCAAGTTGTTCGAGGGCTGCCTCGAGAAGATTGCTACCCTCACGGCGCTGCGCATCTTGAACATCCGCATTACGCTCCCGAACGGCATGACCGTGTCGCCGGACCAGTTGCAGCTCAAGAGCCAGGAACAGATCGACGCCGAGAAGAAGGCCGCCGCAGAGGCTGCCCAGAACGCTGGCGAAGGTGCCGCGAACGCCGAGCAGGGTGCAGAGCAGTTGAGCGCCGAGGGCGCGAAGGCCGCAGGCCTTGCGGGCCAGGCTGCCACCTCCGAAAGCAACGCCATCTCGGAAGAGCAGCAGGGTGCGCAGCCGATGCCGCAGTCCGCTTTGCCGGGCACGCGCCCGACGGTGCGCCGTACCTACACGAACCCCGCCGTGCTCGCCGCCGCAAAGAAGCGCGCCCAGCAGGCAGGCCCCAAGCTTGGCCGCAATGACCCGTGCTGGTGCGGTTCCGGCCTCAAGTACAAGAAGTGCCACGGCAAGGACGTTGAATAACTGAAATTGTCATTGCGAAGTATGCAGACGGCGAAAAGGTTTTTTAGCCTGGAAGGCATCGACGGGTCGGGAAAGACGACCCAGATCGACATGCTTATCGCGGCCCTCACGAAGGAAGGCTATTCCGTCGTGAAGTTGCGCGAGCCGGGTGGCGCGAAGATTTCGGAACGTATCCGCGAGATACTGCTTGACCCCGCTTTCAAGGGAGTCATGAGCGACAAGACCGAACTCCTGTTGTACAATGCCGCCCGCGCGCAGGTGATTCACGAGATTATCCAGCCGGCACTCGATGCGGGCAAGGTCGTGATTGCCGACCGCTTTGCGTGGAGCACTTTCGCCTACCAAGGGTATGCCCGTGGGCTTGGCGCCGACAAGGTGCAGCGCCTTACGGAACTGACCTGCGAGGGGTGCTTCCCGGAACTTACGGTAGTGCTCGATATCGACGTGCAGCGCGGCCGCGCACGCACCGCGAAGCGGGGCGAGGCGCCCGACAGGCTCGAGCAGGAGAAGGCCGACTTTTTCGAACGGGTGCGCCAGGGGTACCTGGCCGCGGCCCGCGAATACCCGGACTGTGTTGCCGCAATCGATGCGGACCGCACTCCCGACGAAGTCTTTGCGGATTTGTACGCGCTCGTGAAGGCGAGACTCTGATTAAAAAACTATATTTGTGCCTACCCAAAGGTTCAACCTCAAGCCAAGGCTAAAAAATGTCAGATCGTTTTATCGTGACTGGTAACTTCACCGATGATCCGTTCGCCATCGACATGGCACAGTACATCGGGCTTCGTGAAGATATTTCCGACGTGGTCTCCCTGAAGACCTTCGCCAACTCCGAATTCTGCCCCCGCTACATGCTGGATGTGGACGACATGGAACACATCGGCAAGCGTCTGGAAGGCAAGATCGTCCTGATTTGCTCGGTCTCGAACCACGAACGCAGCCGTAACGACTACGCCATGCGCAACTGCATCCTGGCCCGCGCCGCAAAGGACAACGGTGCCGAGCAGGTGGTGCTCGTTGAACCCGACCTGTTCTACAGCGCACAGGACCGTGGCCCGCACCGCGTTGGCCCGCTCGAGAAGGACCGCCCGGATGTCGACCTCAAGAAGTTTGACGGCCAGGCATTCACGAGCCACCTCTATGCAGAACTTTTGAAGACCTCCGGCGTGGATGCGGTCGTTACCTGCCACAACCACAGCGTGAAGGTTCAGAACCTCTTTACCGAAATTTTCGAGGGCAACTTTCACAACCTCATCCCGACGGATGTGTATGCCCACTACATCAAGAGCAGCAACTTTGTGCAGACCGGCAAGGACGGCAACAACCTCGTTATCGTCTCCCCGGACAAGGGCGCCCGCCCGTTCATGAACGCGGTGTTCGATGCACTGCAGTTGCCCGAGTGCAAGCGCGTGGTGATGGACAAGGTCCGTACCGGCGAACGCGAGATCAGCATGACCTTCAACCCGGAACTTTCCGACATCAGCATCGAGGAAATCGAGGGCAAGGACGTGATCGTGTTCGACGACATGGTGCGTACGGGTACCACCATCGTGCAGTGCTGCGAACATATCAAGAAGGGCAAGCCGAACCGCGTGTGCTTCGGCGTTACGCACTTCCACACCAGTGCGGAAGCTCGCGAAAAGTTGAACAGCCCGGCTATTGACGAGATCCTCACGACCTCGACGCTCCCGGATATCATGAACCGTGACTGCCAGGGCCGCCTGCGCAAGAAGCTCACCGTGCTCAAGCTCGGCAAGTGGATTGCTCGCCACGTGATGCAGATGTACGGCATGGACGATGGCCGATTCGAGAAGGACTTCTACAAGATCGACATGAGTTCCAAGAACCCGCGTTGGCCGCCTGTGTTCTTCTAGTTTGTTTGCGTCCCGTTCGGCGGGACGCTTTTTTAGATTGAGGTTACTATGACCGTTTCAATGCAAGATGTAATGAAACAGTCCGGCGTGGCGTTCGGTACGAGCGGTGCGCGTGGGCTTGTATCTGCCATGACTGACCGCGTGTGCTACGTGTATGCGCGCTCGTTTATCAAGTACTGCGAGGCAAGTTACCAGTGCGACCACACGATTGCGATTGCGGGTGACCTGCGCCCGAGTACGGAACGCATTCTGAAGGCGCTCGTGAAGGCGGGCGAGGACAGTGCATGGAAGGTTATCTACTGCGGCCGCATCCCGAGCCCGGCGATTGCACTGTACGGCCTCGACAAGGCGCTCCCGACCATCATGGTGACGGGCAGCCATATCCCGGCCGACCGAAACGGCATCAAGTTCAACCACCCGAAGGGCGAGATTTCCAAGAAGGACGAGCAGGGAATCGTTTCGCAGTCCGTCGACTTCGATGAGGCGATTTTTGATGCAAGTGGTATGCTGAAGGCTTCCCCGGAACTCCCCGCTATTGAGATGGAAGCCGAGGCGAACTACCTGAAGCGCTACCCGGAATTCTTTGGCACCAGGGCGCTTGCCGGCCTTACCATCGGCGTGTACCAGCATTCCGCCGTGGGCCGCGACATCGTGGTGAAGGTTCTCGAGAGCCTGGGCGCCACCGTGAAGCCCTTTGCAAGGAGCGAGACGTTTATCCCGGTCGATACCGAGGCTATCCGCAAGGAAGACGAGGAACTTGCCCGCGAGTTTGCGCACAAGGACTTTGTGGATGCGATTTTCAGTACCGACGGTGATAGCGACCGCCCGCTCTTGGCAGACGATACCGGCATGTGGCTGCGTGGCGACGTGCTGGGCATCCTCGCTGCCCAGGCGCTTGGCGTCAAGCGCATTGCAACTCCGGTGAGTTGCAACACGTCGCTCGAGAAGTCCAAGTCCTTCGAGAAGATTTGCCGCACCCGCATCGGGAGCCCGTACGTGATTGCCGGCATGGAAAGCCTTGTGGACGCCGCGGACAAGACCGCGTCCGTCGCCGGTTACGAGGCGAACGGTGGGTTCTTGCTGCAGACCGACCTCACGCGTGAATTTGTCGATACCGATGGCCGCGGCGGCGAGACGCGCGCGACCCGCACGCTGCCTGCACTCCCGACCCGCGATGCGCTCCTCCCGATGATTGCAGTGATGGTGCGCGTGCGCGAGGAACGCATGTGCGTTGTCGACCTGCTCAAGCGACTCCCGAAGCGCTTTACGCTCAGCGACCGCCTGAAGGAATTCCCGACCGAAATCTCGAAGGCAAAACTTGCCGAGATTCGCGAGCAGAAACTGGGCGAAAAACTGTTCGGCGCGTTCACCGCGGTGCCTTCCAAGTTCGCGAAGCCCGATGCCGCCGGCAATATGCCTGCCCCCTTCCAGGGCAAGATTGTCGCAATCGACGAGACGGACGGCTACCGCATGGAATTTGATTCCGGCGATATCGTGCACCTGCGCCCGAGTGGCAATGCTCCCGAGTTCCGCTGCTACGTGGAAACCGAGGCGAAGGACAGGAGCGAGGCGCTCCTTGCCGCATGCATGAAGGTCATGGAAGGCTGGCGCAAGTAATTTTTGTATCTTATAACTTGTATGTTGAAGAAACTGCTGATCCTCCTCCTGTTGCCGGGCGTCGCTGCATTCGCTGCTAGCGGGCGTTACTGGAATACGGGCCTTGGCGGGGTTACGCTGCAGTTCCTTTCGATGCAGGTATCGCCCCGCAGCGCCGCCCTCTCGGGTGCCGGCGTTGCCGATGCGGGCCGCATTTCCGAGGTGACCCGCAACCCGCTGGCACTTACGAACCTGCGCGGTTCCGAATTCGGGGTGAACCAGATTATTTTCGGGGACGCAGGCGCAGACAACTTTGTCTCCGTTTATTACGGGCTCCCGCTGTTTGAATCGTTCGCGCTTTCCTTCGGGCTCGAGTACCTCGGGTACGATAACCTGGAGGGCCGTGACGAGGAAGGCATGCTTACCGGGGAATACGGTGCGTATGCCTGGGCGTTGCAGGCAGGTGCCGGCAATTACGGCAAGGCCTTTGGCTGGTCTGTTTCTGCGCGCTTTGCCTACCAGGCGATTGACGACGAGGAGACGTTTGCCATACTGGGCGATGCGGGTGCCGTTTACCGCGTGATGAAGTACCTTTCGTTCGGTGCGACCATCACGAACTTCGGCTATGCGACCGATAGCGAGTACAGCGGCGAGCACGAGGCCGCTCCGATGGCCTTGCAGGCTGGCGTTACGGGCATCGTTCCCGTGAGCCTCCTCTTCGGGCTCGAGAGCCTCTGGGAAGTTCATGTTTCTGCCGACGCCTACCGCCGTGCCGACATGGACGACCCCGAATGGCGCTTCGGCATGGAAGTCGCCTACCAGGAATTCCTGCTGCTCCGTGCGGGCTATGCGGCGCGCCCGCATACCGAGGACGGTTTCAGCGCGGGTCTCGGATTTACCTTCGGGCGCATCGTGTTTGATTACGGCTACTCGCCGCGCCCGGCTCTCGGCGACGGCAACCACTACCTCGGTTTGGGCGTAAGGTTCTAGTCCCGATTCTAGCCCGCTTCCGCCATGCTCCCCGCGTGCTTGCGCACCTGGTAGCATAGGCTCCCCCTGCTTATCCCCAGTTTGCTCGATGCTACGCTCTTGTTCCATTCGCACATGTCGAGCACGTTCTTGATTATTTCCCACTTCGGTGCGGCTGTGCGCCGTTTTGACCACAGTGCATTCTGCTCGTCTTTTTGCCTTGATTCGTTCTCGTGGACCGATGTCGTCGCGAATTCGTCGCACAGGAGTTCCTCGAGCCTTACCCCGTGCGATTCCAGCAGGGCGTAGCGCTGCAGCACGTTCTTCAGTTGCCTCACGTTTCCGGGCCACTTGAATTGCTTGAGGGCGGTAATCTCGCTTAGCGAGAGTTTTGTCTTGGGGACCTCGAAATGCGTGCGCCTCGCGTGCTCGCATATCCTGTGCCACAGGTCGCGTGCAAGTTCCTCGAAGTCGTCACGCGAGCGCAGGGGAGGGATGACTATCGGGAATACGTTCAGCCGGAAGAACAGGTCTTCGCGGAAACGCTTTTCGAGAACCTCCTTCTTGAGGTTCCTATTTGTAGCGCAGATGAGCCGGAAGTCGACGTGGATGCAGTGCGAGCCGCCTACGGGCAGTACCGTGCGTTCCTGCAGAATGCGCAGTAGCTTGCTCTGCGCGTCGAGCGGGAGTTCGCCTATCTCGTCAAGGAATAGCGTGCCCCCGTGTGCCGCCCGCACGATCCCTTTCTGGTCGGCGTACGCCCCGGTGTAGGCACCCTTTACGGAGCCCTCGAGCGTGCTCTCGATGAGGTTCTGCGCGAGCGCCCCGCAGTTGAGCGCGACGAACGGCTCGTTGCACCGCGGGCCGTGTTCGTGTATGTAGCGTGCGGCTACCTCCTTGCCCGCGCCCGACTCCCCTTGGATGAGGACGGGTACGGAGGAGTTCGCCGCGATATTCAAGAGTTCCTTAGGTTGTTTCATGGTGGTCTCCTAACCATAAAACGGATGAAACAACATTTTATGCCATAAGGCACCCATTTTTTTACATTAGCACCTGTTTTTTTACAATTTTATTTATGATGTTGCTATCTTTATGGAATAAAAAATGAGGATAGGATGAACAAAGTTTGGATTTTATTGTTCGCTTTGGCTGTGGCGGTGAATGCGGCCGATACCCTGTCATTCGTTTTGCATGCCGACCAGAACGGTGGTTCTGGAATGAGAAATGAATACCGGGAATGTACTACGGCAAAGTGCTATTTATTCGGGCAAGATTCCATGAAACGCGAAGGCTTTATTTTCCGGGGCTGGACTTTGGAAAAAGATGCCGTCGATACATTTTATGTTCCGAGGGCAAAGCTGGAATTGCCGTTTGTTGCAGAAGGCGACACGGTGACCGTTTACGCCAAGTGGTTCGAAGTCAAGAGACCGAAAAAGGTGAATAGCTGCTACCAGATTGGCAATGCCAGCGAACTTTACGGATTGGCCTATATTGTAAATGGAACCGACAACTTTGAGCAAGAAACAAACATATGCGCCGAGCTGACGGCAGACATCGTGGTGAACAAGAATGTCCTTGGTTCAAACGATTCCTTGCGAGAAGACAGAAGCTATTTGAAATGGGTTCCGGTAGGCGAGTTCCGTAGAGAATTTTCCGGCAAGATTAACGGCAAGGGCCATACCATTAGTGGCTTGTATTCTGACACTTCCCAGAGCGTAGCGCTTTTAGGTTGGGTTCAGGATAGCGTTGCCGTTGACAGTCTTGGCATTGTTGGTTCTTATTTTAAGGGTGGGTATCCGGTTGCAGGTATTGTTGCCGGAGCGAATAGGCGTTCGGTCATTAGCATCAGCAATTCCTATGTCGACATGACTCTTGTAGGAGAGGAAGTTGGCGGCCTTGTCGGCCGAGTTTCTGATTCGTCTTATGTTTCGGTAAGAAATTCCCATCATTCTGGCTTAATAACGCACTATAGGGATGTTGCGCTACTTGGCGGGTTGATTGAATGTGTCGGGCCGAGATCTGTCGTAAAGATTTATGGCTCCTACAACGAAGGGATAATCCATACGTTTAATTATGGTTCCCAGGAAGATTCCGTTTCTGTGGGCGGCCTTGTCGGAAGATTGGGAAAATATTATGAAGTGTTTGCAGCCAATGAAAAATACGTAGACACGTTGATTATCGAGAACAGCTACAATGTGGCAACAATGGATAGTCGTGGTGAAATGGGCGGCCTTGTCGGTAGGCTCTTTGGCAAATATAGCGTTATCAGGAATTCGTACAATACGGGCAAATTGAATGGATTGACTTATGTGGGCGGCCTTGTCGCTTGGTTAAGCGGCACGCAAATGAACATGTCGAATTCCTATAATAGCGGTGCGCTCCGGGGTGAAATGGTTGCGGGCTTGATATCCCGTATAGAGGATGCTGACTTGAATATTTCTGCTTCGTATAATACTGGTGATGCAGTTGCTTTCGATAGGGGCGGCTACAATATTACTTACGCGAGCGGTTTTATCGGGTCGCCGAGTACAAGCGAAGTGAAGATTGTCAATTCGTATAATCTGGGTACGGTACAAAAAGAGTATAAAGATTATACGGCCAAGGGCGCGGGATTGATAATGACTCAGAATGAAGGGGTTTTTATCAAGAATTCTTATACCGTTGGTAACGCCATGAATTACGATGCCCTGAAACACTGTCTGAATTGCGAGTATCCTGGCATGTTCGAGAATGTCTTTTACGAAACGCTGACGGCTGGCGATTCTGTTATTGCGCACACCCCTGAGGAATTTGCGAACGGGGCTATTGCGTACTTGTTGAATGGTTTCCATGGCGACGACGTAGACGGGCACGTGTGGGGGCAGAAGGTTGGCACGGATCCGTATCCGGTCTTGAACGGTGCCGGTGTTGAAGGCTACAACGGCGAAGGGACCACTCCCGTTATTGCTTCCCCGAAGGCAGTCAAGACCACGATTATGGCGGTTCCGCGTAAAAACGGCCGCATTTTCGACATCCAGGGCAGGACGGTCTCCCGCGCCCGGCACACTAGCCAGCACCCCTACATTTTTCTATCTTTGCCCCCCGCGCGGCGGTAAAATGCCGTCGCAGACATAGACACAAAAACCAAGTGTTCGCAGCGCAAAAAAAAGGAGGCCCGGAGGCCTCCTTCGTTAGGGTATGCTGCTTCTCGTTTGATAATGCTTATCTCGCGTATTTCGCCCACTTGCGGAGAGACTTTTCGCGGCGGGATTCGCGGTCGCTTGCGTTGTAGCCTTTTTTCGCGAGAGTCTTTGCGGCTTTGGCGTAGGTGTATCCGTCAAGGGGATCGTACTTCTTGTATGCGATACCCGTGATGCACTGCTCGAAATCATCTTCGTTGTTGCTGCTGTACTTTTCTGCCGCGATAAACGTCCCGTAGTTGGAGTCTTCCCATTCATCCATGCGGAGGTTGTCCTTGTATTCTGCCTTGCAGTAGTCGGCGTTCATGTAGTGGGAGATGTACTCGCCCGTACAGGTTGTTATGCCGTCGCTCACTTCCACCTGGATTTCCTTGTTCTCGCTTGCGATAAAATAGCCTTCGCGGTTCAGGCTCATGTCCATATGTTTTACGTTGACGGTATATGTCTTGCCGCCCAGTTCGAAGGTGGCGTTCGACTTGGTCTTCGATGTAAATACTGCGCCGATTTTTTGTGCTGTGGCTTGCACGCTCGAGGCTTCCATGTACCAGATTTCATCTAGGTAGATTTCGGGATAGTTGCCGCCGAGGGTGTTGAAGAGTTGGCTCATGAAGTAGGAATTCATGAAGTCGCTGTGGTCTTCTACGTAACGATCGAAGTATACCTTGTAGTTGATTTCGGCCTTCCCCTTGGAGAAGGTTATTGTGCGGAGGAAGTACTGCAGGTTCTTTTCATAGCATTCGGTTTCGTCTTCTTCCTTGTCATATTCGCATCCGGTGTAGGTCCACGTGCCGTAGAGGCTGCCCGCGGTGCCGCCGACCAGCATCTCGCCGTAATCCGTATCGGGAAGGCCATGGTAAATGTCGTAGAGCAGCAGCGTGTCGCCACGGAATTCGTACATCATGGAATCCGGTTCGTTGTTGATGTGTACGGTTTTCCAGGTGTAGTTGTCCTCTTCTACGACACACATTTGGGTTTCGTAGTTCTCGAGTGCTATCGCCAGGATATGTTCCGACTCGTTGACGTATAGCGTGCCGGCTCTTGAAAAGACGTCGTCCCCTGTGGGCCTGCTGGACCCGTTACCTGCGTTGGAGGATGTGTCGTCGCCGCAGGCAGTCAGGAGCATCGCGGAAACCGCGGCGGTGGTCAGGAAGCGTTTCATTTTTTCTCCTTTTTAGGAACCTTCTTAATTTGTTTGTACGGGAATATATCTTTTTTTGGGGGTGTGCGGTGTGCAAATGTGCGTTTTTGCGACGAAATGCCAATTTGGGGCCTTGAATGGACCAAAACCTAGACATTAGGGGCATATTTTTCTATATATGTGCCGCGCGGCGGTAAAATGCCGTCGCAGACATAGACACAAAAACCAAGTGGCTGGCCAGATGGGTAGGCTTGGGCACGACGACCGTGAGGAAAGCGGTTGCGCTCGAAGCCGAGAGGTTTGGTGGCCCGAAAGGAAAAAATGAGTCAAAGAATCGTATGCAAGTTCGGCGGCAGCTCTGTCGCCGAGCGCAATCCCAAAGAGACGAAGCTTACCGACCTC
Organism: Fibrobacter succinogenes; assembly: GCA_902800815.1. GTDB lineage: Bacteria > Fibrobacterota > Fibrobacteria > Fibrobacterales > Fibrobacteraceae > Fibrobacter > Fibrobacter succinogenes_B. The sequence continues at coordinate 48,223 of CADCGB010000010.1, forward strand.
CTCTACAGCACCTACGACCTCGCCTCCAAGGGCCTCGACTTTTCGACCCCGTGGAACCTGATCCGTCAGCGCTATGACGAAATCTGCAAGGACCTCGGTCTCGAAGACAAGCTGACCGAAGATCTCGACAGCCTCGAGGACAAGCTGAAGAACCAGCCCGAATCCGTGAGCACGGACTTCCTCGTGAGCCGTGGCGAATTCCTCTGCGCACGCCTCATGGCCAAGTACCTGGGCGCAAACTTCGTCGACACCTTCCCGCTGATCACCTTCGACGACAAGTACCGCATTGTCCCGAAGACCTACGAAGACATCGCGAAGACCTTGTCTGACGAAAACCAGCTTTACGTGCTGCCGGGCTTCTATGGTGCAAACCTCCGTGGTGAAGTCAAGACCTTCAGCCGTGGCGGTTCCGACATTACGGGCGCCATCCTCGCTAACGGCATCGATGCCGCCAAGTACGAGAACTGGACCGACGTCTCGGGCATGCTCATGGCTGACCCGCGCATCGTCGAAAATCCGTTGCCGATCGAATACGTGAGCTACCGCGAAATCCGCGAACTCGCTTACTCTGGCGCTTCTGTGCTTCACGACGAATCCATCGCCCCGTGCCGCGCGAAGAAGATTCCTATCAACATCCGCAACACGAACCGCCCCGAAGACGCTGGCACCATCATCGGCCCCACTCCGGAAGAAGCGAAGCTCCCGATTACGGGTGTCGCCGGCCGTAAGGGCTTCTCCATGATCTACATCGAGAAGTCCATGATGAACAAGGAAGTCGGTTTCGGCCGCCGCGTGCTCGCCGTGCTCGAAAGCGAAGGCCTCTCCTACGAACTGTGCCCGAGCGCTATCGACTCCATGAGCATTGTCGTGGATAGCAAGGCTCTCGACGCCGTGCAGGACGTGGTTCTCGAAGACATCACGCAGCAGATGCGCCCCGACCGTATCAAGGTGTTCCCGGGTATCGCGCTCATCGCTACCGTGGGTCACGGCATGACGAACAAGATCGGTGTTGCCGCGAAGCTGTTTACCGCTCTCGCCGAGAATAAGGTGAACGTCCGCATCATCGACCAGGGTTCTTCGCAGATCAACATCATCACCGGTGTTGACGAAGCCGATACCGAGAAGGCCATCAAGGCCATCTACGGCGCGTTCGTGAAGTGACACCTCCGGTGTCATCCTGAGTGGCGAAGCCACGAAGGATCTCAAACCCGAATATAAACTGCGACCCGGAATAAAATCCGGGCCGTTTTTTTAATGTGTTTAATCTTCATTTTTTGCCAGATTATCGGAATTTGTTTTTTTGACCATTCACTTATAAAATATCAGTGTATATTATAGGTATGCGTTTGTTGAGATCCTTCATTTGTATGTTGCTCATGCTTAGCCTTGTCGGCTGTGCCGTGAGCAGGAACCCGAATCCCATGATTCGTTATGGGGTCAATACGGGTACTGCTTTGGCGGTGCCGGGCATTGCGGCATTTTGCTTAGCCGGAGCGATTGGGGGGCTCGCGGATAGTGAAAAAATAGAGGAGAAGGATAGGAGCGACGACGATGATCTTGGCTCGATGGCCTTGATTGGTGTTGGAGCTGCGGCCGCAGGCTTTGCGGTGGGGGCTGTTCTTGGCGGAACCGTTGGATTCTTCAAGTGGATGCTTAATGGATTTGAAGACGATAATGTCGGGACAGGGGAGCACTTGCCGGAGGAAATTTTACCGCCAGCAAGGCCTGACGACTGATTTATCTTTTCTTCACGGTCCTGACGGCAGGGCTTATTTTCTTTTCGCCGGTGCCGAGGTAGCGGCCCTGCATATCAAACATGCGGGTATTACCCTTTAGGAGCGGAAGGCTTGCGCGCCTTGAAATGGCTGTCGTTTCGCCGGTAGTGTCTGCCGATTCGGTGATGTTGAAGTAGTCAATTTGAAAAAAGTTGATGCTGCTTTCCCCTTTGCTCGCTTCTACAAGCGCCATGACATCGGTTATCTTGCCCACCTTCAGGCCGAGCTCTTCCCACTTCTTGAAGTGTGCGGTAATGTCGATGTGGCCGCTGTCGCGTACGGTGCGGCGAATGCTGAAATACCGCTTGTACGATATGTCGCCCTGGGCGCTCAAGTAGTTGTTGGCGGTGTTCTGCCAGATGTCGTAGGTGTCGCCATCGACGGTGAATTCGCCGAGCCTGGTTCCGAAAGCTGATGTGTCGGCTGTATCTCTGATTATCCAGTAGTCTATGATATAGAATTCGGTTTTCGGCTCGGTGGTATTGCCCTGGATGCCGACCAGGAAAAAGGGGGTGCCGAAGCCGCCGCCTTTTGTGCGAAACTTGTAGTCCGCCGCAAAGTTGCCGTGCTGGTCGAAGGTCTTTGGCTCGTCGAACTTGGGACCAAAGCGCACGATAGCGTCCGCGACCTTGGAGTAAACTAAGTAGCCGCCATCATCGTAGCACTCCAAATAAGCATTGTAGCCATCGCGCCAGACTTCGTAACTGTAGTTTGTACCGTCTATCGTGCCGGAGGCGTAGTTTTCGCCCTCCGCGGGCCATGCGTTAGGACACCTTTCCGCATAGATAGTCGTAGCCAAGCCCATGGTGAGGGCGATTCCTAAACCCACTAGATTCTTCTTCATGTTGTTAATATAAGTTTTTTTGTAGCCCAGCGGGCGTTAATTCTGCTTAACTTTCACGCCGTTCGCCTTGAAATACTGCGAATTTTCGTTTAGGGGACGGCTGTTCTGTAAACGCCCGTTCAGGAACAGTTCGCGTCTCTGCGATTTTTCGTCGCGGGCATGGGATGCGCGGCGATTTTCGCGGGGCTCGTAGATGCGGGTCGGCGGCTCCACGCTTGATTCCAGCTTCCACTTCTCGAGGGAATCGAGGCCCGCGTTCCCGAGAACGGCCAGGTCGTAGCCGATGACTTTCACGGCACCCGCGGCGTATGCGGTATCGAGTTGCGCCGAGATTCTTGCACTGTCTGCGAGTGCGTGCGAATCATCGGTGCGGAACAGCTCCATGTCCACCCAGAACTCAATCCCGTATTGATTGCAGCCTTCAGCTACCGCGCGTTCGTAGTTGCCCACGTTCGTAGTTTCGGCGTGGTGTTTGCCTGCATCGCTTGCGCCTACGCCATCCTGCACGGCGATAATGTCGGGCTTGAATCCTGCGGCAAAGAGGTTCTCGAAGAACGTTCGCAGTTTCTCGGGAGTTTCCAGGTTCTGGTTGTAGAACGGGGCCGCCATCACCTTCCAGCCTTTCGCCTGCGCGGCTTCGGTAACGGGCTTCAAGAAATGTTCCGTGAGCATTTCCGGAGTTGCATCATCGCGCAGGCCGTCCCAGTAGTAGCGCGCAATTTCTTGCGGGATGTACACGCCTTCGACAACGCTCTCGCTCCCGTATAGCGAATGGACTTCTTCGAGTACCTTCAGGTTCCGTGATGCGAGCGTATCGAGTTGCTCGGCGGTCGGCGGGGTGTACCAGTTTTCGCCGTTGTAGTATAGCCCGAGCCAGATTTTTGTACCGACGGTTTTTGCCGCCTCGATGCTCTTGGGGAAAAGTTCATTGTTCTTGTATTGCGTGTTCTGCAGAAAGTCCAGTTGCGAAGGGTAGTACAGGTGTGTCGCCTCGACCGCGGCGTACTGCAACACGACTTCGTCCATCCCGAGTGCGTGCAGCCTCTGGTGCATGTGCGTGATGGAATCCTGCGGGTAGTAGGCGGTTGACCAGCCCGCGTCGAAAACACCCGCGAACCCCGCCGCATGAACTGCGCCGGCAAACGGCCCCGCTACAAGCGAAAACGCTCCGCACAGGAGCGCGGGGAGTGCATGCCGGAATGTGTGCCGCGAGATGGACATACCTGTAATATATATTCTTTTAAATCAAAAATCTAGATGCTGAAAAATAGGGTAAAAAAAATCCGGCCTTGCGGCCGGACTTCAGTTACTATTCTTCGCACATTGCGGTTTTTATCTTTTTGCAGGTGCCATCCTTTTCTTCATTCAGGGCATCGTCTAGAGAACTCATGCTGGATTCTTCGTCAACCATCGGCGGGTTGCCATCATTATAGTCCGTGGTCTTTATAACCTTTCCGCCATCAACGGTCCATGTCCTGGTAATCACACCGACGGCTGTTACTTCGAACTCGGTCACGGACGTTGCATCAGAGGTGTACCAGCAACCCTGATATGATGTTTGATTCGGTTCCGGCAAAGTGAAGCAATCGCCGCCAGAAGGGGTGTCATCCTTAGAGGGGCCAGCGTCCTTGCCGCTTATGGCGTCCTTCATGAATTCTTCGCATATACCTTCAGCCATGGTGCCAATGTCATCGAGCGTCATGCCATCTGCCGAAGTAGTTTCGACCTCGCCATCCGTGGTGATGATGAGATTGTCCCCATCAAGGGCGTATTCAATTTGACCCGTCTTGCCATCCTGGGACATGGTTATCGTAACTTTGCTGCCCTTGTTGACGGAACAGGTCGGTGAATTGGAAGCCGAAGAGGAATCATCGCCACATGCGGTGAAGAGAGCGCTTGCGCCGATAACGGCCGCGAGGAACATTTTTTTCATTATAGTACTCCTTGGATTTTTTAGACATCAGTAATATATGTCCTGAAAACCATGCGGGAACATGTTTTTTCAATTGCCAAGTGCGAAAGTGATTTGATTCACGGGATTTTGGCGCAGGGGAGTGCTTATGGCAGCATGTCGGTATGTGCCGGTTACATTGCCGGTGCTATTTACAGCGTCGTTGCTGTGCTATTGTTGCACGTTCCGTACTTTCCGATTTTGTAAATCTTGATGGTATTCCAAGCTATGTAGTCCATCTCGTCGCATTCCATAGCCGTATCGCGACCATACTTGCAAACTGTCCCTGTCCCAGATTCGTCGTTTGTGTACTTAAAGTGAATACCCGAAGCCTCTTTCAGCGCCTCAGCCCTAGAAAGTGGGTATTCCGCATACTTGGACCGAGTCAAGGAAGAGAAAGCGACATTTAGGGTCGTTGCAGTAGTAGCCTTCGAAGCCAATTTGTACCAAGAGAGGCCGTCATCGTACGGGGACTTGACGGCAATCTCAAACTTTCCGGTGCTTTCGTAGGTCACACAAATACCTTCCCATCCGGAAATATCAACAGTAGCATCTTCTCCGCCTGGGGAGAAACTGAATCCAAAACCGACATACGGGTACGGGTCCGGAGCATAGTAATAATCTCCGCCCGAAGTTTCAAGATACCAGTTGGAGTATTTCAAGGTGATGTCGAGATTCAGGTAAGTATCCGTAAACGTCGCACTTGCAATGGAATATCCTCCGTCAATATCGTCCGTATATTTGAACCACCATCCAGACTCATCACCCGATTCCTCGTCAAAGAAGGATGATTCGTCGTCCGTGTTGAAGAATGTCCTAACGCGCTTGCCATAGGAGGGTTCCCACATAAGCCCATCAACAAATGTCACCACGCTCTCGCCAGGGTTTGAGTTGGACGACTTGGGAATAGAGGAGGATGTGTTTGGGGGTATAGAACTTGAAGACTTTGCATTTACTGAACTGGAAGAGGACTTGGATTCATTCTGTGCACCCTTTCCGTCTATCTTGCAAGTCCCATACTTTTTCCAAATATACTCAGCCGAATCAAAATCGTAAGGATCCTTGATATCAAGAATGCAGCCATAAACACCATAGTCACTTTCAGCAACAAACATGGTCTTGTTTCCCGTCCCCGTCTTGAATTTCTCATTACAGGTGGGGGCATTCTTTATATTGTCGATTACAGGAAGCCAAACATAGTACGATGTCTCATACACTATGCATGCATAGTCACTATTCTCCGCCAGCACAGGAACCCTCATTCCAAGAAACTCTTCTTTACACTTGTACCCCCGTAATTCTTCCAACGTATTTGCAACTGAAGGGGGCTGCGTCTCGGAAGACGAACTGCCCTGACTAAAAATACCCGAACTGCTGGACGACTTACCATCATCAAAATGAGTCAATTCGCTGCTTGAAGTCTTGCCTTCGTTACTCGAAGATTTGCCATCACTACTCAACGGTTTGCTTTCGTCACTTGCGGGTATGTCTTCCACGTTCATCTCATCGCAAATGGCACTCTGTTCCTCATAAATTCGGTCAAGTGTGCCTCCGACAAGTCCCACAGTCTGCGTTATCGTACATAATCCATTTTCGTAACTGGCAGAAAAGCCTTCTCCAGCCGCACTCGCGTTACATACAGACTTTGCGGTAGCGTCATCGCCCATGCCTGAGTAGTCAAAGGTCGTAACCAGGGACGTCATGTTCCCGCTGCCATCGAATACATAGACCGTTGTGGAAACGGAACCGTCAGCCGAGACTTTGACCACAACATTGTTCGCTGTCTTGGAAACGGAACACTGGTCTGCACTAGCACCTGGTGCTGCAGTTCCGCTGGAGTCGTCGCCACAGCCAAGCAGACTTGAACCGGCAAGGCAGAAACACAAAAGCGCTATTTTCTTGCGAAGACATGTACCACGAAAAATGGGCATAGGAACCTCCATACACGGTATTTTAACATAAATTTACATACTAGAAATTCAAAAGTCAAGGTGTAATGAGTGGCCATATGAATTTTGCTCAAAAGCAAAACTAATCTAGTGAAATTCATCACACATCGACAGTGCGTTGGGGTGTTCAAAAATGTGCGTCTCGGCATATTTATGGGCTAAACTTATAGTTTTTTGCTACTTTTAGCCCACTAATAGATTGTTTGTGGGCTAAAATTCTGATTTTTTGTTGACTTTAGCCCGGTAACAAACCGGAGTTCATCGCACTGTATGGTCGACGGCAGCAAGAACGAGGAATACTGCATCTACTGCTACAAGGACGGCGCGTTCACCAGCGACTGCACGATGGACGAGATGATTGAATTCTGCACCAAGTTCGTGGACGAGTTCAACAAGAACACGGGCAAGAGCCTGACTCGTGAGGAATACAAGGCGGAACTCCGCAAGTACTTCCCGATGCTCAAGCGCTGGAAATTGAGCGACGTGTAATTGGTGTGCAGAATAGGCGATTGACGCCTTTTGCAAAAAGAAGTATTTTCAGAGCATGAAGTTGCGCCTTCTTCTCGTACCCTTCCTTGCGATGCTCCTGCTGTGCTGTGCCGGCAGCGAGCCTGCTCCGGTCAAGAAAGGAGAAACTACGCAGCCGCCCCCGAAGGGCCCGCCAGATTCCGTGTTGGTTATTGCAAGTTTCGAGAACCTGTTGCACATCATCCCGAATTATTCAAGGCCCCAGTCGTCAGATAAGGACAGGTTTATCCGCGAAGCGGTCACGACCATGTGCAAGGGCGGTGACTTTATCGAGTATTCCATGGAGGGTAGCGGGTTTGGCAAGACGGAATTCTCCGTAAGGCTAGAGCGTGTTGCGCGCGATTCGACGTGGTTTGTGCAACGCACAATCGGCTATTGGAAGGATTACATGAAAATGGGTGCAGACCCCTACAATCATGCCATGCGGTGGCAAAAGATGGTGGTGGATTCCGTTGCGGATACGGCGATGTTCCTGAAAATGATTGACAAGATGGAGGCCTTCACTCCCGAGACGACGAAGGTGGAAAAAGCCAATTACGTGTTGGTGGATTCGAACATAGAACACCTGTTCTATAAGAAGGATGGAAGATGCAGGAGCGAGAGTGTCATGGGCGGCTACTTCTTTGATTCTCCGGGGATGTACGCACTTTTTAAGGAAATGACAAAGTGGACCCGCGATGACTACTTTACGCTCGAGTTTATGCCGGATAGCAACCTGGTGCGTTCGAACGTGAAACTGCCCGAGCCCGTAGAATGCGAGGTGCTTTACTCTCCGGAGCCCGGCAGGTATGAACGTGTTGAAGGACTTGATAAGCCGATTCAGTTGAAGCCCGGCGAGCAGAGAACACCATTCGATTTTTCGAAACTGATAAAGGGCAGCATGATGCTGTGTGGCGAGAATGCCGGCATGATCAGGAATCTCTGGGAACTGGATGAATTCGTGAAGGAGTAGCATGCATCGATTTTTATTTCTGTCTTGTATTCTCGTGTCGGCGCTGTTTATCGCCTGCTCCGAGTCGTTCACCGACCCGCGCGATGGCCAGAGCTATGACATTGTGAAAATCGGGGAACGGACCTGGTTTGCGGAGAACCTGAATTTTGCAACCGAGGGGAGCGTGTGCCCCGAGGGCGATACCCGCAAGTGTTCCGAATACGGAAGGCTTTACACCTGGGACGATGCGCGCACATCATGCCCCGAAGGCTGGAGGCTACCCGATAGTGCCGATTTCGCGGCCCTCGTAGAACAGGCGGGCAGTGCAGCAGAGGCTGGCGAAAAACTCAAGTCCACCAGCGGGTGGTTCAAGAAGGGGGGCGGTTCCGATGCATTCGGCTTTAACGCATTACCCGCAGGCTACCGCGGCGCCGTTTATGAAGGCGATGGCGGCGCGCTTGCTGGCGGTACATACGACGGTATCGGCGGCTACGCATACTTCTGGAGCGTGACTACGACGCCCGACGATCTCGCGTATTATTTGTTTCTTGATTTCAGCAGCAAGGCTACGAGCATGAATGCCTTCCCCAAGGGGGACTTCCGTTCCGTGCGCTGTATCAAGGCCGCGCAAGCCGCGCAGTAAAAGGCCTGCGGTTGAATAAACTCCGCGAGCGCCTATAGCAAGTAGTCCATGCGAATATGCCGCATGCTTTCGAACAGGTTTGCCTTCAGGGTAGAATTGCCCTTGGTGAGGCTCTTGATTTCTTCGCGTATGGTCTTGCGGTGTGATGCCTTCGAGAACTCGCAGGTGCAGGTGAACTTGCGGATGTCCGCGTCCTCTGCATATTCGATAATCTCGCTCTCTTCGCAGTAGCAAAGCGGGCGTATAATGCTGCACGGGTACTTTTCGTAGGGTACCATCGGGGGCATGCCGCTGAATTCGCCCTTGTACAGCATGTTCATCAGGAGCGTTTCCACGATGTCGTCCATGTGGTGGCCGAGCGCAATCTTGTTGTAGCCGTTTTCGCGGGCGAACTTGATGAGCTCGGTGCGACGCTGCGTGCTGCACCAGTAGCAGTTGAGGTTGCGCCCTTCCTTGAGGCGGCCTTCTACCGCCACGTCCTTGAAGTAGAACGGTATCTGCGGGTACTGCGCTGCCATCCGTTGCAAAAATTCCCGCGGGGCCTTGTCCGCAAAGTCACTCTGGATGTGTATCGCCCCGATTTCGCAGTTGGGCAGGAACTTTCCCATGCGGCTTGCAAGTTCCATCAGCAGCACGCTGGAATCCTTGCCCCCGCTTACGGCAATAAGCACCTTATCGCCGTCTTCAATCAGATTGAAGTCGTGCAGCGCCTTGGTAATCTTCTTGCTGATGCGTTTGCGGATTGCGTTTGCCATTTCATCTATAATATAAAATTATAGGTGGTAGGGCGCATTCTAGTAGAACAACTTCACGAGCAGTGTACCCACGATTGTCGAGACGACGACGCTCACGAGGCCCGGCCGCATAAAGCTGTGGTTCAGCAGGTACTTGCCGATGACGGTTGTGCCCGAGCGGTCGAAGTTCACGGTCGCAATGTCCGAGGGATAGTTCGGGATGAAGAAATACCCGTACACGCTCGGGAGTACGCCCAGGAGTACCGGGCCCGGAATGCCGAGGCTGTAGGCGAGCGGGAGCATGGCGACCACCACAGCACCTTGCGAGTTGATGAGCACGCTCACCGCGAAGAACGCGAACGCGATGGCCCACGGGTAATGCTGCACGATATCCTTGAGGCCGCCCTGCATCACGTCCAGGTAGTTCGCGAAGTAGGTATCGGCGAGCCACGCGATTCCGTAGATGGCGACAACGGCCACCATGCCGCTCTGCCACACGGCGCCTGCCACGGCCTTCTTGGGGCTTGCCTTGCAACAGATAATCATGAACGCGGCAGCGGCAATCATCACGATCTGGATGATGATGTTCATGGCGAGTGGCTTGACCTGGGCAATACCGTCGATTACTTTACCTGTAGGGAACTTGGGGCGAATGTCGTGGCCTGCAATCTGCATGATGGAGAAGAACACGATGACGGCGAGGGCGCCGAGGAAAATGAACACGGCGCGCTTCGCTTCCTTGGAAACTTCCTTGTCGAGCACGGAGGCGGTGCTTCCGTACATGTATTCCTTCATCTGCGGGTCCTTGAGGCGCGCCTGGAAAGCGGGGTCCTTGTCGAGGTCGAGCCCGCGCCTGTACGAAACGAGCGCTGCTGCCATGAGCCCGCAGAGGCACGCGGGGATAGTGATCGCGATGACCTGCAGGTTGTTGATGTTGAACCCGTTCGCGTTCGAGATAATCACGAACGATGCGACCGCGGCTGCAATCGGCGAGCAGGTAATGCCGACCTGCGATGCAATCGAGGCCACGCCGCAGGGGCGTTCCGGTCGGATTCCCTTCTTGAGCGAGATGTCGCAGATAATCGGCATGAGGGTGTAAACCACGTGGCCGGTACCCACGAGCACCGTGAGGAAGAACGTGCAGAGCGGGGCCAAAATGGTGATGTGGTTCGGGTGCTTGCGCAACAGCCGCTCCGCAATCTGGATTAGCCAATCCATGCCGCCCGATGCCTGCAATATGCCCGCGCAGGTCACCGCCGCGATAATGATGTAGATAACGTCGGTAGGCGGCTTGCCCGGCTGTAGGCCGAAGCCGAGTACGAGGATGGCAAGGCCGATTCCCGAAATGGCGCCGAGGGCGAGGCTCCCGTAACGGGAACCCACGTAGAGGGCGAGGAGCACAATCAAGAGCTGGATAATCATCAATGTCATGGTTTTAAAATAATCTTTTTTCCCGGAAAAGGGTTTGGCTTTTTTGATAATTCTCCGTAAAATTACGCCGGCAGTGAAGCCGCCGGTGAAAAAAAAGACCCCGCCGGGCGGAGTCTTTTAATTTGTTTGTAACGCGTAGCTCAAAGCGCGATTATTAGTCGTCGTTCAGGTGCGTCGGCATCAGGAGGAAGCTGAACCCGAGATTGTCGCCTACCGGTTCAATGATGCAGGCGCCGATGGGGTTGTTCATCTTCATGATGGTCTCTTCGCTCTTGCACATGCTGAAGATTTCGGAGAGGTAGCGGCCATCGAACCCGATGCTGAAGTTGCCTTCGCCGTTGTGCGTCACTGCGAGTGCTTCGCGGGAATCGCCTCCGACATCCGGGTCGCTTGCGCTGAGTTCCATGTTGTTGCCATCGATCTGCAGGCGCACCTTGTGGGTACGGACGTTCGCCATGGCAATCACGCTGCGCATCTTGTTCTGGAATTCGACCGTGTTCATCTGGACGGTACGTTCGAAGTTCTGCGGAATCACCGCACGGTAGTTGGGGTACGGTCCTTCGAAGAGCTTCGAGATCACCTGGGTGGAACCGGTGTTGAAGAGGATGTGCGTTGCAGACGTACGGACCTCGACGGTTGCATCGGGCTTCACCATGTGGAGGATAAGCTGGAGGGCCTTCTTCGGGATGATAGCGCCGTTCGTGAGGTTTGCGCCTTCCTGTTCGATGGAGGCGCGGCCCAGACGGTGACCGTCGGTCGCAATCATGGAAATCACGCCGTCCTTGGCTTCAAGATAGACGCCGTTCAGGTTCAGGCGGATAGTGTCGGTCGAGCAGGCGAAGGTCGTCTTTTCGGCGAGGAAAGCGAGTTCGCTTGCGGCAAAGTTGAGGGATTCGCCTTCGGAGACTTCGGGGAACGGCGGGAAGTCGCTCGCGTCGATACCGCTAATAGAGGCCTTGCCCTTTGCGCTCCACTGGATGGTGGCGAGGAAGTCCTGCACGTCGAAGGTGACATTCGTGATGCTCGGGTCCACGAGGCTCTTCACGAGGTCAAGCAGCTTGCGTGCGTTGATGACCACGGAACCGTCGCGTTCACCCTGAACTTCGACCTTGACCCTGATACCGAGGTTCAAGTCGGTCGCGCTCACTTCGAGGAAGTTGCCTTCCAGGCGCAGAGCGAAGTTGTTGAGAATCTGGATAGTGGACTTGTTGGGGACGGCGTTGATGGCTGCCTGCAGTACATCCAGGAAAGCGTTCTTTTCAATCACGAACTTCATTGTTTAGGCACCTCTCTGAATAAGCATCGTACCCACGAAGAATACGACAGCGATAGTTCCAATAGCCACGATAACCCATTTATTCAGGGTGTTCTTTTTCTTTGGCGTAAAATTTTTGACGTTCTGCTTAGCGCGTCTGCGTTCGCTTCGGCTCATGTTATGTCTCCATTGTTTTTTACAATGGAAAAACTACTATTTTTTAAGGCCGAGCGAGGTAAGATTTATGAACGGAACGGCTCTAAACAAGATAAAAAGCAAGGCGCTGGGGGTTGCCGGCACCGCACTGAGCAGGGTTGAACTGGCAACGGAAGAAAGTAGGCTCAAAACCAAGTTCCAGGCCCTCGGCCAAAAGCTCTACAAGGCGGTCCAGGGCGACCTCCTGAACACCATCAAGGACGACCCGTCCGTCGTGGAACTCATCGGCGATATCGAGGAGACCAAACGGCGTATCGAAGACCTCGAGGCAAAGATTGCCGGAGGGGACCGCTAGCCCGTGCGCAAGCTCGAAGTACACGTTTTTACCGAAAGGACGTCCGGCAGCAAGAACTTCCGGCTGTCCTTCTGGCGCATACTTCTGGTGCCCGTGGCCATACTGCTCGCGGCAGTCGGATTTATCCTTTTCTCACCGACGCAGATTGTAGACAACTTAACAACAGACGACATCGTTTCGGTATACCGGCAGAACAAGGCCATCAAGGAAGAGATCAAGGGTATCCGCGAGACGGTGGACGAATCTATCCTCAAGGCAGAGGAGACAAAACTCCTGCGCGACAGCACCATGAAACTGAGCGGGCTCGGGTTTGCGCTGGACGACGCCTTTGGCGAGGAATCGGTGCCGTTTTCTTCCCGTAAGAGCCTGCGCGAGATCGAGGGTAGTTTCAAGAGGCTCCTGAAGGGCATCGAGGGTGACTCTGCGCTCGCGGCGTCGCTGCCCGTGATTCACCCGCTCAAGAACGGGCACGCGGTCAGGAACCGTTTCGAGATGATCCGCGATCCGTTTACCGAGATTGAACTGCCGCATAGGGGCATCGACTACGTCGCCGACGTGGACGACACGGTTTATGCGACAGGTGCGGGCGTGGTGATGGAGGTGCGTTCGCACCGCGGTTTCGGGCTTTCGGTGAAGATTAGCCACCTGCCGCGCATCCGCACGTTCTATGCGCACCTGGGGCATTCCCTGGTGCACGAGGGCGACGTGGTACGGCGTGGCGACCCGATTGCGACTGTGAACGAGAGCGGGCGAGAATCCGGCGTGGGCCTGCATTACGAGATCCGCGTTGACGGCGTGCCTGTGAATCCCGAGGACTACTTTATAACCCGATAGCGGAGGTGCCGCCATGCAGCAAGCGCCCTTTGAACAGAATATCATCGCGATGGTCTGGGACTGCGACAAGACCCTCATCAGTTCGTACATGCAGGAACCCCTCTTCCGCCACTTTGGCGTGGACGGCCGTACCTTCTGGGCCGAAGTGAATGCGCTCAAGGCCCGCTATGCGGCACAGGGCATTTCGGTGAATTCCGATACCAGCTACCTGAACCATATCCTGACCTACGTGAAGGCAGGGCTCTTCAAGGGGCTTTCGAACAAACTATTGCGCGAGTTCGGCAAGGAACTCGTGTTCTATCCGGGCTTGCCGCAGTTCTTTGGCGAGATCAAGAAGCTTATCGATGAGAACCCGAAGTACAAGGCGTTCGATATCCGGCTGGAACATTACGTTGTCAGTACTGGGTTTGCGGAGACGATTCGCGGGAGCGCCATCGCGCCCTACGTGGACGGTATTTTCGGGTGCGAGTTTATCGAGGACGTGCTGCAGCCCGGTTTTTTGGATACGCCCGATGGTGATGCCGGCCTGAAGTCCTCTTCTGCGGCGGCGGAACTCGGGCTTGCCGCGGGCCCCGAGATTTCCCAGGTCGCCTGCGCCCTCGACAACACGAGCAAGACCCGCTACCTCTTCGAGATCAACAAGGGGAGCAACAAGTACCCCGATACGATTGACGTGAATTCCACGATTGCGCGCGAGAGCCGCCGGGTACCCTTCGAGAACATGGTCTACATTGCCGATGGCCCGAGTGACGTGCCCGCATTCAGCATTTTGAACTACAACGGCGGCTCGACCTTTGCGGTGTACCCGAAGGGCGACGTGAAGGCTTTCCGCCAGGTGGAAGCGCTCCGGCATGCCCATCGCGTGCAGATGTTCGGCGAGGCGGATTACGAGCCGGCGAGCCAGTCCTGGCTGTGGCTGACCGAGAAGGCCCGCGCCATCGCCGACCAGATTGTGGAAAGGAAGCAGGCCGCCATTCGCAACAGCGCCGGCGCCCCGCCGGCCCACTTGTCGTGAGCACTCCCACCTAAAGGTGGCCATGTACACTAAGGCCTAACGGCCAAGTGTCCAAAGGTCGCCTACACGACCGATTGATATCGGTCGTTTCGTCTCACCTTACCTGCATTTTTTTGACATTTATTATATTTATGTTACCTTTTACGGCGCTCCGGACCCGGATTGCCGTTTTGGGTGTATTTCTATAAAGTTTTACCATACTTTTAGGATTGTTAATGACGTATAAGTGCAAACGTGGAATTTTGATTAGTAAGACTCCCTACGAAACGCGCTATGCCATCATGGAAGATGGCGAACTGGCGGAACTCGTAGTCGAGGGGAGCTCTTCGAGTCAAGTCCAGGGTAATATTTATAAGGGTGTCGTACAAAAGGTGGTTCCGGCGGCAGCGCTAGCCTATGTGGATATAGGGCTGGGCCAGGACGGCATTTTGCGGCAAGAAGATATCGTCGATACCAAGGCCGCGCTTGAACGCAGGTTCGATGATGACGATACGGATGCTTACGGTGATTCTGCCATAGCCGACGTGCTCCACGAGGGCGACGAGATTATGGTGCAGGTCTCGAAGGATGCTGCGGGCGGCAAGGGCGTGGGGCTCACCATGCGCGTGACGTTCGCGGGCAGCCTGCTGGTTTGCATGCCGGGTACCAATTTCATCGGCGTGTCGAAGCGTGAACGTGACATTGCCCGCCGCCGTGAGGTCAAGGGGATGATCAATCGCCTCAAGGCCGGCGACGTGGGTTACATCGTGCGTACCTCGGGCATGGAAGCGACGGAGGAGGCCCTCCAGCAGCAGATGCAGGAACTCGAGGCCCTCTGGAACCGCACCAAAGAAAACTATGCGGGTGCTACTACTGGTACCTGCGTGTACGAGCAGTCCAATTCCGCGGGTCGCGCCATCGGTGAATACTTCAACGAGAATACCGACTACGTGTACGTGGACAACCGCGACGAGTACTTCTCGCTCCGTGACTACCTGCGCAGCGCCGCCCCCGAGATGCTCGACAAGGTCAAGCTCTGGAGCAGCAGCGAGAGCCTTTTCGAGTACTTCAAGATTGAGAACGACTACGCCCGCTCCCTGCAGCGTCAGGTACCGCTCCCGCGCGGTGGAAACCTCGTGATCGAGCAGACCGAGGCCCTCATGTCCATCGACGTGAACACGGGCCCCAAGGTGCACGGCAAGGACCAGGGCAAGATTATCCTCGAGACTAACATCGATGCTTGCCGCGAGATTGCGAAGCAGCTTAGACTCAGGGACGTGGACGGCATGGTCATTGTCGACTTTATCGACATGGAGACCGACAACGACCGCGAGATTATCTACCAGGAATTCGTGAAGGCTGCACGCCGCGACAAGGCGATCGTGAAGCCGTCCCCGATTACCCAGTTCGGGCTTATGGAAATCCGCCGTGAACGCGTGCGCGAGGATTCCTACAAGAGCAAGTTCTGCCCGGTGTGCCGTGGCGGTGGCCGCATTGCCACCCTCGAGTCGGCTCTCGGAACAATCGACCGCTGGATGGCTCGCGCCCACTCGAAGGGCGGCCTCAAGCAGGTGACGCTCGTGCTCAGTTCCCCGATGGTGGAGGTGCTGGTGCGTGACCGTGCCCGCATGCTGCACTACCTGGAATACAAGCACGACATGAAGGTCGAGCTCGTCGAGGACGACCGCGCCCACGTGAACCAGTTCTGGATGTTCAACGACCAGAAGGAAGACATTACCGAACTCTACGATTTCGTGGAGTCCGATGCGCCCGCAAAGCCGACACGCCCGAAGCGTGGCAACATGCGCGGCCGCAACAAGGTGAAGCGCGAGATCCTTATCAGCAAGACTCCCTACGAGAAGCGTATCGCCATCATGGAAGACGGCGAGCTCGCCGAACTCGTGGTGGAAAGTGTCTCTTCGACCCGCGTGCTCGGGAATATCTACAAGGGCGTTGTGCAGAAGGTGCTCCCCGCACTCAAGGCCGCGTTTATCGATATCGGCATGGAGAAGGCCGGGTTCCTGCATCAGGACGATGCGATGGACCGCAGCGAACTCCTGCGCCGCGAATACGGTGACGACGATGACGAGGATGGTCCGTCCAAGGAAATCTCCATCGACGAGATTTTGCGCGAAGGCCAGGAAATCATGGTCCAGGTGGTGAAGGAACCGATCAGCACCAAGGGTGCGCGCCTGACGACGCACCTGAGCTTTGCTGGCCGATTCCTCGTGTGTATGCCGGGGACCAACTTCATTGGCGTCTCCAAGCGTGAACGTGACCCGGCAAAGCGCCGTGAGTTCAAGAAGGTGGTGCGCCGCCTCAAGGCACGCGACGTGGGCTACATCGTGCGTACCAACGGCCTCAACGAATCCGAATTCGAAATCCAGAAGCAGATGCGCGAGCTCGAGAGCAAGTGGGAACAGACCAAGTTCAACTTCGCGAACCAGCCCGCCGAAACCTGCATCTACGAGGAATCCGATTCCATCGAGCAGACCGTGCGTGAATACTTCGGCGAGAACACCGACTACGTGTATATCGACAATCGCGAGGAATACCTTGCGCTGCGCGACTACCTCAAGGTGCTTTCTCCGGATAAGCTCGACAAGGTCAAGCTCTGGGATAAGAACGAGAGCCTGTTCGAACACTTCAAGATCGAGAACGACTACGCGCGTTCCCTGCAGCGTCGCATTCCGCTCTATAACGGTGCGAACCTCGTGATCGAGCAGACCGAGGCGCTCGTCTCCATCGACGTGAACCTCGGGCGTGCCCGCGGCAAGGACAGGAACAAGCTCGCCCTCGAGACGAACCTGGATGCCTGCCGCGAGATTGCGAAGCAGTTGCGCATGCGCGATGTTGGCGGCCTCATCATCATCAAGTTCATCGAGATGGGTGCTGATTCCGACCGCGATGCCGTGTACCAGGAATTCCGCAAGGCGATCCGCCGCGACAAGGCGCCGATTAGCCCTGCGCAGATTAGCCAGTTCGGCATCATGGAAGTGACCCGCAAGCGTGTGCGTGTGAACCTCATGACCGAGAAGACGGAAATCTGCCCGGTGTGCCGTGGCGGTGGCCGTATCGCTACCCTCGAATCCACGATGGGCGAGATTGACCGCTGGATGGCACGTGCCCGCAACAAGGGCAAGCTCCGCGAGATCAACCTGGTGGTCAGCACCATGATGGTCGATGCCCTGTGTGCAGACTCGCTCAGGCTCTACCGTTACCTGGAAGCGAAGCATGGACTCAAGATAAACCTCGTCGAGGATACCTGCGCCCATGTGAACCAGTTCTGGATGCTCGACCGCAGTAACGAGGACATCACCGAACTCTACGGAACGGTATAGCGTACCCGCCCGGCTTGCCGGGCAGGCGCGTTTATTGAAACTTGTTTATTGAAGTTCGTTTATAACAAAAACGCCCGCGGAAAAATCCGCGGGCTTCTTGTTTCAATAGAGAGAGATTATTTCTTTGATTTCTTCTTGTTGTCGCTCAATATGTCACCGAGGTTGATACCGTTGTTGCCTCCGCGGCGCACACCCCACAGGAGGTCACGCGTGAGGTTCGATACCATCTTGCGTCCGACAATCACCTTCACGTGCAGGCGAGCGATGTAGGCGCCCGTACCCACGAGGCGTCCATCGTCGGCGCGCATGTTCCAGGCGAGGAACAGGTTACCCGGGTTGGCAAGGCAGCCGGCATCGCCATAGACTTCCTTGTCGGAGCAGAGGATTGTGCCCGAGCTTCCGCCCACGTAGTTGCCGAGGTGCGTGTAGTAGAAGGTTTCGTACTGGAGCTTCACGTCGTCGGGCTTGGCGAGCGAGAGCGTACCGTCGCGGAACTGGTCGATGTTGCTTGCAGTAATCGTGCCGTTCTTGATGGCCTCGATTACCTCTTCGCTCACGCCGGCCTTCTTGAGGTCCTTGTCGGAAATGGTCCCGCTGATGATATCCTGGAACAGCGATGCGACATCCTTGTCGGCCGCTGTCGTGATGTTCATGATAGAATCCCTGCTCGCCTCGATACCGCGCTGCACGTATTCCTCGAACAGCGCGAGGTCTTCGGCATTGAGCTTGTTCTTGTAGTTGTCCGCGGTAATGGTGCCATCGGTAAACCCGTTAAGGGCTTCCTCGCTAAATCCGCCGACCGCACTTGCCGTGATGCCCGCAATCAGCTGGGCCACGGATTCCTCTTCGGTAATCTCGAGCACTGTATACGTGGTATCGTCTTCGCCACCGTTCAGGAGCGTGGAGATAAGCGCGTCGAGGCTTGCGATTTCTTCGGCAGTCTGTGTCTGGATAAGTTCAGCCACGTCGAATCCGATCAGGTGGCCCTGCACGCCCTTCTCGTCGGATACCTGCTTCGCGTCTGCATCCTTGTTGGTCACGAGGATCGGCTGCGTGGTAGTCGGGTTCTGCACGATCGGGTTATCCGGTGTAAGCGGCAGCACGTCGGCGCCAGTAATCTGCATATCCTGCTGGCCCGAGATTCTCACCATCGGCGTGTACTTGTGCGGCTTGACACCGCCCAGGTCTTCGGCAAGGTTTACGGACGAACCGCCCTGAGGTACAAAGCCCACGGAGTCGCCCACGGAGGGGATTACCGCGTCGTAGGTGCTCATGCTGAACAGCAGGCTCATCTTGCTCTTGGAAGACGTATTGCTTGCGCCTACGGGCTTTTCGGGATCCACGACTTCGCCTGCGCGTACGCAGTGGTAACGGAACATGTCCTTGAAGTGAGTCATGGATTCTGCGTCAAGGGCTTCACTGAAGGTGAGTTCCAGTTCATGACCGCTCTTGGTAATGCTCTTTACGGCCTGCGTCACGATCGGGTTCACTCGGTCGGTGAGCGGGTCTGCCGCAATGTGGAAGTGGTAGCCCTTGTTGTTCTCGGTATAGGTAAACCAGGTGTCGATGCTACCCGTGTACACGTCTTCCTTGCCGCCGGTGAATATCAGCGAGCTGAAGCCGCATACCTTGTAGGGTTCGCAGGCGCCTTCCGTGACAATCGAGAGTTCCGTCTTGTTGCCGTGAATGTGGAAGTTGCCTTCTTTCTGTATCGGGAAGCCTTCGCCGAATGCGAACTTCAGGGAGTCGAGGTGGTTCTTTCCGCCAAGTTCCTTGTTGAAGGTGATGTGCAGGCTATCGCCGCGTCCGTCACCGTTACGGTCATAGAATTCCGCACTGGAGATTCTCGGGATAGGCGGTTCCTTGAATATGAGGTTGTTCCAGATTGCTGCCGATGCCGCAGCGCCCTTCGCCTGCAGTGTAGCGCCCGCTACGGGGGCGTTCGCGATTACGTAGAACGTTGCACGTCCCGTGGAATCGAGGACCACCTTGCTTATCGCCTTGCCGGTAGAGTCGACCGTCTTGAGGTTCAGGTCCGAGGAGTTGAGGTTGACGTTCTGGTTGTAGAGGGTCACTGTCGCCCAGTCCTCGAGGAACATCACCTGCACCTTGTATATCTCGTAGGCCCATTCGCCAATCTGGAGCGTGTCGCCGGAAACTTGTGCGCCAAGCGGCTTCCACTGTTCGGTCGCGAATACGAGAGTCGGGACCTTGTACGGCGGAATGGTGAACCACACGCCGGTCTTTTGCGTGGGGTCGGCCTTCAGGGTGATTTCCAGGTAGTAGTGGCCCGGAGCAAGTCCGTTGTTCTCGACAATCCTTGCGGTGTCGATGGTGAACTTCGCGCTGCTTTCATCGATCATGATGCCTTCGTACAGCCATTCGCCGGTCTTGTCGAGCATCACGCCGGCATCGCCGAGGTTGTTGCCGGTGAGGCGGAAGTTCGAGGGGCCTTCGGTAGTATCGATTGCGCCGCCTTCGTTCGCGTCGAAGTCACAGCTGAGCGCGTCGCCCTTGGTAATCTGCCAGATGTCGTAGTTCTTGGGGCTCCAGGGCTGGCCCATCGCGACCGCGTTGAGCGAATCGCTGGTGAGGAATATGCTTGCGTCGGTGTGCAGGTCCATGGACGTGCGCATCATGAAGTTCGAGGAACTGGTGTGGCGTTCCACGTAGAAGATGTGGAACGGGTATTCCTGCCCTTCGACAAGGCCGAGGGTATCGAGGTCCACTGCGCCGGTGACTTCGCTATGCTGTCCGCCGAGGTCGACCACCAGACGGTTGTTGACGAACACCCACACGTCGTCGTCGCCCTTGAATTCGAACTTCTGGCCGCGCACGTATTCGAACTTGGCCTGGAACTTCATCGTAAAGCCGAAGTTGTGCTGCTTGCCCTTCTTGTCCTTCGTGTTGGCATCGTAGAAGATGTTCGGAACGGTCTTGGCTTCGTCGAGGTACTCGAAGTCGTCCAGGAAGAAGAACCCGCCTTCCGGGCTGCTGCTGTTTTTCTGGCCGAACCAGTAACCTTCCTTGTCGAGTTCGAGATCCAGGTCGCGGCAGGTGGAGTTGGTGTACTGCTTGCCGCCGGCATCCTGGCCGATTACCACGGGCAGGAACCAGTAGTCGAGGTGTTCGGTAAGCAGGCAGTTTTCAGGGAAGGTCGGTGAGCGTACGGGGACTCCGTTCGGGCCGAGCGTTTCGCTCACCATGCCCGCCATGTAGCTGGTACCCTTGCTGTCCTTGGCGTTGTTCTTGTAATCGTTGTATGCGCCGCTGCAGCCGCCGCTACCGAAGTCGTTGCTTACGGCATAGATGGGGTTGTTAAAGTAGAGGTCCTTCGCGCCGTTCGCATAGGTAGAATCCCTGCCCTTGTAGATGCCATCTCCCTGGTCACCGTGCAGCCAGTCGAACATCATCACCTGGATGGTGCGGACGGGGCATTGCCCGAGCACGCCCGGGTACTGTGCGAACAGTTCGGGCACGTCGTTCTTGAAGCTCTGTATCCAGAGCGTATCGCTCAGGGCGGCGATGCTGTCGAGCACGATTTCGCTGCCTATGGGGATGCCGCCTGCGGCGACTTCCTCGTTACCTTCGGCACCCACGTAGGTGTAGCCGATGGTCTGCTTGAACCTTACGGTGAAGTTTGTCGCGGGCACGTTCTTGACCTTCGTCTCGAACCAGCCGCAGTAGTTCTTCACCGCGGTCATGATGGTTTCGGTGCCGTTGTAGATGAACACGGCATTGGTATTCGTCCAGTTCGGCATGAACCGGATGATTTTAGTTGAACCTGTGGTGGCGGCTGGCTGATCGGCTTCGCCTCCGGGTACACCCCCGGGTCGGCCCTGTGACATGGCGCACACTGCCATGACTAGGGTCAACAGCAACACATGAGTAATTGACTTACACACAATCTCGCTCCTTTAACATCCCTGTAAAAATGCGATAACTTTACTATATAAATATGCCTTATTGTAAGCAAAAAAGCAACTATATAATTATTTACAACACAAGAACATACACGAAAAAGTGGGCTTTTCGTGTATTTAATGTAAATAGAATTTTACAATAGGGCAAAAGGTTCCGAAAAACCTTTTTTTGCCCCTTACTTCTTCTTTTTCTCGTCGAGGATGTCGCCGAGATTGATGCCGTTGTTGCTGCCGCGGCGGACACCCCACATGAGGTCACGCGTGATGTTCGTGACCATCTTGCGGCCCACGATTACCTTCACGTGCAGGCGCGCGATATAGGCGCCCGTACCCACGAGGCGTCCATCGTCGGCGCGCATGTTCCAGGCGAGGAACAGGTTGCCCGGGTTGGCAAGGCAGCCCGCTTCACCGTAGACTTCCTTGTCGGAGCAGAGGATGGTGCCGGAGTTGCCGCCCACGTAGTTGCCGAGGTGCGTGTAGTAGTGCGTTTCGTACTGGAGCTTCACGTCGTCGGGCTTGGCAAGCGAGAGCGTACCGTCGCGGAACTGGTCGAGGTTGCTTGCGGTAATCGTGCCGTTCTTGATGGCCTCGATCACTTCTTCGCTTACGCCGTTGTTCTTCAGTTCCTTCTCGGAGATTTTTCCGTCGATGATATCCTGGAAGAGAGCGTTCACGTCCATGTCGGCTGCCGTCGTGATGTTCACGATGGTATCGCGGCTCGCCTCGATACCGCGCTGCACGTATTCTTCGAACAGTGCGAGGTCATCGCCGCTGAGCTTCTTCTTGTAGTTGCTTGCGGTGATGCTTGAATCCATGAATCCCGTAACTGCTTCGTCGGTGAACCCGGTGATGCTGCTTGCACGGATGGCCTCGATAAGCTGCGAGATGGATTCCTCTTCGGTAATCTCGAGCACGGTGTACGTGGTGTCATCCTTGCCGCCATTCAGGAGCGTGGAGATAAGCGCGTCGAGGCTTGCAATCTCTTCTGCCGTCTGTGTCTCGATGAGTTCGGCCACATCGAAGCCGACCAGGTGACCCTGCACGCCGAGGGAATCGGACACGTGCTTCGCGTCGGCATCCTTGTTGGTGATGAGCTTCGGCTGTGTAGTGTTGTCCTTGTCTTGCACTATCTCGTTGTTGGGGTCAAGCGGCAGCACGTCGGTGCCGGTAATCTGCATGTCCTGCTGGCCCGAGATCCTCACCATCGGCGTGTACTTGTGCGGCTTGACACCGCTCATGTCTTCGGCGAGGTTTGTGGTGGAGCCGCCCTGCGGTACAAAGCCCACGGAGTCGCCCACGGAGGGGATAACCGCGTCGTAGGTGCTCATGGTGAACAGCAGGCTCATCGTGCTGCCCGAAGAACCGTTATCCACGCCTACGGGCTTTTCGGGGTCGACCTTCTCGCCACCGCGGATGCACACGTAGCGGAACATGTCCTTGAAGTACTGCTTGGTATCTTCGGTAATGGCCTCGCTGAAGGTGAGTGCCAGTTCATGACCACTCTTGGTGATGCTCTTTACCGCCTGCGTTACGATCGGGTTCACGCCGTCGGTAAGCGGGTCTGCCGCAATGTGGAAGTGGTAGCTCTTGTTGTTCTCGGTATAGGTGAACCAGGTGTCGATGCTACCCGTGTATACGTCTTCCTTGCCGCCGGTAAATATCAGGGAACTGAATCCGCACATCTTGTACGGTTCGCAGTTGTCGCTCGGGACAATCGTGAGTTCGGTATTGTTGTTGTGGACTTTCCAGTTGTCCTTTTTCTGCACCGGGAAGCCTTCGCCGAATGCGAACTTGAGGGAGTCGAGGTTGTTCTTACCGCCAAGTTCCTTGTTGAACTTGATGTGAAGACTGTCGCCGCGTCCGTCGCCGTTACGGTCGACGATTATCGCGCTAGAGATGCGCGGTATCGGCGGTTCCTCGAAGTTGAGGTCGGTCCATACGGCTGCCGATGCTGCTGCACCCTTCGCCTGCAGTGTAGCACCCGTAACAGGGGCGTTCGCGATTAAGTAGAATGTGCCGTGGCCCGTGGAGTCAAGCGTCACCTTGTTGATGGTCTTGCCGTTCTCATCCACTGTCTTCATGTTCGGGTCGGAGGAGGAGAGATTGATGTTCTGGTTGTAGATGGATACGGTAGCCCAGTCTTCCTCGAACATCACCTGTACCTTGTACATTTCGTAGGCCCACTTGCCAATGTAGGGCTCGTTGCCCGAAACCTGTGCACCGATGGATTCCCACTTCTCGGTCGCGAACACAATCGTGGGTACCTTGTACGGCGGGATGGTAATCCACACGCCGGTCTTCTGTTCGGGGGCGTTCTTGAGCGAGACTTCGAGGTAGTAGTGGCCCGGGGCGAGCCCGTTGTTCTCTACGATGCGTGCGGAGTCGATGCTGAACTGGTACCAGTTGTTCTCGATGTAGATGCCCTCGAACCACATTCCTGCGGTATCGAGCACCACGCCTGCTTCGCCGAGGTTGCCGCCGGTGAGCCTGTAGTTGGACGGGCCTTCCACCGTATCTACGTCTGCAAGTTCGTTCGCGGAGAAGTCGCAGCTGAGGGCGTCCTTCTTCACGACCTGCCACACGTCGTAGTTCTTGAGCACCGGCGTGGAGCGCGTATCGGTAAGGAATATGCTTGCCTCGGTGCGCAGGTCTATAGAGGTGCGCATCATGAAGTTCGACTGTGTCTGCTTGCGTTCGGCGTAGAAGATATGGAACGGGTAGGTCTTGCCTTCTTCGAGGCCGAGTGTATCGAGGTCTACCGCACCGGATGCCTTCGTGTGCTGCCCGCCGATGTCGACCACCAGGCGGTTGTTGATGAACACCCACACGTCGTCATCGCCGTTGAATTCGAAGTACTGGCCGGGCACGTATTCGAACTTCGCCTGGATCTTCATGGTGAAGCCGAAGTTGTGGTAGCCCTTGTTGCCGCTCAGGGAGTCATAGTAGATGTTCTCGACCGTACCTTCTTCGTCGAGCCAGCGGAAGTCATCCAGGAAGAAGAGGCCGCCTTCGGGGCTGCTGTCGTCGCGCTGTCCGAGCCAGAAGCCGTCATCGGTCAGTTCAAGCTCTAGGTCGCGGCAAGTCGCGTTGGTGTACTTTTTGCCGTCGGTACCGGTATTGATGATTTCGGGCAGGAACCAGTTGTCAAGGTGGGTCGCATTCGTGCAGGTTTCCGGGAGTTCGCTGACGCGTACCGGAACTCCGTTGCTACCGAGGGTCTGTTCAACCATGCCCTTCGTGAGCGTGCAGTTGTCGGCACCGAAGTCTTCGCTGGTGCCTTCTCCGCGCAGGGGTACTCCGCGTGCCTCGTAGCCGTTACGGCCTTTTGCACTGGAACCGTCGTACCAGTCGAACATCATTACCGAGAGCGTCTTTGTCGGGCAGTCGCCCAGGCGGTTCGGGTATGCCGCAAACAGGTCGGGCGGGCCGGAGGGGTTGCCGATAATCCATAGCGTATCGTTGAGTGCTGCGATGCTGTCGAGGTTGATGGGTTCACCGATGGGTTGCAGTCCGCGAGCCACCTTCTCGGGGCCTTCCGCGGTCACGTGTATGTTACCGATGGTCTGCTTGAAGGTGACCTCGAAGCCTGTGGTGGGTGCATTCTTGACAGTTGTCTGGAACCAGCCGCAGTAGTTCTTGACTGCGGTCATTACGGATTCGCTGCCCTTGTAGGTCATGATGGCGTTGGTGTTCGTCCAGTTCGGCATGAACCGGATAACGACATTCGAGCCGCCTGCGGCTTCTCCGCCACCGCGCGGTTCTTCGCCTGCAGGTTCCTGTTCTGTAGGTGTTTCCCTGTTGTTGCCTCTGCCGTTCCCGTTACCATTCCCGGGTTGTGACATAGCGCACATCGAGGCGACCAGTGTCAACAGAGTCATACGGGTGATAATCTTATACCACACAATAAACGCTCCTTAATTAACATCCCATCAGTGGGGCGTTACATAAATATGTCTTATTTTAGGCCAAAAAGCAATAGGGGAGCGGCCTGGGACCCCAAAAGGCGTGCAAAAATCGTGCATAATATGGTAAAGGAAAGTTTACATGGCGTAAAAGGTGCCATTTTGCCTGCCTGCCTGCACTTTCCGGCTTTCAAAACCTACTTTTTATGCGTTCAACAAACTGACTTTTTTTGGAGATAATTTATGAACCGTGTATATCTGGTGGCTTCCGCCAACATGGAAGCGAAGCTCAAGGAAGTTGTCGACGGCGTTGCCGCCGCCGGTCTCAAGTCTGCAACCTACAAGCCGTGCGTGAACGGTGCCGAAGCCGCGAAGGAACTCAAGGCCCACAATTCCGCTGTGCTCATGGAAAAGATTGCCGCCGACTTCCTCCAGCAGGATTTCGATTCCGTGGACGCCGTCGTGGTGGAAGGTGCTACCGGCATGAGCGAAGCCGTTGCCCAGAAGTTCAACGACTCCCTCGCGACCGCACTCGATGCGAAGATCTACTCCGATAGCGAAGATGCCGACCTCTACTGCCCCAAGCGCCTGCTCCACTGCACCAAGTGCCTTGCCGCTGACCTTGCCGCAGAGCCTGCCGAACGCAAGACGAGCCAGGCGATGTTCCGCGCCGGCCTCCTCCTCAAGGCATCCAGGGCGAAGAAGCGCATCGTGCTCCCCGAAGGTAGCGAACCGCGTACCGTGCAGGCTGCGAAGCTCGTGATTGACCGCAAGATTGCAGTGCCGGTGCTCGTTGGCAAGAAGGAAGAAATCTTCAAGGTCGCGAAGGAACAGGGCGTGGAACTCCCCGCCGATATCGAGATTATCGAACCGAGTGCAGAACTCGCCGAAAAGTACGTGCCGACTCTTGTGGAACTCCGCAAGTCGAAGGGTATGACCGAAGACCAGGCCCGCGCGGCACTTGCCGACAACGTGATGTTGGGTACCATGATGCTCAAGATGGGCGAGGTCGATGGCCTTGTCTCTGGCGCCATCCACTCTACCGCCGATACGCTGCGCCCCGCCTTGCAGGTGATCAAGTGCGCCCCGGGCGTGAAGTCCGTGAGCTCCGTGTTCTTCATGTGCATGCCTGGCCAGACCTACATCTATGGCGACTGCGCCATCAACCTGAACCCGACCGCCGAGGAACTCGCCGGCATTGCCCAGCAGTGCGACGACACCGCTAAGGCCTTCGGCCTGCCTAGCCGTGTTGCGATGCTCAGCTACAGCACCATGAACAGTGGCAAGGGCCCGGATGCCGATCTCGTGCGCGAAGCAACGAAGATTGTGAAGGAAGCTCGCCCCGAGATGCTCGTGGATGGCCCGCTGCAGTATGACGCGGCGACCGTGCCGAGCGTCGGGTCTCTCAAGGCCCCGGGCAGCACCGTCGCCGGCAAGGCGACCGTGTTCGTGTTCCCGAGCCTCTCTGCCGGTAACATCGGCTACAAGGCCGTGCAGCGCAGCGCTCATGGCACCATCGCCATCGGCCCGATGCTCCAGGGCTTGGCCAAGCCGGTGAACGACCTCAGCCGTGGCGCCCTCGTGGAAGACATTGTCTACACGATTGCCTTGACTGCTGTCCAGGCTGGTTAAGACTTATGAGACCGCTCGTTCGGCGTCTCGGGTGTGGAACCTCCGGTTTCTCACTCGCTCCCACCTAAAGGTGGCCATGCCCACATAAGTGCTAAAGCACTAAGTGGTCAAAGGTCGCACCACGACTCGTTGATACGAGTCGCTTTCGGCTCACGGGCAACCGCAAAAATTCAAAAGCACCGCTCGGCGGTGCTTTTCCTTTGTCGGCGAATTTCGGATTACTTCTTGTCGAGCTTCGCGTTGATCTTCTTCTTCAGTTCCTTCAACTGCCAGCGACCGCGCTTGTCTTCCATAAAGAAACTTGTACGTATTCCGCGGGAAAGTCCGCGCTCAATCAGGTCGAGCGCGTCGGCGTATCGCTTCTGCTCGAACCGCAGTTCGGCAAGAAAGAAGTAGTTATAAAGGTCCTTCGGGTCCTGCTGCAGGGCCATGGTCAGGTACTTGTCTGCAAGGTCCTTGTCGGGCCACGTGAGGATTAGCGGAATGTAGGGCAAGAGCTGGTGGGCGCGACCGAGCACTTGCCAGTCCTCGGTTTTCGTGGCCACGTCCCGCACGATTGTCGCAATCCCGTCTTTCACCGCCTGCAGGGGATTCTTGTCGGCGCCCCACATCGATACCGCGGTCGCGTAGATATGCGCGATGTCCTTGTTCTTCGGGAACTTTGCGTAGGCTGTCTCGGCCGCGATTTTTAGGGAGTCAAGCTTCTGCGAGCGCTTTTTCTTGTCGAAGGGCACAAACCGGAAAGAAAAGTAGAGGCTCTTCACGTAGCCTTCGGTTGCCGCCTCGGCAACGGAAGCGTCGCTCATCGCCTTATGGTAGGCATCGATCATCAGCTTCGCGTTGTGTGCATCCGCCTTGTCGCCCTTTGCCTGCTCGGCTCGTGCCGCATAGCACGAATCCGCAAAGCGCAGGTCTTCGTTTGCGAAGCCCGCGAGCGTACAGAGGAGTACGGCAAGGATTATCTTGGATGCAATCCGCATTTAGGTCTGCCAGTTTCTCAATAGCTTGTTCACGTGTGCGATTCGGTTCTTTTCTTCGTCGGTGCCGTGGAATGTCTTGAACAGCAGGTTCCTGTATTCCATCATGGCCGTGCGGATCAGAACTTTGTCTTCTTTCTTGAGCATAGTAAAATAATAATACAAAAAATTAGAAGGTTACTTTATTTGTTGCCCTTGCCCTTGCCGGAGAAATAGTCCTGCTGGCGCGTGGCTCCGAGCACGGCGTGCCAGAACGTTCCGTTCGGGTCGATCTTCTTCCTTTCGTTCACGGCGTACTCTATGGGCACGTGGCTGAACTGCTCGTTCATGCTGCCCACCACCATGTCGGTCTTGCCCGCCATGCCTGCGTGTACGGCGCTTTCTGCGAGCTGGAAGCAGAAGATGGCGTCGGTGCCCTTTGCCGGGATGCTCCGCACCATGTAGCTCGGGTCGAAGTACTTGATGTTGACTTCCTTGCCCACCTTATCGAAGTGTTCCTTGATCTTGCGGGTCAGGAATTCACCGATATCGTTCTTCAATATGTTGCCGCTTGCGTCGCGGCGTTCTTCCTGGTCCTTGAACAGTTCCTGTCCGGCGCCTTCGGCGACGGCGATAACCGCGTGCGTCTTGCCACTGCTGTAGCGGCTCTCGAGAGCCTTGAACAGGCCTTCCAGCGTGAAGGGGACTTCGGGCACCAGGCAGAAGTTCACAACCGTAGTCGCGAGTGCTGCGTATGCGGCAATAAAGCCGGAGTCGCGGCCCATGAGCTTCACGAGTCCGAGCCCGTTGAATGCGCCGTTCGCCTCGTTGTGCGCGCTCGTGATTACGTCGGTCGCGCTGAGTACTGCGGTCTCGAAACCGAATGTGCGGTCGATGAGGTTCAAATCGTTGTCGATAGTCTTCGGGATGCCGATAATCGAGATGGGCTGCTTGCGCTTCTTGACTTCTTCGGCAATCGCGTGTGCGCCGCGGAGCGTGCCGTCACCGCCGATGCAGAACAGCACGTTGATGTTGAGGCGCATCAGGGTATCCACCATCACGACCGGGTCCTGCATACCGCGCGAACTCCCGAGGATGGTGCCGCCGTCTTCCTGGATGGAATCGACCACGTCGGGGTTGAGCGTGATGGGCGAGTAGCCGTAGGACGGGTTGAGCCCGCGGTAGCCGTAGGGGATACCGAAGATGTTACGGACGCCGTAGTCGAACCACAGCACCTGAACAAGGCCCTTGATCACGTTGTTGAGGCCGGGGCAGAGGCCGCCGCAGGTCACGATGCCTGCACGCGTCCAGGCGGGGTCGTGGAAAATAGTTTCGCGCGGGCCTGCAGCCTCGAGCGACGGGACCTCGATTCCCTTGTCTATAAATTCATGGATTCGCTTGATGTCGGTGGTAAGGCTGATGCGGTCGTCTTCCGAGACGAACTTGATCCCCTTCATGGGGGACTTCAGCGTGCCCTTCCCGACGGTCTCGATAGAAAGGTCGTAGTCTTGCGGGT
The DNA here is from genome assembly GCA_902800815.1 of Fibrobacter succinogenes. GTDB lineage: Bacteria > Fibrobacterota > Fibrobacteria > Fibrobacterales > Fibrobacteraceae > Fibrobacter > Fibrobacter succinogenes_B. Next base: position 77,873 of record CADCGB010000010.1, read on the forward strand.
TAGCGAGAATGTCTTCCTGTGTCATAATCCATATCCTTCAAAGCGGCGCGGTGTTGTTCCGCGTCCCCTAAAATACTAAAAATACGGAGGTTCCGCCTATTAGACCATGGGAGGGAAATGGATTTTCGTGCGCAAACCGGGGTTCGCGTTCTCGATCTCGATTTTCATGTTCGAGAGTGCGCAGAGCTTCTTCACCATCGAAAGCCCGATGCCTGTGCCCTTCGTGGTGCGGGTCATCTCGTTTTCTACGCGGTAGAATTCCTGGAACACCTTCTTCATCTCGGAGGGCGGAATGCCCGGGCCGTAGTCGCGCACGGCGAGGTACACGTGGTCGCCTTCCGTCTTCATCTCGATGATGATCATCTTGTAGTCGGCGTTCTTCGAGAACTTGAGCGAGTTGTCCACGAGGTTCGTGAGAATCTGCATCACGGCGTCGCGGTCCATCATCAGCTGCACGCGGTCAATGTCCGAGTCGCAAGATACGGTAAGCGAAAAGCCGTGGTCCTCGATGTTCTTGGTGTACATGGTCACGAAGTCGTCGAGCACGGCCTTCGGCCAGTCCTTCTTGATGTTTGCCACCCAGCGGTTGCCGTCGATTTTCGAGAGGTCGAGCACGTTCTGGATAAGGCGCGTAAGGCGGTCACTCTCGCTTGCAATCTGGTCAAAACTGCGCTTGCGCTTGGCGTCATCCATCTTCTGATAACTTGTCTGTAATATCTCGGCGCGCATCTTGATGGTGGTCAGCGGGGTCTTGAGTTCGTGACTCACCGCCGATATAAAGTCCTGGCGCTTCTGGGCCAGGTCGAGCTGGCTCTGCGTAAGCCGGTAAATGGAAATGAGGCCGCCACCCAGGAGCAGGAACATGATGCTCCCGATAAGGAACAGCAGTTGCCCGTTGCTGATAATCTGCCCGTTGCCGCCGGCCTCTTGCACCGATTCGTCCACGTACATGCTCATGGTAATCGCGTTCAGCGGCTCGGCGAGGTTTTCTTCGAACACCTTGATGGTGTTCCGCGTGTCTATGCCGAACGAGATGAGGTCGCCTTTGTAGGTAAACTTCAGGGCGAGGTGGTTGTCCTCGTTTGTGTAGTCGCCAATTTCCAGTTCCACGATGCTCTTCAGGTATTCGCGCAGGTCTACGACGAACCCCTGCACAAAGTTCTCCTCGCCGCGCAGCACGTTCCTGTAGAACACGATGTACTGGCGGTTCAGTTCCGCCTGGAACGATTCGATAGCGATGTCCATCGTGCCCACGTACGGGAATATCCTGTACAGGCCCGAGGTGTCCATCTTGGCGGATTCCACGTTGAACGCGAACTGTTCCTGCTCGGAGGTGCGTTCCACGCGTAGGCGCTTCTTGCGGTTCTTGCTCTTGGAAAGGTCCACCTCGTTGGCGAGCTGGTCGAGTGCGTTGTAGTTCTCGGAACCCTTGGAAGTATCCTGCGTGGCGGCCGTTCCCTTGTTCTTGATGCCCATGTCGCGCACGATGAACTTGAGTTGGTTCTGGAACGATTCGCGGACTTCCTTGTTCTCGAGTTGCACCTGCCCGAGCGCGCCTGCCGGCAGGTAGGGAGTGCTGAACACGCCGTCGGGGTCGATCTGGAAATGCCCGATAAGCCCGGCGTACTGGCTGCAGTAGTCCAGCTTGCTGGAATCGCTATTGCACGATGTTACCGGGAAGTTGAGTGCTAGGTCAGAGTAGGTAGGCTGTTCGCCTGCAGAGATTGTCTTTGCGACCTTGATGAAGCGGTACTCCATGAAGGAACGCTTGTTCTCGATCGCGAGGTCGTCCTTGATGCGGTTGTCCGCCATCTTCAGCACCTGTGCCGCGTGCATGGCCCATTCCGCCTTCGACTCGTCCTGCATGTGCAGGTACGAATCGTAAAGCAGCCCCGCCACCGGGAGGGCAATCACGGCGAAGATGGCTGAATAGATGACTATTAGGCGCTTTTTTAGACGGTTTTTGAGCATTCAGGTGTAGAACGCATCTGGTAGCCTTCGCCACGGAACGTGACCAAGAGCTTCGGATGGGAAGGATCGTCCTCGATTTTCTTGCGCAACTTGGTGATGTGGATGTCGACGGTGCGGGTATCCACGGATTCGGCGTTCTCGTAGCCCCAGACTTCGCGGAGCAGTTCGGAGCGCGGAACCGCATGGTCGCGGTTGTTCCACAGGTATTCGAGGATTTCGATTTCCTTGCGGGTGAACGCGAGTTCTTCCTTGCCGCGCGTACCAGCGTATTCGCGGAAGTTCACGCGGAGGTTGCCCGCCACGAGCTTGCCTTCGTTTTCCATGGACTGGCGGCTACGGCGGAGCACTGCCTCGATGCGAGCAAGCAGCATCGGGGTGGAGAACGGCTTCGGGATGTAGTCGTCGGCACCGAACTTGAGGCCGTTGATGATGTCCTCGTCGGTGTTCTTTGCAGAAAGGATAATGATAGGGAGGCTTCTGTCCTTTTCACGGATCTTGTCGCAGACTTCAAAGCCGTTCATGCCCGGGAGCATCACGTCGAGGAGCACCAGTCCGTACTGTCCGGTGAGGGCCTCGGTAAGGCCGCTCTCGCCATCGGCAACATGCTTTACATGGTAGCCGTTGAGCTCGCAGAGGTCTACGAGGCTTTCGGCAATTGCAATTTCGTCTTCAACAATAAGAATGCTAGTGTTGCTAGTATTGTTAGCCATTTTGTTTCCCTTAAACTCCTATGGGGTACTTTAGTTTAAATTGCGAGACCGACACCGATTTCAGCAGCCATCCTACCCGGTTCGATTTCTTCCGGGAAGTCGCCACCGAAGTAGTACTTGAAGTTCGCGTATGCGGCAATCGGGATAATCGGAAGCTTTGCGCGGAGGCCGACGAGGATATGGCCGCCGATGCTGGTCTTGAGGCCTTCTTCGAGGGCGGCGTCCTGGATGTTCTCGACGAGGGCGTCCTGCATTCTCTGGGCCATCGTGTTGGCGTCGGGCAGGGCAATGGAATTGGGGTCGAGCGCCGCGGCCGGGTTGTTCATCACGCCGTCAATCGCGTTTTGCATTTCGGCTTCGAGTTCGGCCTTGACCACGTTGTAGGTACCGCCCACGACCCTGGAGGTGAAGGGCTGGTTCAGGATGAACGTGTTCAGGTAGTAGGTGAGGCCGCCGCCGATGTAGGGGCGGATAATGGGGATGAACGTGATGGGGTAGGTAATGGAGAGGTCGCCGTTCATCTGCACGAACTTCGGGTTCGCCTTGCCGAACGGGGTACCGCCGAGTTCCACCTCGAGGTCAATCTGGTCGTAGGCGCTCAGGTCGCCACCCGTAGCACCCGTGAGGACTGCGGTCGGGTCCTTGATCACGAACAGCGATGCGTCGTAGGAGCCGAACTGGATGTTGAGAGTCGCTTCGATGTCGATGATGGGGAGGATATCCACCCACACCTTGAAACCGAAACCGTGCATCATCTCGTCGAAACCGCCATGCCACAGCTTGACTTCGCCGGCATCGGTGACGTTGACGCTGTTGCCGAACCTGTCGGGGGTCTCGGCGAAACCTGTCATCTTGGTACCGAAATTGGGGGTGTAGTGTGCGCCGATACCGATGATGGCGAACGACTGCGAGGCGAGCAGGGCACCTGCTGCGAGTAGGATTTTAGCGTTCATAAATGCTCCTAGGAAAACTTCTAGACTTGAAACTAGATAAAATTTTTGAAAATGGGGCGCGCCCCGGTGCGAAAATGTGCCAAAAACGGCTTTTTTGTGATATTATCATGCATTTTATCTGAAATTATGGCTTATTTATCCAGACAATGTAAACAAAATTGTATATATCCCTGAAAAAAAGTATATATTATGTAAGTTTTAAGGGGTCTTCCGAGGTTCCCTTGCGATATTCTTTTCAAGAGGAGAAATATGCGCAAACTGATAACACTGATCGCCCTTATAGGACTCATGGCGAGCCTCTCCTTTGCGGCAAACGATGCCGATACTCGCCGCCGTTCTGCCAAGGCGTTCGACGAACTTGATGCCGACGAGGCAAGGCCCGCGAAGAAGCCGGCCTACGAATCGCAGGCACCTGCCAGGCAGGCGCCCGCTCCCCGACAGATGCAGTCCGCAGTTGCGGGTAACCAGCCGTTGCCCACGATTGTCGTTGTGCCCGCCCAGAAGGCGAAGGGCATGAGCGACCTGCAGGCTTTCCACAGCAACCCCAACAACCGTATGGCCATCGAGGCCATCAACGGCTACCTGACCCAGCGCCAGTACGAGGTGAAGTCGCTTGCCGGCGAGGAAACCCTTGGCGAGGTCATCCAGATGCAGCAGGATATTGCCGAGACGGAAGAGGACCTTTCGTACCTCGCGAGCCTCGCCCTGAGTGCCGATATCTACATCAAGTTCTCCGCCTCCATCGAGGGCGGTATTGTGCTTATCGAATTGAGTGCCTACGAGGCCGCGACTGCGCGCCTGCTGGGTAGCCAGACGAGCCAGGCTGCCGCAAACGGGCAGAGCAAGGCCGCCATTGCGCAGGCGGTGTTCGATGCCGCGAACCGTGCCATGCCGGGTCTCGAGAAGAAAATCAAGGGCTACTGGGAAGTGGACCGCAAGAATGGCGTTCAGTACAAGGTAATAATGAAGTTGCAGGGTGACTTTGACGAGCAGCGCGTGGAAGATATCCAGGACGACGTGAACATGCTCGCGAAGAAGGCTTTCAAGCGCGTGAACACGAACGTGCAGACGGCAAAGACAATCGACATGACCGTGTTTGCCGACATGGACAAGTTCGCCGACTCGCAGGAAGTCTACAGCTACATCCGTCGCGGGCTCAAGGGTTCCGTGACCGTGCGCAAGATAAACATTACCAAGAAACTGATTCTGATCGAACTCAAGTAGTATGAACATCAAGAAGTTTGCCTTTTTGCTGCTTTCCCTTTCTGTAGCCGCGTTTGCGGGCAAGGTAATCACGTACACCGCTTCTTCGGAGGTTTCGCAGGAACAGGCGAACAACACGGCTATCGCGGGTGTCGCCAAGCAGGTTTCCTCGACGGTCGTGACCGATGACAAACTCCGTACCGAGGATGTTTCCGCGGGCGGGAAGGAAAAGATTTCGCAGACCTACACCTCGAACAAGAACGTAAAGACTAATGTCGACCTCAAGTGGGTGAAGGTGCAGCCGCTCCCGAAGGACGGCAAGAAGTTCCGCGCCACGGCGACGCTCGACGTGGACGAGATGACGAACAACATCCGCCTGCAGATGGCTACCGCGAAAGAGAAGCTTGCGAAGTACGAGGCCGACGGCCGTACTGCGCTGGATGCGTCGCGTTATGACGAGGCTATCCGCATGCTCACTGCCGCAGAGGCGCTTATCGACCCGTATAACGCCCTGAAGCGCGAACTCGCGCAGGTGTTCACGCTTAACGAATCCTTCAACCTGAAGCACAACCTTCCGGGCTTGCGTGCCGATATCGCATCGAGGCTCGGTAACCTGCAGGTAAAGACCGTGCCCGAAAAGCTTGTGCTCGAGAAGGACGTTATAGAGAACTTCACGGTGACGGTGCTGGATGCTAACGGCGCGGTGACAGACTTCCCGCTCAAGGCGGTGCAGGACGGCAAAAAGCTTGATTCCCGCCGCACGCAGGATAACGGGGCCGCCGTGTTTACCATCCCGAACGTGAACTTTGGCGCAGGCACGCTCGCCATATCGTTCGTGCCCGACTTCCCGAAAGAGATTTTGAAGGCGGCACGACTCGAGAAGGGCTTCGTGATACCCTACGAAGTGAAGCAGGCCTCGTGCAATGTGCGGTTTGACTGCGCAGGAAGTGCCGAAGGCTGCAAGGCTCTTGCCGACCAGATGGCGAAGCACGCGGTGCTCGTGGGCAACAACGCGAAGGACCCGCTGATCAAGGCCGAGGTGAAGGCGACGCCCAAGGGCTCGCTCAACCAGCTGCTTTCCTTTGACGTGGCGGTGTCTGTCTCGGGCGACAAGGTGAGTTTCAGCAAGTCGTCGAAGGGCGTGGGCAAGACGGAGGCCGAGGCGGTAACGAAGGCCATCGGCAAGCTCAAGGTCAAGGAATTCGACAAGGTTTGTAAATAGAGACAATGAGACTAGGGCGGGCTCACGCCCTCCCCTTATAAAAAAGAAAGGACGCCGGAAGGCGTCCTTTACTTATAATGCTTAACCGAGAGATTACTTCTTTTTCTTCTTGCCGGCAGTGGCGTCGAGAGTAATCTTGACGGTTTCTTCACCCTTCACGGTCACGAGCATTTCGGCGGACTTGCGGTTGGAGCATTCTGCACGAACCAGGTGGTCGCCTGCGTCAAGGTTGTGGATGGTGAGTGCTGCACCGTCGGTCTTGTCGGAGTTTTCACCGTCGACGTAGATGAGGCACTTGCCCGGGATGGTGGTCACTTCGATGTGGCCCTTCGGGATCTTGGTACCGTAGTCGAAGGTGTTACGCTTGTCGTTGCCCGGCCACACGTTCACGCGCTGGTTCACCAGTTCGTAGCCCTGGTCGATGACGATAAGCGTCTGGCGGCCCGACTTGACCTGCATGTTCTCGATGGGGCTCTTGCCCAGGAGTTCGTTACCCAGGTACACGTCGCTGTTGGGCGGGTTGGTGATGATGGTGACGGTTGCGGCCTTGCCGCGCGGAGGTGGATCGTCGTCGGCGACAGCCGCAGTCATGAGGAACGCCACCATAAGGGCGAAAATGTAGAGCTTTTTCATGTTTTTACTCCTATTTGCGTTTTACCCTAAAATATAAAGTTTTCCATGATGTGGCTCACTTTTTTAATATTTTGTAGGTAAAATTCTTTTAAAGCGGCCCCTGAAACCCGATTTTATATGAAAGCGCTGTACCAGAAGATACGAATCCTCGATGGAAAGCCCTATGGCCTGTACAAGTCCCTCGCCGAAAGGACGTGGGATTTTGGTGACTTTATCCTGGAGTTTATCCATGTGCAGGGGGACCCGTTTGCGCCCGCCTCGCGCGTGCTGCTGCGTGCTAAGCTTGCAACGCTCGGCTATGCGCCGGAGTGGGGTTCGGGTTTCGAGCGCAGGCTTGCATTGAGCGACTACCTGTACCGCAAGCTCGGGCGCTTGGTGCAGGAGAAGTACCCCGGGAAGGATGCCGCGGTTGTTTTCGATACGGCTGGACCCGAGATGCTGGTGCGGAACAGCCTGTGGATTGATAACGGCGAGATTCGCGCGTGCTTGCAGGTGAGACTCCCGGGCGAGGGGCGCAAGATACAGGCGGAACTTGCCGCAGAGATTTTGACGATGGTCATGCCCGACCTGGTATCGGCGGGTCTCTATTATAATAAGGGCGACGAGCCCGCAATGCAGGAGCATTACCGCGTGCTTGCCGAACGCAAGGAGATACTTGCGGAACTGGAAGGGCGCGGGTTGTGCGCGTTTGTGCCTGATGGGGCGGTGCTGCCGCGGGCATCGGGCCTGAGCGAACTACCGCTTGAAGGGGCGGTACCGTTTGTTGCCCCCGATGAACTTGCGGTGACGTTGAATGTTTGCGGGCGCGAGATTCGCGGCATGGGAATCCCGAAGGGGATTATGGTAATTACCGGTGGCGCATTCCACGGGAAGTCGACGCTACTGCAGGCGCTGACCCGTGCGGTGTACCCGCATGTTCCGGGCGACGGGCGTGAAGGTATAGTTGTGGATGCGACGGCGCTCCGTGTGGGCGTGGAGGACGGGCGCAGCGTACGCGGGACCGACCTCTCGATGTTCGTGCGCGACCTGCCCGGTGGCATAAGCACGAAGGATTTCAACACGCTCTCTGCCTCGGGTTCTACAAGCGAGGCGGCGAACCTGCTCGAGGCGATGGAGGCGGGTGCCCGCACGTTCTTCATTGACGAGGATTCCTCTGCGGTGAACTTCTTGATTCGCGATGTGCGCGTACGCAAGTTGCTGGGCGACGAGCGCGAACCGCTAATCCCGCTGACTGACCGCATTCGTGAACTTGCCTCTGCGGGCATGAACTTCGTGCTTGTCGCGGGTGCCTGCGGTGACTATCTCGATATTGCAGACAACATAATTGTGATGGCGAACTACAGGGCGGAATGTGCAAAGTCCACTGTGTCATCCTGGAAGGCCGAAGGCCTGATAGGATCCACAGTAAATGCGCGACCCTTCGCAGCCTACATGCAGCCCCTGCAGAAGTCGGTGCGGCCTGCATCTGCCGTGGAGCGCCAGGTGAAGGTGAAGCTTGCTGGCGATACGCTGTTGCAGATAGGGTTCCTTGTGGCCGATACCTCGCGCCTCGTGACCCTTGTGGATAAGCAGCAACGGCTAGGTGCTGGGTTCATGCTTTTGAACATGCTCCAGAATGCGGCGAGCAATGCCGATGGCGACACACCTGCCGATTCTATCGCGGGTGCGGCGCAGAAACTCTGCGATACGATTTGCAATGTCGGGTTCAGGAACCTGCCGCAGGGCATGAGCCGCGAGATGAGCCTGCCCCGTGCCGTAGACATCGCCTGCGTGGCTTTCCGGCTAAATTCTGGCAAAAAATAGCCCTATTTATTGTTTTTTTTCGATTGCAGTGACATTTTTTACGTGCTCAGGTGTTTTAGTAATATGAAAAGACTGAAATTATTGCCTTTCGTGCTGCTGGTGCTGCTTGTTTCTGGCCCGGCCCTTGCTGACCGCGAATCCGAGATTCGCGACCTCAAGCTCGAAAAGGAAAAGCTGAATTCCGAAATCCAGAAACTGAACCGCCAGATTGCCTCGACCGACTCGATGCTCAAGGCGGACGATTCCCGTTACAAGACTCTGCAGCAGCGCTACAAGGCCGATTCGGAACGTCGCCGTGCCGAAATCGATAGCCTGAACAACAAGATCAAGGCTGTGGCGGGCGATCTGCAGGCGGAACGGAACAAGCAGGCGCGCGCGAAGAACCGTACCGACAACGTAGCAGCAAAGCGTAAGGCCCTGCGTGCCGAACTTGCGGGCATCAGCAAGCGCCTCGAAAGCCAGATTGCACAGACGGTCCCCTGGGAACTCGAGAGCAGACTTGACCGCGCCAAGTCCCTTACCCGCGATATCGAGAGCGGGAACGCGAGCGAGGAGGAGGGCTTTTCGCGCCTCAAGTCGCTCATTGCCGAAGAGACAAAGTTCGGCGACGAGGTGGCGATTATTAACAGCCCGCTCACCCGCAAGAACGGCGAGGTCATCAACGCCGCGATTCTGCGAATCGGGAACCAGTGGATGGTCTACAGCGACGACAACGGGACTGTTTTCGGCTCGCTGGTGCGCAAGATGGACGGCGGCAAGGTCGTTTACGAATGGAACGAGGACCTGAACCTGGAAGAGCGCGCGGCGGTGAAGCTCGCGCTTGACGTGAAGCAGGCGAAGAAGCCGCCCCAGGTGGTGAAGTTGCCTGTAAGCCTCTCTATCGTGGGAGGTGAAAGATGAAGAAGATAATAGCCGTTTTGCTCCTTGCATCTTCTGCGTTTGCATGGCCGTGGTCTTCGGGCGAAAAGAAGTCTACCGCCGAGGACCAGGCACGCATCAAGGATTCCCTGCAGATGGAAGAAGTGCGTAGTTTGCAGCGCGAGGTGGAGACGCTTACCCGCATCCGCCTGCAGAAGGCGGACTCGCTCGAGAAACTCGAAGCGGAACACTGGCGCAAGCGCTATGCCGAATCGCAGCTCACCGAGGAACACCAGGCCGCGTCCCGCGAACTCGATGCACGCTATTCCAAGCTATCGACGGATCTTGGCCGTGTGAACGAGGAAGTCATGGCGAGCAAGAGCATGACGGGCGATGCCGAGGAGAAGGCGCAGGCCGATGAATCGGCATACGATGCGCTCAACATGCAGGTAAAGCTCTCGATTGACAAGGCGCTTGGCGACGTGATGGGCGATTACCCGGTGGGCATGAACGGGCGCCTGATTCGCCTGAAGCAGGCTTCCGAGGATGCCGAAAAGAAGATGCCGAATACGGTCGGTGCGGTGCAGGGATTCATGGACGACCTGCTGCTCCGTCATGAACTGACCTACACGCAGTTCTATGGCCGCGAAACTTCGCAGGTGGGCAACCGCCCCGATGTGAACGTGAATCGCTTGCGCCTGGGTACGGTTTTCCTGGGCGAGGTCGCGCAGGATAACGGCGAGGTGCAGGCACTGCTCCGCTCGGGCGCATTGCAGGGCAAGATATTCGAATGGAACGCGATGCTCCCGCCGGAGATGGCCGGCAATATCAAGCAGGCCGTGGTGCAGGCAGGTAGCGCGACAGCAACTTCTGCTGCGGGCGATTCCGCGCAGGCTCCGGCGACTGCCGCGAAGGTCGCGGTGGTCACGATCCCGCTGGATGTATTGCAGAACAAGGCCATCAAGAACGCGATTACCGATACGAAGGAACTTACCTGGAAGGAAGAATTCCAGGCGTTCTTCAAGAAGGGCGGTATCGTGATGTACCCGCTCATGCTGGTGGCGATATTCGCGCTGTTGCTCTGCCTGGAACGTTTTCTGGTGCTCAGCTACCGCGGGCATCTGAGCCGCAGGTTCAACAAGAAGTTGAACGCCCTCGTGAAGGAGAACCGTTACGAGGATGCTGCCGGGCTCTGCCTCAAGAAGGAAACGAGCCTTTCGATGGTGCTGTTTGCAGTACTGAACCGCGCCCGCGATACGCGTGAAGATGCGGAACGCGCCCTGCAGGAGGCCCTACTCCGCGAGCAGCCGAAACTGGAACGCCGCATGGGGCTCCTTGCCGCGATGGGCTCGATTGCCCCGCTGCTCGGCCTGCTTGGTACGGTTACGGGTATCATTACGCTCTTCACGGTGATTACCGAGGTGGGCACGAACGATGCTCGCGTGCTTGCGGGGGGCATTTCGGAGGCTCTCGTGACGACGGAAACGGGCCTCGTGATTGCGATTCCCGTGATGGTCTTGCACGGGCTATTGAGCGAGAAGATCGAGAAGGTCACGAGCGAGATGTACGTGCAGAGCACCGCACTCTTGAACAGGATTTTCGGAAAGAAAGAGTAAGGGAGATGCCCGGTCAAGCCGGGCATGACAATCTAGAATGACTAACACCCACTACATACTCATCGAGTCGCTCGAGAACACGTACCATGCCGGCGGCGTGGTGATGCTCCCGATTCTGATTGCGGGTGTCATCGGGTTCTACTACCTGTTTTCCAGTTGGCTGCGCATCGGGAAGGATTTCTTTCGCGCCGACATCCACAAGGTGGTCAAGCGCATGCATCGTGACCTGAACGGTGGCGAACGCGACAAGTTGAACAAGCTGTCGCCTGCCGGTATCGATATGGCCCTGAAACGCCTGCGCAAGCGTGGCGGGTTGCTTGCGAGGGAACTCCGCGATGCCATATGTGTGGCGCAGGAGAACCCGGAAGGGTATCGCGACTACATGCAGGTGCGCATGATGAAGACGGTGCGCTACATGGAGCGCGGGAACCACATCGTATCGGTGATGGCGTCTGCGGCACCATTGCTTGGCCTGCTCGGCACGGTGACGGGAATGGTATCCACCTTCGAGGTGATTACGCTGTATGGCAACCAGAACCCGGTGCTCATGGCCGACGGCATTTCGGAAGCGCTGATTTCGACGCAGAGCGGCCTGCTTGTGGCATTCCCGCTCACGCTCTTGAAGCAGCGCCTGGATGAACGTGTCGATATCTTGCGGCAGAACCTGGAACTTGGCGCAACTGTTATTGAGAATTATTTTGTGGAGACGGCATAATGGATTTCAACTTGCCGAGAAGAAAGCAGAAGGATATGGGCATCGAGATGGGCCCGCTGATGGACATCGTGTTCATCTTGCTCATCTTTTTTGTGGTGACGTCTTCGTTTACCCGCGAGACGGGCGTGGATGTGACCAAGCCGCAGGCGCAGTCCGCAAGCCAGCTCGAGAAGGAGAACCTTTTGATTGCAATTACGCGCGAAGGGACAATCCATATGAACGAGCGCCAGGTGGACCTGGCGAGCCTGCAGGATATTTTGAAGCAGTCGCTCGCGAAGGCGCCCGACAGGGAAGCCGTTGTGATTGCGGATAAGGGCGCCGAGACAGGCGTGCTCGTGCAGGTCATCGACATGTGCAACCTGGCCGGAGTGAAGAAGGTCTCCATCGCGGCACAGGCGGAGTAATTGATAATTGATGATTGATAGTTGATGATTGATGATGTGGAGTGTGAGATTTGGAATGTTTTGCGGTGTCATCCTGAGCGACCCCTGTAAAGGGGGAGTCAAAGGATCCAGGGCTTTTTAATGTTAAGATTGTTGAAGAAATTGTTGAAGCGTTTTGCTATCCTCATCGCGGCAATCCTTGCGAGTTTGCTCCTTGTGTTTTCCGTGACGATGGCGAACCTCTTCTTGACGGGAAAGGTATTCCACGAGAAGAAGTACAACAAGACCGAAATCGCCGTGAAGAAGGTGGAGGAAGTCGAGAAGAAGGTGGAGAAGAAGAAGCCTGCCCGCAAGCCGAACCGCCAGAAGTCCAATTCGCGCTCGCCCAAGGCGGGGCCGCGTTTTGCGATGAATCTCGGGACCGCGTCGGGTACGGCCGGTGCCGCCGTGAGCGAAGAGATGGTGGCCGATTTCCGGGGTGGCGCCCTCTCCGTGGAGAAGGGTGATGTGGACAAGAAGCCCGAAAGCAGGGCATTCCCGAATTTCCAGGTGCCCCCACAGATTCGTGACCGCGAAATCGATGCGATGCTGCGCCTCAGTTTTTGCGTAGATGCGAGCGGGCGCGTGTACGATATCAAGGTGCTGGAAGAGACTCCGGCAGGTACGGGGCTTGCGCAGGCGGGGAAGGATGCGCTATCGCGCATGACATTCGCGCCTGCAGAAAAGGCGGGGAAGGCGGTTTCGTTCTGCGGAATGGAACAACCCTTCGAAGTGAAGTTTAGGGACTAACGGGTTATGAATTTGGGCAAATTGATAAATATTTGTTATGAATTGAAGCGAGGCCTGCGCGGGCATCTTGCTGCCTGCAACTCCCGTAGTCTTGTTGCCCGCTGCGCCCTATTTGTCGCGTTTATCGCAATGCCCTCTTTCGCGGCACAGACTGCATACGACCTGATGGAACGCGCGAACGCCCTCTATCGCGATGGCAAATTCAAGCAGGCCATCACGCTTTACCGCAAGGCGGAATCCCGAGGCGCGGACCCCGTCGCCACCAGTTTCAACATTGCGAACAGTTACTACCAGGTGAACGACCTGCCGAATGCCGCTGCCACGTACCGCAAGGCAGTTGACTTCTCGAACGGGACATTCTCCCCGGCGCTTTTCAACATGGCGAGCGTGTACTTTAGGCTGCGGCAGTACCCCGAATGCGTGGCGGCGTACCACAGGGCGTTGAAACTGGAGCCGGAAAATGTTTCCGGCTGGCTTTACCTCGGCGAAGCCTACAGTAAAGTGGGCGACGGGGTCGGCGCGCTACGTGCCATCGAGAAGGCGTACCAGTTTGACAAGGAAGACATAAGCATTGTCTACCAGCTTTCGGAGGCGAACATCGCGCTGAACGATTTTGAGCGTGCAGTCGCCGTGATTCGCGAAGGCTATGCCGCCCACCCCGAGGAGGTTGACTTTCTCGTGTATCTTGGTGACGTGTATCGCTTGAACAAGCAGTTCGAGGAAAGCGCGGGTGCATACCGCGAGGCGCTGGGTGTTCGCCCCGATGATGCCGCGACTATGTACAAATTGGCCGACGTGCTCGCCGAGGACGAGAAGCCCTTTGTCGCGATGGACGTGCTCAACAACCTGGTACAAATCAAGCCGGATTTCAGCGATGCGGCCATATTCCTCGGGAACCTTGCCTACGACGCGAAGTTCTATGACCGCGCCGAATCTGCCTACGAGCTTGCGGCAAAACAGGGCAATGCGGAATCCGTGTTCGGCTTCAAGAACATGGCCTACGATGCCCACGCCCAGAAGCGTGACGACGAGGCGCTCCGCCTGCTGCGTGTCGCGCAGAAGTACTTCCCCGACGATGTCACCGTGCAGGCCGACATCCTGGAATTCGAGAAGAACTAATTTGCTGGACCTTTATTCGTCCTTAATGCAGCGGACGCCCCTTTCTAGAGAACCGGTTTCATACTCCATGAGAATAATGTGATTCTCCTGGCCTTGGATTACCATATAGTGATGGTAGAAACCGTAATTGGATACCCACATAATTGCATACATGCCAAGCCCGCTCATCGTTGCGCATTTGGATAAGGTCTGGAAATAATTCCCTACAAAGGAGAGTCCGTAGGTATTTTCTCCCGGGAGGACGGCTTCTTCGCCACTTATCCATCCGTATGCTGACATGAACGCCCTTGCGTCACCCTTCTCGAGATCAATCAGTTCCCATACATCTTCCGCGCTGGGGAGGTGCCATCCGTCCGGGCAGATTCCCTGGACGGGTTCATCACCGGGGTTACAGAAACTGTCAGCATCGTTGTAGCAACTTTCGGTATTCATTGCTGCTTGCCTCTTGTACAAACGGCCAAGGATATTGCACTTTTCCTCGTCGTCCTCATAACAGAAGGTATTGCCCTTCAAGAGCGGGAAGTTGGCCGAGTCTGCAAAGTTCAGGTTTTCCGCCATCCAGATTTGGCCTAGGACTTCCACTGTCCTGTAGGTCTTGCCATCGCGCGGGTCGGTCATTGTGCCGTACTCAATGTTCGGGTTAAATATGTCGTCCTTGGTATTGGGCCAATTCACCGAATAGTCGTCACAGTATTCATAAGTCTTTTTTCTTGTTGCGGAACTCGATAAATTGTGATCGTACCAGGACGATGAAGTGCTCGCCCGATAACTCGATGAAGAACTGCTTGACGACGAAGAGATGCTGCTAGATGAGCTGTAGCTTGATGATGAATAACTTGATGAAGACCGTGAACTGCTGGAGATGTCCTCATCTTCGGAACTGCTCGACCCACGTGAACTGCTGGAGAGTTCCTCGTCCTGATCGGCGCTTGGCCTTGCTATCGGGGTAAAGTCGTCATCACCACAACTTGCGAGAAGTAGCGCAGAGAGAAGCGCCGACACGGCAATGCTAAAACGTATGGATTTTGGACACGTTTTCATTTCTTCTCCTTGATTAAAACTATTCGTCCTTTATGCAGCGTACGGGGAGGGAGAGTCTCTGGTTGTTATAGTCGTTCGTCGCTATTGTCTCATTGGTGCCGTGGATGAAGAGGTAGTTTTGGTCGATAGAAGCTCTATAAACCCAGTAATAAGCCAAACCACCCTTGGAATCGTAGTTATTGCCATCGCGTGTTCCCGGAGCAATGAAGGATAGTCCGTAGGTATTGTCTCCATTTACAGATTCGCCCCAGCCCTTGGCCGATATTATTCTTCTCGCATAGTTGTTTGCGCCTACGTAACTTATCATGGAATTGGCTTCATCATATGTGAGCACGTGCCATCCGTCGGGGCATATTCCCTGTATCGGGCCGTCACCCAAGTCGCAGTCCTCCTTGAAATCGCATCGGGAGTCGTTCATTGCTGCAATGCGGTCGTAGAGTCGGCCAAAGAGTTCGCATTCGCTCTCTATTTCGTGGTAGCACGTGTTGTGCCCTTCCAGGAGCGGGACAATGCTTGAGTCAGAGAAGTTCAGGTTCTCCGCCATCCAGGTCTGCCCATTGAATTCTATGGTCTTGTACTCCTTGCCGTCACGTGGGTCTTTCATTGTACCGTAGGTCAGGTCCGGATTGAACAGGTCTTCCTTGGAACTTATGGAAAAACTGCTGGAGGGGTTCTCGCTGGACCATGGGCCGCTGTAGCTACTGCTTGATGAAGAGTAGCTGCTGCTTGACCTTGCTGATGAACTATAATAAACCGGTGCTTCATCGCTGATGCAGCGGACGGAACTATAATACTCGGTATTCTTATAACTAATTATGGATACGGTACCGTCAGATCCTCCCACTAATAGGTAATGCTGATATGTATCCGGATAGTATGCCCATGTCACCTCGTACTTGTAGATGTCCTCGAAACCGTCTTTAGAATCCCAGTTCCCCGATCCCAAGAAGGAGAGCCCGTAGGTATCTGTTCCATCGTCATAACGCCAGTTTGATTCCTTCGACTTATAACGCGATGCATAGGTGCCTACGAAATCTACAAGGTCGTTCATTTCCTCCACGGTCGGGATATGCCATCCGTCGGGGCAGATTCCCTGAATGGGATCGCTACCCAGGTCGCAGTTTGATAGGTATTCGCATCGTGAATCGTCCATCGCCGCGTCACGGCTGTATAGGCGTCCGTACTGTTCACAACGAAAATCGTCATCGTCGTAGCAGACGGCCGTTCCTACGTTGTTGCCGGCATAGTTCAGGTTCTCCGCCATCCAGAGTTGGCCATTCACGACGACAGTCTTGTACGTCTTGCCATCACGCGGGTCTGTCATGGAACCGTAATCGGTATCCGGATTAAACGGGTCTACCCAGGTGTAACTGCTCGACGAGCGGTAGCTCGAGGAACTGTAACTCGAAGAATAGCTGCTCGACGAGCGATAGCTAGACGAACTATAGGAACTGCTAGAGTAATCATCGTCGTCTGAACTGCTTGACCCCCGTGAACTGCTGGAAATTTCCTTGCGCGTGAACTCCTTGCCGGTTGCCGTAAGCGTGTCGTCGTAACCCGCCCAGATATACACGGAGTCTCGGTAGTCAAACTGGCAGTAGTAACTTTCCTTATCGCGCCCCACGACGGCCTCGCGGCCCTCGCGCACGTCGTTGCAGGGGTAGTCCGCAAATTCCTTTGTGGATGTTAACGAGTAGTCGTACCCGCGGTTCCTTGAGACCGGGGCAAAGTCGTCGTCATCACCGCAACCTGTAAGGAATGCCGTTCCCAAGAGCAGTGCGGCGATAAACTTTTTCCCAAGAACCATTCGCTTCATTTTTTTCTTTACCCAAAATATTAATTAATGACTAAAAACTATTCGTCCTTAATGCAGCGGACCGGATAGTTCGCTTCGTAATCTTTGAAAATGTTAACGTACGCCTCGTTCGCTTCTCCTCTTATGAGGAGGTAGCACATTTCATAGGATTGCTGATAGAGCCACATAAATGCATGTGTGTCGAGGTCATAAAAATTGAACTTGGAGTCGTATGCTCCCGATCCCACAAAGGAGAGACCGTATGTATCTGATCCGGGATCTATATGTATTGAATCCTCGATGCCCCATCCCTTTGCGGACATCAGTAGGGATGCGTTGCTGTCAACAAGGTCTACCAAATCCAGTGCCTCGAAAAATGATGGGATATGCCATCCGCTGGGGCAGACGCCCTGAATGGGGTCGCTTCCCAAACTGCAAGTAGAGCCAAACGTGCATATCGAACTGTTCATCGCCGCGTCACGGCTATAAAAGCGGCCATACAGTTCGCATAATTCTTCGTCGTTATTAAAACAATAGGATTTGCCTATTTCGTTGCCGGCGTAGTTCAGGTTTTCCGCCATCCAGGTCTGTCCCTCGACTTTCACGGTCCTGTACGTCTTGCCGTCGCGCGGATCCGTCATTGTGCCGTAATCGATGCTTGGGTTGAACTGTTCCCCCTTTTCTTTTAGACTGGGGTTGACTTTTTTGATAATCTGCGAGGAGCTTGACGGCTGCACGCTGGAAGAACTTGACGATACGCTGCTCGAGGAACTTGATGACAGCGCGCTGGAAGAACTTGAAAAGACCGGAATGCCGTCGCCCTTTATGCAACGGACCGGCAGGTACACTTCCAGAGCATTATAATCATGGATCAGCAGGTGGTTTTGCTGGCCCTGGATTACCAGGTAGTTCTGCTCGTTGTCTTGGCCCGAATGCCACATGAATCCATATAGGCCATGAGCTTCGAATGATGTGCCATACAGGTATCCTGAACCTACAAACGATAGGCCATGGGTATTTGTCCCGGGGAGTACCGCGTTTGTGTCGTCGACCCACCCGTATTTTGTTGACATCAGCCATTGTGCGGAGCGACCATTAAAATAGGCGAGGTCTTCCATTTCCAGCCTTGTCGGGAGATGCCATCCGGATGGGCATACGCCTTGAATGGGGTCGCTACCTAGATTGCAGGACATCTTGTAGTCGCATGAACTAGTGTTCATTGCGGCCATTCGGCTATACAGGCGCCCAAGGAGTTCGCAGTTGCTCTCCTCGTTCTTGAAGCATACGCTTTTGCCTTCCTTCAGGAGCGGGTTAATTGTGGAATCGGCAAAGTTCAGGTTTTCGGCCATCCATATCTGTCCGTGGAATTCGACCGTCTTGTACGTTTTGCCGTCACGCGGGTCCGTCATGGTGCCATATTCGATTTCGGGATTAAGGAATCCGTCCTTGCTTTCGGGCCATTTTACCACATATTCATCTTTTTCTTTGTAGATCGTGCCCCTGGCATTTGAACTGCTGTATCTTTGTACGTAAATGGAAATGCTGCTTGACGACCTGTAATATGATGAGCTGCTCGAGGAACTGGATGAACTGTAGCTCGAGGAAGACCGCGAACTGCTAGAGTAGTCATCATCTTCCGAACTGCTTGACGCCCGAGAACTGCTGGATGCATCCGAGCGCACGAACTCCTTGCCGGTTGCCGTGAGCGTATCGTCATAGCCCGCCCAGATATACACGGAGTCGCGGTAGTCAAACTGGCAGTAGTAACTTTCCTTGTCGCGCCCGACGACCGCCTCGCGGCCCTCGCGCACGTCGTTGCAGGGGTAGTCCGCAAATTCCTTTGTGGATGTTAACGCGTAGTCGTACCCGCGGTCTCTTGCCACCGGGGCGAAGTCGTCGTCATCACCGCAACCCGCAAGGAACGCCGTTCCCAAGAGCAGTGCGGCGATAAACTTTTTTTCAAGAACAATTCGCTTCATTTTTTCTTTACTCAAAATCTTAATTAATGACTATAAACTACTAGTTCTTCACGCAGCGGACAGGGTTATAGACCTCGTAATCGTCATAATCCCAGACTTCCGATTCGTCTTTTAAGCCTCTTATTACAATGTAGTACTGACTCGAAGATGGGTAATAGACCCATGTGTGTTCGTATAGACCCATAGAATGGAATCCTTCGTCTGTACTGTAATTTCCGGCTCCCATAAAGGAAAGTCCGTATGTATTTACCACTTGATTATAGGTTGTTGCCCAACCCTTTGCCGACATCAGCGGAACTCCGTATCCGTTTGCAACATTTACAAGGTCTTGTGCCTCTTTGTTTGTCGGAATATGCCACCCTTCCGGGCAGATTCCCTGAATTGTGCCGGTGCCCAAACCGCATGGAGAATCAAAGGCGCAACTGGAGGAATTCATTGCCGCATCACGGCTGTAAAGGCGCCCGAAAAATTCGCAGAAGCGGTCTTCGTCGTTGAAACAGGTGGATACTCCAATTTCGTTGCCGGCGTAGTTCAGGTTTTCCGCCATCCAGATTGTCCCCTTGACATCCACGGTTTTGTACGTCTTGCCATCGCGTGAGTCTTTTAGGGTGCCGTATTCAATTTCAGTATTGAACTGCGTGCCAGCTTCATCCAGGTACGGCTCGGCGTCTTCTTGCTTGGCTCTAGAAGAACTGCTCAAGGGCCTGCTGCTCGACGAGGTGGCAACAGGGGTATCCGATATGCAGCGTACGGGGAGGGACAGTTCATGGCTGTTATAGGTACTTAAGTCCAATGTTGCATCTTCGCCGTCAATGAGGAGGTAATTCTGGCTGTAGGAGGAGGATCTGTAAACCCAGTAGAAAGCGTAGCCGCCCTTGGAATCGTAATTACCGCCATCACGTGTGCCCGGAGCAATGAAGGAAAGCCCGTAGGTATTTTCCCCATTTACGTAGGAACCCCAGCCCTTGGCCGATATTATTTTTTCCGCATGGGTTGAGCCTACGTAACTTATCATGGAATTGGCTTCGTCATATGTCAGTACGTGCCATCCGTCTGGGCATATTCCCTGTACAGGAGCACTGCCCAGTCCGCAGTTCTCCTCGTAATCGCATTCGGGGTCGTTCATTGCCGCTATGCGGTCGTAGAGTCGGCCAAAGAGTTCGCATTCGCTCTCCTTTTCGTGATAGCACGTGTTATGCCCCTCCAGGAGCGGGGCGATGCTGGAGTCGGAGAAGTTTAGGTTTTCTGCCATCCAGATTTGGCCATTGAATTCTATGGTCTTGTACTTCTTGCCGTCGCGCGGGTCGGTCATGGTGCCGTAGGTCAGGTCTGGGTTGAACAGGTCTTCCTTGGAGCTTATGGAGAAACTGCTGGAAGGGCTCTCGCTAGACCATGGGCCGCTGTAGCTACTGCTTGATGAAGAGTAGCTGCTTGACGAGCGGTAGCTCGATGAACTGTACGAACTGCTCGAGGAGACCGGTCTCATTGAGCCTTTTACGCAGCGGACAGAGCTATAATACTCGGAATCCTTATAATCCACTACGGATACGATATCAGAAGGTCCTCCAAGCAATAGGTAATGCTGATATGTATTCGGATAGTAGGCCCATGTCACTTCGTACCTGTGGAGGTCCTCGAAGCCATCGTCAGAATCCCAGTTCCCCGCTCCCAGGAAGGAGAGCCCGTAGGTATCTACACCACCGTCATAATTCCAGGTTGATCCTGTCGACTTATAACGCGAGACATTGTCGCCTATGAAATCTACAAGGTTTTCCATTTCCTCTACGGTCGGGATATGCCATCCGTCGGGGCAGATTCCCTGAATGGGGCCGTTACCCAGGTCGCAGTCTGACAGGTATTTGCACCGTGAATCGTCCATCGCCGCGTCGCGGCTGTACAGGCGGCCATATTGGTCGCAATTATTGAGGTTATCGCTGTAACAGACGGCTGTTCCTACGTTGTTGTCGGCATAGTTCAGGTTCTCCGCCATCCAGAGTTGGCCATTCACGACTACCGTTTTGTACGTCTTGCCGTCACGCGGGTCTTTCAGAAGGCCATAATCGACATCCGGATCAAAATATTCCCCACTGGAGTAGCTGCTTGATGAGCGGTAGGAACTGCTTGAGCTCCCTGCACGCACGAACTCCTTGCCGGTTGCCGTGAGCGTGTCATCGTAGCCTGCCCAGATATACACGGAGTCGCGGTAGTCAAATTGGCAGTAGTAACTATCCTTGTCGCGCCCCACGACGGCCTCGCGGCCCTCGCGCATCTCGTTACAGGGGTAGTCCGCAAATTCCTTTGTGGTTTTCAATGCGTAATCGTAGCCGCGGTTCCTCGATACCGGGGCAAAGTCGTCATCATCGCCGCAACCCGCAAGGAACGCCGTCCCCAAAAGCAGTGCGGCAATAAACTTTTTCTCAAGAGCAACGCTATTCATTCTCTTCTCCTAAAAACTACTCATCCTTAATGCAGCGGACGGAAGCGTAGATTTCGCTATTTCCGTAGTCGCCATAGTTGTTAATGAGCACGTGATTTTCTTGACCCTGGACTATGAAATAATGCTGGTTGTCGTCGTAATGGGATACCCACATGAATGCGTATAGGCCGATCTTGTCTTTGGGTCCCGCTCCTAGGAAGGATAGCCCGTAAGTATTTTCGCCCGGGAGAATGGCATTGGGGTCGTCCACCCACCCGTATGCCGACATAAACGGTGTCGCGTTGCCTTTTTCGCGCAACACCAGTTCCCATACCTCACTTGTGCTTGGGAGGTGCCATCCATTCGGGCATATTCCCTGGACGGGTTCTTCGCCGGGGTCGCAATAGTTAGTATATGCGCAGGTCGAAACATTCATTGCGGCGGCTCTGGAATATGTGCGCCCATATCGGTCGCACATCTCGTTGCTGTCCTTGTAGCAGGCGCTTCTACCGACCGTATTTCCGGCGTAGTTCAGGT
Organism: Fibrobacter succinogenes; assembly: GCA_902800815.1. GTDB lineage: Bacteria > Fibrobacterota > Fibrobacteria > Fibrobacterales > Fibrobacteraceae > Fibrobacter > Fibrobacter succinogenes_B. The sequence goes on from CADCGB010000010.1 coordinate 99,616, forward strand.
TTTCCGCCATCCAGGTGCGGCCTAGGACTTCGACTGTCCTGTAAGTCTTGCCGTCACGCGGGTCAGTCATTGTGCCGTAATCAATGTTCGGGTTAAAATAGCCGTCTCTGGTTTCGGGTTCTGTCACGGTATAGGCGTCGGTAGCTTCTTTGTATGTGTATTTTCTGGGTTCTGAACTCGAGTAAGGCTGTAACGTAACGCTGCTGCTTGATGACCTTGCACTGGATGAACTTGAGTACGAACTGCTCGACGACTTGGCTGAAGAACTGCTCACGGAACTAGAAGAACTACTGCTCGACGATGTGGCAGCAGGAGTGTCCTTTATGCAGCGTACAGGAAGGGACAGTGTTTTGTTGCTATAGCTACTTGTCGACATTGTTTCATTGTCGCCATTGATGTAGAAGTAACTCTGGGAGGTAGTGGCTTTGTAAATCCAGTAATAGGCATAACCGCCCTTGGAATCATAGTTGCCGCCATCACGTGTTCCTGGGGCAATGAAGGAGAGCCCGTAGGTGTTTTCACCGTCTACGGAGGCGCCCCAGCCCTTGGCCGACATTATTTTTTCCGCATAGCTTGATCCTACCAAATTTATCATGGAAGTGGCTTCGTCATATGTTAGCACGTGCCACCCGTCGGGGCATATTCCCTGTATAGGGTCGCTACCCAGGCTGCAGGCGCCATTGAATGTGCATCGGGTGTCGTTCATTGCTGCAACGCGGTCGTAGAGTCGGCCAAAGAGTTCACATTCGCTTTCCTTTTCGTGGTAGCACGTGTTGTTCCCCTCTAGGAGCGGGACGATGCTGGAGTCGGAGAAGTTCAGGTTTTCTGCCATCCAGATCCGCCCATTGAATTCTATGGTCTTGTACTTCTTGCCGTCGCGCGGGTCGGTCATGGTGCCGTAGGTCAGGCTTGGGTTGAGTAGGTCTTCTTTGGAGCTTATGGAGAAGCTGCTGGAAGGGTTCTCGCTGGACCATGGGCCGCTGTAGCTACTGCTTGAGGACCTTGCCGAGGAACTGGAGTAGCTGCTCGAGGAGAACGGCTTCATTTCGCCCTTAACGCAGCGGACGGGGACGCTCACGTAAGCTGAATATGTATGGATGAATATCTCGTCTGTGTTGGCATTGATCACAAAATAGCGCTGCGCGTCGTTCGGCAGGTAAACCCACATGAACGATACCGAGTCAAGAGCCCTGAACCCCTTATCCTCATGGAAACCGCCTGGCACAAAGGAAAGTCCGTAGGTGTCTTTTATAGAGTCGGTAAAGAATTCCGGCTTCCAGCCCTTTGACGATGCCCAGTCTATTATGTCTGTGCCTATGTAGTTCATCAGGAGCGTTGCTTCGTTAACCGTCGGGATATGCCAATCTTCCGGGCAGATGCCCTGGAGTGGGCCGTATCCTAGTCTGCAGTATGTCCCTGATGGGCAATCGGGGGAATTCAGCGCCGCATCACGGGTGTAAAGCCGGCCGTAAAGTTCGCAGAATTCCTCTTCGTCATTGTAGCAGAATGCCTGCCCGTATTCGTTGCCGGTGTAGTTCAGGTTTTCTGCCATCCAAGTCTGGCCATTGATAGTGACGGTCCTGTACTTCTTGCCGTCGCGCGAGTCGGTCATGGTACCGTAGGTGATGGCCGGATTGAACTGTTCGCCCTTTTCTGTCAGGCGGGGTGTTGCGTCCACCTTCTTTCGCGATGAACTGCTATAATAACTTGATGACGAATAGCGTGAGGAACTGTAACTCGATGACGAATAACTTGATGAAGATCGCGAAATGCGGGTGTCGTCGTCATCGTCGTAAGAACTACTTGACCCGCGGGAACTGCTGGAGGCATCCGAGCGCACGAACTCCTTGCCGTATGCCGTAAGCGTGTCGTCGTAGCCCGCCCAGATATACACGGAGTCACGGTAGTCGAACTGGCAGTAGTAACTTTCCTTGTCGCGCCCGACGACTGCCTCGCGGCCTTCGCGAACGTCGTTACAGGGGTAGTCCGCGAAATCCTTGGTCGATGTGAATGCGTAGTCGTACCCGCGGTTCCTCGACACCGGGGAAAAGTCGTCGTCATCACCGCAACCGGCAAGGAATGCCGCTCCCAAAAGCAGTGTGGCTATAAATTTTTTCTCCAAAGCAACTCTTTTCATTTTTCTCCTTTATCCCAAAATAACCAATGACTAAAAACTACTCGTTTTTTATGCAGCGGACAGGGAAATAGACTTCCTTGCTCGAGTAACTGCTGACCGATATCTCTGTTCCGTCTTGAATGAGCAGGTAGTATTGGGTGGAATAACCGCTATTGTAAACCCATGTGTGCGAGTATCCACCCTTTGAATCGAAGTTTCCGGCTTCCCAGGAGCCCGGTGCAACAAAGGAGAGCCCGTAGTCGTTTGTCCCTGCCGCGCTTGGCCCCCAGCCTGTGGTCGACTTTATTTTTTTACCATTGCTTGACCCTACGTAATCTACTAGGTCGCTGGCTTCTGTGTATGTCATGACGTGCCACCCGTCGGGGCATATTCCCTGAATAGCGGCGGTTCCCAGATTGCAGGTGGAGCCAAAACTGCACTTTGTACTGTTCATTGCGGCGTCACGGCTGTAGAGGCGACCCATGAGTTTGCATTCGCTCTCTCTTTCATGGTAGCACGTATTATGCCCTTCCAGGAGAGGGACGATGCTGGAGTCGGAGAAGTTCAGGTTCTCTGCCATCCAGGTCTGGCCATTGAATTCTATAGTCCTGTACTTCTTGCCGTCGCGCGGGTCGGTCATGGTGCCGTAGGTCAGGTCCGGGTTGAAGAAATCTTCCTTGGCATCTACGGAGAAACTGCTAGAGGGGCTTTCGCTGGACCATGTGCTATTGTAGTAAACCTTCCTTGACGACTCGTAGCTCGATGACGAGTAACTCGAGGAACTATAGCTCGATGAATATCGTGAACTGCTTGACCCATGCGAACTGCTGGAAACGTCATCGTCGTCGGAATAACTGTAGTCATCCTCGCCTTGATCGGCGGTTGGCCTTGCTATCGGGGTAAAGTCGTCATCGCCGCAACCTACCAGTATAGATGCCGCAAAAGCTAGGGCGGCAAGGCAGGGTAAAACTCTAAACGCGGAATGTGTCATTTTCATCCTCCTAAAAATATCCCATATAAAATATAGAAAGATTGAGGGTTGCACAAATTCTGTAATAATTTTCCTATATTCATTACGTACAAATACCGGAGTTTTTTATGGAAATCAAATGGCTTAATCCCGATGCAAAGTTTGACCGCCTTGTCCTGGCGGGCGATATTGGTGGCACCAACACGAATCTCGGCCTTGTCGGCTACAAGGACGGCAAGTTCACGCTGATCCTCGAGACGGTGTGCCCCTCCAAGGATATCGATGGCCTCGAAGCCCCCATCCGCGAGACTCTTCGGATTGCGGCGGAGAATAACGCCGACCTCAAGCCCAGCCACGTGTGCATCAGTGCCGCGGGCCCGGTGGCGAACAACAAGTGCGTCATGACCAACTTGCCCTGGAGCGTGGACGGCGATGCCCTCACCGCTGCGACCGGCATCCCGACGCTTGTCATCAACGACTTCATGGCCATCAGCTACGGCATCCCCACCCTCGACGTGGATGACCCCAAGCAGATTTTCAAGCTCACGCATACCGACGGCAGCCAGCCCGCCCCGCAGAAGGCGACCAAGGCTGTGATTGGCCCGGGTACCGGCATGGGCGTTGGCTTCCTTGCCTTCGACGGCGAGAAGTACATTCCCGCTTCTTCGGAAGGCGGGCACTCCACCTTCGCCCCGTTCGACAAGGATTCCCAGGAATTCCACGACTACATGGAAAAGAAGATTGGCATGGTCCCCGGCGTGGAACCGCTTGTCTCGGGCATGGGGCTGCGCAACATGTACGAATGGTGGAAGGAAACCCGCGGCGTTCCCGATAACGAGGCCTTCAAGAAGATCGAAGAGACCGAACCGAACGATCGCCCCAAGTACATCAGCCGCGCAAGCGATACCGACCCGGTGGCAGCCGAGATGATGCGCCTGTTCGTGAAGATGCTCGCCCGCTTCGCAAGCGATGCCGCCACGCTGTTCCTGCCTCTTGGCGGTTTCTACCTGGCCGGCGGTACGGTGCAGAAGGACCTGCGCTGGCTTGAACGCGACAACCTGTTCATGAAGTACTTTGAGAAGAACTACAACCCGAACATCCGTCCGCTCCTGAACAAGATACCGGTGTACATCATCAAGGATTACAGCATCAGCCTATACGGTGCCGCGAACGCAAGCCTGAACCTGCAGAAGTAATCTACCTTACGACTTTCACGCGCTTGCCGTTCTTGAGGCTCTGCGTGCTTGCTTCGTCGGGCAGAATCTCCCGCCCGGCAAGCGTCCCGTCTATGCGGTACACCTTTACGGGTGTAGCCGCATTTCTGTTTTGCCCGCGGGGCGCTATCCTGTCAGTCGCTTGCCCGCTGCTATCGGGTGCGGCGAGCGTGATGGCGATGGAATCCGTCGATACGGTGAAGTTGTCGTAGCGGATAAAGCAGTCGTGCGTGGGTGCCCATTCGGCGCTGCTCCCGCCGTGGAACGTGGAGAGATAGAACTTGTCCACGTGCACCGTGTCGTAGTCGCGGAGCCGGAGCGTATCTACGTCCAGTGCGAGTTCCCCGTCAAGCCATGTCTGCACGCGGCCGTTCTTGTCGCCCGTGCCGGGAGTGCTTATCGTATTCATTGTTACTTTATTCACAATGCGGTGCCATGTGCCCGTAGTGAACTGTTTCTGCGGTATGGTGCCGTTCAGGTCCCACTTGAAGTCGTCACCGTATTCGGACTTTTGCCCCATGAAGTAGATGAGCTGCACGGCGTTGCCGTCCTTGCGCCACATGATTCTGGCGCTCCAGCCGTCGCCCGTGCTAGGCAATGCGTTACCCGTGTAGCACTTGCCTCCGCAAAGCCCGGGGAGCTTGCCGCCCAGCTGGAACTCGAATCCGTCCTCGAAGAATATGTCGTAGGCGCTCCACATGGTGTCGGCCACCTTCACGAGCGGCTGTATGATCTGCGCCGCACATGCGGGCGTATCGTTGTCGTTGGGGCCCACGCAGCCCTTGGGGTACTTGAGCTGCAGTACGTTCCCGTGTTCCTCGCCGTCATAGACGATAAACGAGTTCTCGCCATTGTTCTTGTCCATGGCGTACCACCAGCTTTTATCGTAGTCGTTGCGTTTGAAGTCTTCCTTGGCAAGTGCGTTGCCGTAAACGCCGGGTTCACGGTTCTCGAAATCCACGAACGATACGGTGTCGGAGGCCGTCTGTGCAAACGCGGCCGTGGCGGCAAGTGCAGAAAACAGGATGACAGGGTACAAAAAAATCATGCGGCCTCCTTTATAAGCGCATGACATCAAAATACATTAATATTTTGAAAAGTGCTAGACGGAAGTCGTTAGCCGTAAATGAAGCCGAGAGTGATGGCTACTGCGACGAGCACCACGATCTGCTTGAGAATATGTACTTCTTGTGAACCCATGCCCACAAAATACAAATGTGGGGGTCAAAAAACCACAATGTAAGGAGCAAATAATTTTACAAGGGTAAACACGTGATATAGATTACACAAAATGGGTGTTTACAACGTTTTTCTTGGCGAAATTGAACGAAAAATCGGGATTTTTTTACTTCAGGAGCTCTTCGGGGACGCATTCGGCCATGGCCTCGTAGGCCCTTGGACTAGGGTGCAGGTGGTCCCCGGAATCAAAATTATTGGCAAAAGCCTTCGGATTTTCGTGCCCGCGGACGGCCTTGTCGAAGTCCACGCAACCGTCAAAATCGGGTGCGGTGCGCAGCCATTCGTTGAACGCCATGCGGATGATGTCGCGGTTCTCGTTGTAGGTGCGCCAGCCGTAAATGGGCAGGAGGGTGCCGCTATAGACTTTTAGCCCGAGCTTGCGCGCATGAGTAATGTAGAGCGAACGCACCCCGTTGATGAGGTCATCTGCCGTGGGCATGTCGCTCCAGGGGCGGAACCTGTTCACCTCGACTCCGACCGGGTGGATGATGTCGTTTATACCGTGTTGCACGATTACGGCGCGGGCACCCGAGACGTTCATCTCGATGGGGAAGCGGGTGGCGCCTTTCAGGCCGTATGCCGCATACGTGATGCAGCTGTATTCGCGTAAGATGCGCGTGCCGCTAACTGCCCGCCGGATAATCGCCACGTTGTTGAATCCCTCGCGGGCGCAACGCAGCGTGAGGTAGTCGGGCCAGTCCTGAGCGGTAATTGAATCGCCAAAGCAGACCAGCGCGAAGTTCTTCTCTTCGGTAAGGATGTCTACCGTGTTGAGGAAGTAAATCCAGTTCGTTTTGCGCGTGAGGTCATCGGGGAGTTCGGCGGATTTCGCGAAGTTGCCGTAACTGTACTTGCCGCCCGAAAGCGGGCCCGTGATTGCCGTGCCCGCGTTCATCTGCGTGAAGCCCGCGAAGTACAGGCTCACGTCGAACGTTTCGCCCGCGGTCACGCTAAATGCGATTTCGTCGCTCAGGATTTCTTCACCCGCGGGGATGGTGCCAGAAGTCTTGCCGCCAAACGTGATGGGGGTCGGCGCATATTGTGCGTTATCAAGACGCGCGGCACTTGTTTCGCTGGCAGTGGACTGCGCGCCGTTTATAAACTGCGCCGCCGACTTCGCGACGTATGCCTCGCTAATCGTCACGGGCTCGGTGCCGGTGAGGTTCGAGAAATGGAACCGCAGCTTGCTGCCCGAAAAGCACGCGCGTATCGGGTAGCGGAGCGTCAAGTCCTTCGCGTAGGTCGCTTCCTTGCGGTCGGTGATGGATGTCGCGTTGCCCCAGCAGGCAACCCATTTCGAGTACATCTCTGGCATATGCCAAAGATAGTTAAATCAGCATGATTTATGTATATTTAACCTGTAAGCATAATCGCTATGGAAAATACGCAAGACAATAACCAGCCTGTAACCCCGCAGCAGGGCGCCGCAGAACCGCAAGGCTCCTCCGCGAACCGTGCCGCAGAGGAACGCCGTGCGGAAGAACGCCGTGCCCGCATCCGCAAGATGCGCGGGTGGCTCTCGCCGCGCGATTCCGGCCCGGATGACTTTGGGCCCGAAGATGCCGCGCTTTACTATGGCGAAGGGCATTCCGGCTGGAACCGGTAAAATAAAGAGGTGGTATTATGAAGAAACTAATAGCATTTCTGCTTTGCGCAGTAGCCGTGGCTGCGTTTGCTGCCGAGGACATCAAGATTGTCAAGGTCAACGACAGTAACTTCGAAAAAGAGGTCATGCAGTCCAAGAAGCCGGTTATCCTGGATATCACTTCTACGAGCTGCCCGCCGTGCCTCATCATGATTCCGACGCTCATCGGCATCGCGAAGAACTATCCCGATATCAAGATTGCGACGGTCGGCATCGACGAGCCGGGTATCGACAAGATAAAGGCCTCGCTCCCGATTCGCGCGTTCCCGACGTTCTTTATGGTGCGTGACGGCAAGATTATCGACCAGCTGGTGGGTGCCGTGAAGGAGGAGGAACTCCTGGGCGCACTCAAGTACACGCCTTCTAAGAAGCCCGCGGCAAAGCCGAAGAAGGTTAAGAATGCAAGCAAGAGTCTCGTATGCAAGACTCCCGGGCAGTTCAACGGGCTCAAGAACCTGGTGACCATCTCGTTCGTGTTCGGCGATTACGAAATCCAGAACGTGGATATAGTGACGGACGTGTTCGTGCCGCCCGAGCTAGAAAGCCGCCGCGTGCAGATGATGGAACATGTGCGCGCGAGCGGGAAGGGCGAGGTGACCCCGACCATGACGGGCTTCCAGATCCACATCGACAACGACTGCAGGTTCATGAAGGCGATGGACATGAAGCGCACTTCCACATACGGAGAGATGCGTGCGGGCCTAGAATTGCAGGGATTCACTTGCCAGTAGGCGAATTTTTAATAGATTTGAAAAAGTATGCCGAGAAGAAGGACAAACCAGACAATGCTTACGGGTATCACCATCGTCATGATGGTGGTGATGCTGGTTGGTTCTATGGGGATAATCAAGCTTACCGCGGTGTTCGGCCCTTCCTCGTACTACCTCTTTATCGCACTCTTCCTTGTGGTCGCGCTTATCGGGTTCCATATATGGAGCCGTTACCGCTCCAACGTGACTGCACAGCAGGTTGCCGACCTCATGAAGGAGGCGCTCACCACCCCGCTGGAAAAGTCGCTCGCGGGTGATTCGCAGTATGCCGTCGCCGTCAGGCAAGATGGCCAGATAAACCCGAAGCTCACCAAGTACATGACGAGGCTCGCGCCTACGGTCAATGCCATCGCGAGTTTTTTCAAGGATTTCATTTACTACGACGGCGTTGCCGAAATCCTGCGCAAGCATTTCGAGAAGGGCGAAGGCACGGACACCTTCCAGGAACTTTCGACCATATTCCTTTCGGATGTCAACTACCTTTCGGAAAAACTCGGACACGAGATGAGCCTGGACGATTTCGAGTCCTGCGGCTTTGTCTCGTTGCTGTTGCGCCTGCGTACGAACGCTCCCCCAAATACGGACTGGAACCGCCTTGTGCTGCAGGCTTTTGTCGATAGGGAAATCGAGATGGGCCCGCTGGTGCAGAGCCTCGAGAAGAACCACGCGCAGCTTGAAGCTACGGGTGAAATTTTCCTGTTCGCCTCGATCTTTGGCGGGTATTCTCCCGATGCGGTGCGCAAGTACATGCGCCTGATGTATGACTATTCAGCAGCGCTTGCAAACATCGATGGCGCACTCACTCCGGACGAGGTGCAGTGGCTGCAGTACCTGGAACGCTATATCGGTAACAACCGCTCTGCGGCGCGCCGTACGGGCTTTGTAAAATGCTCTACGCGCATGGTGAACTATAAGAATACCCCGCTCAAGGAGGCCGTGAAGCGCAACTTCCGCACGCAGAAACAGGAACATGTTCCGACCGGCGAGGCGGTAAAGCAGCTTGATGCCCTTATCGGGCTTTCTTCGGTAAAGAAAGAAGTTGTCACGTTCTACAACTTTATCCGTGTGCAGAACGAACGCAAGAAGAAGGGGCTCTCCGTGCCCCCGACATCGTACCACCTGGTATTCTCGGGCAACCCTGGTACCGGCAAGACTACGATTGCTCGCATCATGGCCGAAATTTTCAAGGACCTGGGCGTGCTGGCGAAGGGCCACCTGGTAGAGGCGACTCGTGCAGACCTGGTTGCAGGTTACATGGGGCAGACCGCCATCAAGACGAACAAGGTAATCGACGAGGCGCTGGATGGTGTATTGTTTATCGACGAAGCCTATACGCTGGCGCGCAGTGCCGATAACGACTACGGGCAAGAGGCTATTGACACGCTCCTCAAGCGCATGGAAGACGACCGCGACAGGCTGGTAGTCATCATCGCCGGCTACACGGAAGAAATCAAGCGCTTCGTGAATTCGAACCCGGGACTTTCTTCGCGATTCAACAGGTACATAAATTTCCCCGACTATTCGGAAGACGAACTTGCGCAAATCTTCAGGTCGTTCCTCTCCAAGTACGATTACAAGATGGGCGAGGCCGCCGCTGCAACCATGAAGCGCTGCATCGCAGAGGCGGTGAGCAAGAAGGATAGCCGGTTCGGTAACGGGCGCTACGTGCGCAACCTGTTTGAGAAGGTTATCGAGAAGCAGGCGAACCGCCTGGCGGCATCGCCAGACCTGAGCAGGGTCGACGTGAGTTGCCTTACCGTGCCTGACTTTGAACAGGCGATTGCAGAAAAGTAAATTACCTTACAATGACCTTGTAGAATTCCAGGAACTGCGCGGGGGAAAGTTCCTCGGCGCGTACCGTAGTGGGGTAGTCCAAAAGCTCGATGGCTTCCTGGATTTTCTTCTTGTCGTAGGCGCGGCCGAACGAGTTTGCGAGTGTCTTGCGCTTCTGCGTGAAGGCGGCGCGTACGAACTCGAAATAGCCCTCGGGAGCGGCAAGCGGGCATTCCTTGGGCGTGAGGAGCATCGTGGCGCTGTCTACGTTCGGGCGCGGCGTAAAGTGCTCGGGCCCGATCTTGCGTAATATCTGTGTGTCGGCGAACGCGGACACGAGTACGGAAAGGCTACCGTAGTTGCTGCTGCAGGGTGCTGCGCAGATGCGTTCGGCGACCTCCAGCTGGACCATTCCCATGAATCCCTTGGTGAGGTGCAGGCGCGGCATGAGACCCGCGATAATCGCGGTAGAAACATTGTAGGGCAGGTTGCCGGTAACCCACGGCTTTTCGTGTGCATCAAGGAATGCCTGCAGGTCGAACTTCAGAAAGTCGCAGTTTACGATGTGGAAGTTCTCGCGACCCCGGAATTTTTCCTGTAAAAATTCCACGCACTGCTCGTCGATTTCGACGGCAGTGAGTTGCACGGCGCGGTCGAGCAGGTGTTCCGTGAGGGCGCCGTGCCCGGGCCCGATTTCCAGCACGTACTCGCCTTCGCCTGCAGGCAAGTCGCCCGCAATCATCTGTGCGGTAGGTACATCCAGAAAGTTCTGGCCGAATTTGCGGCGGCGTGCTCTGTCCATGTAAGGAAAGATAGAAATTTTCGTATCTTTACCCGCAGTTGCTTATGGCCACCAGAACAGAAAATACAACGAACCGCGCGCATCTTGCTGCCGGCAAGAAGCCGACTGCTAGCAAGAAGTCGTCCGCCGGCAAAAACGTGCGCGCCCGCGTGACGCATGAGTTCCCCGCAGTTTACGACCGGGATTCGCGCGTGCTCCTGCTGGGCTCGATACCTTCCCCCAAGTCGCGCGAAGTCGGGTTCTACTACGGGCATCCGCAGAACCGTTTCTGGAAGGTGCTCGCTGCAGTCCTCGGCGAAAGCCTCCCCGAGACTATCCCGCAAAAGAAGGCTATGCTCAAGAGGCACCACGTTGCCCTCTGGGATGTGCTTGAAAGCTGTACCATCGTGGGGGCGAGCGACACGAGCATCGAGGATGCCGTACCCAACAGGATTGGCGCGCTGGTTGCGAAGTCGAAGGTAACCCGCATATTCTGTACGGGCGCCACTGCGCACAAACTATACCAGAAGTACTGTGCCGCCGATGTAGGCATCGATGCGGTCAAACTCCCCTCTACCTCGCCCGCGAACTGCGCCATATCGCTCGAGAGGCTCGTGGATGCCTACCGCGCAATACTCGGCTAGGCCCGTTTATCGTAAAATTTTGCAGTTTTTCGCTTTTCCGTCAAAGATTTTTTCAAAATAATCTATATTGTTTTTGTATGTCAGCAAAAGTAACTAGCAGCGACAAGATCGAAGATCTTTTCCCGGAGACCCCTGTCCGCAAGATTATTACCCCTGTCGAACGCCTGATGAAGGTGGAGACGACGGGCGGCATTGTGCTCATTATCATGACGCTTGCCGCACTTATCTGGGCGAACCTGAGCCCCGAAACGTACCACCACTTTTGGCACATGCCGTTCTCCATGACGATTGCCAACTGGACTGGCGCTGGCGACCTGCACTGGTTTATCAACGATGCCCTGATGACGATATTCTTCTTCAATATCGGTCTCGAGGTCAAGGGCGAAATGACATACGGTGAACTGCACGATCCGAAGGCGGCCAGTTTGCCAATTATTGCGGCTGCGGGCGGTATGCTGTTCCCTGCACTTATTTACTTGCTCCTTTGCCCGCATGGCGAACATAGCGCCGCCCACGGATGGGGCGTGCCGACTGCTACCGATATCGCCTTCGTGGTGGGCTGCATGGCCATTCTCGGGAAGAAGGTGCCGCATGCCCTGCGCGTGATGATTTTGACCCTCGCCATTGCCGACGATATCGGCGCCATCCTCGTGATTGCGATTGGCTACCCGAGCGGCGACGGCATCAACTTTGTGGCCCTCGGGACAGGCTTTGCACTGCTGGTGCTTATCAACGTGCTGTTCCGCATTGGCGTGCGTAACCTGCTGCTGCACGGCGTGATTGGCGTTGCGGTGTGGGCGTTCTTTGTGAAGAGCGGCGTGCACCCGACCATCGCGGGCGTGCTGCTTGGCCTCTCGGTACCGGCGAAGCCCGTGCTCGCGAAGGGCAGGCTTGCCCACTTTGCTGGCAGCCTGGGCGGCGCGCTTTCGGGCGAGGCGAAGGACAGGAACGAACAGTACGAGGTGTTCCAGCAGCTCAAGCGCGGTGCGCGCGAAAGCATCTCTATGCAGGAACGTTTCTTCAAACCGCTGGTGCCCTGGGTGAACTTCTTCATTATGCCGCTGTTCGCGCTCAGCAATGCGGGTGTCGAAATCAAGCTTGGCGGTGTCGAGATTCCGGTGATGGGTGCCGTGGCAATCGCCCTCATTCTGGGCAAGCCTATCGGCATATTCCTGTTCAGTTTGCTCTCGGTCAAGATCGGCATTTCCAAGAAGCCGAGCTACCCCTGGAAGGTCCTTTGGGGTGGCGGCATGCTTGCGGGTATCGGGTTTACGATGGCGCTGTTTGTCGCGGGCCTTGCCTTCGACGTGGGCGACCGCCAGGACTCCGCGAAACTCGGCATATTGCTCGGAAGCTTCTGTGCTGCAATCCTCGGTACGATATACATGAACATCGTTTCGAAGCCGCATAGCGATTCCGAAGAGGCGAAGAGCGAATAGGCAAAACATTTTATCGCTTAAGCTGTGCCACATTTCGTCTACATGCTGCGTTGCGCGGGTGACCGCATATACACGGGCTATGCCGTAGATGTCGAGGCGCGTTTTGAACAGCATAAATCCGGAAAGGGAGCGAAGTTCACCAAGGCGTTCCCGCCGGAGTGCATTCTGCGCAAGTTCGAGCTGCCCTCGCACGAGCAGGCGCTAAGGCTCGAGGCACGCATCAAGAAGCTTACCCGCGAGCAGAAGGAACTGCTTGCCGGCGGTGACGAGACGATTGCTGCAGAACTGCTTGCGGGGCTAGGCGAGACGCTCGAGGAAAAGTCCGCGCGCGAAAGGAAAGAACGTCGCGCAGTTAAAACCAGCGGCAAAAAAGAAACCTGCGCGAAAAATAGCGCTAAGAAATAACCAAATCAACAATCAAGTACACGGCCATCGCAACACTACACACGCTGATGAAGTGCTGTATGAACTTGTTGCCTTTTTTGCGCTGCGTAAAGCTGCCGAGGTAGCCGCCGAACCATGCACCCGCGGCCATCACGATGGCGATGGGCCAGTCGATCTTGCCCGCGATGCCAAGAGCGGTAGTGCTTACGATGAGGAACACGTTAGTGAGCGCGTTCTTGAGGGCGTTCACGCGGATGGGCTCTAGGCCGGTGTAGCGCGTGAGTCCAAAGATCTGCACGAACCCGACACCCACCTGCACAATACAGCCATAGACGGCGATGCCGAAGAACCCGATGGCTCCAAGCGGCGTGAGTTTTGCGGGCGGTGTTGCAGGCGGCTTGCCGAGGATATCCTTGCGCAGATTGCTCATCACCACCACAAGGCAGATGACGACCGCGAGGATTGCCTGGAACATCTTGTCGCCGATGCGCACCAGAAAACATGCGCCCACGAGCGCGCCCAGGAAGGTGGGTATCACGAGCTGCATGAAGATTTTCTTGTTCAGGTAGCCGTGCTTCATCAGGTTGAATGCGCTGCTGCAGTTCCCGATGATGAGCCCGATGCGGTTGGTGCCGTTCGCGACGGTCGCGGGCATCCCGAGGAAAATCATGATGGGCAGGCTCAAGGTGGAGCCGCCGCCCGCGATGCTGTTGATGAGACTCACGACTGCACCCAGCACAAAGAATGCCGGGTACTGCGCGTATTGCCACACCTCGGAGTCTATCATTTCGCGAGTTCCTTCTCGAGGAAGCTCTTGTTGTCTACGACCTTCTGCTTCTGTGCGTATTCGGGGTATTCCGTGAGGCACTTGTCAAGCGGCTCGATGGCATCTTGCAGGAGTTTCTTCTTCTTTGCGGCGTCCTTCTGCTTTTGCGCCTTCGCGAAAATCTGCGAGGTGGCCTTGCGCTGCGCGTTGCAGAACGTGTTGGCGAGTTCCTGGTACTTTTCGCTCGCCTCCTTGCGCAGGTTGCTGGACTTGAGCTTGTTCAGGATATCCTTCGCCTCGGCGAACTTGCTTGCCTTAATGAGGGTATCGGCCTTCGCGAGCGCCTGTGCGGGGTCGTGCGACTGCCAGTACTTCGTTGCCTCTTCGTCGTTTGCGGCGATGAGGCCCGCGATGTAGTCGATAAGCGCCTGAATCTGCAGTTCCTTCTCGAAATCGCGGTAGCGCATCTGCAGTTCATTTGCCTTCTGTGCCGCCTCCTTGAACTGGGCGAGGTCATCGGCGAGCGCCTTGATACTTGCGTATTCCTTCTTTGCCTTCGCGATAGTGTTCTTGTATGCGACTTGCATCTGGCCGTTCGCCCAGTTCACGAGCGAATCGCCCGGCGCAAGCGCGATGAGGCTATCTGCCGTCTCTTTTACCATGCTGTAGGCGGCCTGCACGCGGTTCATGTTCTGGATGGTAAGCACGTAGGGCTCGAATGCCTTGGCCTTCTCGGCGCGGGTCTTGCCGAACTCGTTCAGCATGGAATCGGCCTGGGCCTCCCATGTGGCCCAGAGGGGCTTGATAATGCGGAAACGTTGCAGGTATGCGCTTGCGGAATCGGTCAGGCCTTGCGCGTAGAGCGAGTCTGCGTGCGCGAACACGCGGGAAACAAATGCGGGGAATGCGGTATAGGGGTCGAGCACGTCGCTCATTACGGGTATGGGCGTGTTTTGAACAACGTTGTCTGCAGCATGCTCCTTGCGGGGGCTTGCCGGGATTGTATCCGGAGAGGCGAGCCTGTAGCTGTCGAGCGTGTTCGACACGAATACGGCCTGCTGCTCGGAGGGCGATTCGCTGGTCGGCTTGCCGACGGAGGCGGCACTTTCGCCTGCGGGCGTATTGCCCTGCGGTACGGCCTGCGTGTCGGCAGGTACGTCACCCGCACTTGCCTGCGGTGCGGCGTCGGTTGTGGGGCAGGGCGTGTTCCCTGCACATGCGGCAAGCGCGAACGCTACTGCCGGCATCAGGAGGGATTTATACAAAATTTTAATGCTCATGTTCAATCCTTACTGGATCCTTCGACTTCGTGCTGCGCACTCCGCTCAGGATGACACTACTCAGCCTCAATTGGCACGAATGCACCGCCGTCCATGCCGGCGGGCAGATCCCAGTCGTCATCCTTCGGCATCGCGGCCTTCGGTTCAGCCGGCGCGCTGTTTACAGCCCCACCATTAACAGGCGCCTCGGCCTGCACATTCTCAACCGGCGCGGCGCTGTTTAAACCCGTATTATTCGCAGCGGCGGGCGCTGCATTGTTCGCCTCGACCGGAGCAGCCGTTGCCGGCGCTGCCTGCGGTGCGCTTGCCTGCTCTGCGGCTGGCTGGGCAGCCTCTGCACTTGCGTTCTGCACGGCGCCGGCATCCGGCCCGGCCTCTGCAGGTGCGGCACTCGCCCCGCTATTGTCCATGGTGCCGTGCATTATGTCGGGCATCGGCATGCTCGTCATAATCCCGGTGGTCGCGATGGTCTCTGCCGCCTTCTCCTGGATCTGCGGTGGTACGTATCCCGGTACCTCTATGTAGGGGAGCGGCCTGCCCTGCGATGCGTCGGCAATGTAGAACCCGGTAACGGGATCCACGCTAATCTGCCCGCGCTCGTTTGCCAGGTGGAGCGGAACTTCGCCCGCGGCAAGCATCGAGATGTCGAAGAAGTCAATCATGTTCGGCGTCCCGAGAATCTCGATTTCTTCCTTCGCGAAGGCGGCCCATTGCGGCAGGCCACCCGAGGCGCCTGCGATGCGGGTCTTGCCCGACTTGAGCGGCTTGTTGTTGTCGAAGCCCACGTAGCTGCCGATTGCCACTACGGTATCAAGCGCCACGGCCTCCTTCCCGACAACATACACCGGGAGTGCGCCCATGAACGCCACGTTCCTGTAGTCGTTCGTGGTACCCGTCTTGCCGAGTGCGGGGTAACGCAGCGATGTTCCCTTGTCGGGGCTCGTTACCGTGAGGGCCGCTACCTGGCTGCGTGCCGTACCGTTCGTGAACACGGAGCGCAGCATGGCGCCCATCTGCGATGTCACGAGCGAATCAAGAATCACCTTCGATTCTACGCTGTTCCTGAATATCGTCTGCCCGTCCTTCTTGATTTCCTTGATAAAGCACGGTTCGTTCCAGTCGCCGTCCTTGCACTTGTATACCTTGCCCGTAAGTATGGACTGGTATGCCGTGCTGATTTCGGCAAGCGTAATCTCGTTCACGCCGAGCGGCATGCTGAACACCTTCTGCAACTTCTGGTTGATGCCGATTTCATGTGCGAAGCGTGCGTATTCCGCCATCGAGAGGGAGCGGCGGAAATCCGGCCAGTAGCGCAGGTGTTCCGCATCCAGGTAGTCCACCTCGGAATTCACGGGCTGCATCTTGACGGTAATGCGCTTCAGGTCGCCTAGCGTAAAGTTCCTGAACAGCTTTACGGAATCGAGCGGCGGGAGTGTTTCGGAAACGTCCGGGTCAAGTTCCTGCACCTCGCGCTTGCGGAGTATCTCGGAGTAGTCCTTGAAGTTGTGCGCGATAAACGCCTTGATCTTGTCGTCCTTCTTGGCCTGCTTTATGGCCACGTCGTTGTAGGTGCCGTAGCGCAGGTCAAGCACGTCGATGGCGCGGTCGAATTTTTCTTCGGCCTCGTATTCCGCGGCGAGCGCGTACTGGGCGCGGGTGAATTCAATTTCGCGTTTCACGTCTTCCTTGAGGGTGAGCCCGAACTTGTCGCGCAGCCTCTCGAAGTATGCCTTGGTGTCTTCGTCGGAGAGGCGGGCGTAGCCGTTTTCCTGTGCCACGGAATTGAACTCGTCCTGGTTCAGCTTGTCGAGCAGGTGGTCCAAAAGCCAGATGCTCGCGATGTTCTCGGAACGCGTTGCCGACCAAGCGATGGTCACCAGGTCGCCCTTGTTCTTGTGGTCGGGGCGCGGGTAGTAGAACTGGTTCACGTACTGGAACACGTTGTAGTCGTTCTCGAGCATGCTCAGGTAGTTCCAGTTGTGCTTGAGCGCGAGCGCGTAGAGTATTGGCTTCCAGCTGGAACCGAGCTGGCGCAGCGCCTTGAAACTGCGGTCAAAGTCCGTGTTGTGGAAACCGCCCTGGCTCGCCACGACCATGCCGTTCTTTATGGCGATAAGGCCGCCCTGCAGTACGGGTTCGGTCTCAATCTTGCACGGCACGAACCCGTTCACCTTGGTCTCGTCGATTACGCTCACCAGGAGGATGGCGCCCTTCTTGGTCTGGTTCCCGAGCACTGCGGCCGGGTCCTTGCCCACCTGCTTGCCGAATTCCTTGATGGCCTCCGTGCCAACCTCGCCCTTGAGCTGGCCAAAGCTCAGGCGTAGCGCCTTGAGCCCGCCCTTGTCGTCGTAGAGCACCGTGTCGATTGCGCCGTACAGGTAGTCGCCCTTGCGTGCGCTAACCGCCTTGTTCGCGTACTGCGCCTTGGGGAGCATGAACCCGCCCAGTTGCATCTGCAGGTTGCTGATGTTGGTCTGGAGCGCGCGCTTTGCCGCGTCTTGGCTCTTCGCGTCGAGGGTAGATACAATCTCGAGCTGTGCCTTGCGCCAGTCGCCAATGTCCTTCTCCTCGAAGAGTTTCTGGTAAAAGTCGCTCGAAAGCTTTTCGTCGATGCGCTCGAGGGTGGTGGAGACGCTGAAGCGGAAGTTCCCGTGCTTGAAGCGCAGCGGCTGTGCCAGTGCCTCGTCCATCTGTTCCTGGTCGATGTACTTTTCTTCGACCATGCGGCCCAGCACGTAGCGCAGGCGGTCCTCACCGCGCTTTATGGCCCTTTCGCGGCGTTCCTCGGTGCGCTGGATAAACGGGTCGTAGTTGAACGGGCCCTTCACGGAGCCCGCGATAAACGCGCATTCCGCGAGTGAGAGGTCCTTGAGTTCCTTGTCGAAGAAGTACTGTGCTGCAATGGCCACGCCCTTGCCCGTACCGGAAACGTGGAACTGGTTCAGGTAGAACTCGAGGATGTCTTCCTTGCTAAAGTGCGTCTCGAGCCTGAGAGCGTTGATGAGTTCCTTCCACTTGGCCTTGATGCTCCTCTCCTCGCGCCCGAGCACGTTCTTTGCCGTCTGCTGCGTGAGCGTGGAGCCGCCCTGGCGCATGTGGCCGCTCTTGATGTTTGCGACCATCGCGCGCACGAACCCCTGCAGGCTGAACCCGTTGTGGTTCCAGTAGCCGGCGTCCTCGGCCGCGATAAGCGCGTTCACGATATCTTTCGGGATGTCGCCGTAGGGTACGTATATGCGGTGGTTCGCGTCGAAGAATGCTCCCAGGAGCTCGTTTCCGTCGTTGTAGTACACGCGGGTCTCGCCCGAGAGCACCTGCAGAATGGAGTCGCGGTTGAACTGGTTGTCGGGGTCGCGCTCGGGGAGTATCCTGAACACGAAGATGTATGCGGGAATGCAGCAGATGAGCCCTACCAGGGCGAACGCGGCGGTAATCTTGAATAGCTTTCCAATCATGGAACCGGATTTCCTGCTTTTTCTTTTTGCCATAAAAATCGCCAAAAAGACCCTGCGAAGCCCGCAGCGCCTTTATTATATAGGGAATTTAGCATTTTTTGCGGGGTACCCCTTGAAAAAGTGGCCAAAATTAAGTAAAATTAGTGTCCCCAAGATGGGAAGATGGCCGAGTTGGCCGAAGGCGCGTCCCTGCTAAGGACGTATAGGACTTAATCCTATCGCGAGTTCGAATCTGAGCAATCCGGGGGATTTTTGTGTTTTTATGCGGTTTTTTCGTTTCGGGTGGTTGACTTTTTGGAAAATTTTATAGATTTCAACCATAAACAGTTCCAAGGAGTTTTTATGAAGACTAGCAGTTTCCTTACGGGCCTTGCTCTCGGTGTCGCGGCGGCTTTTGCACTCAACAAGAAGTTCCCCGGCAAGTTCTGTTCTTGCTGTGGCGGTGACGATTCCGACAATTCCGCCGTGAAGGATGCCGAGGAGACCGCCGAAAAGCTCCGCAGTTCCACCGACAGCCTGCTTGCCCAGCTCAGCAAGAGCAACGACGAAAAGCACGAGTCCGAGGCAAAGGTGAAGGACCTCGAGGACAAGCTCTCGGACAAGGAAACCGAGATCGAGAACCTCAAGAACATCATCGACGCGAACAACGCCCAGACCAAGAAGCTTGAGGAGGAACTCGAGCAGGTCAAGGCCGGCAAGTAGCTTAACAAGCCACCCTGTCAAAAAATTGCCCTTGATACACCCCTCCAGCACATGCTGGAAGGACTAGTGTCATTTTATGACATTTTAAGAATGTATATTTATGTTTGAGACATTTTTCGGCGAGGGAATTATGGAAAAAGACGGGTATTTCAGGAGATACTACCCCGAGGGGGAACTCCTCGAGGAATCGGAAACCGTGAACGGGGAAAAGCACGGCAAGAGCATTTTGTTCTACAGGAGTGGCGCGCACCGGAGCGAGGACAACTTCCGCAACGGGTTGCTCGATGGCGAATCGCTGCTTTTTTACGAGAGCGGCGCAGTCGAGTGGCGTTGTGAATACCGCAGGGGGCTTGTCACGGGCAAGGAGTACGCCTATCACGAGAATGGCCGCGTGAAAAAGGTGACCGAGTATGTAGATGGGATGGTCGTGGATTCCGACATTCCCGTTTACGACGAGTTGGGGATCCTGAGGAATACCGAGAAGTGGAGGAACGGGTATTGCCGCGCATTCTATCACGATGGACGCATTATGTACGAAGGCGCCCGCGTGAACCACGAGTGTGTCGGCATCCAGAAGCAATACAATCCGGACGGGAGCCTCCGCCGGGAAGAATTCTACTGGAGGGGCCGCCGGTATGGAAAGCTTCGCCAGTTCGACAGGACGGGGGTTCTCCTGAGCGAAACCGAATATGCAAACGGGATGCGCCAAGGCTACGAGAGGCTCTACAATCCGGACGGAACGGTGTACAGGAAGTCGTTGTACGTGGACGACCAGTACTGCGGCGGAAAGGCGTTGGAGTACGACGACGGCGTGCTTATTTCTGAATGCGACATGAAATACGAACTCCCCGACGGTGAAGAAGTGTGCTATAACGAAAATGGTACGGTCCAGTCAAGGATCCCGTACAGCAATGGCATGATGGTAGACGGCAAGTATGAGAAGTTTGCGGAAGACGGAACTGTCGACGGCTATATCGAGTGCAGGAACAACAGGAGCGTTATTACCGATCTCGAGGGGAACTTGCAATACGAGGCCGAGCATTATCGCAACCACCTGAACGGTCACTGTTGCATGTTCACTTCCGAGTTCGAGAAGTTAGAGGGCTATTTTGTCGATGACGAGTTCTACGAAACCAAGGAGGAATTCCTGGACGTGAGCTTTGAACTCATGGCCAATATATGCCTTGAGAATTTTGCGGACGCGTTCCCGGAATATACCATGGAAACGTACAAGGACTTTTTTGCCGACGCTTACGAGAAGGCGGAAAACTCTCCTGCGGCGCAAACAAAATACCACGACTATGCGGAACTCGAGAACCCCGGCCCCGGTGGAATTCCCGAAGGGCGGCTCGTGGATTACCTGGTGCGCGAATTCGTGCTCAGGCTGCGCCTCCCCAATGACGGGGAAACGGAGCGGGAGATAGTGAAGGGCTTGCGGGAACTGCTATAGTCAAGTGGGTGTGAGTTGGCGGTATAAATGTGCAGAATATGCAGAAAATGGCGGTATAAAATGATATTTGGCGGTATAAATTATTGCATTTGGCGGTATAAAATTGTATATTGGGTATATAAATTGAGTTTTTTTGATGAATTCGCCGTACCTAAAGATTGCTGCCGAAAACAATAAGGAACTTCTGTCGTTCCGGCCCATACCCAAGGAAACGCTCAAGTCCCTGCGGGAATTCTACCGCGTGGGCCTCACTTACACGAGCAACGCCCTCGAAGGCAACAGCCTTACCGAAACCGAGACTAAGGTCGTTATCGAGGATGGGCTCACCATCAACGGGAAACCCTTGCGCGACGTGTACGAGGCTGTGGGGCACGCCAAGGCGTACGACCATATTCACAAGCTCGCGAAAAACAAGACTCTCGAGGAATCGGACATCTTGATGCTACATCGGCTGTTTTACCAGCAGATCGATGCGGACAAGGCCGGCGTTTACCGCAAGGTCCCCGTGGTGATTAGCGGGAGCCGTTACCCCGTTACGCCACACTTGAAAATCCGCACCGAGATGAAGAAGTTTGTTGCGTGGTTCAATAAGAACGAATCACGGATGAATCCGGTGGAGTTCGCCGCGCAGGTCCACAAGAGATTCGTGTTTATTCATCCCTTTGTCGATGGCAACGGACGCGTGGCGCGATTGCTGATGAACCTTGCTCTGCTCCGAGGCGAATACACCATCGCGCTGATTCCTGCCATTCGGCGTATGGAATACGTGTCGGCCCTGGAGGCGGCACATGTCAGCGACAAGGCCTTTATCGATTTTATCGCCGATTGCGTAGTTGCAACGCAGACGGACTTGTTGCGTCTATTGCGGAGTAACCTGAAACCGAAAAAAGGTGCCGTGCACCGGCGCGAAATGGGTGAAGATCTCTCCAAGCGAATCTTGTCCGAAATCCAGGCGAACCCCGGAATCAACACGCCTGCGCTAGCATCGATGCTTAACATATCGCTGCGAACGGCACAGCGCCATTTGCATTCGCTGACTGAATCGGGCAAGATTGAGTTCAGGGGCGCCCGGAAGAACGGTGGGTATTTTTAGAGGGACATTTACAGGGACATTTATCGGGACATTTTTCCGTCATTGAATTTGGCGATTATTTCATTTTCCGTTTCGGCTTTCTGCCGTGGCAGCTACCGCGACCCCGAACCGTACTTTGTCGCCATGCGCAACCCCGAGGCGTTCGAGAAGTACGACGCGGAATTCCCGCCGAAGGAAAAACTCGTACTGCCCGGGCAACTTCGAACTTGCCTATTTTAACTTCTACCACGACGTAGCACGAAAGATTTAGGTTGTAAAACAACAGGTCCAAAAACTGTTCGCGGTTGCCTACCTGCAGGCTGTATTCCCTGCCGACATACGCAAAGCCCGTTCCCAGTTCAACAAGGAATTTCGTGATGTTGTCAAGCAATTTGTTTTTCAGCAATTTTTCGTTGTGCTTCCCCGTAATGCCCGTGAAGGCGAAATCATAGGGATCTTTCGTCAGTTCCTGTGCCAATTCGCTTGTTTCGGCGGGTAGAGTCCTCTGAAAATTGGTCAAAGCCTTCCCATGTCTTTCATAAAGATCGGTTGAAAGCATATTCAGGAGTGTTGAACGGCTCCAGCCTTTTTCCACGGCCTGTTGGACGAAGAAAAGGGCTTTGTCGGGACTATTGGAACACTTGTCGATGAGTAGCATGTGGTGTCCCCAAGGTATTGAAAATAGACTGGAAAGTAGCTGGTTTACAATTTCTTCAGATTTTTCAGCAACTTGCTGAAAATTTGCAATTATTGGATTGTATAGCAAGAAAAAACGCTTAGAATAGCGAATACTTGATGGAGAGAAACCTTCGGCTCCAGGAAGAGCTTTTTTTAAATCGGCGCTTATAGCACTATAAAATTTGCTCCCGTATTTATTTTCGGCGTCCCGTCCTACGATGTCCCGCCCCAGCTCCCAGTAGAATTTCAGCAGTTCCGTGTTAACCTTGATGGCGGCCTTGATTTGGCTCTTGCGGTAGCGGCTAGAAAGTTCCGCAATCCAATTTTTGTAATCCTTGTCCAAGATGGTGATATTCTTGCTCATAAAACATTCCTTTTTAAGCACTTTCTCCGGATATTAGAGAAAATGCCCGCACACTGTATTCGAAGTTATGCCAGAAAATGCAACAGGCTGTTGCACTTTTAGCGGTTTATTTTTTGATGGGGATGCTCTTGCGGTGTTGTTGGCGGGGGCTTTCCCCGGCATTACCTGGCGCGGCTTTCGTCGCACACTCGAGCAGGTCGTGTTCCTGCCAGCTATCCAACAACATTGACAAGAAGGTTGATGCGCCTCGTCGCGGATGCACGTACGGGCCAGAGGCCTATGCCGACTGTCACGAGGATTGTCGATTTTCTGTAATAAAGATAAATAATCTTTTTGCGGAGTGCAATAGGATTGATGTTTCAAGCGCCGTAAATTACACGAATTCGACTACGAGCTGCTTGCCGAGGGCGAGTGCTACAGGGTTTCCGCAACGCCCCGGCAGTTGTCAAGTATTCCTTGACAACTACTCATGTGCGGAATACGAACTACATGAAAAAAAATTCTATTCCCCCACTTGCAGCAGCCTTTCGAAAAGCGGACGATACCCCGCGATATCTTCCAGCTGCATGATGGTCGTGATCTTGTTCCCCGCGTCCTTACTTGACGCCCCGCAGTGGAAAAGTTTCTCACTGTCGGTCCCGAAATCCAGGTAGATGTACCTGTCGTGAAATACGTTCCCCGTGGCACGAACATCGTCAAGTTCCACATCTGGGCGGGCGGCCCTGAAGTCCGCCAGCATGTTTTCGGTCAGGCGGGTGCGCCCGTGCTGCTCGCTGAAAATCTTGACCGAAACACCCTTCGCCACGCACCGCAGCAAGTCGAGCGTCTTTACATCCAGGTAATCATCCACAATCAGCACCGACCTCTTCGCCATGCCGTAAATCTGCGTGTAGGCGACATCGGCCTCCAGGCGTTGCCCGTTCAGAATCAAGAAGTGCTTGAAGGTGTTCGGGTCGATGAAATTCTCCATGACCTTCTGGACGTCGTTGGACAATTGCTCGATTCTCTGATTTTGGGCGGAGTGGGCTGTATTGACGAAAAAATCTACGCGCTGCTCGACTGCTGTAAGTCGGGTATTGACGTTTTCAAATATTTTTTGTTGAGCCTGGGGAACCAGCATCCGCTGATTTACGGCGTAGCCCTTGAGCATGTACTCTTTCAAAATGTTCAAAGCCCATTGGCGAAAGCGCGTGCCCTGGATTGATTTTATGCGGTAACCTACAGAAATGATGACATCTAGGTTGTAATTTCTTACGGCGTGAACTTGCGTTTTTCCGGTAATTGCGCCGTGTTGAGTGGTTGTCAAGTATTCCTTGACAACCACTTTTGGGTCTAATTCACCTTCTTTGAAAATCCTTGCGATATGCAGGCTGATATTCTGCTTTGTGGCATGGAAAAGTTCCGCCATCTGCGCCTGCGTGAGCCAGACGGTCTCGTTTTCGACCCGGACTTCGATGTGGAATTCCCCACCCTCCGGCTGGTAAACGACTATCTCGTTCTTGTCGGCACTGGCCGCAACATCTTTCTTCATCGTCAACTCCTCTGGCATACAAGCTTTCAAAACACCAAAGACTACACACTTGTGCACTACAATATAAATTCAAAAAACCAGTTTGTCAATAGGTCCGCGCGATTTTCTCTGAAATTTTCCTTTATCACCTTAATTCCGTATATTGCGCACTCCATTTTTGATATATATTTGCAAACAAGGTTTCCCATGGAAGTGAATAAGAAAGACCTCTCCGAACGCGACATTGTCAGCAAGTTCATTTTGCCCAGCATTATCAATGCCGGGTGGAATCTTGATGCGCAAATTCGTGAAGAGGTGTCTTTTACTGACGGTCGAATTTTTGTTAAAGGGAAAAAGACTGTTCGCGGTGAACGAAAGCGCGCCGACATCGTTCTTTCTTACAAGCCGAACATGCCCATTGCTGTTATCGAAGCAAAGGACAACAAGCACTATGTAAGCGATGGTATCCAGCAGGCGCTCGCTTATGCAGAAACTTTAGATATTCCCGTAGCCATCAGCAGTAATGGCGATGGATTTTCTATCCGCTATCGGAAGGGCTGCGGCCCCCAAAATACGGCGGGTGAACCCATAGTCGTAGAAGAACGCGACTTAGAACATTTCCCGACGATCGATGAAATCTGGAATTGCTATAAGAGGTATAAGGGAATTGATTCCCCCGAAGTAGAAACTATTGCGACTCAGGATTATTTTGTCGATAATTCCGGTTACAAACCGCGCTATTACCAGCAAATTGCCATCAACCGAACTGTAGAAGCGATCGCTAAGGGACAAGACCGAATTCTTTTAGTGATGGCGACCGGTACGGGTAAAACCTATACGGCGTTCCAAATTATTTGGCGCCTGTGGAAAAACGGTTGGACGAAGAACAAGGAGCCGGGCAAGACTCCGAGAATCCTTTTCCTTGCTGATCGCGAGAATTTGATTTCGCAAACCAAGCGCGGCGATTTCAAGCATTTCAAGGACAAGATGACGATTGTCCGCCATAAGCAGATTGACAAGGCTTATGAAATATATTTGGCTTTGTATCAGGGACTGACCAACTACGATGAGGATGCCGACGCCTACAGGGAATTCTCGCCCGACTTTTTCGACCTCGTTGTCGTTGATGAATGTCATCGTGGAAGTGCTGCCGACAATAGCGCATGGCGAAAAATCCTGGATTATTTCAAGAGCGCAACTCACATTGGTTTGACCGCCACACCGAAAGAAACAAAAGACATATCGTCTTCGGAATATTTCGGCGACCCGATTTATACATACTCTTTGAAGCAGGGAATTGATGATGGATTCCTCGCTCCCTACAAAGTTTTGCGTGTAGGCATTGATGTGGACCTAGAAGGTTGGCGCCCCGAAAAAGGTAAACTCGACAAAAGTGGAAACGTCGTCGAAGACCGAGTTTATAACACGAAGGATTTTGACCGCAATTTGGTGCTGGAAGACCGCACTCCGATTGTCGCCCGTAGAATCGTAGAATTCCTGAAGCAGAACGACCCGATGGCAAAGACCATCGTCTTCTGCATCGATCAGGAACATGCTAGTCGCATGCGTGACGAGCTTTGGAAAGCCGCTCCTCCAGAATGGCACGAAAAGTCTGACGAGTACATAATGCGAATCACCAGCGATGACAAAGAAGGCAGACTGAAAGTTGATGATTTCAAGAATCCGGAAAAGCCTTACCCCGTTATTGCGGTTACGTCAAAACTATTGAGTACTGGTTCTGATACAAAAACTTGCAAACTCATAGTCTTGGAATCCAATATTGGCTCGATGACCGAGTTTAAGCAGATTATCGGTCGCGGAACACGAGTGTATGAAGAATACGACAAGCTTTTCTTCACGATTATGGATTTCCGTAATGTGACGAACTTGTTCTCGGACCCGGCATTTGACGGCGAGGCCATCCGCATCAAGGAAGTCAAGCCCGGCGAAAACCTTCCGACGGAAACCTCCGACGCATCGGACGATAATTCCGAAAATGAAATTGACCCCGTCACCGGTAATCCGGTTACGTTCCCGGAACAGCCCGCATATCCGACGCAGCCCACTCCGGCGATTACACCCGAAGTCCATGAGAAAAAGGATAAAGTCTATGTGGCGGGCGTTTCGGTGTCTATCCTGAACGAACGCATGCAATACCTTGACCCTTCGGGCAAGCTTATCACGACGACGCTTCGCGAATACACTCGTCAAGGCATCTTGGGCAAGTATCGCGATTTGCAAACCTTCTTGCAAGAATGGAACAGTGCCGAAAAGAAAAAGGCGGTAGTTGAGGAACTTGAAAAACAGGGAATCATTGCCGAGAATTTGCAAGAAGAAACTAAGCGAGATCTTGATATATTCGACCTTATTTGTCATATAGCTTATGACCAACCCGCCTTGACTCGTAAGGAACGGGCCGAAAATGTTCGCAAGAGGAATTTCTTTACCAAATATGGCGAAAAGGCCCGTGCAGTGCTTGAAGCTTTGTTGGATAAATATGCCGACGAAGGAATCGACAATATTGAAGAGACTACTGTCTTGAAAGTGGATCCGCTTTCTAAATTTGGCACCCCGATAGAAATCATTAAACTGTTCGGCGGTAAAATTGAATATCAACAGGCGATACGCGACCTGGAAACTGAAATTTATAGAGGAGTAGCCTAATGGCTGACATTGGTGGTATTATCAAAGCCTTGCAAAACATTATGCGCAAAGACCAGGGCGTTTCTGGCGATGCACAGCGAATTGAACAACTTGGCTGGATGATAACGCTCAAGATTATTGACGATAAAGATGCCGAAATGGAAGTCATGCAAGACGACTACAAGTCGGTTATTCCCGAAAAATTGCAGTGGCGCAATTGGGCTGCCGATAGCGAAGGCATGACGGGCGATGCCTTGCAAGACTTTGTCGATAATAAGCTGATTCCCGGACTCAAGAAAATTGATGTTTCGACTGGCAATAAACGCGCAATCTTGATTCGCGATATTTTTGACGGCATCAACAACTACATGAAAAACGGCACCATCATCCGTCAGGTGGTGAACAAACTGAACGAAATTGATTTCAACGTGTCCGAAGACCGCCACCTGTTTGGCGACATCTACGAAACTTTGTTGCGAGACCTGCAGAGTGCTGGCAATTACGGTGAATTCTACACCCCGCGAGCCATCACCGAAATCATGACGGAAATAGTGAACCCGCGACTTGGCGAACGTGTGCTTGACCCCGCTTGCGGTACAGGCGGATTCCTGACCTGTGCTATCGAGAACATCCGCAAGCAAGATGTTCATTCCGTAGAAGACTTGAAAACGCTCAACTCGACCATTCGTGGGCAGGAATTCAAGCCGCTCCCGTTCATGCTTTGCGTGACGAACCTGATTTTGCACGATATCGAAGTGCCGAATATCCTTTACACCGACAGCCTGAACCGTGAATACACAAGCATCGGCGCTAAAGACCGCGTGGATGTAATCTTGGCAAACCCGCCTTTCGGTGCTTCCGTCAGCGATGGCGTTGAGACGAACTATCCCGCCTCTTTCCGCACCACAGAAAGTGCAGACCTGTTCCTGCTCCTGATGATGCGTTACCTCAAGGACGGTGGCCGCGCGGCAATCGTGTTGCCCGATGGCTCGCTTACCGGTGACGGCGTGAAGGAACGCATCCGCAAGGAATTTTTGACACAGTGCAATGTACACACCATCGTGCGGCTGCCCAATTCCGTTTTCCAGCCCTACGCAAGCGTCGCGACCAACCTGCTCTTCTTTACCAAGGGCGAAAAGACCAAGGATGTCTGGTATTACGAGCACAAGGTGCCCGAAGGAATGAAGGCGTATTCCAAGACCAAGCCCATTCAGAAATCCGAATTCGAACCGCTCAAAAAGTGGTGGAACAAACGCAAGAAATCCGATGTCGCCTGGAAAGTCTCGATAAAGGAACTCGAAGAGAACGGCTACAATCTCGACATCAAGAACCCCACCGTCCCCGAAGAAGAAACCGTATATACCACCGCCGAACTCATGCAGAAACTCCACGAATCCTTCAAGGCAAGCGAAGAATTGCT
>CADCGB010000011.1 GCA_902800815.1 Fibrobacter succinogenes
GCTCCGCTGCAACTTCCCGAACGGCGACATGGTGGGCCACACCGGTTCCTTCCGCGCCGCTACGATGGCTATCGAAGCTGTGGACATCGGCCTCGCACGACTCCTCCCGGTGATCGACGCCCTCGGTGGTGTTGCCATCATCACGGCTGACCACGGTAACGCCGACGAAATGTACGAAATCGACAAGAAGACCGGCATGCCGAAGGTCAACAAGGATGGTTCCTTCAAGGCAAAGACCAGCCACACCTTGAACAAGGTTCCTTGCATCCTTTACGATAACGTGACGGGCGGCAAGCTCGGCCTCAAGGAAGGCGACTGGGGTCTTTCCAACATCGCTGCTACGACGGCCAACCTCCTCGGCCTCGAAAAGCATGAAGCCTGGGACGACAGCATGTTGATCATCAAGTAATCAACTGTCGCGACAGAACCATTAAAAAGGGAACCCGAAAGGGTTCCTTTTTTTTGTATAAAATAAGGTATAAAAAAAAGCGCTCCCGAAGGAGCGCTTTTTAAGCGTGTCTGCCTAGCAATTACTCGCAGCTACCCAGAGGACCGACCCTGGTAACGTTGAACGAGCCAGTCGTTCCATCTTCGGCCTTAATCTGGAACTTGATAGACGAAGCTTCCTTTGCCGCCAAGGCTCCAGTAATCTCTGCAGGAGTCGTCCACTGCTGCTTGAAGGAAGCCCACGGGATATTTTCAACTGTCAACGAGCCCGACTTGCTCAATTCATAAGCAGGGACATCCCACCCATAGGATTTTTCCATAGCAGCGGTCAAGCCAATCGCTACAGTCATGGGAGCCGTCGACTTGTACTGTACACAGATACCCCTAATGGAAGAGATATCTCCAGAAGCCTTGTCGTTGGCACCGAAGCCAAAGGCAAAGCCGATAAACGGTTCGTTCGTGTTTGTACCCTGAACAAGAGTAAACGAGCCGCAAATACCACCACAAGCCTCGACCACCGGAGTCATGTCGCCCTTGGCACCCGGTTCAACTTCCCAGGTAATCTCGGAAGCGCCACCGTTACTTTCATCATTGTAGCCATACCACCAGCCACCGCTCTTGTTTCCAACCGGCACATGCGGATCGCCTGCGGAACCATCCCAGAATTCGAGGGTGACCGTAGATTCATCCGCAACCGTGGCAGAGCTCTTCGGGGTAGCCTTGGAACTGCTGGACCTTACAGCGATAGAGCTGCTAGACAGGGCAAAGATCGAGGAACTGCTCGAGAATCCGATGATAGAGGAACTGCTGAACATCATCCCGGGGAAGGAACTGCTGCTCAGGAACTGGCCTGCGAACGGATCCATGGAAGAAGAGCTCGGTGTGGCATAGAGCGCTTCAATCGAGTCCCTCACATGCTGCGCAATGGAATCAGCATTCACCTGGGGGTTCTGTGCCTGGGGCTGCTGAGACGGGTTTTGGTAAGACGGCGCAACCGCAGTTTCGCCAGACTCGTTGCAAGCCACCATAGAGCAGACTGCCACGGTCACCAAGAGTCCGAGAATCTTTTTCATTTTGTTTCCTCACTGTTATGTTTTCTAACTACTGAATATATATTTTTTCATACGAAAAAGCAAAAGCGCCTTTCGTTTTTCCTTCACGAAAGGCGCCTTTTTTATGCTTTTTTCACAGGGCCTCGCCTATTTCACGGAGAAAATCCGGTTAAAGCTACCGTCCTTGACCACATACAGGCCCTTTTCGATATTCATCGCATCGAGTTTCGCCTGCACATCGCCCATGCGGGTTGCCTTCAGCTTGCACACGAAGGAGCCCTTCATATTGTAGACACTGAACGTCCTTTCGCCGGTAAGCAGCATAGCCTTGCCAGCGATACCCGTCGGGGGCGGATCATCAATGACATCGACTTCCATGATAGACACGTTGTCAATGAATACGCTGCCCGTAGCAAGGCCCGCATTGAAGGAAATACGGCCATTCTCGTCGGTGGGCTCATTCATGGTAAATACTATTTTAAACGACGTCTTTTCGGTTGT
Source organism: Fibrobacter succinogenes (assembly GCA_902800815.1). Classification (GTDB taxonomy): domain Bacteria; phylum Fibrobacterota; class Fibrobacteria; order Fibrobacterales; family Fibrobacteraceae; genus Fibrobacter; species Fibrobacter succinogenes_B. The sequence goes on from CADCGB010000011.1 coordinate 2,001, forward strand.
CAGGTCGAAGGTTTCCGCCTCGCCCAGGTAGCTGGTCCACGGGTCGGTATCCTTCTCGAGGTTCACTTCGAGGGTCCTCGCCTCCGATGCGTATGCGTCAAACGTCAGCTTGTAACTCTTGCCATTTTCGTAGTGCATCCCGTTCTGGATCATCTGGATGTCGTATGCGTTCGTACCCACGCTGGTCACTTTGATTTCGGCCATGCCTTCGGTATGCTTCAGGGAACCTTCGCCGCCATGGGTCTGCAACTTCCATCCGGCAAGCTTGAGCGAATCCGAGAACGTTCCGTTGAAAACGGTATCCCTGTTGGTCGGGACCTCGATTGCGCCCGCAACGCCGTCGAGCGAGAACATCTTCACGAAGTTCCAGATATCCGAGACATCTGCCTTGGAGGGGCTATGCATACGGCCCTCGAGCTTCAAGTGCTTCACGTAGACACCGTCATCGCACGGGCCCCAGGAATAGAGCGTCGCCCTGTTCTCGCTATTCGGGTGATTTTCCTCGACTTCCGCCTGCGCGGGGCAGTTGAACTGCTGGCGGTAACTCTTGAGGTTGTTTTCGAGATTGTTGTAACCCACCACGTCGTCCTTGGTTCCATGCGTATGGAAAATAGGCACAGGACGCATGGCCTGGCCCGGGCCGCCCATCAGGTAGCCGGAGCAGGGGGCGAACGCAGCAATCTTGTCTGCAATCTTGCCCATCGCATGGTAGCTGAGCATGCCACCCATCGAGAAGCCCGACATGTAGACGCGCTTGGTATCGATGTCGTAGTCCTTGGCGAGCTGGCTAATAATTTCGGTAATCCACTTGGTGTCCTTGTCACCGCTAATGTCCCACGTGCTGTAGCCCGTAGCGCCCTTGGGGTACGCAACGACAAAACCGGCCGTATCGGCGACCGCCTCCCAGTGGGTATTCGACTGCTGATAATTGGGGTCCTGGTCCATGCCATGGAAAGAAAGCAGCAACGGGCTCTTTGCCGCGACACCGGACGGCGCGTAGACATAGACGTCCCGGCCCGAAACCGAGACCCTCTTGTAATCGTTAATGGATTTTCCACCGCCTCCCCACTGGGCAAAGGAAAGCGATGCCGCAATTAATACCGGTAAAAGGTACCTCATTTAAACACTCCTGGGATAAAATGTTCCAAAAATTAATATACAACCAAAATAACGGAATGCACCCGGACTTGCCCAAATAGCGGTGTAAACGACTACAACGGACAAATTAGCGATTTTTCGCGAAAAACGGGAATTTCCTATATTTAGGAGGAATGAAAATCTACTACCACCTTCCCGGACTGTTCGAGTTTTACGAACTTTACAAAGCGTTCCTGCCGCTATGGCACGAACACCGGGAATACTTTTATGACTGGTGCGATATTGGCTCCATTTACGGAGCACCAAGCGATTGCATCTGGGGTGGCGGGCGTGTAGGTTTCGGGGATGCCGAGCCAGAAAAGGTTGCCGCACTCGTAAAGGAATACGGGATTTCGGCTCGGCTCACCCTCAGCAATTCCCTGATTCGCGAGGAACACCTCGCCGACGTGCAGTGCAATGAATTGTGCAGGATGTTCGAGAGCACAAGTGAAAATGGTGCGGGCAAGAACGGCGCCGAGTTCGATGCAGGTTTGGACGGTGCCGGCATCATCGTCCATTCGGACCTGTTGCTTAATTACATCAAGGCCAAGTACCCTAGGTTTTATTTTGTCTCCTCAACCACGAAGGTAATTACTGACTTCGAGCAATTTGTCGCAGAGCTGAACCGCGATGAATTCCGTTACGTTGTCCCGGATTTTCGCCTGAACAAGCAATTCGATAAGCTGAACGCGCTCACGGATGCGCAAAAGCAGAAGGTCGAGTTTCTTTGCAATGAATGCTGCTGGTTCGGCTGTTACGACCGCAAGGCCTGCTACGAGAACGTGAGCCGCAAAAGCCTCGACGAAGACTGCGCAGACCATGAATGCGTCTCGCCCACCGCCCAGAGGGGCTACCGATTCTCCGACGCGATGAAGAACCCGGGTTTCATCGGGATAGGCGACATCCAGAACGTGTACGCGCCCGCAGGGTTCAGGCACTTCAAAATCGAAGGGCGTAGCCTCGGCAGCGCCATCATCCTGGAATTCCTGCTTTACTACATGACCAAGCCCGAGCACCAGCTCAAAGTGCGCGAAGAAATCTACCTGGACAGTTCGCTGGATTTGTTCTAACGCAATCACGCAAATATTGGGCAACTGCATTTTTTATAAATGTCATGTTTTGACATTCTGTTTATTTATATTTGATCGTGAGCAGTACAAAAGCGACATCAAACGCGAGGGGGCCAATAAAACTTTTTCTTAGATTCAAGCACTTATAATTGTATTTTGGCGCAATTTTAAAGTTATTTGGCGTATTGACAATTTGTAATACAATTTGTATATTAATTATGAAGATAATCAAGATACTTAGCAATCGGAGAGGTAGACGGTAAAATATGGTCAGTCGTACTAGAAAAAGACCTATACACAGTCGTCACAGCAAGGCGAGCACACAAAGACGAGGAAAACCTATGGAAATCAAGGTAATGGAAAAGCCCGACATGACGGAAGAAGAACTCCGCTATTTTAACGAGCACGATTTTGCAGAGGAATTTCGCAAGGGTTTGGAAGATGGCACAACGATCGTCAGCAACGGCCCCTGGGAAGAAACCGTAAAGGAAATCAAGGCCCGCAAGGCTCGCGAAACAACGAAGATGGCATCTTTCCGTTTGCCGACTTGGGTCATTGAAGGGCTGAAGCGCAATGCAGCAAAAGGCGGCGTCAAATACAGTGAATACGCCATTGAGGTCTTGTCAAAGGCCGCGGTATAAATTTATATTCAAGATATGAAACACCTCGACCAGTTCAGTTATACCGAAGTCATGCCCGTCCTCTCAACAGAGGGAATGAGGGCGCTTGACAAGGCGGCCAAGGAAGAAATGGCCAAGGCCGCGGGCGATGGCATTTCTGCCGTCGACGCCGGTTATGAACTGATGAAACAGGCGGGAGCCGCGCTGTTCCAGAAGGTGGTCGAGACTCTAGATAATTTCGGGATTGGGGATGCGCCGCGATCCGTCGCAGTATTTGTCGGCGGGGGCAACAACGGGGGCGACGGGCTCGTACTCGCGAAGTTGCTGATTGAAGCGGGGATTCCCTGCACCACATATTCGCTTGCCGCCGCGAACAAGTTCCAGAACGAAGCCAAGATGGCGCTGGAAGATTTTGCGCTGGCAGGCGGCCATTTAATTCCGTATTCGCCGGTTGGAACAGCGTCGGCTTCAGGAAGTTTATCGCAGGCAGGAACTGCGCCGAGATTCGCGGGTTTCGACCTGATCGTTGATTGCATGCTCGGGAACGGAGCGCACGGCGAACTACGGGAACTGTACGCAGCCGCGGTCCGCGACATTGCCGCATCAAACATCCCGGTTGTCGCGGCCGACGCCCCTACCGGATACGATTCCCAGGCGCACGGGCGTCGGGAACCCTGCACTCATGCACTTGAAACCCTGATGTTCGGGTTCCCGCGGCTGGATGCATATACGCGCGAAGGCGGGCCGGTATTCGGCAATGCGGCCGTAGCGCCGCTTTGCTATCCCGAAGAGAACATCAAGCAATTCGACGAAAAAGTCTACCTCGCAGAGGAATCGCTCATACCGCAGATGTTGCCCGAGCGCGACGACTGGGGAGACAAGCGCAAACAAGGCTGCGCGATGATTGTTGCAGGCTCCGGCGACATGCCGGGAGCTGCAGCGCTCTGCACTGGAGCCGCCCTCCGGAGCGGCGCCGGCCTCGTGACGCTAGCGAGCCCGGACGCCATAATGCCCGTACTGCAGGCAAAACTCTCGGAACCCGTATTCTGCAACCTGCAAGACATGGCCGGCCAGGACGGAGACACGGTCGATGACCGCGCCACCGCCCTCTCCCCCGCACACATCCCGCAGATTCTCGAGAAGGCATCACACAACCAGGCACTCGCCATCGGGCCCGGAATCGGTAGCGCCGATTGCACGCGCGACGCCGTCATCGAAATTCTCCCGCAAGTCAAGTGCCCGATGGTCATCGACGCCGACGCGCTGAACGCCATCGCCACGCTCAACAGGACTTCGGCAAGCCCCGCCTCCGGCGCGGCATCGTTCCTGCACAGCATCGCCTCCGCGGCCGTGCTCACCCCGCACCGCCGCGAATTCGAAAGGCTTTTCGGCACACTCCCGACAAACGATATCGACATACCGAACTTATTGCGTGACATCGCCCGCCACACGAAAAAAGTCATCCTCCTGAAGGGCGCCCCCACCTTCGTCGCGAGCCCCGACGGACGCGTGTTCATTGTACCCGCACACAACTCGGGCCTCGCCAAGGGCGGCTCGGGCGACGTTCTTACCGGCATCATCACGGCTCTGCTCGCACAGGGCTTGCCCGCCTGCGAAGCCGCCGTACTCGGAGCATTGCTGCATCAAAAAGCGGGCCGCATAGCCCGCACAAAAATGGGAGCATTCAGCATGCTCCCGAGCGATGTCATCGACGCGCTACCGCAGGCATTTGGCCGATAAATTTATCCTTAGAACTAATCCTTGAGGCAACGGACAGATAGCCCGAGGTCCTTTTCGCTGCTGCTCAGCCATGGATAGAGATTGCTGTAGTCCATGAACAAGTAATACGCAGTGTCGCTATAACGTTCAGAAGAACTCCAGATGTATGCATAGTAACCCTCAACGCTATATTCTCCGTTGACGAGCCTATATCCGGCAGACAACGCAGTAAAGGAATAAGCATCCGTTCCGTTTCCGTCGTCGTCCCAGCCACTGGAGGCCTTAAGTTTCTCGGCCGCCCTCGCCTGGCCCCCGACCGCAGAGAGCAACGTTTCAAGCTCTTCAAATGTAGGCAGGTGCCAACCGCTCGGGCAAACCGTCATCGCGGCAGCCCAGGTATAAAAGCGGCCATACTTTGCGCAGTATTCTGCAGAATCATTATAGCAGAAACTATTTTCCGTTTCGAAGTTAAGGTTTTCAGCCATCCAGGTTTGTGCGCCGACAACAACAGTCTTGTAAGTTTGACCGTCACGCGCATCCACCAACTCGCCATATTCGCAGGTATCTGCAATATCAGTCTTGCACGGAGTCGCCAAAGTCACCGAACTAGAAGATTGCCCCGAACTCGATGACGACTTTGCTAACGACGATTCCTTCCCGTCTGGGCGAGTTGCAAAATCGCTATCGTCGTCACCGCAAGCAGCCAGACACAGGAATGCAACCAGGGCAAAAATTCTCCATCTCATAGTGGTCCTCCCATTTTATACACAATGTAAAAAAGCGCCCGCTGTTATGCGGGCGCCGGTGTTTTGGAGGAGAACAAATTTAGCGGATTTTCACCACGTGGTTCTCGGTGCCGACACGCACGAGGTACGAGCCCGCCCCCGGCAACGCAAAGGCGTTGTTCTGGCCTGTGACATTCCGGCGGAACAGCAGGCGGCCCTGCATGTCGAACACGGCTACCTGCACGGAGCCCGCAGCCGTACCCAAGCCATAAATAGCGACTTCACGGCCCGACACAGCAAGGTTCATGCGGTTCGCCATCACAGCCACAATCGCATCAGACTTCTCGCTGCTGGAGGATTCGTCCTGCACCTCAACCGCACCGGAACTACTTGACTCCTCGGGAGGCTCAACGACATTACTGCTGCTGGACTTTGCAGAGGAACTCGATGCAGGTACAGTGCCGTTCCCCGTCACGGTAATGGTCCCACTCTTCGAAGCGTTCGTCGTAGCGCCCGTCGTAGTAACGGTGAACTTGTACGCACCCGGTGCCACCGTCGCAGAGACCGTTCCCGAAATGTAGAAGTCAGAGCCCTTGAGCGTACCCGACACGCCATCCGGAAGCCCCGTCACCGTGGCACCCGTCGCGCCCGCGATCGTGTAGTAGAATTCCGCAATCGATTTGCCTGCGGCAACCGTCTGCGTGGTACTGCCCGAGCCATGCTTGGTGAGGCTCGCCTCGCCCGCGACAGGCGTCTGCGACGAGCTGGACTTTGCAGAAGAACTCGATGCAGGCACAACGCTGCTGCTGGACTTCGCCTGTGAAGAACTGGACGCAATGCTACTGCTAGACTTGGCCGAGCTCGAGCTTGCCGGAGTCACCACAGACGATGCACCCGGATCCGGGAGAGTAGCACCTGCATACAACTTAATAGAATCGCGCAGGGCATAAGCCTTCGCCTGCGTGCTCACGTCAGTCAAGCTCATGGAATAGCTCGGCTTGAACGCCGTGCCCGTCCCCGACTGCGGCTTCTTCACGTTTTCCTCGTAATTTTCGATCATCTGCGCCGCAGTGATGGCACCGTCGCTCGTGTAGAGGTCAAGCGCCTTCTGAACGCCGATGAACACGTTCCTTTCGATGCGGATATCCGCCTCGATGGCTGCACGCACGCAGTAGCTCGCGTCCTTGCTGTCGAAGAGGTTGTTCGCCACATGCACCTTGCCAAAACGCACGCGCGGCATGCGTTCCACCACGCCGTCCGCCCACCACGTATGGTGAATCGTCACGTTCAGATGCCCGCGGTCGCTCGTCTTTGTCTTGCTGTTGCCAATCAGGTTGCTGAACTGGTGGCCGGTCGATGCCGAGGTATAGCTGAACTTGGTCCACGAAATGGTCACGTAGTCCGAGGCGTTGGTGATGTCCAGGTTGCCGTCGTGACCGTCGTAAACATCCACGTGGTCAATCCACACGTTCTTCGACTCGTGATTCACCTGCAGGCAATCCTCGTCATCGTCGTCATGCGCGCCCACGCCCTTGAATTTCAGGTTGCGGATGATGACGTTCTTCGAGCCGCTCAGCTTCATGGCGCTACCCGAGCTGGGCTGCGCGATGATGGCGCCCTGATAACCGTAAATCGTCACGTTGCTGCCGACCTCGACGGGGCCCATGTACGTCCCCGGCTTCACGTAAATAATCTTGTTGCCCGCCTTGGCGTAGCTCTTAAGGTCACTCACGTTGTCCACCGTGACCTCGGAATAGCCCTTGCCGCCCGTAGTGCCGCCATTCTGCGTGGCAAAACCCGCCATCGGGAAATCCGGCGAAGTGACCGCGAACGCGGAAGTCGCTGTGCCGACAACCGTCGCCCCGCACACAAGCAGTGCCGAGAGCGACATTTTCAACGAATTACAACCCATAACATCCATCCTTTTTTGAGTCACAGGCAACCCGCCCGCATTGTTCTCAAAATTTTTCTCAAAATTTATATTCAAAAAAGGAAAAAGTCAATAGGAAATTTTGATATTCGCTCCGTTTTGTCCCCATATTTCGGCTTAAAACAACTAAAAACGACGAAATTCATAAAATTTCGCCATTTTTAAAATGTTCTCAAAAATTTATTTTACAAAGACAATTACGGCGTTTCCTACACCATCTCGGCCACGAGCTTGTCGAGTGCAGCTTCGGATTCGGTGCTGAGCGTCGACTTCACCGTCACCACCGTTTCAGCAAGCGTTACGTTCTTGAGCGTAGCGAGAATTTCAGTCATCTTCTTGGCGGCCATCGGAGCCCAGGTACCGTTCTCGACAACACCCACCTTGCGGTTGCTGTAATTCTTTGCCTTCAGGTGGTTCAGGAAGTCTTCCATGACCGGGAAGAGTCCCGCATCATATGTAGGAGCAGCCACCACCATGCGGTCGTAGCGGAAGGCGTCTTCGATGACTTCGGCCATGTCGCTGCGGGCAAGGTCAGAAACCACAACTTTTTCGACACCGGCGGCCTTGAGCTTTTCGCCGAGCAATTCCGCGGCCTTCTTGGTTCCGCCGTAAATAGAGGCATACGCCACAAGCACGCCCTTGTCTTCGGGAGCGTAGCTGCTCCAGGTGTTGTACTTATCGATGTAATAGCCGAGGTTTTCGGTGAGCACCGGGCCATGCAACGGGCAAATCGTCTTGATGTCGAGCGTGGCAGCCTTCTTGAGCACCGCCTGCACCTGGTTGCCGTACTTGCCCACAATGTTGAAGTAGTAGCGGCGGGCTTCGCAGGCCCAGTCGTCCGGATCGGCGTCGTACACGCCGAACTTGCCGAACGCATCGGCCGCAAACAAAATTTTTTCGTTCTGTTCATAGCTGAACAGGACTTCGGGCCAGTGCACCATCGGGGCACCGATAAACTGGAGCGTATGGCTACCAAGCGCAAGCGTATCGCCTTCCTTCACGGTCTGCTTCTTGACCGATTCAGGGAGCGCCATGAACTGCGGCAACAGCGCGAACGCCTTTGCGGACGCCACGAGTGTCGCTTCCGGGTACTTCGCAACAAAATCAGCAATGCCGCCGGCATGGTCCGGTTCCAGGTGGTGAATTACCAGGTAATCTGGCTTGCGGCCAGCGAGAGCGGTTTCCAGATTGGCAAGCCACTCGCCCACCTTGTGCGCATCGACCGTATCCGTCACGGCAATCTTTTCGTCCACAATCACATACGAGTTGTACGCCATGCCCTCGGGCACCACGTACTGGCCTTCGAACAAATCGATGTCCCTATCATCGACACCGATGTACTTGATGTTTTCGCTAAAGTTCTTCATGGTTTTTTCCTTGTATTTTTTCTCAATTCTTTTTATTCTCTTTTTCAAAAGAAATACAACTAAACATAAAAGAAGATAGATAAAAAAGATAATCAGCACTGCATAAAAGTCAAGCATGTCCCTAGAAACAAACAAATAGACACCTGCAGCGACAGACACCATAATCAAAAACACATCATCGCTTAATTTCCATCCTCTTTTAAATGACATATTTTTTATCCTTCCCATACGTTTCTTCGGAACAATATATAATATTTTTCTACATTCAGGTTATGCCCAAGACTTTACTATTACTCGATTCGTACGCGCTCGCGTTCCGCATGTTCTACGCCTACTCGCAAAACCCGCTCAAGAACAGCCAGGGCGAAGACGTGTCGATGATGCACGGCTACTGGGGTGCAGTGCTCCGCATTTTGGCTAAGCACAAGCCCACGCACTTTGCGATTGCGCGCGACGTGGCTCACACGAAGACTTTCAGGCACGAACTTTACCCGGACTACAAGGCAAATCGCGGACCCATGCCCGAAGAGATGGCGGCGCAGATGCCGCTGCTGGGCGAAAGCCTCGAAGCCAGCGGAATCCCGCTGCTTTCGGAACCGGGCTACGAAGCGGATGACGTGATGGCAAGTACCGCGGTGGCTGCGGTCGAGGCGGGATTCGACAGTGTCGTGATTCTCAGTAAAGACAAGGACATGTCGCAGATCGTGACGGACAAGATTCATCTTTTCCACTTGACGAAGGGCGCCGACGGCATTGATTTCGGCCCCGAGCAGGTATTGGAAAAGTACGGACTCCCGCCGGAAAAGATTCGCGACTACCTCGCGCTCATGGGTGACGCGAGCGACAACGTACCCGGCGTACCGAAGGTGGGCCCGAAGACGGCCATCCAGTTGCTGAACGACTACGGCGACATGGACAACCTGTACGCGAACCTCGACAAGATTACCAAGAAGGGATTGCATGACAACCTCGCGAACAACCGCGAGAAGGCATTCCTGAGCCGAGAACTCGTGACGCTCCAGACCAAGCGGGCGTTTAGCGGAAATTTAGACGCGCTTGAATACAACGGCCTGCACGTGGATACCTTGGCGCAGATGTTCAAGGATCACGAAATCAACAGCCTGTTGCGTTTGCTCGAGAAAGTCCCGAGCAAGGCAGGCTTCGTGCGTGATGGAGAAGGTGCGGATAATGCAGGTGCGGATGGCGCCGGCGACCCCGTTGCCGCAAGCTTCCCCGTAGAAGACTTGCCCACATACATCTGCGTCGATACCGATGAAGTTTTTGAGCAGATGAAGGCCGAATTTGCAGCAGCAAGTACCGTGGGCATCGATACCGAAACGGACGGACTCGACCCGATGCAATGCAACATCGTGGGTCTCTGCCTTTCGGCAGACCCAGCGAAGGGCTACTACATCCCGCTTGCGCACACCGACGAAATCGGGTTCCCACTCCCCGCAAGCAAGGGCGGCAACTTCGACTTTAACAAGGTTGCGAACTGGTTCAAGGAATTCATTGCGGATACCGCCCCGAAGGAAAACACCGGGAAGCCGCGCGAACTCGTGTTCCACAACGCGAAATTCGATTTGCATGTTCTCGCACGTGCGTTCAAGATTCCGCAGGCCGATATCGACAACGCGAACATCGTCGACACGCTGATTGCCGCCTGGATGCTTTCGCCGGGACAATCGGGCCTCGGGCTCGACAACCAGGTAATGCAGCGCCTTCAGCACGAGATGATCCCGATAGAGAACCTCATCGGACGCGGCAAGAACCAGATTACGTTCAACCGCGCGCCCATCAAGGATGCGACGGAATACGGCGCCGAAGATGCCGTCTATACGCTTCGCCTGTGGGAACCGCTCAAGAAGGAACTCGAGAAGCTCGACTACGTGAAGTACTTCTTCGCGCAGGAGATGCCGCTCCTGAAGGTGCTCTACCAGATGGAAACGGTTGGCGTCGCGATTGACGTTCCGGCCCTCAAGAAACTAGAGCAGGAACTGCAGCACCGCATAGAAAAACTCGAAAGGGAAATATGCGACATGGCGGGAGTCGAGTTCAATATCGGTTCTCCCAAGCAGCTGGGCGACGTGCTTTTCGATACGCTCGGGCTCCCGCAAATCAAGAAGCGCAGCACCGACGCGGTCGTGCTCGAAGAACTCAGTTTCAGCGCGCCGCACCCGATTGTATTCTCTGTCATCGAGTACCGCGAACTCAAGAAGATGCAGAGCACCTACATCACGGTGCTCCCCACGCTCGTGAACCCGGACACGCGCCGCATCCACACGAGCTTTATCCAGTGGGGCACTGCCACAGGGCGCCTCTCGAGCCGCGATCCGAACCTGCAGAACATTCCCGTACGTAGCGACTTGGGCAAGAAGATTCGCGCCTCGTTCGTGCCGCAGAGCAAGGACAACGTGATTCTCGCGGTAGACTACTCGCAGATTGAACTCCGCATGCTTGCGCACCTGAGCGGAGATGCCGCGCTCATTGAAAGTTATAAGGAAGGCATCGACATCCACGCCCGCACCGCTGCCGCGATTTACGGGGTGGATCTCGACGCCGTCACGAGCGACATGAGGCGCGATGCAAAGGTGGTGAATTTCGGCGTACTTTACGGGATGACGGCCTTCCGCCTCGCCCGTGACCTGAAAATCCCGATGTCGCAGGCAAGGGACTTTATTACCGGGTATTTCGACATGTATCAGGGCGTCCAGCAGTTTATCGAAGATACCAAGGCGGCCGCCCACCGCGATGGCTACGTGGAAACGCTCTCGGGCCGCCGCCGCTACATCGCGGGCATAGACTCTAGCGATCGTATGGAATCGCAGATGGCCGAGCGCATGGCCGTGAATACTCCCGTCCAGGGCTCCGCCGCCGACCTCATCAAGATTGCAATGATCCGCATCCAGAAGCGCATCAACGAGGAAAAGCTCCCGCTGAAGATGATGCTGCAGGTGCACGACGAACTCGTGTTCGAATGCCCCCGCGACCAGGTGGAAGCGATGGCCCAGATGGTGAAATCCGAGATGGAAGGCGCCATGGAGTTGAAGGTGCCTCTCGTCGCGAGCGTCGGCTTCGGCGAGAACTGGCTCGTAGCGCACTAAGAGACCGTTCGGCTCACATAAGCCCGCGGGCAGTTTAAGTTATTCCGGATCTTTCACGCAGCGGACGTAGTAGCCCACTTCGGCATCGTCCTTATACGAGTAACCGACGTAGTCGTCATAACTAGCGTAGAAACCCATCATACGAGTGTCGCAATCGTAATCGTACCAGAACCACGATTCCTGGCCTTCGCCTTCATACGTTCCGTCGCCGTTTTTATGACCGCCTGGCAGAATGTTAAAGCCCGAGCGGTTTTCCCCATTTGCACTCGCACCATCGGGATCCGTCCAGCCCGTTGAAGAACGCAATTCCGTTGTCCGAGCCAAGCCCATATTAAAATAGAAGAGGATTAGGGAATCGATATCGGCCCGCACCGGCAGGCGCCACCCATCGGGGCAAACGGCCCGGGCTGCAGCACAGCCATAAAGTGTTCCATACGCCTCGCATTTTTCCTCGTCATCATTGTAGCACGAGGTTCGCCCCCTCAAAACGGAAAGTTGGGTAGCATCCGCAAAATTCAGGTTTTCTGCCATCCACGTCAGATTCCAGATATCGACAGTCCTGTATTCCTTGTCATTGCGATCGTCAACCATAGTGCCACTCACGCTAACATCCGGGTCTATGATCCAGCCATCTTGACCGCACACAAAATGCGAAAGGTTCTTCTTAAGTTTTTCACCGCGATTGTAGCTCGTGCAGCCACGCCCCAAAAGACGCTCCGGCCTGTTGGAACGCCTGAATTCGCCGTCATCGCAAGCATATATGCGGGAATCCTGATTGTACATGTTATGGAGCGTACCATTGCCATACAGCCCCGTAGCACTGCACTCGGCGATCTCGTCGTGAGTATCGTTATAGATTGCCGGCATGGCAACCCATTCCTGAGGAACATCGCCGCTAGTATTCGCCGTACACTGGTAATACTTGCCATCATACTTTATGCTGGATATTTCGCCCACATTCAGGCATGCAGTTCCGCCCCGCGCTACCAGGATGCTGTCGAGTTCCGTACCCTGGCGCCACTTGCCATCCTGGAATACATAAGTGTGTTCCCAATAGCAATCCGCAACCTTAACTGCGCCTTCCTCGTAGTCGAGCCCCCACTTCTTTGTATCAATTTCCAAATGTGTAGGCTTTCTCCAGGCAAAACTGTCGCAAATGTATTGCGCACCATTAGACGTTTTCAAAATCGAATCCTGATACGCCGCGGTACAGCCACCAATACCCAACTTGCAGTTGGAACTATCACGTTCGTGCCAGGCGGAGTTCTCGTAGACCATGCATTTACGTGGACTTGAATCATCCCACCTAACCTGACGTTCATACCCGACAGTCCACTTGAACTCATTGTATTCGTCAATGCTCATTGTAACCCAGCCGCTATCGGCACAGACCAGGTAAGATATGTAATTGCAATTGATTGTCTCGTACCGGGTCTGATCCGTGCACGCAAAACTCGGGTTGTAATCATTGACACAGCGGACCGGGAAACGGTCTGTCGTATTCAGCAATCCATTCATTACTGTCCCCGTATTCGAGAACTGAAAGGAATACGAAAAAATGTACTGATAATCCTTAGCATACGAACTCGTCCAATAATTCGCACTCGTCTGCCCCACAGGTATTGTCGCAAAACCATACTTGTCCATTTCGGAAGCTGATGAACTACTTATATACTTGAACATGTAGTCCCACTCTTCCTTGCCCGGGAGGTGCCAGCCATCCGGACACGCACTGCGCGCATCGTTCCACGTATAGACTCCTTCGCCCCCATAATTCAGGTTTTCCGCCATCCATCTTTGGCTTCCAATATACACGTAGCGGTAGATTTGCCCATCACGGCTGTCAATCATCTTATAGTACCTTGCATTTTCGTCACCGTCAAAAAGTTTCCATTCCTTCCCGTAACAGAAGTACACATTGTTCGTATCGACAACGCCATGCTCGATCTTGCCAAAGAACTGACAAGCCAGACCCCTCGTATCCTTCTCAAAGTCGCTCAGCCCAGATAAATCCGTAGTATCCGTGACAGCCGAGGTATCCACGGTCGACGTATCCGCGACGCTACTTGTATCCTTAACACTTGTCGTGTCCTTGACCTGCGTCGTATCCGCGACACCACTCGTGTCGGCAACGCTAGTGGTATCCTTGATATCCGTAGTATCGGCAACGTTAACGGTATCCTTCCAGTTATCAGGCTCCTTTTCAAGAACCCACTTGCCACCACTACATATAAAGTATTTTCCATTCCAGGCGCTGTACGAATTCCAGTTCAGCCATGCCGATTCTTCCAACCTTGAATCACACGCATCGAACCCGTAGACCTTCCACCAGAAATAATCGATATAGAAGGCGGCACTCTTGCGGAACGAGTCAAAATTGCCTTTTGCGCTCTGCTCCATAGCCCAGTCTGCCATAATCGCGGCAAGCCGATTATTTTGCCAGAACCCGTCATAGACCATATCCTCTATAAAATCCGAGATTCGACTTGCCAGCTTTGTGTTTTCCTCATCCGAGTCATCGTGTTTTGACGTAAGCCCGAAGGGCAGGCTGGCGGAGCCCTCTTTGTCCAGGCCCCCTAGCATAATCACACTTATCGCAAACAGGGCGGCATCCCCATCACTATCACCATAGATATTCAGGTCTTCGGCCAAGGCAAAGTTGCCATTAATCGAGAACTCACCGAACACTTCCTTTTCCACCTGTTTTTTCGCATCATTGACGGTTAGCCCTTCATTTTCTACAAGGTAGAGCACGCGCAAATATTCTAGGTGGGTCAGCAGGTTCACGTTCGCCGTAGTGCGATCCGTAAGGTCTATCAGAGCATTCAAGGTCACAGTCGCTTTTGACTTTTCGCCCGTGAGTTCATCACGGAATGTCCCTGTAGCAGTAAGCAGGGCATACGGGGATTCAAACTCCGCGAATTCAAGCAAATAGACGCCCTCGTCATTCAGCACCTCCCCCTCGGTAGCATTCCCCACCGGCAGGAGCGTAACCGCATCCAGTTCCTGTATGGAAATTTTCGAGCCTTTCGAGAACGGGCCCTTCTGTACAAAGCCCGAAAGCGTCATCTTCTGAGAATACGGATTGTCGAGTCCTTCACTAGTACCGCTGCTATCGCATGCGACAAGCAGTGCAAACAAGGTTGCAATTACAAGCGATGCAAAAAATGTCCGGTACAAACTATTCATCCTAACCCGCCTTTTTCGAATAACACACCCTTTGGGAAATATAAAAACTTGTCACGCAACAGAAAATTTACACTTTGTTGTAAATCGTTCAATGGTATTTGGAGCAAAAAACAGTTTTGGCCCCCTTCTCCGCGTTTTTCAATATACATTTAGGGAGTGTAGTGGTATTAGGGATACTTTCAGAGGAATCCAAATGAAGCATATTCTGCAAAAAACGGCAATTTTCGCCATCGCAGGCGCAATTTCTGCAACGGCGGCGCTCCCCACTGCAAAGCAGGTCCAGGCCAACATGGGCATGGGGTTCAACATCGGCAACTCCATGGAAGTGCCGAACAACCCGACCGCATGGGGCAACCCCTTCCCCACACAGGCCCTGCTCGACTCCGTGAAGGCGGCGGGATTCAACACGGTGCGCATTCCCTGCGCATGGGACAGCCACACGAGCGGCGGCAAGGTCACCGAAACATGGCTCGATTCCGTGAAGACTGTCGTCGACTATGCGATGCGCGCGGGCCTCTACACGATTTTGAACATCCACCACGAGGGTGAAGGTGGCTGGTTCCAGAGCAACATCGGCACGAGCGTCGACAACAACATCGATAACAAGATGAAGACGTATTGGACGCAGATTGCGAACAAGTTCAAGAACTACAACGAACGACTGATTTTTGCGGGCGCGAACGAGCCCGGCCCGAATGTGAAAACCTGGACGGCCCAGCATGTAAGCACGCTGATGCACTACTACCAGACGTTTATCGACGCAGTGCGCGCCACGGGCGGAAACAACGCCACCCGCACGCTCATTATCCAGGGCCTCAACACCGACATCGACAAGTCTGTCGCGAACGCGCCCGTAAGCACGTTCCCTAAGGACAAAGTAACAGGCTACCTGATGTTCGAGGTGCACTACTACGACCCGTACCAGTACACGCTCATGACAAGCCAGCAGGACTGGGGCGCAAGCGAACCCATCCTCCCGCAGTACTACTACGGCAACTACCAGAAGTCGAGCGAGCCCAAGCGCAATGCGGGCTACAACGCCTGGACCAGTTCGATAGACTCGAAAATCGCAGGCATAGGCCACCCGCAGGAACAGTTCGCCAAGATGAAGACAAACTACGTGGACAAGGGCTATCCGGTGATTGTCGGCGAGTTCGGCGCGAATGTCCGTTCCCCGGAACTGAGCGGCAATGACCTGAACCTTCACAAGCAGGGGCGCGTGCAGTGGCACAAGGACGTGGTTTCTGCCGCAAAGCAGTACGGGCTCACCCCGATCCTCTGGGACATGGGCAACGAGAGCAACTCCGGCTACGACAATATGGCCTACATCCGCAGGCAATCCTCCCCGGTGGGCAAGGTGCTCGAAACCGACGTCATCAACGCGATGCGCAGCGTGTATAACCTCGGCAACTACAACAACACGGGCGTGACCCACGTGGAAGACTTCATTACCGGTGGCAGCGAGAATCCGGCTACAAGCAGTAGCGCCGCGCCGGCCTCGAGTTCTGCAATTACGCACACATCTAGTTCCACAATCGCGCCGGCATCGAGCAGCAATATTGCGCCGACCTCAAGTTCCGCAATCGCGCCGGCATCGAGCAGCAATATTGCGCCGACCTCAAGTTCCTTTACAGCCCCTTGCGACGCCATGATTCCGGAATGCGGCTGGACTGATGCCCTGCCCACAGTCACAGCCTCCACGCAAGTCAAGTTCTATCGCGAAGGCAATACACTCCGTTCCAATGCAACCATCCGCCTGTTCGACCTGAACGGCAACATGGTGCGGGTGGCCGGCGCGAGGATCGGCCATAGCGAAATGGACCTGCGCGGACTCCGTCAGGGCATGTACGTCGCCCGCAGCGGTGCGCAGACCCTCCGCGTGCAGGTGAAATAACGCGAACTGATGCGCCAATAGCGTGCGAACAGATGCGCGGTCCCAAAAGCCGCTTTACAAGCTTTAAAATAACACCCTTTACATACCACCATATAGCAAAACAACCCCACGGTATGTAAAGGGTTGTTTCTTTTTTTCCGGTTTACATACTTTTTCGGCTTTTTCAGGCATTTAGTATGTAAAATTCAAGAAAAAATGGTTTAAAAAGCAACTTTTTCAGGCAAAAATCAGCAAAAACACGCCTAGAAGTCGATTTTTCACACGATTTTCGGCCATTTTTACATACTAAAAGCGTGTTTTCATGCATTTGGTATGTAAAGATGCCTAAAAACAGCAGTAAAACCGGCAAAAACAACCCGAAATCGGCCCTGTTGTACCCCGTTGAGTGTTCTACACCGCAAATATAGGGCACAAGCACATTTTTCTTTAAATATGGGGCGGCAGAATCTAATTTCATAGAAAACAGACAGCCGGGTGTATGCCCGCACATACCTTCAAGGAGTCAATATGTTTGGTATCGGAAAGTTTGGTCTCGTGTTCGGCGCGCTCTCGCTCGCCAGCACCGCTGCGTTCGCCCTCCCCAAGGCGACCGAGATTTACCCCGACATGGGTCTCGGCTACAACATCGGTAACACCATGGAAGTGCCGGGCAACCAAGGTGGTCCGACAGGATGGGGCAACCCCTTCCCGGATGCCGCTTACGTGAAGGCAATCAAGGACGCCGGCTTCAACACCGTTCGTATTCCCTGCGCCTGGGACAGCCACGCCTCTAACGGCACAATTAATGCCGGATGGCTTGACTCTGTAAAGACCGTCGTCGATCTCGTCATCAACAACGGCATGTACGCCATCTTGAACAGCCACTGGGACGGCGGTTGGCTCGAAGACCACGTGTTCGACGGCGAAGGCTACGACAAAACTGGTCTCGTGAACAGTTCTGCAGCAACCGTTGCCGCCAAGCAGGAATCTTACTGGAAGCAGATCGCTACCAAGTTCGCCGCTTACGACGAGCACCTGATTTTCGCATCCGCCAACGAACCCGGCGTGAACGACCCGTGGAACGGCGGTGCGGACAACGGCCAGTGGGCCTTCGACGAGAACCGCATGAAGGTTCTCAAGCAATTCCATGAAGCATGCATCAAGGCCGTGCGTTCTACCGGCGGAAACAACGCCACCCGTATCGTGGTCGTGCAGGCCCCGCGTACCGAAATCGACAAGTCTCCGCTTCTCGCCTCCATGTACCCGACTGACCCGGCTGGCGACGGCTACACCATGGCCGAAGTACACTTCTACCCGTATCAGTTCTCGCTCATGACTGGTGGCGACGAAGACTGGGGCAAGATGTTCTACTACTGGGAAGACCAGACTCCGGGTAACGACGCGGCACACACCTGCTCCGGCACGGCCCTCGGTTCCAAGAAGTCTATCAACGAACTGTTCAGCGGTCTCAAGAGCCGTTTCTACGACAAGGGCATTCCGGTCGTAATCGGCGAAATGGGCGCAGTCAAGCGTTTCTCCCTCACAGGAGACAACCTGAAGGCGCACCTGAAGGCTCGTGCCGCCTGGTACGGCTACACAGTCGCTGCAGCCAAGCAGAACGGTCTCGTTCCTTGCGTGTGGGACACCGGTGACGAAGGCGATGGCAACTTCACCATCATCCGCCGTCAGGTGAACAAGTTCGGCGGCAACGTGGGCGACATTACCGACGTCGAAACTTTGAACGCCATGCGCGAAGCATACGGCCAGGCTGCGCTTCCGGGTGGTTCCATTGATTCTCTCGTCAACCAGAACCCCGACGTTCCCGAAGGTTCCGGCAAGGGTGTCGAAGTTACCTACAAGACTGCAACATCCGACTCCAGCGAAGTGGGCACGCTCCGTATCAACCTTTCTGGCACCAAGAAGGATCTTTCCCAGTACGTGGGCATTGAAATCCGTCTGAAGGGTTCCGTCGAAACTGCAGGCCCCTGCACCGGTGCAGGCGATGGCTGCGGTGAATACGGCTGGACCTCCATGGACCTCTTCATGATGACCGGTGATTCCTGGGCTTGGTTTGACGCTCCCGTACTGCAGCAGGCCGACCAGGAACTCAACGCATCCAAGTTCCAGACAATCCAGGTCAAGTGGGAAGATTTCCGCACCGAACCGACCGACCTCAACTCCGCAAATGCCATCGGCCTGAACCTCTACGGTACGCAGGTCACCGGCACCATCACCTTCGACTACATCAAGGGCATCAAGGCCGACGGCTCTACCGAAATCATCGATGACTTCGACAAGAAACCGCAGCTCGAAGGCACAGCCTCCGGCAAGGTCGTCGCCCTCGGCGGTACAGGCGATATCGGATCAAACGCCATCAGGCCTGTCCGCGCGGCAAGTTCTAAGATGCTCGTGAGCGTACGTCCGGGCTCGGTGACCGCCTCGTTCAGCGCCGCCACCGCAGGCATGGCAAGCGCCACGCTCATGAACACCATGGGCCAGGTAATCGACCAGCAGAACTTCACCGCAAACAAGGGCGCTAACAGCGTGGAACTTCTCACGAACTACCGTGGACCTGCAATGCTTCTCGTGAAGCAGGGCAGTGTGCAGTACGTGCAGAAGGTTATCCTGAAGTAAAACGTTCCTCTATGGAGTGTGGAACGTCCCCCGCGGCTAACGCTGCGGGGGATTTTTTTGAGCAATTCGTTACTTATAAAAAAGGCCCCGGTCTAGCCGGGGCACTTCTTATTTTTTAGACAAGGTTCGAGGCACGAGACACGCGAGATGCGCAGCCCTTACCACATCCGGTCGTACTTTTTCTTGTTCTTTTCCTCGTCCTTCTTCTCCTGCACAATCGCGTCGATTACGGCGGCGACCGTCAGGTTGAAGATGTCATGCACGGAGGCATCGGAGTCGGTAAAGTGCACCGGCTTGTTCAGGCCCATCTGCACGGGACCGATGGATTCGCCCACGCCCATCTCGAGGAGCATCTTGCAAGTGGTATTCGCGGAGGAGAGGCACGGGAAAATGAGCGTGTTGACCGTCTGACCCTTGAGCTTGTTGAAGGGGTACTTCGTGTCGCGCAGATTCTTATCGAGTGCCACGTTCACCTGCATCTCGCCATCGATCATGTAGTCCGGGAACTGCTCGTGAATCATCTTCACCGCATCGCGGGCCTTGTTCGCCGTACCGCGGGCAACTTCCTTGTCGCTACCGAAGTTCGCGTAACTGAGCATCGCCATCACGGGTTCATGCGCAAAGAAGCGCACCGCATCGTGCGTGAGCTTCACGACATCCACAAGCGTTTCTGCATCGGGGTCGCGGTTCACGAGAGTATCGGCCAGGAAGAACGTTCCCTTGCGGGTACTCAGGATGTGCATGGCTCCGAAGTGCTTGTATTCCTCGCGGATGCCGATGATTTCCTTCGCAAGTTCGATGGTCTCGCTGTACTTGGAGTAGCCACCCGTAATAAACGCGTCGGCATCGCCCGTCTTCACCATCATCATGCCGAAGTGGTTCGGCTCGAACATGTCGTCGCGGGCCTCGTCGAGCGTCACGCCATTACGGCCGTTCTCCTCGGCGTAAATGCCGGCATACTTGCGGCGGCGTTCGAATTCCTCGGGCGAGCGCGGGTTCACAATCTTGATGCCCGTGAGGTCAAGCTGTTCACGCTGCGCAATAATCTGGATGCGTTCCGGGTTCCCGAGTATAATCGGGTGGGCAACGCCTTCCACCTTCGCCTGCACTGCAGCCTTGAGCATGTTCAGGTTGCTCTCGGCGAACACCACGCGCTTCGGGTTGCTGCGGGCCGTATCGCTGAACTGGCGGATGAGCTTGTTGTCGTAGCCCATCATGTCGCGAAGTTTGTCGTAGTAGGCATCCCAGTCGGTAATCGGCTTGCGGGCCACACCACTCTCGATGGCAGCCTTCGCCACCGCGATAGAAACATCCGTAAGCAGGCGCGGGTCAAGCGGCTTCGGGATCAGGTATTCCTTGCCGAAGGTAAAGCGCTGCGCGTTGTAGGCGATGTTCACCACATCGGGCACCGGCTGGTGCGCCAGGGCGGCAATCGCACGCACGGCGGCATGCTTCATGTGTTCGTTGATGCAGGTGGCGCGCACGTCAAGCGCACCGCGGAAAATGTACGGGAAGCCAATGACGTTGTTCACCTGGTTCGGGTAGTCGCTGCGACCCGTCGCAAAAATCAGGTCGCCACGGCTCGCCATCGCCTCTTCATAGCTGATTTCGGGAGTCGGGTTCGCAAGCGCGAAAACAATCGGCTGGTCGGCCATGCTGCGGACCATCTCGCGGGTCAGAATGTTGCCCTTCGAGAGGCCAACGAACACATCGGCGCCCTTCATGGCGTCGGCGAGCGTCTCGATGTCGGTGCGGTCGGTCGCAAAGAAGGCCTTCGCCTCGGTAAGGCCCTTGCGGTCCTTGCGGATAACGCCCCTGCTGTCGCACATCACCAGGTTCTCTTTCTTGAGACCGAGCGACAGGTAGAGTCGCGTGCAGGCGCAGGCGGCTGCACCCGCACCGTTCACCACCATCTTCACGTCGCGAATGTTCTTGCCCGCAACCTCGATAGCGTTCAGGAGGCCAGCCGACGAAATGATGGCCGTACCGTGCTGGTCGTCGTGCATCACGGGGATGTCGAGTTCCGCCTTGAGCGTGTCCTCGATCTCGAAGCATTCCGGAGCCTTGATGTCTTCCAGATTGATGCCGCCGAACGTCGGGGCGATGCCCTTCACAATCTCAATAAACTTCTTCGGGTCCTTCTCGTTGATTTCGATGTCGAACACGTCGATGCCCGCGTAAATCTTGAAGAGCAGGGCCTTGCCTTCCATCACCGGCTTGCCAGCGAGGGCGCCAATGTCACCCAGGCCGAGCACCGCGGTACCGTTACTGATCACCGCGACCAGGTTGCCCTTGCCCGTGTATTCGTAGGCCAGGTTGTTGTCCTTCTCGATCTCGAGACAGGGGGCGGCAACGCCCGGAGTGTAAGCGAGGCCCAAGTCCGTCTGCGTGCTGTGCGGCTTGGTCGGCACTATCTCGATCTTGCCGGGCTTGCCCATGGAGTGGTATTCGAGTGCGAGTTCCTTGAGATCCTTGCTCATTTTGGCTCCTTAATTTTTCGCGGCCAAATATAGAAAAATGTTTACAAAAGACCAAGGATGCCATAGTAACATTCTTTGAAATTGTCACACCGCAAGTGCAAAAAAAATCCCCTTTAGTCGCCAAACGCTCCCAAAGGTCGCTGACAAGCAGGAACAGGCTTTCTATCTTTTTATCCATCAAGGACTTAGCATGTCTCGCCGTCACCCATGCCCGCGAGCACTGATTAAAAAAGGGAGTATAAATGGAAACTTTAAACGCTATTCTCGATACCATCGACGGTTACGTGTGGGGTATCCCGCTCATCGCCGTAATCCTGTTCGTGGGCATCTTGCTCACGAGTCGACTCGGCGTGCTGCAGGTGACGAACCTCGGCAACGCACTGCGCTACATGACGAGCAGCGAAAAGGATGGCGAGGGCGAAGTCTCGAGCTTCGCCGCGCTCTGCACGGCACTTGCGGCCACGGTCGGTACCGGCAACATCGTGGGTGTCGCGACCGCCATCGGCACGGGCGGCCCGGGTGCACTCTTCTGGATGGAAGTTGCCGCCTTTTTCGGCATGGCCACAAAATACTCCGAAGGCCTGCTCGCGGTCAAGTACCGCAAGGTCGATACTGACGGCAAGGTATTGGGCGGCCCCTTCTACTACATCGAGACGGGTATCAAGGAACGTTTCGGACTCAACTTCAAGTGGCTCGCCGTGCTGTTCGCCGTATTCGGCGTGCTTGCGGGCCTTCTCGGCATCGGCACCATCACGCAGGTAAACGGCATTACCTCGGCGGTCGCGACGGTCATCCCCACCGGCGAATTCATCAACCTCGCCGGCAACTCGGTCTCTTACTCCACTGCCATCGCGGGCCTGCTCTGCGCGGGCTTCACTGCCTGCGTCATCATCGGCGGGCTCAAGCGCATCGCGAAGGTTTCGCTCTACATCGTGCCGTTCATGGCCATTTTCTACATTCTCTTCTGCCTGCTCATCCTGGGCTTCAACTTCTCGAAGATTTCGGGCGCCATCGAGACCATCATCCAGGCGGCATTCAACCCGAGTGCGGTCACCGGCGGCGTGGTGGGCACCATCTTCATCGCTATGCAGAAGGGTATCGCCCGCGGCATCTTCAGTAACGAGGCGGGCCTCGGCTCGGCCCCGATCGCAGCCGCAGCGGCCAAGACAAAGGAACCGGTGCGCCAGGGTCTCGTAAGCATGACGGGCACGTTCATCGACACGATCGTCATCTGCTCCATGACCGGCCTTGCCATCGTGGTCACGGGCGCGTGGACTCCGGAGCTCGGCCTGCAGGGCGTGAACATCACCATGGAAGCATTCACCCGCGGGCTTACGAACCTGCCCGCCGGCGCAAGCATCGCCCCGTACGTCCTTACCGTGGCACTCGTGTTCTTCGCGTTCACCACCATCCTCGGGTGGGCTTACTACTCCGAGCGTTGCCTGGAATACCTTATCGGGCGCGGCAAGAAGAACGCCATCCTCGCCTACCGCTGGGTGTACGTGGCCGCGGTGTTCATCGGCCCCTACCTCACGGTGAGCGCCGTGTGGACGAGCGCCGACATCTTCAACGGGCTCATGGCCTTCCCGAACCTCGTGGCACTGATTCTGCTTTCCGGCATTGTCGCCCGCGAGACAAAGAAGTTCTTCGTGAAGCTCGAGAAGGAGAGAGGGTAGCCTTAAGGCGAGAAACCACAGTACAAGGGGGAACATCCCCCTTTTTTGTTTTCGATTCTTTTTTTGCCGAATACTTCGCTGGCTTTTCTGCAACGCAGGGTGTGAGTGAAAGTTTCATGCCCATGGCGTTAAGTACGCGCATAACAGTCTCGAAACGGGGATGTGCTTCTTCTTTCAAGGCCTTGTAAAGGCTTTCGCGATTCAAGCCCGCTTTTTTTGCAATCTTTGCCATACCAGCGGAACGCGCCACATCGCCAAGAGCCATCTGCCACAACTTGGGGTCGTTGGCATTCAGGATTTCCTCCAAGAAGTAGCGAACTTCCTCTTCTGTTTTTAGATAATCGGCAACGTCCCAATCTGATATTTCTGCATCATCCTTTCGCATTTTTTAACTCCTTTGCCTTTTCAATGTCTTTCTGTTGTGTAGACTTGTCACCACCGACAAGCAAAATGATTACTTCTTCACCTTCTCTCATGTAATAAATTCGATATCCAGGACCATAGTGTATTCGTATTTCAAAAATTCCATCTGAAACAGATTTGAAATCTCCAAAATTTCCATTCTTGATTTGATAAAGCCTAGAGTTTATTTTTGAACGAGCCCGAAGATCCTTCAGTTTATTAAACCATCGGTTGTAAACTTTAGTCCTTTTGACGACTATCATCCACCCCTCCTAAATGTAGCCAATCGGCTACAAACTGTCAATATATTGAATTGCATTATCATTTTCCTTTTTTTAAGGACAAACCAAAACAGGAAGCCCTTTACCCTTAAAACGGAGAAAGAGGGCAAAATAAGCCAGAAAATTTTGGTTACAATTCGTTTTTTACATTTAATAAACAAAAATCCTCCGCAATGGAGGACTTTAAGGCAAGGAAAGAGGGTAAGTTTACTACTTTCTCGCCATGGAACTTTCTGACGAAGAATTTTCAGCGTACGAAAAGGAAGTCGACCAGCTTAGCCTTGTCGACTTGTACAGGCGACTGGCGGAACTCCCCGAAGACCCGCGCGACGAGCGTAGGCAACTTGTCGAGTTCCGTATCGACGAACTGAAGGAATTGGCTTTCAAGGAACTGGACGAGCGGCTTGAGCGCGAATACCAGAGCAAGCCCCACTGGGGAATGTTCGCATTCAAGACATTCTGCGCTGTCCTTTTCGGAGGAGGATTTGCCTACTACTATATGGTCGGCGATTCCGGCGAACTGCTCGCCGGAATAACTTCGCTTATTTCCCTATCGTTATTCGGCATTTCGGCAATCATCAAGAAGCGCTTCCACGTTCTCGGAGACAGCGTTTACCACAAGGCAAGTCACCCCAAGATGTACTGGGCCAACGTGATTTGCTCTTTCGTATTGGGAATAATCTTCTTTGCCATCGCGCTGACGAATTACCTGGGCGTCTGGGCGACACCGAATTAGCCTTATCAATAAATGCTCCCGGACGGAGACTTATCTACCGGCCTATAGGCAAGGGAATCGAGCATCGTATTCAGCACCCACCCCATGCACGCGGGCTTCGTATCGCTGCAACCCCATTTGGAGCATCTTCCGTCAACTACGGACAAGAGCGAAAGCGTGTCCGCGCTCTTTACAATGCGGATGCTATCGCCTGTCTGCAAGTAACACAGGACCTCCTGCCTATCCCTGAGTTTGTACAAGGGGATATTGCCTTCCTTGTAACTACGGTAAGAAATAGCACAGCCAATCAGTGCCGCAAGAACTGCGAGTAGCGCGAATTTCTTGAGCATCGCCCCGCCTACCAGCCCATCATCTCGGCGATTTCTGCGCCGATGAGGCCATCTTGCATGGTCATGGAGAGGATGCGCTGTTCCAGGTCGCTCGGCGGATCCTGCGGGCCCGCATTTTTCGTGCCCGAGATGCCCGCGGCCTCTTGCAATAGCAATTCGCCGAGGGCGGCATGCAATGCGAGCGACGCATCGATGTACTTGAGGTGCGTCGGTTCCTCGAGGATAAAGTTCAGCGGTTTCTTTTCGGCGAGCACGCGACTCGCCGGGACGCCTGGCCCGTATTCGTCCTCAACGCCCATATTGGCAAGCACTGCGCCCGAGGCGAGCAGTGCTTCCACCACCTGCGGGCGGTCGAGCGCACCCTTCACGCCGGTCGCAGTCACCACGAAGTCGGCACCACGCACGAGCGATGCAACCGCATCGAGGTCGTTGCAGTCCGTGACAGGCACACCGTTTGCATCCAGGAACGGGTTTGCACCTCGCGAGCAGTCCGTGACCACATGGACATCGGCACCGGAGCGAAGGAGTTGCAGTACGATACCCTGCCCCACCTTTCCGCTCCCGAAGACAATAAACTTCTTGCCGGCGGAAGGCGCGCCGTCCGTACCCGAATCTAAGCAAAAATCGTACCCGAGTTGCGCGAGCGCCCGCACGTAGCCCTCGCCCGTCCCGAGGCAAGTCTCGATGCGTTTCACCACACCGCTATCGGCCACATACACCGGATGTTCGCACTTCTCGTAAAACTGCACTCCACTGCGCGTGAGTTCCACAAACCCGAACCGCGGGTGGCATGCCGAAAACTGGCCTGCGCAATCCAGAATCAGGTCGAACCCGTGGCCCCTGGATTCCATCTCGAGAGCTTCGCGCCCCCCGATCACAGGGATTCCGTTCCCGCGCAAGACTTCCACGATACCCGGGTCGCAGGGCATCCCGCCGGCCACACCCACGACAAGATCCGCACCGCCCGCGATAAGCGCACGGTACTCCAGCAGCGTATTGCGAAATACGGGTGTCGCCACCAATACACGGAGACCCCGAAATGGCCTCGTACCCGACCATTCGGCAAAAAAAGCGGAAAGTGCCGGGTATTCACGTTTTTCGTAGGCGTCGTTCAGAATCTCGTCGAAAATCATACCCCTAATATAGAAATCCGGCGCGGCCCGAAAAGCCGGGGTAAACCGCCCCGCAGCGCCTGTAAAATTTTAACAACACCCGCAAAAAACGGCTTTTTTGCCGTAAAAACGCCATTTTCGTGTTGCTAACCTATACAACGGAAACAATTGCCGCCTTAAGCAATAAACCCGCCAAAAACATAATTTAAGGGTAATAAAACATATTATGGAGTGTGTCTTATGAAAAAAGCAATTATCGCCGCTGCATCCGTGGGTATGTTCGCGGCAGGTTACGCAATCGCCCAGGACGTCGAAATCGCAACCTGGTCGGGTTTCCGCAAGGGAGCTGCTTCGTTCACGTTCGATGACGGTGCTCCGAGCCACGTGACCGATGCTGGCCCGATGTTCAAGAAGTATGGCTACAAGGCTACCTTCAACGTGGTGGTGAACTGGAACCCCAACTGGAGCGGATTCCAGGGCCTGGCCGACGAAGGGCACGAAATTGCAAGCCACAGCAACACCCACGGCAATAACATGAGCGGCGAAGAAGCTTCTTCCAAGCAGGCTATCGCAGGCAAAATCAACCAAAAGTACGGCGTCATCACGGTCGCCTACCCGAACTGCAACGTGCCTAACGAAAGCGCCGTTCTCCAGAACTACATCGTGGGCCGTATCTGCAACGGCAGCTGGAAGGGCATGAATGATGAAATGGGCAAGGACGGCCCCTCCAACTGGGCTCAGGTCCCCGCCACCATGACCGGTGCCGAAGGCCAGCTCAAGAGCACGAACGACTTTACCGGCAGAATGCAGAAAGTCATCCAGAGCAACGGCTGGGCCGCATTCCTCACCCATGGTTTCCAGGGCAAGCAAAACGGCAACGCCAACTACTCGCCGACGGATATCAACGCCATCGATGGTGCCCTCAAGTGGGCCCAGCAGAACGATAAGGACATCTGGGTCGCCCCGATGGGCCATGTCGCCATGTATCTCAAGGAACGCAAGGCATCGAAGGCCGAAGCTTCCACTAGCGGTGGCAACATCACTGTCAAACTCACGCACAACATCAAGGACAACATTTCCAATTACGACTACCCGCTTTCGCTGCGCGTCAAGTACAGCGGCTCCTCGGCCAACGTGACGCAGGCCGGTGCAAAACTCGAATCCAAGATTGACGGCGGCTACGTCTACTTCGACGCTGTGCCGAACGCTGGCGACATCGTCATCGCGGGCGAAGGCGGCTCGGGTCCCTCTCCGGAATCCTCCAGCAGCAGCGTGTCGGAATCCTCCAGCAGCAAGACCGCGAAATCCTCCTCTTCTCGTAGCAATCCGTGGGGCCGTTCCTCCTCTTCCGGCACCAACCCCTGGGAACAGTTTATTTCTTCCTCTTCGGGCACGGACGCAATCGAAGATATCGCCTTCACGAACCAGCACTTCTCGGTGTACAGGTCCTCTGACAACTACATCGTGGTCGGCGGCGCACAGGGCATGCCGATTACGGTTTACAACCACATGGGCCAGGTCGTTCGCGTTACCCGCGGGCTCGGCTTTGAACAGAAGGTCTACACCGGAGCCAAGGGTGCATACATCGTGCGCGTAGGCAACAGGACCTTCAAGGTTAGCCTCTAAGTTTCATAGGAATCTCACAAATCCATAAAAGAAGCACCCTGCAAGGGGTGCTTCCTTTTATTTACGGGGGACTGTACGGCGAGAAAGTTCACATGACGCAGTATGGCGAAGCCTATAGGCGAATTAGACTAGGTCGAAAACTTCTTGTTGGCATGCGCCTCCACCACGTTCACCACGTAGTCGCCCAGCTTCTCGAAGTCGTTGATCAAGTCCATGTAGTGGACGCCCATCTGGTAGCTGTAGCGCTGCGCATTGAGATCGTTCACGTTCATTTCCTTGAGCATCTTGCGGTAATCGTTGATTTCGTATTCAAGCATCAATACCGCCTTCGGGCTCGCTTCGGGCTTGTTCTCGACAATCAGGAGCATCTGTTCGAGCATCTGGTCGCAGAACTTCACCATGCCGTCAATGCGGCGGTACTGTTCCTCGGTATAGTCCTCACCGCAACGGTACCTGCGGTTGATGACGCGGGCCATGTTGTAGCAGGCGTCGCCGATACTCTCGATTTCGGAAATTTCCTTGAGCATGCACTGCAGCTTTGTCTTACTTTCGGGACTCAAGCGGCCTTCGCTCACCTTGTTCAGGTATTCGCCGATTTCCATTTCGAGCTTGTCGCTGATGCCTTCGTATTTTTCAATACGCGCGAACAGTTTCGCGAATTCTTCATCGTTTTTCAAGCGGAGCAGTTCCGGCACCATGCGGAACATCTTGAGGATGCGTTCGGCAAACAGAATTATTTCCTTGCGGGCTTCGTAAAGCGAAAGTTCCGCGGTACTCATGAGGCCACCGCTGATGAACTTGATGCCGAAATCCTCGCCATCTTCCTTATCCTTGATAATCTTGCAGATGAGTTTTTCCATCGGCTTGATGAACCAGATAAGGAGCAAGACGTTACACAGGTTAAATGCGGTATGGAACCCGGAAAGGGCGTAGGTCACGCGCACGCTCGCATGGGCGATTTCTTCTTGGGTCTGCGGCACGAAATTCGGGTCGAAGCCCACAAAATGGCAAACCATGTTCACGAACGGATTGAAAATGATTAGCACCCACACCACGCCGAACACGTTGAACAGCATGTGCGCCAAGGCCGCGCGCCTCGCCTGCGTACTTGCCGAAAGGGCCGCCAGGTTCGATGTCACCGTGGTACCGATGTTTTCGCCCATCACGAGCGCGATGCCCTGGTAAATCGGGAGCACGCCGCTACTGCAAAGGATAAGCGTAATCGCCATGATGGCGGCGGAAGACTGCACGCACATCGTGAGAATGCCGCCTAGGAGCAAGAAGAGGAGTGTCGAGAGCATGCCCCAGCCGCCCGTGGTCGCAAAGAAGTTGATAATCGCCTCGTTGTGAGCGAGGTCCATCGCCACCGCATTTTCACGCAGCGTAGTAAGGCCCAGGAACATGAACGCGAAACCGAACACGAACTCGCCGAAGCTCTTCACGCTGTTCTTGCGCACGTAGCTGAGCGCAATGCCGAGCCCGAAAAACGGCCACACAAAACTGCTCATGTTGAACTGGAAACCGAAAATCGACATGATCCACGCCGTCGCCGTGGTACCGATGTTCGCCCCCATGATGACAGGAATGGCCTGTTTGAGCGTCAGGAGCCCCGCATTCACGAAGCTCACCGTCATCACTGTCGTCGCCGTAGAGGACTGCACGGCGGCCGTCACGAACGTACCCGTCAAAAGCCCGCCCAGGCGATGTTTGGTCATGGTGCCAAGTACGGCGCGCAAGTGCCCGCCGGTAAGTTTCTGCAAGCCTTCGCTCATCGTCTTCATGCCAAACATGAGGAGCGCAAGGCAACCGATCATTTTTAGAATCGCAAGTATCATAAAACCTTATTCGTTTTTGAAAGGGTTGTAAAGCCGACCTTGATTTCGGTACCGAGACCAACGATCGAATTCAAGTGGATTGTCGCATGGAGGACTTCGGCGATGTGCTTTACGATAGCAAGCCCGAGACCCGTTCCGCCGGTTTCCTTGGAGCGGCTCTTGTCTACACGATAGAACCTCTCAAAGATGCGGGACAGGCATTCCTCCGGGATTCCAATGCCTGTATCCTTCACGGCAATGGAGCCCTGTTCCACGAGCACGACGACCTTGCCGCCCGACTCCGTGTAACGTATGGCGTTGTCCACCAGGTTGAAAATCATTTCGTAAAGCAGTTTGGAGTTCGCGATGATTTCTGCGGATGTTTCGCCTTCCAGCGAAAGCGAGATAGACTTCTTGCTCGCGTTCAGGCCGAGGCTTTCTACACAGGAATGCGCAACGTTCCAGAGGTTCACCTTTTCGCCCAGCTCGAACGGTTCGCCACCATGGTTGTCGAGCTTCGACAGCGTGATGATGTCGTTCGCGATGGACTGCAGGCGGTTCGCTTCCTTGTGGATTTTGCCCGCGAACGTCTTGACATCCTCGGGTTTCGCCATGCCGCTCTCGATGAGTTCCGCATAGCCCGAAATGGAGGTCAGCGGAGTCTTGAGCTCGTGCGAAGCATTCGCGGTAAATTCATCCTTCAGGTGAGCCATCTTCTGCTTTTCGTTCGAAAGCTGTTCGATAGTCAGCTGCAGTTCCAAGTCCTGCTTGCGGATGGTATTCACGAGGGGCGCGATTTCCTTGTAAACGTTCTCGATTTTCATCCATTCGGGAGTGCCAAGCTGATCCACGAGCTTCTTGAGCGGGCTTACGAAGGTACGGCTGAGCCCGATGGCTATCAAGATAGCTGCTGCCACAATGGCCGCGAGCAGCACGACAAGGTACGGGATTGTCTTGGAATACACCTTCTGCAGGTTCGCCTGACGCATGCCGAGCCTGAGCACGTTCCCGTCACTCAGGCGCTTCGCGAAATAGAACACCTGCGCCTGCAACGTGGAAGAATAACGCAGGTCCTCGCCCACGCCTTTCGCGAGCGCATCGATAATCTCTTCGCGGTCGTTGTGATTTTCCATCTTGGCCGCTTCGGCATCGCTGTCGTAGAGGATTCCGCCCTTCGAATCGACAAGCGTGATGCGGAGGTCCTTGCTTGCAAACTTCGCGAGCTTCTGGGGCTCGCCGCCGAGCGATTCCCCCTTGTACGAAGTTTCTATGAGGCGCAGGTTTTCGCGCAGGTGTCCCTTGAGCTGCTCCGCCATTTCGCCTTCAAATACACGCGTCGTAAAAAAGACTGCAAAGAGCGCCGCAATCACTCCCATGTATATCAGGCTGTAGCGGATGCGGTCTTTCATTGTGCCTTGTACCCTACGTTTCGGACCGTCTGGATAATCGCGCCTCGCTCGCCCAGTTTTTGTCGGAGCGTCTTGACGTGCATATCGACCGTTCGCGTATCCATCTTGAAATCGATGCCCCAGATTTTTTCCAGAAGCTGCTGCCTGGAATAGACGAGCCCCGGATGCGACACGAGAAGCTTCAGGAGTTCGTATTCCTTGTAGGTGAGTTCCACATTCTCGCCGCCCGCCGTGACGGTGCGCTTGGCCTCGTCGAGCGAGACATCCCCGAGCGAAATAATTTTCGGTTCATCCGCTTCGACATTCACCATGCCCGAACGACGGAGCAACGCCTTGACACGCGAAATGAATTCCAGGACACCGAACGGCTTTGCGATATAGTCGTCGGCCCCTAGATCGAGCCCCTTGACCTTGTCCAGTTCGGAACTCTTCGCGGTAAGCATGATGACGGGAACATTGCACGTGGATTCCTGCGTACGGAGACGTCTCAGGATGCTAAGGCCGTCTTCGCCCGGCAGCATGATGTCGAGGACAAACAAGTCAGGCACGCGGGCCTTGACAGCCTCGTCAAGGCTTTTCCCGCAATCGAAGGCTCCGACTTCGAAACCGCTACTCTTGAGAGCGTAAGCTTCCATTTCGCGGATTTCGGAATTGTCTTCAACAATGTAAATCATATTCACAATTTACCCAATAATAAGATAAAAAGACCTCCGCATTTATCCAATACCCGACGGAACGGCTTCGCAAAGGTTTTATCCGTGTTTTACATAGATTTTACTTGTAAAAATAGACTGTACAAAAACGCTCGGAGCAAAAGGCTCCTTGACACCATATTTACAAAATTTCCGGCCATACACCGCCGTGCAAGAGTTCGGCGAGTTAGTTCACATGACGCCGTATGGCGACGCTTACACAACAATATTTTAATTCGCCTAGAAGCGAGCGCGATGCCGTATGGCGACGTTTATAGGCAAATTTATGTAGAGAATTTCTTGTTGGCGTGAGCCTCCACCACGTTCACCACGTAGTCGCCCAGTTTTTCGCAATCGTTCACCACGTCCATGTAATGGACGCCCATCTGGTAGCTGTACTTCTGGTTCTCGATATCCGCGACGTTCTTTTCCTTGAGGAGCTTACGGTAGTCGTTAATCTCGTTTTCCAGGTTCAGCGTACGGTTCGCATCCACCTGCTGGCTATCGTCGAGAACAGCTATCATATGCTCGAGCGCCTTGTCGCACAGGCCCATGATATGCTTGATATGCTCGTACTGCTCCGCGGTAAAATCTTCCTTGCTGCGGAACTTGCGGTTGATGGCGCGCGCCATGTTGTAACAGGAATCGCCAATGCTTTCGATTTCGGAAATTTCCCTGAGCATTGCCTGAATGGTCGTCTTGCTCTCCGGGCTCAGGCGGCCTTCGGACACCTGGTTCAGGTACTTGGCGATTTCGATTTCCATGTTGTCGCTGATGCCTTCGTACTTCTCGATGCGGGCGAACAACTTCACGAAGTCGTTCTCTTCCTTCATTTCGAGCAGGTTCGGTACGAAGTTGAACATCTTGCGAGTGCGGGTCGCAAACAGGCTGATTTCCTTGCGGGCCTCAAGGAGCGAGAGTTCCGGAGTGCCCATCAGGCCTGAGCTAATGAAGTGCAGGCGGGAATCTTCCTCTTCATCGGATTTCTTGGGCTTAATGACCCTGCAAACAAATTTTTCGATGTACTTGATGAACCAAATCTGGATGAATGTGTTCGAGACGTTGAACGCCGAGTGGAACGTGGCGAGCACCACGGAAATCTTCGCAAGGTTCTTTTCGTAACCCGGTTCGCCCATGTGGATGGAGAGGTCGAAGCCAACCACGTTACAGACGGCAGCGAGGAACCACTTGAGCACGATGATTACCCAGATAACGCCTATCACGTTAATCGTAAAGTGAGCAAGGGCCGCGCGGCGAGCCTGCGTATTGGCGGAAAGCGCCACGATGTTCGCGGTAATCGTCGTACCGATGTTTTCGCCAAGCACGAGCATGATGCCCTGGTCAATATGGAGCACGCCGGTGGAGCAGAGGATCATCGTGATGGCCATGATGGCGGCAGAAGACTGCACGCACAGGGTAAGCACCGTACCCATCACGAGGAAGAACAGCGAGTTGAAGAAGTTCGGGTCGCTGAAGCGGGCAAAGAACGAACTGATGGAAGCGCTCGCACCCGGATCCTGTACTACCGCGAAACCAGTTTCCTTGAGGGTCGTAAGACCGAGGAAGAGGAAACCGACACCGAACAGGAACTCGCCTAGCACGCGCTTCTTGTTCAGGTACACGAGAATGATACCGATGAAGAACGCCGGGTAGACGAAGTTCGCGATGTTGAACGAGAACCCGAGGCTCATGATCCATGCCGTTACCGTCGTACCGATGTGGGCGCCGAGGATAATCGAGATGGCCTGCATGAGCGTAAGGAGCCCCGCATTAACAAAAGAGACCGTCATCAACGTGGTGGCGGTCGAACTTTGTACTGAGGCTGTAACGAACATGCCGGTGAGCATCCCCGTGAAACGGTTCGTGGTCATGGTTCCGAGCACATGTCTGAGCTGCGGACCGGCCATTTTTTGCAAGGCTTCACTCATGGACTTCATACCGAACATGAGGAGCGCCAGGCACCCTAACATTTTTAACGCCATCCAAGTCATAATTATAGGACCTTCCTATGAAGCGCCACTACCGGATCATCGTCGCTGCCTTTCAGCTAGTTCGGGCTCATGGCGGTGAATTGTTAATTGTAATGCTGGTGTAAAATATAGAAAAAAGGCGGGTAAAATCCCGCCCCTGTAACGACTTTATTTTTTATCGGATGTTCACAAGTTTCGCTTGTTTGCCGCTACGTACCAGGTAACGGCCCGAACGCGGTACCGAAAGTCTCGTTTTTCCGCCATGCGCACGCGCCGACGCCACCAGGTGCCCCCGCAGGTCGAAAACGAGCACCGCATGACCATCCAGCAGGTCAAGTACCGCAAGCTCGCGCCCAGTGACCTCGACATGTAGCGGAGCCGTAACCTTCGGGCTAGCCTTCTTCGGGGCCACAGGAGTCGTCCCATGAGGGTCGTCGCCGGTAGAGTCAGCATACACCACATCCAGCAGGTAACCCACGCTGTCGGCAAAGCCTTCCTCAAAGAAGTCCTCGACTACATTCACGGCGCAAACCGAGGTCGTGTCGGCCTCCATCCTGGGGAGGCAATTCCCGAACACCCACGGGCCTGATTCCGCATTCAGGTATTCGAGTTCGCCCTTCATCTGCTCGAATGTCTTTTCCTCGACGTTCTCGAAGATATTGGAACCGCCCTCCGCAAGTTTCACGACTGCCGGGGAAGCATTCCAATTGTTCTTCCCATAGTAGAGGTAATTCACGATGTTCCCGTCGCCCTCGACCTCGTAGGCAATCGTACCCACGCTGTTCCCCGACAAAGTATCAGTGAAACTGTAGCCCCGAGAAATCGTCACGAACTTGCCACCACCAACCATACCGCCCGTAAAGCGATGCGACGACTTGCCCCCGTTCTTTACAAGGGCCCTGTTGTAATCGTCCTGGAGCACAAGGTTCGCTGCATACCCAATGATGCCGCCCGCATACGAGGTATCCCACACGAACTTCACATACACCGGGCCGTAGTTGAACGACTCAATGAAACCTCCCGCGTGGTAAAGCGTTCCGCCCGACGAGATCGTCAGCCCGCTAAAGCGACCCACAATGCCGCCGGCATACGCCCGCTCGCTCGAAATCACATGCACGCGGCCCCAGTTGCCCACATGAGAGACAGAATTGATGGAATCCGCCCATCCGGCAATGCCACCCAGCATAATGTCGCCTCGCTCCGCGGAGCCCTGCACCAGGCCGGTATTGTAGCTGTCACTCAACGTAGTACGCAGCGCATAGCCCACAATGCCACCCGCAAATACGATGGTATCTGCCGAAACAAGCACGGCACCCGTATTCGAGGCCTGCGAAATGATATTGGGGCCCTGACCATAGCCGTTCGTGCTACCCGCGATGCCGCCCGCGACGCGACCCGAAATTTTGCCCGAGTTGCTTGCGCCCGAAATCACCGCCTCGTAGGAGTACCCGACGACACCACCCGCGACCCCATTGGAGTATACCGAAGTGTTCTCATTCTTGAGGTTGAGCAGCGTCTTGAAGTTCTGCACCACAAGCCCAGCCGCAGCATCGTCGCCACGGACAAGGCTATTGCGGATCGTCACGTTGCGCACGCAGCCGTTGTTCTTGATGGTAACGCCAGCCGCAGAATAGCCCAGGTCGTTTCCGAACCTGCTGTTCGCAATCGTAAAGTTCTGCACAAGCGAATTCGAGTCGAGGCAATGGAACATCGAGCGTTCCATGTCGAGGCCGTAAACCGTATATCCCTTGCCGTCAAACTGCATCGACACGCACCGGCCCACCGAATCGACAGACATCTTGCGCATCGAGAGGTGCAGGGAATCCTTGCCCATCACGATATCGTTCGCCAGTTCCGCCTTGTAGGTCTTGGTACTCAAGATGCGCCCGAGTTCCAGGAAGGCGCGCATCTCGTCGGCGGTAGAAATCGTGTAGAGGAGCGTATCTTTCTCGACCCGTGACGGCGGGAGAACGAATTTATCCATGTTGAAATAGACGGAATCGTTCAGGCACACGCTATCGAACGCGAACACCGGATACCCGCCGCGACGCACCCACAGGTGGCGATCGGCCTCAGTGCCGTTTACCGTGTTGAGCGCGGCGAGCATCTCGTCGCTCTGCATTTCGGCAGTAGTCTTCTTGCATTGCGGGCACGGAGTCTCACTAGAGTACACGTAACCATAGGCATTCAAATCTACAAGCGAGCCATCGAAATACACATTGGACGCTTGCTCTTCCTGGTACATCTCCCCTATAATCCCACCGGCCGCTTCAGCACCCTTCACGCTTGCGGCAGCACTGTAGGCATTCACGATGCTGTCGGCACCGTAATTACCCAAATTCGCAAGGATACCGCCCACATACCTGTAACTGCAATACCCCTTCAACAAGACATTCCCGCGGTTATACACATCGCTCACATTCATGCTATTCATGGTCGCGAGTATACCACCCACTTTCACGGTTCCATTATCTGCAGGGCAAACAGCCGTCACGTCGCCATAGTTGAACGACTCGCGCAGTTGCGGCAACTTCATGTTGTTGAGCCCGCTCATCGAGCCAATCAGGCCACCTACAAGCACCTCCTTATTTCCTTCGGCATAGATGCTTCCGCGGTTTTTCACCTTCGCGATACCGTTCTCGTTAATTTGCATTTCAGCCCAGCCGGCAAAACCACCCGCATTCACCGAGACCTCTTCCGTGTTGTTGCGAATCTCGATAGAGCCACGGTTCAGCGTATTTCTCACATTCGGCTTTACCAGCGAACCCGCAATGCCGCCCGCATAGACGCTACCCCGCATATTCGTTTCCACAGAAATAGCGATATTCCCGTCATTCAGCATATCCAATGCAGATGTCGCGTAGTAGGTATCCAGGCTTATCTTGCCCGCAATGCCGCCCACCCGCCAAAGCGACTCGTTCCTACTCCAGTCGAACTTGGCCGAAGGCAAGCTACCCGCAGTAATGTTCCCGTAGTTCTGCAGGTTTTCTGCCCCGCCAGAAATCTCGCCCGCAATACCGCCAGCATACACGATGAAACGCGAACCCGTCAGTTCCACATCGCCACGGTTAATGCTGGATTCCAGAACGGAGCCGTCCCGCACTTCGGCACTACCCGCGATACCGCCGATGTACGCCGGAATGGAATCGGCCTGCGCATTGCCGGCCAGAATAACCTTCGCCGAATTGTTCGAGCCATACACGCGGCCCAGAAGCTGGCCCACGATGCCGCCCACATACATACCACCGGTAACGGAACCACCCACTACGTTGCAATTGAGTATCACGACAAGTTCATCTTCCGACGAGATAAGGCTTGCGGCAATACCGCCCGCATTGCCCGCCGCGACAACCTTCGTGTTGATGACGTTCACGTTCTGGACAACGCCTTGCTGGAATTCAGTGATGGCTGCAGTTGCATACGCGGAATCGCTACCGAAGGAGCTGTTCGCAATGTCCAGGTTACGGACCACGCCCGCACCCATCCCGACGCTCTTGAACAGAGCTTTTTCGGCATTCAAGCCATAAACCGTGTGGCCCTTGCCGTCAAAGACGCCTGAAAAGTAGTTCTGGTCCGCATTTCGGGTCCAGCGCTTGGAACAGAGCTTGGTAGTATCTTCGCCAAACACGATGTCGTTCTTCAGGTAGGCATTCAGGGTCTTGTCGCCTATCCTTGCCGGTGCGATGGAATCGAGAAACCCGACAAGTTCCTCGGGGGTCGTAATCTCGTATGCACCCGATACGACCTTCGGGAGCTTCGCGGAACCGCTCCATGCAGCAAGGGATGCCTGCGTCAAAGCAAGCAGGGCACATACGGCAATCCATCTTCTCATTGTTCTTCCTCCTTTATCAAGACTACCCCAAATAGCCTTTTGATGTAGAAATTTAATACAAACTATAAACTGCGGACCATTGCGACAGCCTGGCTGGCGATGCCTTCGCCCCTGCCCGTAAACCCGAGCTTTTCGGTCGTGGTGCCCTTGATGCCAATCTGCTTGATATCCAGGCCCAGCACGCGGGCAATGTTTGCCTTCATGGCATCCTTGTGCGGGTTCACCTTCGGGCGTTCGCACATCACGATGCTGTCGATATTGATAATCTCGTAGCCGGCCTTACGGACTTCCTCGCCCACCTTACGCAGCAGTTCCAGACTGTCGGCTCCCTTGAATGCCGGGTCCGTATCCGGGAAGTACGTGCCGATATCGCCGAGGCCAGCAGCGCCCAGCAGGGCATCGCTTATCGCATGCAGTAGCACATCGGCATCGCTGTGGCCCAAGAGGCCCTTCTCGTACGGGATATCCACGCCGCCAATAATGCACTTGCGGCCTTCCACCAACTTGTGAACGTCAAAACCGATACCCGAGCGATAAATCTTATCCATAATTAAACCTTCTTTTTCGCAAATCTAACAAAAATCAGCCTATCCCAAAGTAAAGTTTATCCATCGTTTCGACAACTTCAGGGAAATCGTACTCATTGACAAAGAAAATTCCCTCGTTCATGCGGAAAACAAGGACTCGACGGCCAGCCCACCTGATTCTCCTTTTCTGCATATCCACCTTGTCGAACGGGAGGGTAACCCTATCATAGCAGCCGTACAGCACGAATTCATCCTTGTGGCATTCTATTTTTCGCACGACATTTGCAGAATAAAAGGCATCCCAGAAAATCATTACGGCACCAACAAAGAAGGATACAGACAAGGTAACGCCACGAGAATCAAATGCATCCCAGATGATAAATCCAAAAGAAATAGAAATCAGTATGCAGATTATCGCAACGATGTGCCGGAAAATAATCTTTAATTTCCCGGCATGCTTCCTCTTGCTGTTATACGTAAAGAATACTTCCTTCTCCGGGGCATTTTCTATTTGAGAACCGGAAGGTTCTGCCCCCTCGTCAGGCTTCTCTTTTTCCACGGGCTTTGCCGCACCGCACCACGGGCACTGCGGCTCGTAATAATTGTACCTTTCACCGCATTTCGGGCAAATCATCTACCCCCCCCTAGCCCGTTAGTCCTTCACGCAGCGCACGGAATACTTACGCGACATGGTGGTATTGAAGAAGTCCGGTGTTTCATAGGAATAGCTAAACTGCACACCAAAGTTACTTTTGCTAGAGGTTGTGACAATCGCATCCGCTGTCACAAAGTGCGCATACTCATTGCTCGCCCACGTAACGGGGTTCGCCGAGAATCCAAAAATATCGTCCATCTTACTACTATACCAGCCCGTCTTTCCCTTCAATCCGGCGCCATAACCGGCCCCACCGTTATGGTACGACACGTACTGGAACAGCTGCGACCACTCCTCCACCGCAGGGATATGCCAGCCTGCGGGGCAAAGGCCCTGTACCGGAGAACACAGCTGTTCTTCCGCTTCGCTCTGGGTAAAGGAATTCGGCAAGTCTACCGCGGCCCTCCAGTAATAGCGGCGTCCCGTCGCCTCGCACAGGTCAGCATCTTCCGGACACCCCTCGGGGTCTATGATTTTCGGGTTCGCAATAATATCGTAGTAGTTCAGGTTCTCCGCCATCCAGGTCTGCTTGCCTATCGTCACTACACGGTAGCGTCGCTCGTCGCGCGGATCGGTAATATAGCCGTCCTGCACCTCCACCGGAGTACCTCGGGCCGCAATCTGCTCGCTACTGCAGGCATTCAACTTTAGATGGCTTCTGCTGACATCTGCCCTCGTCATGTAATTCGACTCATAACGGCCGCTTACCCGCAACAAGGTGAAGTTCGCATTCGTATCGTAGTCGCACACATAATAGTAGTACGAATCAAAGAACTCCTTGGTTTCCGACCTCCACCTGGCCTTGGTGGAATCGCAGGGTTCGGCCCTCTGCAAATACTCTTCGGCAAGCATTTCGCGCAAGGTATCGAGCCGTACATTTTGCAGGTAATAGTTGTCACCCTTCTTTGCGCAGTAGTAGAAAAAGTTGAGACTATCCTTCATGTACTGCAGGGTATCGCCCACCACATCGCAGAACTTAGACGTTCTAGCCCCCTTCAGGCTCGCATAGTAGTCAAGATTCCAGTAGTCCACCTGAGCGTAACTGTACTTCCCGCCATTTTCCGTGCAGTGGTAGAACACGTTTATAGAAGTTTCATACTCAGTCACATTGTACGGGCAAGCAATAATGTCCGTAGAATCGGATTGGGCCGTGCATGCGTCTAGAGTTTTCACGAACTCTCCGCACATCGCCTGCCTGCCATCCTTTTCATCGACCCTGTAGTACTGGAACTTGCCGTCCCTGGTTTCGCAATGGTAAAAGACATTGCCCGTCGAATCATACACATACTTGAGCGAATCCGAAGGCTTGCAGGGGTCGAGCGACGCAATAAACGCAAGCGAATCCGCGATGTGCTGCGTAGTATTCTTGAAGGTATATACCGCAGGCAACGCACCGAATTCCACGTCGGCACACACATAATAAAGCATGTCTTTGAACGAGAACGAGCGCAGAAGATCTGTTTCCCGATTGCACTTGGGCTGCTGCGAAAGGAACATCGTAATATCGTTCGCAGGGGTCCACTGGAATTCCTGAGAACTATACGTGCAGACATAATCTAAGCCATCCGGTAGTTCGCCCAGGTTCCACAGGCTACCCGTATCACACACGCCCAAATAATAGATGAGCGTATCCGTATCCTTGAACTGCCAGTAGTATTTCTTGTACCAGTCCGAATACTCGCACACGTAAACCGAGTCCTTATACAGCCCCTTCTTACCTACGGAATCGCACTTTCCGAGATAGTAGTTGAGCACAAACTCGTCATCGGCCTCCACCCAGTCGTTCTTGAACTCCATGTGCGAGGAATCCTTCGACAGGCCGAATGTAGAAAACTCGTTAAGGCACTTGAAGCGGTCCCTTGAAGTCGGTTTCACAAGCGCCGGTACACCGACAGTCGAATCTGTCGGAACACAGGGGCCGAACTGCTTTTCAAGGCTACTCAGGAGCCTCCTGAAATACACGAGCGAGTCATTCTTGTTAAGGACTGCGTCGCATACCAGCGGGACCTTGTCGTAGGTCGACTTGCTGTTATTTATTGTATCCACCTTCCCCAGCTTACAATCCGGAAGCTTGAACACCTTTTGGACCACGCGATCAAAGAATTTCCACTTGTTTACGCCGATAGTCGAATCTACCCTGTCCAGCAAGGAATCGACAGTCAACCGGTTCTTGATAATAAAATCAGCAAACTCGATGTTTTTATCAGTATCGTCGATAGTTCCATCCGAGAGGTCTTCTTTCAGGTATGACTTGTTTTGGGCAAAGCTACTTTCCGACAGGCCTCGCAACAAGTATGCGTACAGTCCGGCAACCTCCTCGAACGGGCGCGCATACGTTTCCGCCGTTTGGTTTTCCTTTTCCGTGAAACCAAACGCCTTCGCCACATTCTGCATGGCCTTCTTTTTCGCCTCGCTGAACGAGTAGTCCTCTGACACGAATTCCCAAATCATCGGGGCTTCGATATCCGTCATCAAGTCAACTCGCGGTTTTTCCACCTCCGAAATATCCGTTATTACCGAGAACCAGGTGTCACGTCCCGTAAAAAGACGACTCCAGATATGGGAAGTATAGCTTAGCGTGACCATCACGTAGGGAGTCTGGTAATTATGTTCGGGGAACTCGAATATCTGTCCGTCCGAATCAAGAGCGGAACCTTCCACCGTATCGATGACATTGAGCGAGGAATCAAGTGCATAGGCAACGGCACGCGTATCCGCCGTAAACCATTCCGAAGGAATCGCATTCTGCACACGGAAGGACTTTTTCTTCAATACATATTGGACCGAAGAGCCACCCTCGCCGGGATCCTTTGCATCTACGCCAGCACGGCTATAGCCATCGTCACCGCACCCTGTAAAGCACAGTGCGCCCAGAACGAGCGGCAGACAGGCGGCATGTACGAACTTGAACAAATTCATCATTGTAAATATAGATTCTAAAGCCCGCAAGGGAACAGGCGCAGCCACCATTCCCGACAAAACATACCAAACAGACGATAAAAAAAGCCCGCCCCACACAGGGGCGAGCCAAAAGGTCATTTTTTATAGGTCTCGTTAGCCGATCAGAGCCTTACCCGGGAACACACTCATAGCGAGCAAGGCGATTGCAGAAATCGCGAGCGCAAACTTGAGCATGTAGGTAAACGCAGCCTGGGACTTGCAGCAGCAACACGTGCTTGCGCATTCAGTCTTGAACGGCATAAAGAGCACGTAGGCGATGCGCAGGTAGTAGACCGCAGCCACCAACGAGAGCGCGAAGGCGAATATCGCTATAGCGCCATGGCCCGCAGCGAACACGTCGGTAAAGAGTGCGAACTTCGCAAGGAAGCCTGCAACAGGCGGGAGGCCGGCGAGGCTTGCGAGGCACACCGTAGCACCGATTGCCACGAACGGGTGCTTGCGACCCGCACCCTGCAGGTCATCGAGGTTCTCCTTGCGGTCACCCTTGCCCGAGAGGTAGGCGATACCCGTAAGGGCACCCGCACTTGCCACGGCGTAGGTCACGAGGAAGTAGAACATGGCGCCGAGCTGCACCGTACCGTTCTTCAGGTAGCTCGGGACCAGGAGGCCGAGCACGATAAAACCAGCGTTCATCACAGCGGAGAACGCGAGGATACGGCGGATAGACTTCTGGGCAAGGCCGCTGAACGCACCGACAAGAATCGAGAGCACGGCGACCGCCACCACAAGGTAGAAGACCGACTTGGACTGTCCAGCGGCAGTAACCTGCTCGGAGAGGTTCCAGGCACCGGCGACACCGGCGCGGGTAACGAGCATGCCGAGCCACACGGAACCGAGGGCGGCGAGCGCACCCACCTTCACGACGGCAGCCATAAAGCCCGTGACCGCGACAGAAGCGCCCGTATAGACGTCAGCCACCCAGTAATGCACCGGAGCGGCGCCCGCCTTGAACAGGAGCCCGAAAATAGTGAGCAGAATGCCAATCGCGTAGATCGGTTCACGGCCCTGCAAGATCAGCGCGCTGAAGTGGGTCGTGCCGGTAGCACCATAGACAAGCGCCACACCGTAGAGGAAAATGGCGCTGAAGATGGAGCCCGAGACAAAGTACTTGAACACGCCTTCGCCCGCGTTCGAATCCTTGCGGCGGATACCCACCAAGGCGTACACCGGGAAACTCGTGAGTTCCATGGCGATGAACAGCGAAACAAAGTCAATCGCCTGAGTCATGAGGAGCGCACCGCAAGCGGCAAGCAGCATAAGCCCGTAGGCCTCGCCACCCTTGTGGTCTTCGTGACCGAGGGTCCACTGCAAGCCAGAGATACCGAGGAGCGTACACAGGAGCACCGCAAGCCCGAGCAAGCGGCGAACCGGGTCCATGGCAAACAGGTCGTGACACGTATCGGTGGTCACGAGCGCGAACGACGCCATGCCCAGAGCCACGAATACGGCAGCAAACCAGGGGATAATCTTGTGCTTGTTATCGTCCTTGAGGAACGGTTCCATCACCAGGGTAGCAAGGGCACCGAGGGCGACAACGATTACCGGGAAAAAGTTAACGATACTAGTCATTGGAAGCCTCCTTCTCGTTCACCGGAGCGGCATCTGTCGCGGGGTGACCTTCCATTTCGGCGTCATTGATTTCGTAGTCCTTGTCTTCGACGCCGCGGACCTGAGTTTCTTCACGAGCCTGCTTCTCGAGAGCGAGAGCAGTCGAACGCGCGATGTTCGCCTCGGTCTCGATAACCTGCTTGATGAGTTCCTTGCGTTCTTCTTCGGAGAAGCCCGCCTGGATCAGCGAGGAATCGAGCTTTGCGATATCGCTAGAATTGACGATGTGGGATTCGAGCGGTTCAACCTCGCCCTCTTCCTCTTCTTCGACCTCCTCCTCGATCACTTCTTCTGTGACCGCCGTTTCTTCAGCCTGCTCGGCTGCAGGGGCGTCATAGAGGTGCAGGGATTCCGTCACGAATGCCGGGTGGAAACCGAACGTGAGAAGCAGAACGAGCATTGTGCCGTAGGCAACACCCTCGAGGCCCGAGACCTTCACGCCTTCCTTGCATTCATGCTTCGCTTCGCCAAAGATAACCTTCTGGATAAAGCGGAGCACGTAGGCCGCCGAAAGGATCATGGAGAATCCCATGATGCCCGCGCAGACCGGGCTTAAGTCCCAGAGGGAAAGCAGCACGGTGAATTCGCCGACAAAGCCTGCCGTTCCGGGCACCGCAAGCGCCATGACGCCGGCCGCCCCGAACAGGAAGCTGAACGCGGGAGCCTTGTGGGCAAGGCCGCCCATCTCGTCGATATTGCGGGTACCCGTCATGCGTTCCGCAACGCCAATCAAGAAGTACTGCACGCCTGCCGAAATACCGTGGGCCACCAGCAATACGAGCACTGCCGGGAGCATCGCCTCGGAGAGGCTGAACACGCCCGCGACCGCAATGCCCAAGTGGCTCATGGAGCTGAACGCGAGGAGTTTCTTGCCGTCGCGTGCACGGAGTGCCATCAGTGCGCCGTAGATTGCGGAGGCAAGGCCAAGCCACACCATCGTCGAAATCTCGGTCATGTTGAAGGGGAACACCGGGAGCACCCAGGCAATGAACCCGAACACGCCCGCCTTACTCATGGCACCCGTAAGGATAGCCGAGAGCGGAGCCGGAGCCTCGGAGTAGGTAATCGCCTGCCAGCCGTGGAACGGGAAAATCGGAGTCTTCACGATGAAGGCGAGCAAGAAGCAAATCAACAGCACAAGTTGCGTCGCCTCGGGCAGGCCCTGCACCGCAAGCGCAATCGAGAGCAACAGCGAGTTATCCGCAAACGTGAGCAGGTACCAGAGTGCCACCATCATCGGGGCAGAACCGACCAGCGTGTAGATCGCGAACGTCATGGCCGCTTCCTTGCGCTTTTCGCCGCCGAAGCTTGCGATAAGCACTGCAGCCGGAATCACCATTGCCTCGAAGAAGAAGAAGAACAGCACAGCGTCGGCGGCAAGGAACGTACCGTTCATCGCACCCATCAAGGAGAAAATCCCGATGGCGAAGTTGCGGTAGTTCATCCCAAGGAGCCCGCGTGCAGAAACGAGGGCCACGAGCGAAAGCCCGCAAGAGAGGAACAC
Source organism: Fibrobacter succinogenes (assembly GCA_902800815.1). GTDB lineage: Bacteria > Fibrobacterota > Fibrobacteria > Fibrobacterales > Fibrobacteraceae > Fibrobacter > Fibrobacter succinogenes_B. The sequence continues at coordinate 46,983 of CADCGB010000011.1, forward strand.
CATCCAGGCGCCCAGACCGTGGCTGTAGAGGTAGTAGTAAGTGGGGCCCTTGCAGCCAGGAATCCAGAACCATTCCATAGGAGTGGTAGCGATGTTCCCGCCCGCAACAAGAGCGATAGAAAGCCCGAGGAATGCAACGGCAAAGAGGATTGCCATGCGGGTAGCCGACCTGAAGTCTTCCTTGGAGTTGAGAACCATCAGGATGGCGGCAACAAACGGGGCAAAGACAAGGAGATGCAAAAGCATTAGACCAAACCTCCAGTCAAGAGAACAACAAGCACAAGGAGCGCTACGCCGAACAAACTAAGCGTGAGCTGCAAGCGAACCTTGCGAACCTGGAACACGGTCGCACCGTCGCCCACAATGGAGACAATTGCGGAGATTGTCCACTGGAACGCCTGCAACACCTTGTCAACAACCACGTCGCAGATCCAGGCAACAATAAGCACAGCCTTGATAAAGAACAGGTGCACGTAATCCCACAGGAACGTCCAACCCTTGGCATAGCCCTCGGGAGCGGTAGAAGCGCCCTTCACGGACGGGATGTGGGCCTTGCCCCAGCCCTTCCAGGCAACGAACATGCCGAAGAGGGCAGCGAGCGTACCGAGTGCCGCAAAGAGCATCGGGTTCACGTGAGTCGTGATGCGCGGGATGAATTCCTCGAGCATCATGTCGGGGTTAAACATACGTGCGGGGTCGAACGCCTGTGCGGCGCTAAGCACCGGAGCAAGTGTATCGGCAAAGAACGTGATGCCGATGGATTCCGCCCACAGGTAACCCGCGAAGATGGAACCAAACGTCAGCACGATCATCGGGATAAGCATCACGGCAGGAGCCTCGTGGATGTGCGATTCGGTTTCCTTGTCGCCACGGTACTCGCCGAAGAACGTCATGATGATGAGGCGGCCCATGTACACCGCAGTGATAACCGCAGTGAAGAGGCCCGTGACATAGAAAATCTTGTTCATGGGAACGGCGCCATCGGCAAGCCAGGTTCCCGTGAATACCCAGTTGCAGTTCGTGAAGATGCGTTCAAGGATCAGGTCCTTGGACCAGAAGCCCGCAAATCCCGGGAAGCCGACTATCGCGAGGAACGCAAAGATCATCACGCAGGCCGTCACCGGAGTCTTCTTGATCATGCCACCCATACGGCGCATGTCCTGCTCGCCCGCAAGCGCGTGGATAACCGCACCCGCACCGAGGAAGAGAGACGCCTTGAAGAAGGCGTGAGTGAACACGTGGAAGATGGAGGCATCGAACGCAGATACGCCCGCAGCCATGAACATGTAACCGAGCTGGCTAATCGTGGAGTAGGCAAGCACCTTCTTGATATCGTTCTGGAACAGGCCAGCAAAGGCAGCCCAGAAGGCGGTCAAGGCACCCACCACCAGGATGAGGTTAAGCACGTCGGGGCAGAGCACAAACATGTTGGAAAGGCGTGCCACCAGGTACACACCGCTGGTCACCATTGTCGCGGCATGGATGAGGGCCGAAACCGGAGTCGGACCCGCCATGGCATCGGGCAACCAGGTCAGGAGCGGAATCTGCGCGGACTTGCCGGTGCAACCCACAAAGAAGAGGACTGCGGCAAGCGAGAGCATCGGGAGCACGAGCTCCACATGACCGCCAGCGATAAGCATCTGGATAAACTGATTGAGCAAGTCGTAGTTGAGGGCGCCAGCACCGCCAATCGTGATAAGGCAGAGCATACCGAGCAAGAAGCCGATATCGCCCACGCGGTTCACGATGAAGGCCTTGTTGGCAGCCTTGCAGTTCTTGAGGTCCTTGTTCCAGAAACCGATGAGCAGGTAGGAGCAGAGTCCCACGCCTTCCCAACCGAGGAAGGTGAGCATCAGGTTGTCAGAAAGCACCAGCACGATCATGCTGAACAGGAACAGGTTGATGTAGGCGAAGAAGCGGGCAAAGCCACGATCGCCGTGCATGTAACCGATGGAGTACAGCGCGATAAGCGTGCCGATACCCGTCACGAACAGGAGCATGATGCGGGAAAGGCCGTCGAACAGGAATCCGATATCCACCTTCAGGAGGGGAATATCAATCCAGTTGCAAATCGTCTCGCGGATGCCGGAATCGGGCATGGTAGACGCGAGGGCCACAACGCACACGAACGACATCGCCGGGAGCAGCACGGCAATCGCACCCACGATACCTTCGGGAGCGCCCTTCTTATTCGGAGAAGACGCAACGGCGATGCTCGCGAGGATGATGGTTCCGAGCAGCGGGAAAAGCGGAATGAGCCATAAAGGAATATTCGTCATCTTAGCCCCTCATATCGGAATAGGTGTCGGCATCGATACTTTCGCGGTTGCGGAAGATAAAGATGACCATGGCGAAACCCACGCACGCCTCGGCGGCGGCAATGGCGATGGAGAACAGCGGAATGATCTGGCCCGCGACACTCATGGTATCGGGGAGCGTCTTCGCGAAGCCCACGAAGGAGAGGTTCACCGCGTTCAGGGCAAGTTCAATGCCCATAAGCACAAAGAACAGGTTCCGCCTAGAAATAGCCACCATGATGCCGATGGCAAAAAGCGCCAGGGCAAGCAGCTGGATGAAAATGGGTTGGAGTTCCATCAGTGTTTATCCTCCATATTTTCAGATTCAACGGATCCGAGACGCTTCTTCGCGAGAAGCACCGCAGCCACCATCGCAGAGAGCAGCAACAGGCCAAGGATCTCGAAGAGGACGAAGTAGCCGGGGCCGGTCTGAGCCACGTCGAAGAGGGTCTTGGACGTGAGGGCGACAGAGCCGCGAAGCGTCGTCGTATCGAACGCGAGCGGGCTACGCACCAGCGCAAAGCCAACGAGGCCAGCGAGCACGATAACCGCAGGGATAATAAAGAGTGACACCTTGTCGAACATCGGAGTCTTGGAATCGCGGGCACCGTTCAGCACCATGATGACAAACGTAACGAGCATCATGATTGCACCGGCGTAAACCATGACCTGCACGACACCCAGGAACGGGCTACCGATAAGGCCGTAGATACCGGCGAGCGAGACCATCGAAACGATGAGCGAAAGGCCACCGTAAAGAGGATGACGGCTCAGGAGCACGCATGCAGCGGCACCGAGCGTAATCACCGCGAGAATGATGAAATAAATCAGGGCTAACATTACTTAACCTCCATTCCCCAGACCTTTCTGGCCTCGGCGTTCTTGGTACCGCCCGGAGCCACCTGGCTCTGTTCGTCGTCCGGGTAATCCTTCGGATCCCAGTTAGTGAGGTCCTCGAGGTGGGCGACAAACTCCTCGCGGGAGCGGTGTTCAAAGGAAATCTTCTTCGTGTCCATGCGCAACGCATCCACCGGGCAGGCTTCTGCACAGAGGCCGCAGAACACGCAGGTCAGGTGGTCGATGTCGAAGCGCTTGACCTTCTTCTCGATGCGCGGGTCATCGCTGGCCGTTGCCTCGATAAAGATGCAGTGGGCCGGGCAGGCAGCCGCGCACATGCCGCAGGCGACACAGCGCGGAGAACCATCGGGGCGCAACATCAGGCGGTGCTTGGCACGATAGGTATTGCGGACTTCCGGCTGGCCTTCCGGGTAAGAAATCGTCGGGAGTTCTTCGTAGCGGAACAGACCGCGGGCAGCGTGCTTGAGAGTCGTGAACAAGCCACGCAGAGCCTCGAAAATGTAGAGGCGCTCGCCCCAGGTCATGGGTTTCTGTTTAATAACGCGCATTAGTTACCTCCTACAAGCTTCGCGATGACCGCAGTCACCACAAGGTTGATGAGGGCGATATTCAGAATAATCTTCCAGCCGAGGCTCATCACGTGGTCATAGCGGAAGCGCGGGAGTGTCCAGCGCACCCAGATCCACACCCAGCAGAAGATCACGCTCTTGACCACGAGCACGAGCAGGTGGATGAGCGCGGTTCCGAGGGCAGTCGAGAGGCTGCCGACGGCGACGCCGCCGATAACCATGGACTGCGGATTGTAGAAGAACCAGGCGAAGAAGGCGAGAATCACGAGCACCACGACAGCGGCCCATGCCACAATGTTGTAGAGTTTGTATTCACGCAGGATCTCGAAACGGTTCGTAAGATTCGTCGCAGCGAGCTTCTTGGAGTAGCGGTGAATCATGTGCAAGAAGGCAAGTGCCAGGAATGCGAGCACGCCGCATAGCACCGTGAGGGAGCCGCCCATGTGGGCCTGCATTGTCTCGGTCGTGATGAACGGCACCGAGTAGCCACCCAGGAAGAGTGTTGCAATAAGGAAGCTGTTGATGCAGATGTGCGAGTATTCACCCATGTAGAACAGGCCGAACTGCATGGCGCCGTATTCGGTATGGTAACCGGCGACCAGTTCGGGCTCGCCTTCGGCGACGTCGAACGGGGCGCGGCCGGTTTCGGCGATACTTGCAATCAGGAAGCAGAAGAACGCCACCGGCTGGGCAACGATACCCCAAACGTGGTGTTCCTGCCAGCTAACGATATCGGTCAGGTTGAAGGAACCCGCGAGGAGCAGGATGCCCATCATAGAGAGGCCGAGGCACACTTCGTAACTGATGGTCATGGAACTCGTACGCAGCGCACCGAGGAAGCTGTACTTGGACTTGGAAGCCCAACCGGCCAATACGGCGCCAAACGCGGAGAGCGAACTGAAACCGAACAGCAGGAGCACACCCACGTCGGAATCGATGATGGAGCCCGGGATGCGGACCATCTGGCCGCCCCATTCGAACACCATCGGGCCAAACCACGGAATCACGCAGGGGCTCAGGAACACGATGGCAAACGGGATTGCCGGAGCCACGTAGTAGAGCACCTTGTTCACGCCCGCGGGGGCGAACATTTCCTTGAAGAACAGCTTGGTACCGTCGCACATGTTCTGTACGTAACCGAGCAAGCGGATCTTGCCGAAGTACGGAATCTTGATGTACGAGCGGTTCGGGCCCTGACGGTCCTGCATGAAGCCCGCACCACGACGTTCCATCGGGATAAGGAGAAGGATATACAGCACCGGCACGAAGCAGAAGGCGAACTTCGCAATCGTGATGAGCCATTCTATCCAGGTTTTGGATTCAATAATATCCATTATGCTTCACCTCCTTCGAGGAGTTTGCCTGTACTCTTGATCGCATCGTACGTGAGCCCGGCGAGGACCGGCGCATACTCGCCCGCCTTCTTGAAGGCGTCGGCTGCGGCCTCGAACTTGGAACCGGCCATGTAAGATACCACCTGGTAGGCAGCCCAGAGATTCTCGTCGGGGCAAACCGGGCAGGCGTTCAGTTTCTGCAGCATGTTGAGGCTGTTCACCATCGTGCCCTGGACTTCGCTCCAGTGGCGGACACCCATCGCGATGGTCGCCTTCTTCGCGGTCGCATCGTCGAACGGGGTAATGGCGACGCGGCAGTTGATCTTCTCGAGAACACCAGCCGCAGCCGGGTCCTCGCCGAACAGGTCAGCGTTCACCGTCACGAGGGTCTCAAATTCGGAGGCGCGCTTCATGAAGTCAGCCACATCGGCAAAGCCCAGGAGCTTCATGCCGGCGCGGTTCGCCACCGGGTCACCGCTCTTCGCGATACCGTCGGGAGCGTCAACCTTCAGGAGGGAGCCGCCGAAGATTTCTGCGCGGTCACCCAGTTTTTCCTTGAGCATGCGGATTGCGGCGAGGTCTTCCAGCGTGCAGGTACCGCCCGCAACGATGGCAATCTTGCCATTCCCAAATGCAGGAGTATGCACTTCCATAGACGGGAGACGGTTCTTGTCGAATTCCTGGAACGCGAGGCGGCTCGTGTTAGAGAGCCAGCTGCGGTTCACCACCGGGTTGCAGCGCGGCATCACGCGGTAGATGTGGCCGTCAGCATAGTCGAGCCAGATATTCGCGCCGAGGGAATCGTCCATCGAGACCGTCGGCGTGTGAGAAAGGAGCCATACGCGCTTCTGGAAGCGGAAGTACTTCGCTGTCATCGCACCCACGGGGCACACGTCCGTCACGCACAGGTCGTATTCGTGATCGAGCTTTTCGCCCGGGAACGTGGTGATGTAGGTGTGGTCGGCACGGCCGGCGAGCTGCAGCTGTTCGGAACCGGCGATGCTACGCATAAAGCGCACGCAACGGTCGCACTGCACGCAGCGTTCTTCGTCGAGCAACACACGGGGGCCAAGGTCCACGTGCTTGCCGCCACGGAGCTGGCCCTTCGCATCGATAAACTGATGCTCCGGATTGCCGTGGTAGTTCTTGCCGTATTCGGGGCGCATGCGGGATTCGTTCTGACCCGCTTCCATGTAGTTCTCTTGCAGGGTGCACTCGCCCGCCTTGTCGCAGATGGGGCAATCGAGCGGGTGGTTCACCAGCATAAATTCCTGGGTGGCCTTGCGGGCGTTCTTCACGCGGGCACTGGATGCCGGCGTGTAGATTTTCATACCCGGAGAAACCGGCGTGTAGCATGCAATCACAAGCATGCGGCCACGCGGGCCTTCCTGTTCCACCAGGCACTGGCGGCAGTTACCCGATACCGGGAGGTAAGGATGGTAACATACGTGAGGAGTTTCAATCCCGACAGCCTTGAGGGCCTCGAGGAGGTTCGTATCGCCAGGAACCATCACCGGCTTGTCGTCCACGAAGATTTCCACCTTCGGGCTGTTCTCGGTCGGGAGTTTCGGCATGTTGTAGTAGTTACTCATATTATTACCAGAAAATTCCAGGACGATAGTTTTCCTGAACACGCGGCTTGGCGTGGTCGGGGTTCTTTGCAATCAGTTCGTCAAAGTCCTCGCGGAACTTTGCGGTGTAGCTGCTCACGGGGCCACCGAGCGAAATGGAGAGCGGGCAAATCGTCACGCCGCCAAATCCGCCAGAAAGGCTCTGCATCAGTTCCACGTCGCCATCGTGACCCTTGCCTTCCACAATCTGGTTCAGAATGCGGTGCAACAGGCCCGTACCCTCGCGGCACGGAGTGCACTGGCCGCAGGATTCGTGGCTGTAGAAGTTGCCAAGCACGTTCAGGAGTTCCGCCATGTTGTGCGTATCGTTAATCACGATCATGGCGCCCGAACCGAACATCGTCTTCATCGAGGCGAGGCATTCGTAGTCCATCGTGGCTACGGCGCATTCGCCCGCGTTCAGCGGAGCACAGGAAGAACCGCCCGGCAACACAGCCTTCAGGTTCCCGCCCACGATACCGCCGGCATATTCATTAATCATCGTCATCATCGGGGTTCCGAGAGGAGCCTCGTACACGCCCGGATTCTTCACGTCACCCGAGATGCAGAACACCTTCGTTCCACCGGCACGGGGCGTACCCATCTTGGCATATTCGCTCGGGTCGTGCTGCAGGATCCACGGGAGAGCCATGATGGTTTCCACGTTGTTCACGCAGGTCGGGGACTTCCAGGCGCCGCTCACCGCCGGGAAAGGCGGCTTCAGGCGGGGCTGACCCTTCTGACCTTCGAGCGAGTTAATCAAAGCAGTTTCTTCACCGCAGATGTAGGCGCCAGCACCACGATGCACGAAGATATCAAAGCAGAACTTGGTGCCCATGATATTCTCGCCGAGGTAACCGGCAGCGTATGCCTGGTTCAAGGCCTTGTTGATGCTCTCGATGCAGGGCAGGAATTCGCCACGGCAGTAGATGTATGCCGCGCGGCTACCGAGCGCCCATGCTGCGATAATCAGGCCTTCGATAAGACGGTGCGGATCTTCCATCATCAGGAAGTGGTCCTTGAACGTACCGCCTTCGCCTTCGTCAGCGTTCACCACGATGTACACGGGCTTGCCGGAATTGCGGGGCACGAAGCTCCACTTCATGCCCGTCGGGAAGCCAGCACCGCCACGACCGCGGAGGTTGGAACGTTGTACGTAGTCGATGAGCTCGAACTGGCTCATGTTGAACAGGCGTTCCGAAATGTTAGCGTAGCCGCCCAGCTTCTTGTAGACTTCGATGTCCTGGGCACCCTTGCCGAAATTCGCTGTACAAACTTTTACACATTCAGCCATAATTACTTAGCCTCCTCGACCGGAGCCGGCTTCTGGGTGGTTACGGCCTCGTTAGAAGGCTTGGCCGTACGTTCGCCGGAAGTGGCAATCATGCGGTACACGTCGCCGACCTTGCCGGCAGCGTCCACGAACGCCTTGTCCTTCACGCCGGGCTCGCCCACCGCAACCCAAGAAGAGCCGTTCTTCTTTTCCACCACGATCTTCGTGAATTCGGGAGCGCCCTTCCATGTGAGGGTGGCACCCGTCTCATCGGCTTCGGCCTTCACGTTCAACACCGGAGAAGGCGGAGCGTAGTCGGCAACCTGCGGCTTGGCAGTTGCGCCCGGAGCACCGGGGTGACCACAGTGACCCTTCACCACACCGCCAAGCACGTCGTGCTTCGGCACGTTGTTCGCGTGAGCCTTGCACCAGTCGATAATGCGGTCGATGCTTGCTTCGGTAAGAGTCGTGCCGCGCTTCATCTTGAGCTGACCGTCGACCACATCGGTCGCAAAGTCGTCATTCACCAGCATCATCGGGCCGTTGCCGCAGCTACCGAGGCATTCCACCTGGAGCACGGTAAACATGCCGTCGGGAGTCGTCTCGCCACTCTTAATACCAAGCTTGTTTTCCACATACTTGATGAGCGGCTGAGCGCCCTTGATAGAGCAGCTGATGTTGCGGCAGAACTGCAACAGGAACTTGCCCTTGGGGGCGTGGTTATACATGGTATAGAACGTCGCAACACCGAGCGCATGGGCCGGAGCGCAACCGCAAACGTTGGCCGCCCAGCGGATGCCTTCCGTCGGCACCCAGCCGAACACGCCCTGCACGAGCCACAGCACTTCGAGGAGTGCACCCTGGCCCACCGGGTAACGGCTGAGCAGGTCCGCGCAGCGTTCCTTGATTTCGGGAGTATCGAGTTTCGCAAGCACTTCCTTCGGGGCAGGCTGCGGAACAGGCTTGTTCACGTAGCCAAAAGTCTGACCCGGATCCGGAAGAGCCGCAATAGCTTCGCTCGGACCATCAAACTTCAAATGGTTGTTCGAAACGAACTGGACTGCACCTTGAATATGTTCTCTCATCGGTCAAGTTCTCCAGCGATAATGTTGAGGCCCGAAAGTACGGCCATGGAGTCGGCAAGCTGGCCACCTTCCACAAGTTCGTGGAATGCGGCAAACTGCGTGAGGCAGGGCGGGCGCACCTTAATGCGGTACGGATGGCCCGAGCCGTCAGAAACAATCGTGAAGCCGAGTTCGCCATTCGCGCACTCGCTCCCGCAGTAGTATTCGCCTTCCGGCACGCGGATGCCTTCGTACACGCTCTTGAAGCGCCCGATAAGGCCTTCCATGTCCTGGTAGGCAAGCTTGTGCGCCGGCACGCGAATGCGTGGGTCGACGATGTCGACCGGCCCTGGCGTAAGGCGCTTCAGGGCCTGGCGCACGATCTTCACGGATTCCTCGATTTCGGCGAGACGCACTTGCAGGCGGTCATTGCAGTCGCCCTGCGTGCCAACCACGACTTCCCAGTCGTAGGTCTCGTAATCGTAGTAGGGTTCATCCTTGCGCAGATCACTTGCGACACCCGAGGCGCGCAGGCACGGGCCCGTCCAGCCGTAACTGATGGCGCGTTCTGCACTAATCTTGCCGATGCCTACCGTACGGTCCAGGAAGATGCGGTTACGGTCGAGGCACGCGTGCAGGTCCTTCAGGGCCTTCTCGGTAGAATCGAGGGCGGCGAGCACATCCTGTTCAAAGCCTTCGTAACTATCGCGGTAGAGGCCGCCAATGCGGGCAAAGCTGTTGGTAAGGCGTGCACCCGTGAGCTTTTCCCAGATGCACATGATTTCTTCACGCGGGTTGAACGCGTACATGAACGGGGTCGTACCGCCCAGGTCCTGGAATGCGGCAGCGACGCACACGAAGTGGTCGTTGATACGGCTAAGTTCGTTCACAATCACGCGGAGCACCTTCGTGCGTTCCGGGAGTTCCACACCGAACATGTTTTCTACAGCGCGGCAGTACGCGATGTTGTTCATGATGGCCGAGCAGTAGTTGAGACGGTCGGTATACGGGACCACCTGCTGCCAGGTGCCGCGTTCCACCATCTTCTCGAACCCGCGGTGCAGGTATCCGATCTCTTCCACGCTCGCGACAATCGTTTCGCCATCCATGGCGGCCATAAAGCGCAAGCAGCCGTGAGTGGCCGGGTGGCTCGGGCCCACGTTCAGGGGCATCAGGTTAAGCTTTTCGCCATTCTTATCCAGTACAATCATGCCTTGACACTCCCTTCCAAGAATTCGTTATCGTTAGGCTCCACTTCCTTGCTGCGCTGCAAGACCCTGTAGCCGAGTTCTTCCAGGCGCTTTTCGAGGGTGGGGAGCAGGTAGTCGTTCGTCGAAAGCCACTGGCGCTTCTGGGCAGGGTAATCCTTGCGGAGCGGGTGACCGACAAATTCAACGTGGTTCAACAGGCGGCGGAGGTCCGGGTGGCCCTCGAACACAATCCCGAACTGGTCGTAGACTTCGCGTTCGTACCAGTTGGCGTTCGCATACAGGTCGCTAATCGTCGGGACCTTCAGGGAGTCCTCCCCGACCAGCACCTTGAGACGCACGCGCACGCACGGGGCGGCGACAGTCTTGAACGAGTAAGAGACAGCGAAACGCGGACCCTCGTGGTTCGGGTAGGTCAGGTAGTCGATGCCCGCGATATCCACGAGCATGTCGAACTTGGCGTCGGCGCCATCCTTGAGGAACTCAACCGCATTGTGCAGGTAGGCGGCGCTCACCACGGCGGTAACGCCCCACTTGTCGAGCGTCTCGCGCTTTGCGCCAAACTTTTCTTCTAGGCAAGCGAAGATTTCTTCAGCAGTCATTATCTTCTACTCCTTCCAGAATTGTGCTTTCTTAACAAGGTTCTGTTCTTTTTCAACGACGAAGTCCTTGAGCTCGGCAACCTTCTCGTGGGCAAATTCCTGAGCCTGGGCCTTGGCCTCGGCAGTCTTCGCCTTGATCATCTCGAGCTGGTCCTTGACCTGTTCGGCACGCTGCTTCATGAACGATTCGTCCTTGATCTTCTTCTGCAGGTCAAACATGGCATCGAAGAACGCTTCCGGACGGCTGGGGCAGCCACCGATATACACGTCCACCGGGATAATGTGGTCAATGCCCGGAACCGTGCAGTAGCAGTCGTAAAAACCGCCCGAGCAGGCGCACGCACCCATCGCGATAACCCAGCGCGGTTCAGCCATCTGCTCGTAGATACGCTTCAGAATCGGAGCCTGCTTGTAGGTGATCGTGCCAGCGACCAAAAGCACGTCGGACTGGCGGGGCGTAAAACGCACATACTCTGAACCGATACGAGAAAGGTCGTAGCGGCCCACTTCCGTACTCATGAACTCGATTGCACAACACGCCGTACCGTAGGGGAACGGCCACAGGGAATTGGTACGGCCCCAATTGACTAAAAAGTCAAGGGAGGTCGTTATGATATTCGGCTTTTCTGCCTCATTACCCATGATGTTACCTCATAAAATTCGCGCCAAAAGATAGAAAAAACGCCATTATCGGCGGAATTTCCCGCCCAAACGGAGCCCCGTCTGCCATTACGGAATGCTTATAATTTTCTGTTAATCCCAAGAGTATCAACACGTTACGACATTTTGGCGGTAATGTTGCGTGACCCCGCTCAATTGTTCTCAAAAAAGTTCTCACTTTCTGACTAAAAAATGTATATTATAACTAAAGACCCAAGATTATTGGCCAACGACCACCAACCAGTGACCATTGACCAATGACTAATAACTAATAACGCATGAACCGCTTTTTAGACATATACCAGTTTACGCACTTCCGCAAGTTCCTGGAAGAATACCAGACCGCCCGCGCCAAGGCGGAACCCGGCTTTACGCGTACCGAAATCTGCAACCTGCTCGGGCTCGAAAAGAGCCGCAGTTACTTTGCCGATGTCCTCAGAGGCAAGAAGGTCAGCCCCCGCATGGTGGCAAAGTTCATCGAAATCCTCGAACTCGACAAGAAAGAGGCGAAGTACTTCGAGACGATGGTGGAACTCGACCAAGCGAAAAACGACGCCGCCCGCAACGCCGCGATGCAGGAACTGCTGAAACTGCACCCGAACCCGCAGCATATATTAAATGAAGACGCCTACGAATATTATAGCCGCTGGTACCACAGCGCGCTCTTCGCCATATTGGACGCGATGGACGTGGGCGACGACATGGCGCCCGTGCAGAAGAAGATTTTCCCGAAGGTCCCTCTCGGCAAGCTGAAAGATTCGCTCGCCCTGCTGGAACGCCTCGGGCTTGCCCGCAAGAACGAGGAAGGCTTCTGGAAACCCACCAAGGAAAGCATCAGCAGCGGGCCGTACAACAACGCGGAACTCATCAAGCAGTACCAGCTGCAGTGCTTTGAACTCTCGAAGCAGGCGCTGATGACGCCCCCGAAGAAACCGACCGTCATGAGCACGCTCACCTTCAGCATCTCGAGCGAGGCGTACAAGAAGCTCGAGGCGGAACTGCAGGAATTCAAGGCGAAGGCAAGGCGCATCATCGGCGAAGACAAGGAAAAGGCCGATGGCGTCTACCAGATGAACATCCACCTGTTTTCGAATTTGGAGTAGGGATGATTGGAGTTAATAAAATTTCCTTTTTTAGCGCGGCGGCACTGCTGTCGCTGATTGTGGCGTGCAGCAACGGCGAAGATACCGCTGGCGTCATCACCGAAACGGAATCGGGACAGACGGCATCCGTGTACCTCGCCGGCACCGTCAAGGATCCGGAAGGCATGCCAATCGCCTATGCACGCGTGCTGTTCACCGAACTGGATTCCAACCACCACACCGTCGTGCGCGACTCCACCGAAGCCGATGCCGACGGAAAGTTCTCCTTCGGGAAAATTGTCGGCTGTACGGAATTCAATAAGCACGACAACTGCTACATAGTTCGCCTGCTCGCCAAGGCCGGAACAAAGGACGCTCCCCTGCTCGGCATCAGCAGAACGTTCAACGACATGAACCACGAGGATTCCCTGGACATCGACATCGAGGCAGGCGCCCCCGCGACAATCGTATTGCATACAAATTACCTTGACCAAGCCACCGACAAGATCGATTCCATCTGCTTCGGCGGAACCTTCATCTGCGCCACGATAACCGATGCCGACAGGGAAAAAGGCTTCATCACCATCACGGATGTTCCCGTGGGAACCCTCGAGGAAATGTACGCGTGGAACAGCAAGTACGCATCGAACAGACGCTTCCATCACGAAATACTCGCGGGCCAGACCTACTTCATGGGCAGCAGCACTTCGGGCTACGCCTTCGATTCCACCAAGTTCGCCCTCCCCACGAAGGTCGTCAAGTTCATGGATTCGCTCGGGCTCGAGCCCCAAATTGTCAACCTGCCCGTACCCGTCATGGTGAACGATCCCAAGAAATACGACCGGCTCGTAGATGAACACGGCAACACGTATTACTACGCGAAGGTCGAAAACGAGACCCAGGCGAACAGGCTCTGGTACATGATCGATACCCTGGGCAAGGACAGCACGAAGGCCCGGTGGCTCAACAACGGCATTGTAAGCGGTTCCGACTACTGGTTCTTCAGTTATCACATGGATGCCGCGGCCCAGCCCGGAACTACATTTGACGACAGTCTATTTGCAAAGCACCATTATGTTGATAGAGTCTGCGTCATGTACAATTCTCCCAAGGAGCCCGTTCACGACGGGTGCACCATCGAGGGAGAATACGACACGCAGGACAGCAGCATCGGCATCAGTTTCTGGATAACCGCAGACGCGGGCAGTTTCGCAAGTGAAGATAGCACAGCCTCCCAGAAGGTCATCCTTTCCGCAGGCAACGACACCGCCGGATTCAAGATTGCCCCGTGCGAGAAGGACCCGGAAAACATCTGCGCACAGGTATTCTCGGGCGTAGACTCGCTGGATACACGCATCTACGGGAAATCCAAGGCACTGGACGGCAAGCGCCACCATATATCGTTCATCATCTACTGGAAGCATGTCGCCATCGCTATTGACGGAGAAACCGTACACAGCACCGACATGAAGCTCGGCGAAAAGTTCTACGAAGGCTTTGCCGGAATCCAGGTAGGCGGCTTCGCGCTCGAAGACCTGTTCATCTACGAACCCGACAGCCGAATCCTGAATGCGAGCGAAAAGGACTGGACCCGCCTCCAGGCATGGCTCATGGCCTTCTACGAGATGCAAAAGTAACGATTAGGGAGGGACTCGCACGGCTGTCCCTCCCTAAGACCCTCCCGACACGCTCAAACACGCCTTGCACATGTTAAACATCAAATTAGCGTGTTAGAGCATGCGCACCTTACGGTGCCTATGAAACTGGGGCAATTTTTACTATATTGGCGCTCCTTCGGAGCGCATATAGTACGGCTCGGTCATGCCAATTGGCACTAGTGCCATTGGCGCGACACTCGCCTTTTGACGCCTTCGGCGTCCGTGGCTGCGGCTCAAAAATGGGTCCGCAAGCGGCCCCGCTTTCTCGCCTTGCACACTTTTACTATATTTGGCCTCGGCTGGCGCATGTTGCGCCGCATTTAACGGAGGCTAAAATGGCTCTACAGTTCTACAACACCGCATCGCGCAAGAAAGAAGTATTCACACTCCCCGAAGGCGTTCCCGCCGTGCGCATGTACTGTTGTGGCCCGACGGTGTACCATTTCGCCCACATCGGTAACCTCCGCACCTACATTTTCGAAGACTTCCTGGTCCGTACGCTCAAGTACTACGGCTACAAGGTGAACCACATCGTGAACATCACCGACGTGGGCCACCTCACGAGCGATGCCGACTCCGGCGACGACAAGATGGAAAAGGGCGCCGCCCGCGAAGGCAAGTCCGTTTGGGACATCGCGAAGTTCTACACCGACGCCTTCATGGCTGACTGGCACCGCCTCAACATCCAGGAACCGACCCGCTGGACTCCTGCCACGCAGCACATCCAGGAACAGATTGAACTGGTGAAGACCCTCGAAGAAAAGGGCTACACCTACCGCACCAGCGACGGCATCTACTTCGACAGCCTCAAGTTCCCGCGTTACGCCGACTTTGCCCGCCTCGACGTGGAAAACCTGCGCAAGGGTAGCCGCATCGACATGGGCGAAAAACACAACGCCACAGACTTCGCGCTGTGGAAGTTCAGCCCGAAGGACAAGAAGCGCGCCATGGAATGGGACAGCCCGTGGGGTGTCGGTTTCCCCGGCTGGCATATCGAATGTTCCGCCATGGCCATGAAGTACAACGGTCCGACGCTTGACATCCACTGCGGCGGTACCGACCACATCCGCGTGCACCACACCAACGAAATCGCCCAGAGCGAATGCGCCAATGGCGTGACCTTCGCCCGTTTCTGGATGCACGGCGAATTCCTGCGCACCGCTAGCGAAGAAAAGTTGGAAGACGGCACGACCGAACAGAAGTTCGGCAAGATGAGCAAGTCCAGCGGCGAATTCCTGACAGTCTCGCTCCTCATGGACCGCGGCTTCAACCCGCTCGACTACCGCTTCTTCGCAATTGGCAGCCATTACCGCAACTACCTGAACTTCACTTGGGAAGCTTTGGAAGGCGCCAAGGAAGGCCTGAAGAGCCTGCACAAGAAGACGGACCCGCTGATTGGCAAGGCTACCGCGATTACGAGCGATGCTGCCAAGGCATTCCAGAACGAGTTCAAGGAAGCTATCGGCGACGACCTGAACATGCCGCGTGCCCTCGGTATCATGAACACGATGCTCAAGAGCGACATCGATGACGGCGAAAAGGCTGCGCTTGTGGCCGACTTCGACCAGATTTTCGGCTTGAAGCTCGACCAGCCTCGTGAAGAATACGCCAAGAAGGGCGCGAACGACGGCGTGGATGTCGCAAAGATTGAAGCGCTGCTTGCCGCCCGTAAGGAAGCGCGCGCCGCCAAGAACTGGGCCGAAAGTGACCGCATCCGCGACGAACTCGCCGCGATGAATGTTGTCATCAAGGACTCCAAGGAAGGCACGACCTGGGAAATCAAGGCGTAGGGCGGCAAAGCCACCTGCGATTACTTTGTTTGCAACGGCGAGCTACCGCCCCAAAGGGTTACATACCAAGCCTCAATTTCGCAGGTTTTAGTATGTAAAATTCATTCTTTTTGAAGCCTAAAACGACATGTTTTAGGCTTTTTCTTTTACTTTCACCTCAAAAAGTATCAAAAAGGGAGCAATGGCGACAAATATTACATACCACACCCCCGAAAAAAAGCTTTTAGTATGTAAGCAAGAAAAACAGCAACGGCAGATTACATACTATTTGCACCACAGAGACAATTTAGTATGTAATACAGGCCTTTCCAGCACCAGCCTTTCGCCTTAAAGGAAGGGTCCATTAAAAAAAAGAGAACATTTCTATATTGTCTTACATGGTTATCAAGCAATTTGTCGTGAATCCCTTCGGCGTGAACTGCTTTATCCTGAGCAACGACGCCGGCGATGCGATTCTCATCGACCCGAGCGTTTCTAGCGAGCAAGAGGAACAGGCCCTCGCCCGCTATATCGAGCAGAACCATTTAACGGTGCGCCACCTTTTGAACACGCACCTGCACCTGGACCATGTGCTGGGCAACGCGTTTGTCGCCCGCAAGTATGGCGTGCAGCCCGAGGCGCACGAGGAAGACGCCTTCTTGCTTGACCTGCAGGAAGAACAGAGCCAGATGTTCGGCCTCCCGATGCGCTCCCATTCGCCCGGACTCGGCAACTACCTTGCCGAGGGCGATGCCGTCGAGGTGCCCGGTATCAAGTTGCAGGTTTTCCACATCGCAGGGCACTCTCCCGGCGGCATCGCGTTTTACTGCGAAAACCCGGGCGAAGTGAACGGGCAGAAAGATGTTCCTCCCCTGCTGTTCCCCGGCGACATCATGTTTGCGGGTAGCAGAGGCCGGAGCGACCTCTTCGGCGGGGACGACGAAGCACTTGTAAGCGGGATTAAAAGCAAGCTGCTCACGCTCCCGAAAAAGACGGTCGTGTTCCCCGGACACGGGCCAATGACGACCATCGGGGATGAGGTGCGCTGGTATTAATAAATGAGCGACAAGGCGATGGCAAGAATTGGGTGGATTGACGAGTTCAAGGGATTCGTCCTGCTCCTCGTCTGTCTTTTCCACATGGAGCAGAGTTTCTCGAACGTGGATATGGGAATGCTCCACCTGGGTGCCCTCCGCATGTCGGCGTTCTTCTTTATTTCGGGCATGCTCTTCAGCACCCGCCGCTTCCCTGACTTCAAGAGTTACCTTGTTCACAAGACGCGGGTTCTCCTCCTCCCCTACATTTTCCTCTCGCTGCTTTTCCTCCTGCTTGATCCGGTCCTCTACAACTTTGAGTGGTTCCCGCGGGCGCCGCGCATGGTCATCATGACGATACGTCCGGAGATCCTTTCCGTATGGGACTACATCTACTGGAACCTCGCAAAGATTTTCGTGGCAGGCAAGTCCTCCATCGGGTCGGGGCCGCTCTGGTTCGTTTTCACGCTGTATAGCGTGAGCCTGCTGTTCTACGGGGTGCAGAAAATCGCGGGCCGTATAAAGGCTCCGCGGGTCGCGACCGCGCTCATTGCCATCGCAAGTCTCGCTGGCGGCTGGTTCCTGTACAAGAACCACATCCGGTTGCCGCTCGGGATTGAGCGCGACCTTACCGTACTCTTCTTCTTTGCCTGCGGGTGGATGTGCAAGGGCGTGATGAAAGGGTTTGCCTGTCTCGGAGCAAGCAACAAGGGAAAAACTATTCTTGCAACGGTCGCACTCATTTCGTTCATCGTCTACGCCTTCATCGAAATTCCCGACCCGAATTTCAGCATCATGAACAACGACCTCGGGAAATCCTTCCCCGTATTCCTCGCCAGTTCCGTTTTCGGAATCGTGGGTCTTGTCGCCGCATTCATGTTTGCAGACAAACTACCAAACATCGTGCCCATCCGCATCGCAAAGGGAATCCTGCGCAACATCTCCCGCAATGCGCTCATTATCCTGGCCGTCCACTGGTACATATTTCTTGTGTTCCGCATCGTCTTCAAGGCACAAATCGACCGCCCCGGCATCGCCTACCTTTCGGCGCTTATCGTCATCGCAGGTATCGTCGGGGCAATTCCGCTATTCCGTTGCAAGCTCTACCGTCTGCTCGGCAAAGAGAAAATCTGTGTCCGCGAAAGTTTAAGTATTGGGAACTAGCGGGCCGCGCATCTCGCAACCACGATTGCATTTTGTAGTCGCGGGTCACGCCCGCATCACTTCTAGAGATAACTCTTGCACTGGCGAACAGGTTCGGCCTCTTCGGGCTTCTTTTTCGGCACAAAGATCTTTATCGCATAGACGTTCTGTTCCGTCTCCGCCACGATATCGCCTTCCTGCAAATCCTCGTTCACGTCAATTTCCACCTCGACTCCATCGCGGGCAATGCAGCGGATAGAACGCGCCGTCAGTTCCTCGCGCAAGAGCGGGACATCGACGATTTTCTTGTACGTACCGTGGTGTGTTGTTCCGAGAATCCTGTTACAGTGCATGCGGCGCAATATAGAATTTTTAGTTATGAGTTGTCGGCCAGACTTTTTCTATCTTTCGACAAGAATCATGGCACGCGCACGCAAGACAATCACTCCGGACCCGTATGCGAAACCGATAGCGAAACCGCTACCGCCCGAGCAGAGTTTGCCCGGAAAGTTGCAGCAGTTCCAGTCGCCCACGCGCGCAAATTTCGAACTCGTGAGCCCCTACGGGGCAGCAGGCGACCAGCCGAAAGCCATCGAGGAATTGACCGAAGGTTTCAAGCACGGGGAACAGTTCCAGACGCTCCTCGGCGTGACGGGTTCCGGCAAGACTTTCACGATGGCGAACGTCATCAAGAACGTGGGCAAGCCGACGCTGATTCTCACGCACAACAAGACGCTCGCAGCGCAGCTTTACCAGGAATTCAAGGCATTCTTCCCGCACAACGCGGTGGAATACTTCGTCAGTTATTACGACTACTTCCAGCCCGAAGCGTACATCCCGCACACGGATACCTTCATTGAGAAAGACGCGAGCATCAACGACGAAATCGACAAGCTCCGCCTGCGCGCGACTGCGAACTTGCTGACCCGCAGGGACGTGATTATCGTTGCCTCCGTGAGCTGCATCTACGGTTTGGGAAGCCCTTCGGAATATTTCGACCTGATGGTGCGAATCAAGAAGGGCGACGTTTACGACCGCGACAAAATTCTGCACGACCTCGTGCGAATTCAATATACGAGAAACGACTTCAGTCTGGAACGCGGTTCCTTCCGCGTGCACGGCGACGTCATCGAGATTCACCCGAGTTACGATGAAGAAGGTCTGCGCATTGAGCTTTTCGGCGATGAAGTCGACAGGCTCGTTCGCTTCAACATCATTACCGGCGAAGTCACTCAGGAAATGGACGAGATGACCATCGCTCCGGCAAAGCACTCGCGGAACTCGACAAGGAAGGCAAGGTGCTGGAATCAGCCCGCCTCAGCAGCCGCACTCGATACGACATGGAAATGATTCGCGAAACAGGCCAGTGCAGCGGCATCGAGAACTACTCCCGCATTATCGAGAACCGCGCCCCGGGTACGCGCCCCTTCACGCTTATCGACTACTTCGGCGATGACTGGCTCCTGATGATTGATGAATCGCACGTGAGCATTCCGCAGGTGGGCGGCATGGCCGAAGGCGATAAGAGCCGCAAGACGACGCTGGTACAGTACGGGTTCCGCCTCCCCTGCGCACTCGACAACCGCCCGATGAACTTTGCCGAATTTGAGTACATGTACCCGAAGCAGGTTTTGTTCGTGAGTGCGACTCCCGGCGATTACGAACTTACCAAGACAGGCGGCGTCGTTACCGAACAAATTAACAGGCCGACCGGACTTCTGGACCCGAAAATCGAGATGTTCCCCATCAAGGGCCAGATGGACGTGCTCCTGTACCGCATCGAAGAAGTCGTCAAGAACGGCGACCGCGTGCTCGTCACGACGCTCACCAAAAAGATGGCACAGGACCTTACCGACTTCTTCGTGGAAGCGGGCATTCGCGCGCGTTACCTGCACAGCGACATCAAAACTTTGGAACGCCACGAATTGATTCGCGGACTCCGCACCGGAGAATTCGACGTACTCGTAGGCATCAACCTGCTACGTGAAGGCCTAGACCTGCCCGAAGTGAGTATGGTCGCGATTCTCGATGCCGACAAGGAAGGGTTCCTCCGTAACTACCGTAGCCTCATCCAGACGATGGGACGCGCGAGCCGTAACGTGAACGGAACCGTATTGCTTTTTGCCGACAACATGACCGACAGCCTGGAAAAGGCTATTTCCGAAACTGCCCGCCGTCGCAGCGTGCAGGAAGAATTCAACAAGGAACACGGCATCACGCCGAAGTCCGTAACCCGCAAGTTAGAAGACGACCTGCGGATCAACGACCCGCTTGGCGATATCGGCGACGATTCCGTCGACGACGACTGGGAAGACGACAACACCGGGATCCGCCCGATGGAACCGCTACAGCCTTCGAGCAAGACGAAGAAGAAGGCCTCCCGTTACTCCAAGCGCGCGGAGAACGCCGAACTGAGCGAAACCATTGGCGTCACACCTCCGGCAGCACGAGCGAAACGCGGTACCCCAGGCAAACAAAACATCGAAGATCTTGAACGTCAGATGAAAGAAGCCGCCGCACGCCTCGACTTCGAAGAAGCCGCGCGCCTCCGCGACATCATCCGTGGCATGCAGGACTAATTTCCAAAACAAAAAATCCCGCGAATTTCTCCGCGGGATTTTTCACATTCGTCATGTTCGCGACAATTACACATCCACCACTTCAGTCCAGCCGAACGGATCTTCGGCTTCACCGAACTGGATAGCCGTGTACTTCGTGAAGAGTTCCGTGCAGACAGGGCCCGGATTCTTACCGTCACCGTAGGTGAATTCCTTACCGGCAACCGGATCCACAATCTTCTTGATCGGGGTGATCACGGCGGCGGTACCGCATTCGGCGGTTTCGGAGAATTCAGCGAGTTCTTCGAACGGGACCTGGCGGCGTTCCACGGTGTAGCCGAGGTATTCAGCAAGCTGCTGCAGGCTCTTGTTCGTAATCGACGGCAGGATGGATTCGGACTTCGGGGTCACGTAGGTCTTGCCCTTGATGCCGAAGAAGTTTGCCGGACCGCATTCGTCGATGTACTTCTTTTCCTTTGCATCGAGGTAAATCGTGCTGGAGTAGCCGAGCTTCTTGGCCTCTGCGAGGGAGAGCAAGCTGGCAGCGTAGTTACCGCCGACCTTCACCGTACCCGTACCCTGCGGAGCGGCGCGGTCGAAGTTGCGGCTAATCATCATATCCACGGGCTTGAAACCGTCCTTGAAGTACGGACCCACCGGAGTCACGAACATCAACAGCAGGTATTCGTCGGAGGGCTTCACGCCGACTTCCGGGCTCGTACCGATGAGGAGCGGGCGGATGTAGAGCGTTGCACCGTGACCGTACGGCGGAATAAAGCGGGCGTTGGCCTTCACCACGGTGTGGACCATCTCGCGGAACAGTTCGACCGGCGGTACGGCCATGAGCACGCGGTTAGCCGTGTTCTGCATGCGCTTCGCATTCTCGTCGACGCGGAAGATACGGACCTTGCCGTCCTTGCCCGTGTAAGCCTTGAGGCCTTCGAAACCTTCCTGGCCGTAGTGCAAGCATGTAGCGGCCATGTGGATGCTGATGTCCTTGGAAGAAGAAAGTTCGACCTTGCCCCACTTGCCATCGCGGTAGTAGCAGCGGACATTGTAATCGGTATCGTAATAACCGAAGGGGAGCGTCTTCCAATCGACAGTGTTCAAATCAAGCATATATTCACCTTTTTGTGCAATTTGTGCATTTTTAAAGGTATCATTCGGTACCGCACAGAAAAATACAATTCTAAACGCGCTTTTGGCATCCCTTGTTCAAAAATTTTGCAAAAAAATTGCACCCTATTACAAAGGGGGAAGTCTCCCCCTGATTGCAGCCCCGGCTCCACCGGGTCTTCCATCACCCCCTCGAGCGGGGGCACCCCGCAACGCCCCACCTAAAGGTGGCCATGTACACTAAGGCCTTACCCAAAGGGCATAACTCCACTAAGTGCTAAAGCACTAAGAGTCGTATAAAAGGCCAAGTGTCCAAAGGCCGGCCTTATTCAGAGTCCTGGACGCAACGGACAGAGTACCCGAAGAACTTATCATGGCTAGCCAGACGCGCCTTATCGCTATCGTGGCTCAACTCCATGATATATGCATAGAGGTCACCGTACTCAGTAGAGCTCCAGAAATACGCATAGGTGCCCCCATTGCAATACGAGACAATGAAGCCTCCGAAACCAGCAGGCAGCGCAGTGAAGGAATAATCATCCGTTCCGTTTTCGCCATCGCTATAATACCAGCCGCTAGTAGACTTGAGTTTCTTACCTGTTGTATTGCGTATCTCGGGTACAGCCGATCGTCCCCCGACAGCTGTAATTAACGTATCCCATTCCGTTTGCGTAGGCAAGTGCCAACCCTCGGGGCAAATACCGCGCACCGGGTATGTCGGCGAGCATTTGTTTCCGTTGCCGCAACCCTTGCCGTTCGCACTCCACTCGCCCACGCTGTCCATCGCGGCAGCCCACGTGTAAAGGCGCCCGTACTTGGCACAATATTCTACAGAATCTTTATAACACCAGCTAGTGGAATCGGAGGTGTAACTGCTATCGTTAAGGGTATAATTATAGGGAACGTCAGTATATGCGTAGTTCAGGTTCTCCGCCATCCACGTCTGCGTGCCGATGGTAACCGTCTTGTAAGTCTGCCCATCGCGTTCGTCAGTCATAGTCCCCTTAACTACAGTCGATGGATCTACGTACCCCTCACTCGACGAAGACTCCACAGAACTACTGCTGGGTTTAGTACTACTACTGGACACACTTGTCTCGCTATCGCTCGACTTCGGTGTGACGCTGGACGAAGACCCGTCCGAAGGGCGCGTCGCAAAACTGCTGTCGTTGTCGCCACAAGCAACCAGCACCGCCGCCACAAAACCAATCACCAGAAAACGCATCAAGGCCATAAACACTCCTCCAAATAAGCACCTGAAATATACATTCAAAATCATAATTTCTGCATTTTTATTACAAAAAATGTACAGCGGGGTCTTAGGGGGTTACCTCGTTGCCTATAGAAAACTTGAAAACTCCCCTTAAAAAAACTATCTTTGCGCGCGGAATTTTTAACAGGACCAAGGTCATGAGCTACAATCCTCTCGCCGAACAGGCAAACGCGGAACTCTCCGCAAACGGCTGCAACGTTCTCTCCATGCTTTCCGAAAGGGGCAAGGCAATCTTCTTCCCGCGCAAGGGCATTCTGGGCCAGGGCGCCGAAGCCAAGGGCTCCGAAATCAACGCGACTATCGGCACCGCCCTCGAAGACGACGGGAGCCCGCTCGTGCTCGACTGCGTGCTCAAGAGCCTGAACCTCCCCAAGCAGGCGTTCCTGTACGCCCCGAGTTTCGGCAACCCCGACCTCCGCAAGGCCTGGAAGGAACAGATTGTCCGCAAGAACCCGAGCCTCGCCGGCAAGCAGTTCAGTAACCCGGTCGTGACCTGCGCCCTCACCCACGCCATCAGCTGCGCGGGCTACCTCTTCCTCGACCCGGGTGACGAAGTCATCATCCCGGACCTCTACTGGGACAACTACGAGCTCGTGTTCGTGAACAGCTGCGGCGCGAAGATCAAGACGTTCAACACCTTCAAGGACGGCGGGTTCGATACCGAAGCCCTCAAGGCCGCCCTCGCCGAAAGCAAGAGCCAAAAGAAGGTCGTGCTCCTGAACTTCCCGAACAACCCGACCGGCTACACCGCAACAGAGAAGGAAGCCGTCGAAATCGCGAAGATCCTCACCGACTGCGCCGCCGCGGGCAACAAGGTCGTGGCCCTGCTCGACGACGCCTACTTCGGACTCGTGTACGAGGAAGGCGTGACCAAGGAATCCCTGTTCGTGAAGCTGCTCGAAGCCAACGAGAACCTGCTCGCCGTCAAGCTCGACGGTCCCACCAAGGAAGACTACGTGTGGGGCTTCCGCGTCGGGTTCATGACCTTCGGTTTCAAGGGCGCCACCGAAGCCCAGCTCAAGGCCCTCGAAGACAAGGCCGCCGGTACGGTCCGCGGCAACATCTCTAACGCCCCGAGCATCAGCCAGAAGATCTTGCTCGCCGCCTTCCAGAGCCCGGAATACCTGCAGCAGAAGCAGGAAAAGTACAACACGCTCAAGAAGCGCTTCGACATCATCAAGAACGAACTCGCCGCGCACCCGGAATACAAGGACGCGTTCGAGGCCATGCCGTGCAACAGCGGTTACTTCATGTGCATCAAGCCGAAGGGCGTAGATGCCGAGGAACTGCGTCAGAAGCTCATCAAGGACTACAGCACGGGAACCATCATGCTCTCAGGCCTTATCCGTGTCGCTTTCAGCGCCGTCCCGACCGACAAGCTCGGCAAGCTGTTCGAAAATATTTATAATTGTGTTTTGAAGATGAAGTAATTGGCGGTTAGGCCGCCCCTCCGGAGGATCAATGTCCGATAAGGCAACACTAAACTATAATGGAAAAAGCTACGAACTCCCCGTGGTGGAAGGTTCCGAGGGCGAACACGGCCTCGACATCAGCACGCTGCGCAAGGATTCCGGGCTTGTCACGCTGGATTACGGCTACCTGAACACGGGCAGCACCAAGAGCGCCATTACGTTTGTTGACGGCGAAAAGGGCATCCTCCGCTACCGAGGCTACTCCATCGAAGATCTTGCCGAGAAGGCGACCTTCCCCGAGACCGCCTGGCTTTTGATTTACGGCGAACTCCCGACGCAGGAACAACTCGGCCACTTCCGCACACTCTTGACGGAAAACGCCCTCCTGCACGAGAACCTGCTGCACTTCTTCCGCGAGATGCCGCCGAGCGCACACCCGATGGGCATCCTCAGTTCCATCGTGAACGCCGTGGGCCTCTTTACCCCGCGCTTCTACGACGACGAAAACATCGCGAGCGCATTCGAGCTCACGACCGCGGGCCTGATTTCCAAGATTCGCACCATCGCCGCCTTCGCCTACAAGGCAAGCATCGGCGAACCGTTCGTTTATCCGGAAGCAGAACGCAGCTACTGCAGCAACTTCCTGAACATGATGTTCAGCAGTAAGGCACGCCCCTACCACCCGGACCCGATCATGGAACGTGCGCTCAACACGCTCCTGATTGTGCATGCCGACCACGAGCAGAACTGCTCCACCTCGACCGTGCGCATGGTGGGCAGCTCGCAGGCGAACCTCTACGCGAGTATCTGTGCAGGCATCTGCGCCCTGTGGGGCCCGCTCCACGGCGGTGCGAACCAGGCCGTGCTCGAAACGCTCCTGCGCATCCAGCAGAGCGGCATGACCATCGAGCAGGTGATGGACAAGGCCAAGGACAAGAAGGACCCGTTCCGCCTTTCCGGATTCGGCCACCGCGTGTACAAGAGCTACGATCCGCGCGCGAAGGTTCTCAAGAAGCTCATGTACCAGGTGTTCGAGCGCGAGCACGTGCACGACCCGCTCCTGGATATCGCCATCAAGCTCGAAGAAGCCGCCCTGAAGGACGACTACTTCATCGCGCGCAAGCTCTACCCGAACGTGGACTTCTACTCGGGCATCCTCTACCGCGCCATGGGCATCCCGACGAACATGCTTACCGTGATGTTCGCCATCGGGCGACTCCCCGGCTGGATCGCCCACTGGAAGGAAATGCACGACGACCCGAATTCCAAGATCAACCGTCCGCGCCAGATTTACGTGGGCCAGACGGCAAGACCCTGGATTGATAGGGACAAACGATAAGCGAAAAGCATTAACGAGAAGTCGCCGGCGATATGCCGGCGATTTTCTTTTTGCGCAATTAAACGGCGCGCATTAAACGGTGCGCATTAAACGGCGCGCGACCCGCTCTTAACGCAGTCTCCTCAGCCCCCTGGGCATCGGGATTTCCTCGCCGTCTTCGCCAAGCAGGTAGATGTTGTCAAGGCTGATGTAGCCCATGCCGCTATGGCGTGCGCGGAAGGCGAAGTTCTTGATTTTGGTCGGGTCGAGCTGCGGGATAGTCTTGCCCCAGCCTTCCTGTTTCATGTTCTCCCAGATGAGCGTGTCGCGCACCCAAGAACCGCGGGTGTTCTTGAGGCGGACCATGAACTCGTCGTAGTCTTCCACCTGGCTGCTCGCAATCTGCACTTCGAAGTAGCCGTCGGGATTGTTGTGGTTCGTCGCGTAGTCGAACACGATGCCCACAGAATTCTTGACTTCTTCGGGGATTACGTAGTAGGCGCCCGCGAAGTTCGGCCAGCTCTGCGTAGGCGGCTGCTCGATAACAAAGTCGTGACGGATGAACCCGCCATGCGGAGGAGCACCGTTAAACACCTTTGCGCCGATAGTTGTCGCATTGTCGCCGTTCGCGACCGGGTACCAGTCCACCGCATCGAGCCCGTTGTCAAAGTTCTGCATGGCCATCGTCGTACGGTAAGCGCCACGCACGCGGAACGGGATGTTGAGTACGGCAACCTTCCCACCAAGCCCCCGTACAACAACGCGGAGTTCCCGCGGGGCGGAATACATCTCGGGCGGAATCGGGATTTTCACATGGAAGCTCTCGATGGACGCATTCCACTTGCCGTCATCGGGAACGGCGGACACCTCGATCATGCCGCGCTTGCCCCAGTTGCCCACGCTCACGGAGCCGTTCGTGAGCTGGCCGTTTTCCTGCACCGCCGTCACGAACAGGTCTATCGTATCGCCCGCAAGGAGCACCTTCTTCTCAAGGGATGCGGAAATGATTTGCGGAATTGCGGCATCCTCCTTCGTCGCCTTGTCAAGCCCGACAACCTTCGGGTTGATGCGCACCACGGCAAGCCCGAACGCGGGAATCGTGATATCCTTCGACTTGCTCGGGTTTATGCGGCGCCCGCTCGGGCCCATTTTCGGGTACGGGAAGGCATTCTGCCTAGTCCCTACCCACTTGAACTGCTCGGCGCCAAAGATATCCACCTCGGTACGCACCAGGTCGCCCTTGCCCACCTCGGTACTCCCGGTAGCATCAACGCTTGCGCGGTCCACCTGCACCACCTGCGGGACTTCGGACAAGTTCACAAGCATCACACGCACGGAATCGCCCTTGCCAATCGCATACGCCTCCACATCGGGGCTCGTGCTCGAAACGGGCAGCACGGCAAAACCGTCTTCCAGGAACTGCTTGTACGTCATGTACATGCCGTAATATTCCGCGGTCGGTTCCAGCGACTTCCAGTAGTTCCAGGAACCTTCCTTCAACAGCGCCGTCATGCTGATGGTACCCCAGGTATCGTCCGGGCCCTTGAACAGGTTGCCGAACGCATCCCACGGGAGCACCTGCAGTCGGTTACCAAAACGCATCGCGTGCTGGGCAAAGATGCTCGCCACCGCAGTCGCCTGCGGGTAATCCATGAGCAGGCTGAATCCCTGCACGCACGTGCTGAATTCCGAGAGGAACACGCGGCGTTCACCTTCGAGGTGGCGCTTCATCCACACATCAAGAGTGTCCATGTTCGGGCCCACGTCAAGCATCGCCTTGAGCATCTCGGCGGGTTTCGGCTCGTTGGGCGTCCAGTACGGGTAATTGTGCAGGTCCACCACGTCGAGGTAGCGCTTGCCATCCTTCTTTTCGGCCTCGCCCACGATGCGCAGGAATTCTTCCATCCAGTACTTGCCATCGAGCAGGCCCGCGCCCTTCTGCTGCATCTTGTGCGTGCTGAACAGCGGCCCATGCAAGACAATCGTAGAATCCACGGCCTTCATCGCGCGGGCGTATTCCAGGTAACGTGCCGCATAATGCCTTGCCGAAATCGGGCCCGATTCTTCCCACTCGCCGTCGAGTTCGTTACCGATTTGCCACTGCTTGATGTTATAGCCTTTTACTTTGTTTGCATATCGCACCCAGGCGGCAGCTTCCTTCGAAGTTCCCGTGCCCGCGTTCACGCAAATCACGGCCTGCGCGTTCGGGAGCGTCTTGATGTATTCCATAAACGCTTCGAAATCCCACTTGATGTCGGTCCAGTCCGTGCGGGCCTTGTCGCCATTGCGCGTAGACATCGCGTAGAACTTGTAGTTGTTGCCCTCGAGCAAGTCACTCTCGCCGCTGAACAGCTTCATCTCGCGAATCTGCACGCCCTTGCTCGGCAGGTCGGGAGTCTTGAAGCGTATCGCTACGTAGCGGGTGCGGATCTGCTTGAACTTGTACTTGGTGGTCTCAGAATTCACGCGTACCACGGATTCCGTCTTCAGCTTGTTCTCGAGCGCCTGGTGCACGCCCGGATATTCGGCATAATCCGTAGTCCAGTACGCAAACTCGAACGCCTTCGGGCGCAGTTCACCCCAGTCAATCTGCAACGAATCGAGATTCATCTTCTCCGGAAATTCCACCACTATCCACGGCGGGTCCACCGGGTCGAGGATTTCGCCCCACCACATCGTTTCCTTCTTGCCATCGGCAAGGTGGCTCCTGCGAACAAAGCCGTAGTTATCCTTCGTTGTGCCGCGGTAAATCGTCTCGCCCAAGAATCCGCGCGCCCACTTCGTAGTATCCGCGGTCCAGAGCCCGGTGCTATCGTAGCTGCCGATTCCGTTCCAGTGGTAATCGTTCGAAAGGCTCCCATTCGGGAAGCGGAACAGCGTGTAGCCGCCGTCCACAAGCGCATTCGTCATGTCGTAGTAGCGGCTGGGCGGGTTCCAAATCGCAAGGTCCGCCGCCATCATGTTCTGCTTGTCGATAACGACGCCC
The DNA here is from genome assembly GCA_902800815.1 of Fibrobacter succinogenes. Lineage (GTDB taxonomy): Bacteria > Fibrobacterota > Fibrobacteria > Fibrobacterales > Fibrobacteraceae > Fibrobacter > Fibrobacter succinogenes_B. The sequence continues at coordinate 75,807 of CADCGB010000011.1, forward strand.
GGATGCAGGTCATCGACAATCACCGCGTTCTGCGCGGCAAGGGCAGTTCCAACACCAGCGAGTACAGAAAGCGCACCCGCGAACAAAGGGGAAATATTCATAGAAACCTCACCTTATAAATATAATATAGGCGCCTATCGGCCCTTGAACTGGTCGCCGAACTTGAGCTCGGTTTCCTTGGCGCCGTTCAGGTTCACGAGGCGGCCGGGGTCGAACACCAAATCCTTCGCAATGCCTTCCTTGAGGGACTGCGCACGGTCCAGGAGTTCGGCTGCGCAACTGCTCGAAAGGAGCGCCTGACGTACCTGCATCGCGACATCATCCGCGCCGTTCAGCACCTGGATCCTATCGCCTTCGGCTCCAGGATGACATTCCGGCGAGGCAGTCCCATCTTCATTTAAGCAGAACCCTTTGCAAAGCCTTGCCGCAAGCTGTTTGAGCCTGCCCTCGGCACCTTTGTCGGTACTGCCGTCCTCAATCTTGAAACCGTAGTAAAGCTTGAACACGCCAAGCGCCTCGCCCGCGGTAATCACGCGCTTCGGCTTGCCTTCCCAGGCGTCCGCAATCTGCCCGAAAATCCACGGGTTGTGCATGGCGCCGCGCCCGATGGCCACACCGGAAACGCCGTAATTCTCGATCCGCTCGCGGGCGACCTCCACGCTGTTCACGTCGCCGTTCCCGATAACAGGAATCTTCGCAGCAGCGGCGACCTTCCCTATCCAGTCCCAGTCGGCGAGGCCGTTATAACCCTGCAGGCGGGTGCGTCCGTGCACCGTAAGCATTTCAACGCCCTCGCCCTCTGCAATCCGGAGGGTTTCCAGCACGTTGATGCTCTCGCTATCCCAGCCGATGCGGCACTTGAGCGTGAGGGGCATCTCCACCCCGCAGCCATCCAGCGCGGCACGAACATCGTGCAATATCTCCTGCAGGCGAGGCAAATCCCGCAACAGGCCCGATCCGCTGCCCTTGCCCGCCACCTTCGGCGCCGGACACCCCGCGTTCACCTCGATATAGTCGGGCTTGAGCGCCACGGCAATCTTCCGGGCGGCATCTGCCATCTTGTCGGGGAAACGCCCGAAAATCTGCACCCCGAAGGGGCGCTCCTCGGGGAAAAACCTGAGCTGCTTGTGGCCCTCCAGATTGAACACCGCATCGCCGTCCGTAGGCACGAACTCCGACACCAGGAGCCCCATGCGGTTACCCGAAAGCACGCGGCACAGCCTGCGGAAGGGCGCGTCCGTCACCCCGTCCATCGGAGAGAGAATCGTGTTCGGGAACACCTCCAAACCGCGCAACCGGAACGAAGTCCGGGCGGGCTTTTCGGCATTTTTCAAACTTTCAACATTTTTCAACATATTAACAACAATTATCCACAAATTTTCCGCAATGAGAGCCCCAAAAAAATATTTAATTTTCAATCAGGCCTTCCGCTAACTCTATGTTAAACTTATATTTAAGGCATCAACTAATCTATCAACCAAGATTCTAGTCGTGTCCAACATAACAAAACAATCCCTGATCCAAGATATCGCCAAGTCCACCGGATTTGTGCGTAACGACATCAAGACAGTCATTGAGCAGTTCCTCGACCTCCTCGGCGAAAAGCTCATAGAAGGCAACACCATCGAGATCCGTGGTTTCGGCACCTTCGCCTGCAAGCCGCGCAAGGCTCGCCCGGCACGCAACCCCCGCACCGGCGAGACCGTCCAGATCGAAGAACGCATGGTCCCGACCTTCAAGTTCAGCAACGACATCAAGAACAAGATCAACAGCCTGGAAGGCATCGTTGCCGAAGCGGTTGAACCGGAAGTTGAGGAAGTCTCCGAGCAGTAATCGCTCCCGAGCAGAATTTCAAAAGCCGACGCATAGCGCCGGCTTTTTTTTTACCCGAGAACGACACTTATGCAGCGCCTATAGTAAAGCCACTTCTTCGTCAGTCAGGAACCGCCAGCCCCCCTCTCCGAGGGACTCGTCCAAAACCACCGGTCCGATGGAAATGCGTTCCAGCGTCTCCACGTGGTTCCCTACCGCGGCGAACATGCGGCGCACCTGATGGTAGAGCCCCTCGCCTATGGTAATCACCACCGAGCCCTCCTCGCGCACGATCTCGCGGGCACAGACGGGCCTGCGCTCGTCCTTGAGCATTACGCCGGCGAGGAGTTCCTTCTCCTGCGCGTCCGTAAACTCGCGGGCCAGCGTCACGCGGTAGCGCTTGAGGCAGCCCTTCTTGGGGCTTTCCACCCTGTGGATAAAATCGCCCTGGTTCGAAAACAGGATTATTCCCGAGGAATCGGCATCCAGGCGGCCCGCCGACTGAATGCCCATCGCCGAAAAGCGGTCGGGCAAAAGTTCGTACACGGACCTGTGGTCGCGCGGGTGATGGCTGCACTCGAAATCCACCGGCTTGTGGAGCATCACGTATAACTTCTCCACCGTCGGGACCTCTTCCCCGTTCACCGTGATGTTTTCGGGACGTTCCTTGAGTTCCATGAACGGGTCTTCCAGTACGTTGCCATCCAGTTCGACAAGCCCCATGCGCACGAGAGCACGCGCTTCCTTGCGGCTGCCAAAGCCTATGCTCGAAAGTAAACGGTCCAGGGTCAACGCAGGCATCAATCCTCCACGAAAAAGGCACGTATCTTCTGGCGAACAAACCCGAGTTCGGGCAGTTCACCGGTCTTGAGCACGCGGGCACGGCGGCGCCAGAAAATCAGGAACACGATACCCGCAAGCAGCGCCAGTTCAAGCAGGTAGAACAATACGCGGCACAGGTTCGTGCGGGCAAGGATATTCCCCTGCAAGCGCAAGTCCTTCTCGTTGCACCAGTCCATGCGCAGGTCCCAGTCCTTAAGGAACGGGAACCCCTTGATAACGCCGTTGAGTGCCGCACCGTAACCCATGGTCTTGTAGTCGGCACGAATACCTTCCACAAAGCAGTTCTCGAACTTCATGTTGAACAGGCGGACAAGGTCTATCAGCAGGCGCTTCAAGTAGCGGAAGCCGCGCTCGTCCAGGTCCGGAGTGAGTACGAGAGTCCAGAACTCAAAATCCGTAAGGTCGCGCTTCTCGGGCTTCTTCTTTTCTTCTGCGGGCTTCTCGGGTTCAGTAGGCGTCTCGACCTTCGCGGGCGTTTTATCGCCAGCAGGCTGTTTAACTTCCGAATCAACCTTCGCAGGCTTCGCCGTTTCAACTTTCGCGAGTTCCGCGGGCCGTTTATCACTAGCATCTGACTGCGCGGGCGGTTCATTACTAGCAGGCGTTTCATTACCAGCGGACGTCTTGTCACCAGTAGGCGCAGCGGGTTCGGCGGGATTCTCGTTACCAGCATCAGCCTTCACCGGTTCAGTAGCCTTCTTCTCCACAGGCTTCACGGGAGCCGTCGCGACAAACTCCGGCACAGCGCTGCCTTCGTCGTGCGATTCATCTGAAGATTTGTCGTGCGATTCACCTGAAGACTTGTCAGCAAATTCATCATCGTCCAGCGACTCGTCTGAATCGTGGCCCTTCCCCTTGCGGAACTTTTCCCATGTGTAGAAGTTCTTCTTGTAGATGTAGAACTTCGCCCCGCCGCCATTCTCATCCGCACCGAAGTCTATCCGGAACCGAATCGGGAAAAACAGCACAACCAGCGCAACAGCGCAGGCGAAAATCAGCAAGCCAAGAAGAACACCGCCCATTACTTTTCGGCTTCGTCAGCCTTCTTGCTGATAATGTCAATGAGTTCGGCAAAGCTCTTGTTCTTCAAGATCTGGCCGAACTGTTCCTTGTAGTTGCGAGCGGTCGAAAGGTCGTCGATTACCAGGTCCCATGCCTTCCAGTTGCCGTTCACGAGGCTCATCTTGTACTCGAGCACGGATTCCTTGCCCTTGTTCCACAGGTGCGCCACCACGCGGGCCTCGTCCGTGCCCTTCATCTTCGCGGGTTCGTAAATCGTGGAATCGGCGCGGTAGAGTTCAAGCCTCTTCGCGCTGGAATTGCGGACCATGCGCTGGAATTCCGCGACAAACTTTTCCTGCGAGGCGGCGTCCTGCTTGTCCCAATCGCCCTTCGCAAGCGACTTCTTCGCGAGGAGTGCGAAATCGAAGGAATCGTTCAGCAGCGACTTCACGCGTTCAATCTCCTTTGCGTTGCGGCTCGACTTCTTGAGCAGGGTCTGCAGTTCCGCATCCTTCTTCTTCACCGCAGCGACAGGGTCTTCGGCGGCAAACGCCATTACGGCAAACACCGTAAGCAGGGCAAACATCTTCCTAATCATACACTACTCCTATTTGTTAAATTCCCCGCGGAATTCCCTGAGCGACATGCCCATCCGGGAAATCAGTTCCGCGAATTCCACGTTATACTTGCACACGGCAAAGTAATAGTCCTTCTGCATCGTCACGTTCTGCGTGTATGCACTCACCAGGTCACCCGTCTTGGACTTGTCCAGGTCGTACTGCATCGCAGCGCCCTTCAGTATGGCTTCGGATGCACGCAGGCTCTCCCTGAGCGCGTCCATCTTCTCCTTGGCGGCTTCCACCTGGTAATACTGTTCCACCGCCTGCGCCACGAGGCCCGAGGCGGCATAGTTCTCCTTGAGTTGAAGTCCGCGGTATTCCGTACGCGCGGCACGGAAATCCGACCAGTTCTTCCAGAAGTTCAGGCGGTAGCGGAGCCCCACCCCAATAAGTCCGGAAAGTTTGTTCACCGCATCTTCGGCGAAGGCGTTCTTCTGCATCACCTTGCGGTTTCCGGCCCAGCTCTTCACGTACTCGATTTCGCCCATAATAAAGAACTCGGGCGCAAGTTTCGCCTCGGCAAGGTCCATCTGGAACTTGCGGGCATCAAGCCCCGCGGCAAGTTGCTTGAGTTCCGGGTGGTAGCGCATCGTAAACTGCTCGACCTCTTCCAGGCTCGGCAATCGTTCCGGGCGCTCCGTGAGGCAGGTATCCTCGGCGGTAAAAACATCATCTTCGTTAAGCCCGAGCGAGAACCTTATGGCTAATTGTACACGCTTCATGCCGAGGTTCGCCTCGGTGACGCCTTCCTTCACCGTATGAAGTTTCGCCTTCAGGTTAAGCAAGTCCATCTGCGAAACGTTCGGGTCGTCATCGTCGAGCGCCTCCTCGAGCTTTTCGTAGGCCTCGTCCACACGCTTCTGCGCGTCGTTTGCAAGTTTCTGCATTTCACGAGCGAGCAGGTAGTTGTAATAGTACGACTGCAGTTCCACATCCTTCTTGTGGATTTCCTGCTCGATGGCGAACGTTTTCTGCTTTAGGTCGGCCTCCAGTGCCTTCTTGCCCGTACGGTACTGCCCAAAGTTGAGCGGCTGGATGAACTTGCCCTCGACACCCCAGAACGGGCCCATCTTGGAAAAGTCATACACATCCACAGTATCGCCCCAGTTATCCACGGATTCCTTCAAGCCGGGGGCAGGGCCCACCATCATCGCGATATTGAGCGTCGGGAGAATTACCTCCGAGGTCAGCGCGTCAAGGCTATTCTTCTTCGCCTCAGTCGCGAACTTGGCCTCCACAAGGCGCGGGTCCTTCGCAAGCCCCTCTTCCACAAAATGCAGGCAGTCGTACCGGATTTCTCCGGCCAGGGCGAGCCCGACAAAAACGAGTGGAAAAAGTAGCCTATAATTCATCAACCTAAATTTACAAAAATGCAGGCGCACTTTCTGCTCCCACCCGACGAAACTAAAAAAATATCGGATTAAAGGAACGACTTGTTCGCGAGATTCCTGTACTTCGCGAGCACCTTCTCGTAATAGCCCGTAGGCAGCGGCTGGTTCAGTTCGAGCATCCTGTCAACGGCGGAATGCCCGATGTTGTAGGCGATAAGCGCCTCCTTCCAGTTGCCGTACTTGCCTATCAGGCGAATCAGGTAGGCGGTACCCACCGTCACGTTCACCTCGGGCTTCAGCAGGTCTTCCGTAGATTCAATGCGCATCCCGAAACGGGCTGCCATCTTCTGCGCCGTCTCGAGCTTAATCTGCATTAGGCCCAACGCACCGGAAAAGGCCCCCGACTGCAAGCGCCCGCGGGCATTCGGGTTCCCGTGGCTTTCCTGCGCCACCACCGCCAATATCATGAGCGGGTCGGTGGAATAGGAATGCGAAATCTGCCAGATCTGTTCCGTGAGTTCGCGGCGGGTCTCTTCGGTAAGGCGATCCTTCGAAAGGTAGGCCAGAGCCTTGTCTATCTTCACGTACTCCATGGTCCAGCGGCCCCAGGTATCGAGCCTCTGCAAGTCGCTGCGGAGTGCAAGTTCCTGCCCGGCGAGGTCTGCCATGTGGTGCTGCCTTACCAGCCAGATGTCGGCAAAAACAAGTATAGTCAGGAAGGCGACCGCAAACGATGCGATCACAAGCGGTCCCGGAATCCGCACGCTATTTTTCACGGCGGGCATTCTCCAGGAATTCAAGGTAAGAAACCCAGTCGTGGATTACGCCGAACGACGTAAGCATCGTGGTATCCTCGACCACGCCCAGTTTGCGGAGCGGGCCAATCGAGGATTCAAGCCGTTCAATCTCGTGTACGTAACGATCCTTCTGGCTCTGGAGCGCGATAATCTGTGCCTGCTTATCGGCAATGTCACGGCCCTGCGCCGCAATGATTAAGAACAACGTAATAGCCCAGCCGACAATCAACAGCGAAGCGGCAATGGCCACGCTCGGGCTCAGGCGGATACCTGTCTTGGAACCGTAATGCACACCAATCTGCAGCAACTGCTTCGAAAGCCCGGAATCCTTGTACGCCTCGCGGCTCTCGTATATCTCGAAGATATTCCTGTACTTCTCGAAGTACGCTTCCTGTTCCTCACTCTTGAAGATGAGAATCAGCTTGGAATCCTTCGCCTGCAACTTGTTCAGGAGTTCCAGAAACAGGTCAAGGTAATCGTTCACCTTGAAGTGTGCGTGTTCCAGGTTCACAAAGATAAAGCAGCCGGGGCCATCTGCAAGCATTTCAATCTTCTCGCGCACGGCGGCAAGCTGGTACGACCCAAGCGAACCGGAGAGCGTAATCTCCACATCATCGCCGTGGTCTTCGACCTGTATGTCAATCAAGTCCGCGCGCACGTGTTACCCCTTCGATACCGAAACCGTTATCCCGAAATTCATCTCGTCGGCAACGGAGAGCGCCGTACGCCAGAACGGATAGACCCTCACGCCCTGGAACATCTCGGGCGCAGCGGCAGACGAAGCACCGAAAATAGCACCGATAAAGACCGCAGCAGGCTTTACAAAGGTCATCGTGACGGTACACCTCGTGCCATAATCGTGTATTTCCAGCTTGGTGGCTTCCGGATAAACTATCGGGTTCTTGCCATCCCACTTCATGTCGAAGCCGTCCACCACAATGCGGCCGCCGGTCTCGCCCATCAGGCCGAACTCGAATATGGAACCGAAGAAGCAGCGGGAATCCATGTAGGTGGAATTGCCCAACTGGTAGTTCGCGACAATCTCGGATGTGGTCGGGTTCAGGGTAAATGTCTTTGCCACATGGAACACGCCGCGTTTTGCACCTACGGTAAAGCCCTGCTCTTCCAAAAGTTCAATCTCCGCTCCGGATTCGAGCCGCTTGATGCGGTACTCGTACGGGTCGCGCAAGAGGTACTCGCGCATCGAGAGCGCCTGCTCTATCTGCTGTGCAGTCATGTCCGCATTCGGCAAGAGGCAGTCCAGGAACCCGAAGGTCGGCTCCGCATCGTCACGCCAGGCATTCAGCAGGTTCACCGCGGAATCCTTGTGGTACAAGGAGCGCAGCACACCGCCCGCATGGTAATCAAGCAGCAGCGACATGTCCGGGTTTTCCACCCATATCTGCTTGCGGCCCTGCAGCAGGTAGTCGCAAACCTCAATACGGAGCCCATTAAACTTCATCAGCGAGTCAAGCGTGCTAGACGCAGAAACCAGGTAGCGGAAGCCCCACTCGCGCACATTCAGGCAGCGCATACCTTCCGCATTGCCCAGGTCGCGGAAGAATATCGGGGACATCGCCGGCAAGAGCGCGTCGCAGAATTCCGTGAAGTCCTTGCCCGCTAACTTGTCGCGCCCGCGGCGGTACAGGTTCAGGAATGATTTCTGGAACAAGTTAATCTCCGGCCTGCGCACGAGAGTCTCGCGGCATGTCATCGCGGAGGAAGGCAGTCCGAGTTTACGGCCTGCCGACATCAGATAACTGAGCGAACCTTCCGGCGGCAACTGGTTCACCAGGTAACCCACGGGCCAGGTCTGCACGTCGTTTGTCTCTACAAAGTCAACAAGACGCTCGAAGAACGCCACAATCTCGCTAGCCTGCGCGGGCAGGTCGAGCACCACCACCGCGGACTTTCCGCCATGGCAGTAGGATTCCGCAATCACCCTCCACCTCAGGTCGTCCTTCTCGATGGCTTCCGTCAGGCTATCGGCCACAGGTACAACGCGCATGAGCGTTCCGCGGTCTTCGACCGTAAACCAGCCCGATACAGGCGTAGAACGCCCGACCGTCGTCTGGATGGCAGCCTCGCTCACGAGCGCGTAGTCGAATCCCGACTTCTCGAGGACGGCAGTCATGCCCATCTCCCACACGAACGAGGAATTGAAGTAGCCCTGCGGCTCTATGTCAAAATACTTCTTGAGGATATCGCGATGCTGGTCCAACTGCTGGGACTGCGTCTCTTCCGGGAATAGCGGGAGCATCGGGTCGTAGAAGCCGCCCCCCAGGAATTCAAGGATACCCTCGCGTATGCCGTTCCTTATCTTGCCGAACGCAAGCGGCTTCGCCACCTTGCGCAACATCTTGAGTGTCGGTCCGTCCATGAACACGGAACACTTGACAAGCCCCGAATTCAGCAACACGTCAAGCCCGTCAAGCAAGTTGCGGGCAACCGCCTCGAGGTTCTCGTAGGCAGTCGCCGGTGAAAGTTGCAAGACAAAGGAAATTGTCGGCTTCATGTAGTGAAGAATAGAAATTTTAGTTGCGAGTTATGAATAACTGCGGCTAAAAACCGAGCTGCAATAGCAGGCCGCCACCGGGTTCCTGCAAGTTTATCGCCGGTGCAAGGCGGAGTTTCCAGGCTTTTTCGCGTTCCTCGTATTTCTGAACCCGCTCATCAGGCGACTTGAACAGCCAATAGATTGGAGCAATAATGTCCACAGAAAGAAACGCAATCCCTGTTACCAGGAAAAGCACACCGGTGCCCCTTCCCAAAATCTTTGTAGCGGAATTATCGTAATCGACGTAGAGCAGTCCAATACCTGCTGCAGTAGAAAGTCCACCAACCAAGAAACTATATAGCCACGCGCCAGTATGTCTTCTGGATTCTTCTTGTTTGCAGTCCGATGCCCATTGGCCGTAGACCTTTGAACTATCCTGCAAGGGCTCCGCTCCATACACTCTTGCAAGCAGCGATTCGTTTGACTCGCTGGGGTCGACCTTTTCATTTACCGCAAAATATTCCTCGCGACAACCGCGAGCAACCACGATGCAAGACTGCACACCTTCATCACAGCCGGAAATGCCATACTCCACCGCAATAGAATCCTCTACGAAAACCGTATCAGAAAGAACTGGAGAGGGATCAAACGCAGCAAAACAGCATGCACTACATACAAGCGCAAAGAGAATGGCACACCGAATTTTTGCAAAAGCAAGCAACATCACTAATAAAATAATAATTAGATAATGATGGGCATTAATAACTGCGAGTTCCGTAATGTTTATCGCGAGATTATTGCGAACGGTTCGCGGATGTTTTCGCAAAAAAAAGAAGGGCCCCCGCAGCGTTAGCTGCAGGGGCCCGTGAATCCAGCGGCGCCCTACTCTCCCGGGCCCGGAGGCCAGGTACCATCGGCGAAGGGAGGCTTGACTGCCGTGTTCGGAATGGGAACGGGTATGAC
>CADCGB010000012.1 GCA_902800815.1 Fibrobacter succinogenes
CTTGCATGGGCTAACAGACCGCCTACCCGATTATTTCGAGGTAACCGGGCCCAAGAATTATAGGCCATTTTCTCCGAACCCTTCCGTCGCAATCCACACGGATTCTCGCGATGAAACCTACAGGCTTGGAATTTGCAAAATCAAGACTTCGCTTGGACATCTGGTGGAATGCTACGATACGGAACGAACGCTTTGCGACATCATCAAGAACAGCCGAAAGATCGATGCAGAAATTTACGGCAAAGCGCTCAGGCTTTACGCAAAATCAAAAGACAAGAATACCCGCAACCTACTCCATTACGCCCAAATATTGAAAATAGAGAACAAAGTGGCGGAACTTATGACGGTGGTACTAAATGAAGATTAATAAGAATTCCCTGCAAGCGAGAATCAACAACCTCTCCAAAGAAATGAACGTTCACGCCAACGTCTTGCTCGTATCGTTCTTCTTTGATGCATTCATTTCAAGATTGGCCAAGTCAACATACGCCAACAAGTTTGTTTTCAAGGGCGGTTTCTATCTCGCTACATTGCTCGGCGTAAAGAACCGCTACACCGCCGACATTGATTTCCTTTTGAGAAGGGAAACTATGGACGAGAATAGATTGAGGAAAATTTTCACTGACATCATCGCAATCGATGCAGACGATTCTATCTCTTTTGAAATGAAACCATTGCGTTCCGAGCCTACAACCTAGAAACGGTTGTTGCTGAAAAACTTCAAACCATTCTTTTCCGAGGATTGCTCAATAGCCGCTGCAAAGATTATTACGACATCTACATCATCAATCAATTGCAAAGGAACAACATCAATATTCCTGACTTGAAGAAATCTTTTGAAACAACTTGCCAATACCGCAAAACTCCCTTTGAAAAAGAGGAAGCTCTTTTGCTTCTAGAAGAAATTTCAAAGAGCGACATTCTTCAAACCCGCTGGAAGAACTACGCAAAAAAATCTTCGTTTGCAAAAGGCATCACGTTTGAAGCAACGATTGAAGCATGCAAAGAGATTCTTGATTGTATTTTCTAAAAAAGACCGCAGCGATTAGGCTACGGTCTGTAATTCTATGGATCCTATCGCGTCTTTACAGACGCTCCAGGATGACAGTCGGGTTTTACTTCACCACAATGTTCACAAGCTTGCCGGGGACCACGATGGACTTCACGACGGTCTTCCCGTTCATGAACTCCTTCATGCGGTCGTTATCCATGGCGAGCTTTTCGAGGGCGGCCTTGTCCATGTCCTTGGCAACAGATGCCTTCGCGCGGACCTTGCCGTTCACCTGGAACACGACTTCGACGGTGTTTTCCACGGCCTTGGAGTGGTCGGCTTCGGGCCAAGCAACATTCGTGAGTGATTCGTTGTGTCCGAGGATGCTCCACATTTCTTCGGCGATGTGCGGGGCAAACGGGTGCAGCAACTTCACGAACGTTTCGCATGGTTCGCGGTAGCGCTTGTCCATCTTCATCATTTCGTTGTTGAAGATCATCAACTGGCTGATCGCGGTGTTGAAGCTCATGTTCTCGATGTCGCTCGTGACCTTGATGACGGTCTGGTGCATCACCTTCTCGATGGCTTTGGGAGCAGTCTCGTCAACGAACACCGGGGCTTCATCGCTGTCGCCGACAACAGAACGCCAGGCGCGGCCGAGGAAGCGGTTCATGCCTTCAATGCCCTTGGTCTGCCACGGCTTCACGGCATCCAGCGGGCCCATGAACATTTCGTACAAACGAAGGCTGTCGGCACCGTAGTCGCGCACCACGTCATCCGGGTTCACGACGTTCTTCAGGGACTTACTCATCTTCGCCACGATCTGCTTGAGCTCGATGTCGGTTCCCTTCTTGAAGAACTTTCCGTTCTTCTCTTCGACTTCGTCAGTCGGGACCTTGGAGCCAGCGGCGTCTTCGTAAGCGAAGGCGAGAATCATGCCCTGGTTGAAGAGTTTCTGGAACGGTTCGTCGGTAGAGACGAGGCCGAGATCGAACAAGACCTTGTGCCAGAAGCGGCTGTAGAGCAAGTGAAGCACAGCGTGTTCAGCACCACCCACATAGAGGTCAACCGGCATCCAGTACTTTTCAAGTTCCTTTGCCACAAATGCATCGCCGTTGCAAGCGTCGATGTAGCGGAGGTAATACCAGCAAGAACCAGCCCACTGCGGCATGGTGTTCGTTTCGCGAATACCCTTGCGGCCGTTCTTATCGACGACCTGGAGCCATTCGGTAGCGTTTGCGAGCGGAGACTGTCCGCCGTCACCCGGCTTGTAGTCCTTGAGTTCCGGCAACAGCACCGGCAGTTCGGAATCATCGACAGTAGAGATTTCGCCGTCTTCCCAGTGGATAATCGGGAACGGTTCGCCCCAGTAGCGCTGGCGGCTGAAGAGCCAGTCGCGGAGCTTGTAGTTCACGGTGGCCTTACCGATCTTGTTGGCTTCGAGCCATTCGATGACCTTCGCGATGCCCTGCTTCTTGTTGAGGCCGTTCAGGCAAAGCGTGTCGTTTTGGCTGTTGATGTAGGTGCCGTCGGCAGCCCAGCATGCTTCCCCTGCGAGGACCTTCGGGCGAACATCTTCGGGGCAGCTAGCATCGGGTTCCATGATGCAGATGACGGGCAGGTTGAACTTCTTCGCGAAATCGAAGTCGCGGGTGTCGTGAGCAGGCACTGCCATGATGGCGCCGGTACCGTAGCCGGTCAGAACGTAGTCGGCAACCCACACCGGAATCTTGGTGCCGGTGAGCGGGTTCACGGCGTAGCTACCGGTAAACACGCCGGTCTTTTCCTTCGCAAGTTCGGTACGGTCGAGGTCGCTCTTCAAAGCGGCGGCGTGCACGTATTCTTCCACGGCAGTCTTCTGTTCGGCAGTCGTGAGTTCCGGCACCATCGCGTGTTCCGGGGCGACGACCATGTAGGTGGCACCGAACAGCGTATCGCAACGGGTCGTGTAAACGCGGAGCTTCTTTTCGGTCGGCTTGCCTTCAGCATCGGCAATCGGGAAATCCACTTCGGCACCGTAGCTCTTGCCGATCCAGTTCTTCTGCATGTCCTTCACGCCCTGCGGCCAGTCGAGTTTGTCAAGGCCCTTCAGCAGGCGGTCGCCATACAGCGGGATGCGCATGAGCCACTGCTTGAGGTTACGGCGTTCCACTTCCTTGGTGCCGCACTTTTCGTGGCTGCCGTCATTCAAGACCTCTTCGTTCGCGCAAACAATCTTGCAGTGCTTGCACCACCACACCTGAGCGTCGGCGTAGTAAGCGAGGCGCTTGGAATCCTTGTACTTGCGGACTTCGGCAACACCCTTGGCTTCCACGTCGGCAGGAATCGGAAGCTCTTCGATGGGGCGGCCCTTCTGCTGGTCTTCATCGAACCAGGTGCCGTAAAGGCGCTTGAAAATCCACTGCGTCCACTTGTAATACTTGGGGTCGGTGGTGTTGACTTCCTTGTTCCAGTCGTAGCTTAAGCCGAGGCGCTTGATCTGGCGGCGGAAATTGTCGCAGTTCTTCTTGGTGGTAATGGCCGGATGCGTACCGGTCTGAATAGCGTACTGTTCAGCGGGGAGGCCGAAAGCGTCCCAACCCATCGGGTGGAGCACGTTGAAACCGCGGCTGCGCTTGTAACGGCAGATGATGTCGGTGGCGGTGTAACCTTCGGGGTGGCCCACATGGAGGCCAGCACCGCTCGGGTACGGGAACATGTCCAGGCAGTAATACTTGGGCTTGGACTTATCTTCGCCCGTCTTGAAAGTTTGATGTTCTTCCCAGTAGGCTTGCCACTTGGTTTCGATCTCTTGCGGATTGTACTTTGCCATAGTTCTATCCTTTTAATTTTTTCGGGCTAAAATATAGAACTTTTGCGTAAGGCGAGTGAAGCGGAATTGCTTGCAATTCCATTTCCGAGCCGAGCAAAAGACGCTCGAAGAGCGTCAAAGCCCGGGAATGCGGCTTGCAATCCCGGGGTGAGATATCCACAATTTGTGTATTTACAAATCTACTCTGCCGGATCCTCGCAATTAGGGGCACCGTAGTATTCGCTGACAGCCCATCCAAAAAGGTAATCGTAAACATAAATGGCGCTTCCATACCATGGATACTGCTCGGTAATCTCCGCTGGCGGCGTATAACAGCACCGATTTTCGCCTTCCTCTTTCGGCTCACCACAATGGGCATATACCTTCACATCATCTATAACAAGACGCTTCCATTCGTTATTCAAGCATAAAGAGTAACACGTCGCGGAAGTCTTTGCAGACTTGAGCGTAGAATCGATCTTATTGTTGCCATCTTCAGTACACGCCTCGGCCGGAACAGAACACGAATCTGCCGGGTCATAGCTGAATTCCTTACATTCAAGGTCGCTGTATACGCCCTGAAGCGCCCAGCCATCTTCAGTGTACTTATAGAGGATGCTATGAGACGGGTATGTCACCTTAAATGTACTATAGCCGACATTGCAACACTCATCACCCACCTTTGTCTCTGCCGTGGTGCACTTGGCGAGGGCCCCGTTAATCGAAGTCCATTTGCCTTTAACGCACATGTAGTAGAAATTGTCTTCGTAAGTCCCCAAGCTCTGCTCAAAGTGCGATTCGGCAACAGACTCTACAACGCCTTCATTTTCTTCGTTGCATTCTTTTTTTGGACCCGTATGGCAATCGGCTTCGTCCCAGGATCCCTCTCCTGCATACTTGTAGCACGTCCAGACATCAGAGCCGAACTGGAAGCCCGAAAAAGTAGACTGCACTCGACAAAGGTCGCCCTTCTTCACTCCGGTCGTGTCGCAGGATACCCATTGTGGACGTTGAACCCTCTTACCCTGCTCGCACCGATAGTACGTATATGAATAACCGTACTTGGCATTGCCCGCCATCAACGAATCGACAGCACCTTCGTTGTCGCATGCTTCCGGATCAGACGAAGATTCCGGCGTAGACACCGAGGAAGACGATTTTACCGGTTCCTCATTACTTGCAGACGAGGAATCGTCGCAAGCAACAAAAAACATCAACGGGAAAGCAGCAAAAGCCGCAAGCAGCCTTAAAGAATTCTTCTTCACCACGATATCCTCCTAAGAATTTTCTCCCATCGTCCTCGCCATTAAGATACAATTCCCATTCAGCAAAGACTAATTTGTATGTTGTTTATAGCGTAAAATTACCCTTACGTTTCAAAAAAATAAGGTTTTGGGCATAAAACAGGGATATTTTCCCAAACCAGATGGATGCGTTCACCCCTCAAAAACTATATTTGGCGCATGAAATTCTTCAAATCCATACTGGCACTTGCCGCACTTTCTGCAACGGTCGCCCTCGCCCAAAGCGAATACCCTGCCGAGACCGACCCGGCATGGATTGCCTCGCAAAATGGGGGCAGCACCGAACTGAACGACGGTTCCGAAGAACCGAACCCCGACTGCATCGGGGATGGCTGCGGAGAACAGGCTGCGTCCGCTCCGGTAAAGTCTGCCGAAGCAACACGCAAGTCCTGGGAAAAGGAAGACGCCAAGGGCCCGGCCGACGAGGATGAATGCACCCCGGCAGACTCCCTGCTCCCCGAATGCCAGGAAGAGACCGTCGCAAGCGACGATGACGACGATGTGGATGACGACACCTACGACCGCTACGTGAACGACAATACCGACATTTCCCGTGCAAGCCGCGAAGGGTTCTCCAGCGGATTCTCGCTCGGATTCAGGGTTGCAGGCGGCCTGAACAAGATTTTCCTGGGCGAAGAATTCGATGACTGGGGAATCGGGTACGAGGCCAATGGCGGCATCATCACATTGACGAAGCTTGGAAACTCCGGACTGTATGCCTCGGCGGAACTTTCCGTCGGCTACTACCGCTACCGTTACGAGGCCAAGCTCGACGAAGAAGACTACAACGAACAGGACGAAGCAACCCTCAACGTGGTGCTGTTCGAGGTACCCGTGGTGCTCAAGTACGCCATCGGTGGCGGAAACCTCACCCTGGGGCTCGGTGCCAGCATCGGCCTGAAACTCACGGGATCGTCGAAGTTCAAGCAGACCATCGAGACCAGCACGCTGACCGAGACCGACACATCCGAGGACGACCTTATCCCCTCTGCGGGCGTGGAAGTCGGCGGCATCTTCGAAATCGGATACACCATAAACAAGAACTTCGCCGTTGACCTGCGACTGAACCAGCGCGTGCTGAACCTCCTGAACCAGGACGTGGTCGCCGTGACCTCGATGACCGGCATGAAACTGCTCGCATCGCACGCGACACTCGGCTTCTCGCTGTTCCTCTAGCCTAAAAACCGAAAAATCGGTATAAAAAGCCCCGCCTCTAAGTAAAAAAAAGTTTGCCACACTCCCTTTGGACAAAATAAATTTATAATAAGGGGGGTGTTTAACTTTGGATTTATTATAATTCTAGCATGAAATCGAGAATTGCTCCATTCCTGGCAGCGACATTCCTAGCTGTGTTCACTCCATCCTTCGCGGATGAGTTCGATGACTTTGACAACGACAATACCGCAGTCTCTGCCGGTAGCGATGCATCAAGTTCAGATACATACGATGGTTCGCAAGCTAGCGAATTCGCAGACGATGCCGAATATGCGGCGGAGTACGCACAGTACCGCAGGGAGAAGACCTCCAAGGCAGAAATCAACCGCCAGCGTACCGAAGGCTTTGCAAGGACAATCATCCTGGGCGTCCACGCGAGCGCGGGCGTAAACACGTTTATCGGCCAGGACACCGAAGGCTGGGGTCTCGGCTTCCAAGGCGCGGCAGGCCTCTCGGTGCAGTTGCCTCTCGGCGTCAAGAACCTGAACATGGTTCCCGAACTGGTATTCTCGTACCGCTACTACTCTTACGCGACTGACACCGAATTCGGCGACGATGATGCAAGCATCAACATCATGCTCTTTGAAATCCCGCTCATCGTGCGTTACACGTTCGTCGACCTCAACATGTTCGTGGGTCTGGGCGTGAACCTCGGCCTCAAGCTTACGGGTTCTTCAGAGTTCAACCAGAACATGGACATGGGTGACAACAGCACGCGTACCAATACTCTCGCCACCACGGGCTTCGAAGTGGGCGTGGCACTCGACCTCGGCTACATGGTGACCCGCTGGGTGCAGGTGAACTTGCGCTGCGTGCAGGGATTCACGAACCTCCTGAACCAGACACTCAATGCGGAAGTCGCCTTCAAGGATGCAAACTTCCTTACATCGTACGTGATGATGGGCGTGAGCTTCCTGTTCTAGTTAGCAATTAGTTATTGGCCAATAGCCATTAGAAAAAGCGGGTTTCGAGCCCGCTTTTTTTCTTTGATATGAATGCGGTTTCCTCGCGAGAAACGACATCCTCGCTATACGATACTTGGCAACTTGTTGCCATAGTAGAGTTATCCTCTTTGGGGAGTAGGCGAGAATCCATACAGTTATGGATAGAAAAGCGCCCATGCAAGCATGGGCGACTACAGGTTCTATGAGTTTATCTCCTGATAGAACTGCGGCGGAGCTTCACGATCTCGCACTCGATAAGGAACTTCTCCACCGGGAAGAAGCTTTCGTGTTCCTTGATGGCGTCGAGGTAGATGGCGTTAGCAAGTTCGGGTTCCTTCGCAAGCATCGCGATAAGCAGCGCATTCCGGAGGAAGAACTCGTCCATCGCCTTCATCTCGTACTTCTCGTAGAAGCCGGCCACAAGGCGGGCGGCCGTATGGTAGTCCTTGGTGCGGGCACATTCCATAATGTTGAACTCGTCCACGAACGATGCCGGGAAGGCGCCCTCGTTCACGAGCCTGCGAACCTTCACGTACACCTCGTTCGTATCGCGGGCCTCCAGCGGGATGCCTCGGATCCACTCGATATAGTCTATGCGGAACTTGACCCACAGGGGCGACCCCTCTGCAGCAGCAGGCAGTGCGGGCATTGCAGAAAGCTCAGAAACGGAATCGGGCTCCTTGACCGTAAAGCCCCTTGCGGAATCCATCTTCGCCTGCACGTCGTCGAGGTAGGCATTCAGCGCGAGCTGCTTGTACGGGTCAGCCGCATTCTGCATCATCTGCTTCACGCGGGCAGGGCGGCGCAGGGCGTTCTCGGCGGAATCGAGGTACTCGGGCCAGCACACTTCGCAGCTGTCGAACACCTGCACGATATGCGCCTGCGAATGCACGAAGCGAGCCTCTTCGGCCTTGTTGTCGACCATCGGCGTGAAGATGCTGTTCGGGGCAACGCCGTCCATGAGCGACTGCACCATCTTGGAGGTGAACAGGAAATTCTGCTCGCCGAAGAATTCCGGGTCGCGATGGATGCGATTGAATTCCTTCACAAGCGTGCTATCGGTGCTGAAGCGCGATATCGCCTTCTGGTAAACAGGTTCGTCGCTCGCGATAATGATGATGTCGGGTTCCTCCGGCGCCTTGTACAGGCTCACGTACGGGAACGCGACATCGAGCGCCTTCAATATGTTCAGGAACAGCTGGTCGTTGAACTCGTAAGTCTGGATCCACTGCACCCACAGGCCACCCGGCTTGATGTAGCGGCGCATCTTGGTGTAGAACTCGTGGCTGAACAGGCTCGCCACGCCGGAGACCCACGGGTTGCTGGGCACGCTGATTATCAGGTCGTACTTGCGGCGGTTCGTGAGGAAGAACGTCTGCGCATCGTCAATGTAGATATGGATGCGCGGGTCATCGTAACCACGGGAGTTCCACGGGTAGAACCCCTTCGCGAGGTCCATCATCTCCTGTTCAATCTCAACGCAGTCGAAATCCTTCAGGAGCGGGTCGGCAAGCAGGTAGTGCGCGCCCATGCCACTCCCGAAGCCAACCATTGCGGCATCGTAGGGTTGGTCCTTCACTGCCATGGGCATGAACGCCGTTGCCGCCTGGGTCAGTTCGTCCCCCTCGATGGGGCGTGAACGATCCTTGCCCAGGCTCGCATCGGCCTTGCCGTTCGTCTTGATGTAGTAGTGGACCTTCGATTCATGGAAACTGATGGTGGCCGTCTTGCCATCGCGCACAATGATCTTCTCGTCCGGATGGAGGTTCTTGTAGGCACGGAACGCGCCCGAAGTAATCAGGTGCGGGTCGAAATTCACCAGCAGCGAAGGCAGCATCATGAACGCGCAAATCACGTAGAACGCCACGCTGTAGCGGAACCGCTTGCGATAAACGACAAGCAGCATAAAGCCAATCGCAAAGTCGAGGAAGGCGGCAAGCACGAGAGCGCCCTTGAGTTGCAGCAACGGGAGCAGCAGGAGTCCGCCACCCGCAGAACCGATGATGGAGCCAACCGTATTCCAGCCGTAGACCTTGCCAATCGGGGCCTCGCTCTTGAACGCACGCGTAAGGATAACCGTAATAATCGGGAGCGTCATGCCCGCAAAGAAACTCGTGGGCACCATCCACAGCACGGAGAGCGCATACTTGAAGAGGCTCCAGCAAACATAACCATCATTCGTGGGATTGAATATCTGGTTCGCCTCGTTCATCATCTCCCAGAACGGCTTGTGGAAGTACAGCGTACACAGCGCAAAGAACGCCATGAATATCTGCGCTAGTGAAAGCACGATGAGCGAATCCTTCTTGAGGAGCTTGCCGCTCACGGCACTGCCTATAGCAAGGCCCAGGATAAACGCCGAAAGCATCTGGTCAAAGCTGTGGCTCGAAGACCCCATCAACAAGCTGAGCAGGCGAATCCACACGATTTCATAGACAAACGATGTGAGGCCGGTGATACCCGCAATCCAGAACCAGGTGGACTTCGGGGGCATCGCAAGCTTGTGTTCTGCCGCGTAGTCCTCGTTCAGGGGCTCGCGGGTAGCACTCTCGGTAACATCGTCCTCGTCATCCTCGTGATTCGGCGAAGTCGTAAACCCAATAAAGCCAAAAATCATCGCGAGCAAGAAGTTTATCGAAGCGGCTACACACAAGGTAACATGGTTGCCGAGTACCGGAATGAGCGTGTAGCTTGTCACCAAAATGCCGATGGCAGAACCGAAACTGTTCGTGAAGTAGAGCATCGGGAGCGAGACTTCCGCACCACTCTTACGCATGAGGCCTGCCGCAATGAAGGGGAACGTCATGCCCACCGCAATCGCAATCGGGAGCGTAGAACCCGTCGCAAGCACCACCTTCGCAATCTCCGCGCCGGTAAAGCCGAGGCCCGCAATCCATTCGCTATCGAAGAAGAACCCCGTAAGCGCGTTGTACAGCGGGTGGTACGCCACTCCACCGATACCGATGGCAAGTTCCACCGCGGCATACCCGAGCAGCGGGCGCTTGACCTTCTCGACCATCTTGCCCGCAATAAAGCTGCCTATGGCAAGGCCGCCCATGTAAATGCAGAGCGTGAGCACCTGGCCGTAACTGGAATGCCCGAGGAAGAGTTTAAGGTAACGCGCCCACGAACCTTCGTAAATCAGGCCAGCAAAGCCCGAAAGCGCAAACAGGAAGTAAATAAGAATGTTCATGGCATAAATTTATATAAAAATATTCCTCGGCTTATAAAGAGTCCTGATTTTGGGGCATCAGGCTTCTTTGGATTAATGCTTGGATTAGAAGTGGAGATGTTCTTGATGTCTCAGTCAGGACGTATGGTCCAATTACTGGTGTCTCCATCGAAGTTGCTATGGAAGAACATCCCATAATCGTCGGTCACATTGGATACGTCCCATTTGCTGATGTCGCCGTTGAAATTGCTATGGGAAAACATATCACTCATGTCGGCCACATTCGACACGTTCCACTGGCTAATGTCTCTATTGAATTTGGAATAGCAAAACATAGCGCGCATATTAGTCACGTTAGACACATCCCACTTGCTAATGTTGCCGTTGAACTGGCTACCCCAGAACATTTCGCGCATGTTGGTCACATTGGAGACGTTCCACTGGCTGATGTTGCCATTAAATGGGCTTTTACGGAACATCCCGCTCATATCGGTGATGTCCGAAACATCAATATCGTTCAGGTCGCATTCGGGTCCGAACACCTTAATTCTTTCTTCAATAAGATTTCTCAAAATTTCTTTTTTATCAAGAGCGGTTGCTGTTAAAAACTGTTTTTTTAAGTAAGTACAACGAACCCAGCCATCCTGATTTAAATTTTTTGGGGATACATCCCATTCGCTGATGTCACCGTTGAATGAACTTTCTTTAAACATACTCCTCATGTTCGTCACTTTGGACACGTTCCACTGGCTGATATCGCCATTGAATAAGCTATTGCCGAACATCCAACCCATGTCGGTCACATTAGACACGTCCCACTGGCTGATGTCGCCATTGAACGAGCTTCCTTTAAACATACCCCCCATGTTCGTCACTTTGGATACATTCCATCTGCCGATGTCACCATTAAAAGGATTGCGAAGCCTACAAACGGCACATTGATCAGAAACAATAATTTTTTCGAAAAACATTCTACTCATGTCGGTTACGTTGGAAACATTCCACTCGCTGATATCGCCGTTAAATTGACTACCAGAAAACATTCCGCTCATGTTCGTCACTTTGGACACGGCCCACTGGCTGATGTCGCCATTGAACTGGCTACCAAAGAACATTTCGCACATATTAGTCACATTGGATACGTTCCACTGGCTGATGTCGCCATTGAACGAGCTTTCTTTAAACATGCTCCTCATGTTCGTCACATTAGACACATCCCACTTACTGATGTCGCCGTTGAATGAACTACCGTAGAACAACCAGCTCATATCGGTGATGTCCGAAACATCGATATCGTTCAGGTCGCATTCGGGTCCGAACAGCTTAATTCTTGCATCAATAAGATTTACCAAAATTGCATTTTTATTGAGAGCGGTTGCCGTTGAAAAAAGTTTTTTTAAGTAAGTACAACGAACCCAGCCATCCTGATCTAAATTTTTCTTGGATACGTTCCACTGGCTGATGTCACCGTTGAATGTGCTACAGTTGAACATCATGCTCATGTCGGTCACGTTGGATACGTCCCACTCGCTGATATCGCCGTCGAATGTGCTACAGTTGAACATCCAGCTCATATCCGTCACTTTGGACACATCCCACCTACTGATGTCGCCGTTGAATGTGCTATAGTTGAACATTCCACTCATGTTAGTCACATTGGATACGTTCCACTGGCTGATGTCACCGTTGAATGTGCTACAGTTGAACATCATGCTCATGTCGGTCACATTGGATACATCCCACCTACTGATGTCGCCAGTAAACGGATTTTTTTCATCATTTTCATCACCCCAACAAACGCCTTCAAACATACGGCTCATGTTAGTTACTTTAGACACGTCCCATTCGCTAATGTCGCCGTTGAATGAGCTTCCAGAAAACAGCCAACTCATATCGGTGATGTCCGAAACATCGATGTCGTTCAGGTCGCATCTAAATCCCTCGGTCTGAATGCGGTTCTTGATGATTTTTTTCAGTTCTTCTTTATTTGCGGGTTTAAGCATTGTAAACTCCTTTAAAATTAATGACCACCTTCAGTAAGACCGAATTCCCGGCGGGCCCAAGTTTGCATATAGGGCAGAATTTCCTTGTAAGGCACCACGATCATCACGCTACCGTGGGTGTGCTCGCCGATATCGAAAGAGTAACCGTCAAAACCGATACCGTCCTTCAAGAAAGAAGGCTCCAGCTTGAAATCCATGCCGATGGCATTGGGACGGGCATCGTATTTTTCCGCATATTTGCGAAGAAGCAATACAATTTTTTCCTTTTCATCTGGATTGAAAATAGTGGAATCAACCAGCAACCCGTCTCTCTTCGAGAATGTCCGATGATACTCGTAAAAGTATCCTCCGGCGGCACCGGCATCGTACCCGGCGTTCGAAATATAATAGGTCGTCCACAGCAGTGAATCAAACGCAACATCTATACTGTCCTGGCGTTCATATTTGAGTGTGGCGGCGACTTCCGTATGGGCGCTGTCATAGTACCAGTCACCGGGATAATTCCTGAGTTCGAATTCAATGCTCCTCTTGTATTCTTCCGCCTGACGGTAAAGGGCTCTTTTTTGAATTTCTCCTAAATGTCTGGCATCAAGGACCGTGTCAGCATCGGTCAAGTCATCGCCCAGCAGCCCCTTGATGATTTTCTGGTGGACCCATTTAGGATAAACCTGGAACCTCGGCAACTTCCAATGCAAGGAAACCTTGTAAAACCTGTTGCTGTCGAGTATTGTTCCATAATTGGTGAATTGCATACAGCCCTTCATTTTCGTGGGGTCGCACTCAATCAATTCGTCGTCATGCATGGCGATTTCCGCCTTGACCCGCTCCAGATCGCTTTTTCCAATCAGGCTGTATTCCGTTTTCATGTCGGCAAGCATGGAATGGATTTTATCCACCTTCTCCGCCATACCGGACAAGTCTTTATCATACTGATCCTGCAATGCAACCGTCAGTTCCTTTTTTGGGGTAACTTCCGATTCTTTGGAATCGCTTTTGAATAAAGCAAGCGAGCAGGCAACTACCGCGACAAGGTATGCTGCCGATAAAATCGAGCTTACTATTTTTTTTGTCCTGGAACCCGTTGGGCTCGGCCTGTTCATAATGGCGAGTACAAGCGCCACTACGGCAAGCGGAAGCAGGAATAGGTACATTCCGCCCCGCGACACAAGGCCCATGAGAAGGCCGGCCAAGATAAAAAGCGTTTCAAAAACTGCCATATTCTACTCCTGCATATCGTCAGCGAATGCCATGGCGACAAAAGAAAGGGTGATACCGATTAGCGGTTTCATGATGTTACTCCTGTATAATTATCGTAGGCAGTTCCGCCAATGTAAAGTCAGCCCGTAAAAAATTTTCTGCAAAGGCAAAAAAGCGAAAAGCCTTGTGCAGATCTGCATCAAGGCTTTGAAAGTTAAGAAGGGGTGCCCTGCAAAAAAGCCGGGTGTTTTTTATTTAGTTTCTTCGGCGGTTTCGCTAGGCTTCTTGAATATGGGCATCTTGATGGTCTTGCCATCCTTGTCGACCGCCTTCCACGGGGTAAGCCCCACCACGTCTTCTACGGGCAGCGAGAACGCGATTCCCTGCCCCATGGTATCGAGGCCCGCCTTCTGGTACAGCGCATGCAGCACGGCATCCTTGATTTTTGAATCCACGAGGATCATCACGATTTCCTTTTCGGGCTGTATCGCAATGTGGAAGAACGATTCGGCCTCCTTGTTCGCCGTACCACGGGCGTTCAGGATAGTGCCACCGCGTGCACCGGCATCCTTCGCCGCTTCCATCACGGTTTCCGAGAATCCGGTATTCACAATGCAGAAGATGACTTCGTGGTTGAATGCACTCATGCTTCGTTCCTCCGTACCGCATCGCGGTTATCGCTCAGGAAGTTGAAAATGGACTTGCCGATGATGCTCGACATCGGGATCGTGTAGGCAATGCCCTTGCCGCCCGCAATAGTATTGAACTTCTCGTCAAGGCTATCAAGGGCCGCGCGCAGGTTGTTCTCGCCAATGACGCTGAAGATGACCGCACGGTCGGAATCCGCAAGGCCC
The DNA here is from genome assembly GCA_902800815.1 of Fibrobacter succinogenes. Lineage (GTDB taxonomy): Bacteria > Fibrobacterota > Fibrobacteria > Fibrobacterales > Fibrobacteraceae > Fibrobacter > Fibrobacter succinogenes_B. The sequence continues at coordinate 14,472 of CADCGB010000012.1, forward strand.
ATCGCCGTCGCAATCTCGCGCGGGGCGGTACCGTGCCCGAACACGACCATCTGCATGTTCACGCCAAAAGACTGGATATGGTCCATGTAGAAATCCGCCTTCGGGCGGTTCACGACGGTCACAAGAATCTTGAGGCGGTTCATGGACACGCGGGAGCGTCCGTTTGACCGCCCGTAAAGCCTTCTTGCTATGCTTGACTTCTTGATCTCTGCCATGGTCTACCTACACAAAGTCGATAATCTGCTCGTCGTCGGCATCCTGGATGCGGCGCATCATCATGCGGTTCTTTAACTTGTTCGTAGCGATAGCCTTGAAGCCCATCACCTGGATGGTAATGAGCGGAGTCATCGCGACCATCGCGACAATCCCGAAGGCATAACTCAGTATGGAATCGCCCCCATCGTGAATCACGGAGCACGCGCCAATCGCCAGCGGGAGAATAAAGCTCGAGGTCAAGGGCCCGCTTGCGACTCCACCCGAGTCAAACGCGATGGCGGTATAGAGCTTGGGCACAAAGAACGAGAGCGCAAGGGAAAGGAAGTAACCCGGAATCAGGTAGTAGATAATCGGGAACCCGATGATAATGCGGATCATCGAAAGCCCGATGGAAAGCCCGACACCTACGGAAAGCGCAATGAGCATGGAGCGTTTGCTCACGAGACCGCCGGTGATGTCTTCTACCTGCTTGTTGAGCACGTGAACCGCAGGCTCGGCGAGCACCACCACCATCCCGATAATAAAGCCAGATACGACGAGCGCGCGGGGCATTTTTGCGAGATTGCACCCAAGTTCAAAACCCACGGGCATAAACCCGACCGTCACCGCCGTAAGGAATATTACGAGACCCACGAAGGTGTAGCAGATACCGAAAGACATCTGCACGAGCTTGGAGCGCGAAAGCCTGAGCACCACGAACTGGAGGGCGAGGAAAAATACCACGATAAGCCCGAGGGCCACAAGCACTTCCTTCGCGACGGCGCCGACCGTCGGGAAAAAGTTATGCCCGAGGCTCGCATCGATGGAATAGCTTGCAGGAGAAAGTTCGTACGTGAGGTTCCCCTTCGCGAAAAGCACGAGCCCCATAAGCGCAATAATCGGGCCGATGGAACAGAGGGCGATAAGCCCGAAGCTGTTCTCGTTCGCGCGCTTACCACCGATGGCACCCGCAACACCCACACCGAGCGCCATGATGAACGGCACCGTAATCGGGCCCGTAGTCACGCCGCCCGAATCAAAGGCGAGCGGCACGAACTGTTCCTTGCCGAAGGTAAGCATGAGCATACCGAGCATGAACAGCGCCATGTAGAAGAAAATGATGATGGTCGAGAGGTCCTTCTTCCAGACCACCTTCATGATGGCAAGGAGCAGGAAAAGCCCTACACCGATACCCACGGTAACAATAAGCAGCACCGGCTCGACCGCATTCTTCACCTGCTCGGCAAGTACCGAGAGGTCAGGCTCCGCGACCGTAATGAGCACGCCCATCACAAAGCAAACCGAAACGAGCAACAGCAACTTGCGCGACTTGGTAAGGCCCGAGCCCACATGCTCGCCCATCGGCGTCATGGCAAGGTCGGCACCCAGGTTAAACAACCCGATACCAATCACCAGGAACACCGCGCAAATACAAAAAACGACAAGTTGCTTTAGCGAGAAATCAACCAGCGGGGTGAACGAAAGCACGAGGACTATAAGCGTCACGGGTAAGACAGACGCGAAAGACTCCTTCAGCTTTTCGGACAAGATTTTTAGCATTACTCGCCCAGGTACTCCACTGCAAATATGAGCGTCGCGCCGCCCGGAATCGGGCCCGCGCCGCGGCTCCCGTAGCCAAGTCCAGGAGGAATCATGAGGATGCGCTTTTCACCCGGGAGCATGCCCGCGACACCCAGGTCCCAACCGCGAATCACGCGGCCCTGCCCGAGCGGGAACACGAAGGGCTGCCCGCGGTCACGGGAACTGTCAAACTTGTAGCCGTTCGTCATCCAGCCGGTATAATGCACCTTCACCGGAGAACCCACCTTCGCGGGTTCGCCTTCGCCCTGCTGGATTACCGCATAGCGCAGGCCCTCGGAACCGTTCTCGAACGTGAGCGTCGTCGTATCGGGGAAGAAGTCCATGCTTGCCGCGAGTTCCGGGTCTACCATGGATTCCACAAGTTCAACGCGGAACACAAGCGTGGAGTTCGGCGGGATCATCGTGAACGCGCTCGCGCCGTATCCCATGGAGGGGGCAACGCGAAGCCAGCGGACACCGCCCTCGCGCATACCGTCAAGACCGGATTCCCAGCCCTTGATCATCTTGCCGGCACCGAGCACCACCTCGAAAGGCTTGCCCAGGTCCTTGGAACTGCCAAACTTGCGGCCCGCAACGAGCCACCCCGTGTAATGCACCTTCAGGGTAGAGCCAGCAACCGCAGGCTTGCCCGTGCCAACCTTCTCGTCATAAATCTTGAGGCCCTTGTCCTTCTCCTTCCATGCAAGCTTGTTCACATCCTTCGGGAACACGTCGGGTTCCATCGGCTTTTCGGCAGAGACAAGTTCCACCTCGAAATACAGGTCGGAATACGGAGGAATTCCCTCGAGCGAATTCTCGCCATACGCCAGCACGTAGGGAATCGTAAGCTTGCGGACCTCGCCCACCTTCATGCCCAAAATACCCTTGTCCCAGCCGGCAATCACCTGGCCCACGCCAATCGTGAACTCGAGCGGTTCACCACTTGCATACGTATCGGCAAAGGGCGTAAGCGTATCTGCAGAAGCCTCTTCCACAAGCGAACTATCCACAGCGGCACTGTCCGCGACCGCAACCGTATCTACCGGAGCCTTAGCCTTCTTGTCCTTCTTCGATTTCGTGTCCTTCTTCGCCGTAGCGGCAGCAATGGAATCTGCCTGGGCTTTCGCGATAGAATCCTGGGCCGCAGCGACCTTCAGGCTGTCGTAATGGAGCATGTCGGCATACAGGTAGCCCTTGTAGTGCACCTTGATGAGCTGGCCCGCACGAATCTCGTCGCCATCACCGGTTTTTACCACTTCTACATTGAAAGGGACCGCCCATACTACGCTGGAAAACAACAGAACAATAAAAATCTTGAATTTTGACATAAAAACTCCTACTCTACAAGATAGAAAAATGCTAGTTTTGAAAAAAAGAGGAATTGCAATATAGAACGGGAAAGATTATGCTCTCTGTCGTCATTGTCATCGTTATCGTACTCCTGTCCATAATCCTCGCAGGGATCGGTGCTTACGTGGTCATCCACAGCGCCGACGAAAAAGAGGAAATCAAGCCGGTCATCGACGTGTCCGGCAAGTACGCCGTGGTGGTCCGCCCGGCAAGGGAATCCATTACCGCCGTAAAGCCTTCCGAAAACTCGATCCGCGCATGGCTCGAAACGCAGGCGCAACTCACCCCCGAACAGCGCAAGGAATACCTCGACAAGTGGAACCGCAGCATCGAGGAAACCATCCGCACCATCGACGAGGGCGACCAGAACGGCACCGTCACCTACCGCATAGAACTTGGCCCCAAGGGCAAGGAATACGTGAAGTTCGTCCACGAGGAGAACTTCATTACCCGCGAGCAGATCAGAAACCACGCAGAAATTCTCCCGCCGTACGTTCTCGGCTGCGATTGCAAGCTTTTGCCCAAGCAGCCCTGGGAAAACCCGAGCAAGTCGGGCTGGAAGGCGGTTCTCCCCACGCACGGAAGCAGTTACGACGTTCCGGACTGGAGGCACCTTGCATAAATCCCTACTTTCCGCGCTCCTTTTTGCACCAGCACTCTCGCTTGCCGCAGGTTCGGCAATCATTACGCTCGAAATGCCCGTTGGCGCACGCCAGCTCGGTATGGGCGAAGTGGGCGCAGCGCTGGCCGACGACGCTACCGCCATGTACTACAACCCCGCAGGTCTCGCCTTCGGGCCGCTTGCCGATGAATGGAAGGTATCGTTCCCCGCCGATGCAAAGACGACCCCACACTTTACCAACATGGCAAGCCGTGCCAAGAACGGGTTCTTCTCCAAGAGCGAACTCTGGGCAGGTACCGTCAACGGCATCCTCAAGTTTGATAGCGAGCAGTGGGTAGACTACCACACCGTGACGCTGCAGGGCAACGCTAAAGTGAAGGACGCCGTGCGCGTATTCGCGGGCACCGAACGCGGGCTCGACGAATACACCCGCCAGGTCAAAAAATTCAACGACATCAAGAATGCCGACGACGAATCGCACGTGGTGGAAGTAAAGATCCCGTGGAACCTCATCGTTAAGGACACCATCACGGCACTCCTCTACGAGAGCCGCACAGAAAAGCTCTGGGTAGGTACCCCCAAGACACTCTACCGCTTTGACGGCAAGGCATGGAAGAGCTATGAGGACGAAATCGGCAGCCACCGCATCACTGCGCTCGAGAACCAGGGTGCATCGCTCTGGATCGGTACCGACAACGGCCTGTTCCTCTACCGTAACGGTCAGTTCGAGCAGAAGGGCAAGGTGCTCCCGAGCCAGAAGATTAACGCGCTCGTGTGGTCCGAAAGCCGCAAGGAACTGTTTGTCGCCGTCGATGGCGCAGGTATTGCAAGGCTCGTGCCCAAGAAGAGCGTGAACGACAAGGACCGCTGGAGCCTCTTCAACGAAGAGGACGGCATCATGGACCTGCACCCGACCGCACTCGCCGTCGACAGTTCCGCACACGTATGGGCGGCGCACAAGGGCGGCCTGAGCCACTTCAACCTGCGCAAGTGGGAACAAGTGCAGTTCGACGGCAACGTGGTGAACGACATCTCGGTGGACCAGAAGGGCCACATCTGGATTGCGACCGACAAGGGCGTGTGGCGCCACCTCCCCGACTACGCGACCGCAAGCGGGCGCAAGGCGGAACTTGAACGCGGAGTCGCCGAAGAGGAAGGCAGCGTCAAGAAAGAGGACGAATGGCTCCACTTCCACTCCGGCAACGGACTTTCCACGAACAAGGTGTGGAAGGTGCTGCCGCAGGGTAACGACGTGTGGTTCAGCACCGCAAACGGCATGGAAATCTACAAGGATGCCGACTACCAGCTGAGCGCCTTCTACGAAAAGCTCCTGCCGGTACTGAACATCCCCGACCTCTACCACCTCTTTGGCGGCATGACCGTCCCCGTTGCGGAATGGGGAACGCTCGGGTTCTTCGTGAACTTCGTGAGCTTCGGTTCGACCGTCGTCTCGGGCGACGTGGACGCCGATGACCTGGTGGCCTACAACAGTTCCGAAATCGTGGGCGGCGTAAGCTATGGCACGCGCTTCCCGAACAACTGGGGCCTGGGCCTCTCCATCAAGTTGTTCTATTCCGACCTGAGTTCCGGCGCGGGCGCCGGTGAAGAGGAAGCAACCACCTTCGGCTACGCCTTCGATATCGGCGTACTCAAGAAGGACCTGTTTATAAACAAACTAAACTTCGCCCTCGTGCTCGCGAACATCGGCCCGAGCGTGTACTACGTAGACAAGACCATCGAGGACCCGATTCCGCTTACCTGGCGCCTCGGGCTTTCGTACGAGATTCTCTCGCTTGCCGACTACAGGCTCACCATCGCCGCAGACTACAACCGCGAAGTCGTTTTCGACGACGACAAGGGTGACCCCGAGCCGTTCTATATCAGTAGCTGGAAGTCGCTGTTCCGCCCCGAACGTGGCGGTCACGGATTCGAGAGGTTCAAGAACTCCCTGTTGCAGGGCGTGTTCAACACCGGTCTCGAATTCATCTACGCGAACACCGTGGCGCTCCGCCTCGGCTACCTCTACGACCAGACGGGCAAGCGTAACGAAGCGGATTTCGGTATTGGCTTCATGATTTCGGATGTGCTGCAGTTCGACCTCGCGACCATCATGGACGTGGGTGACAACGATGGCGTACGCGACGGACAGATGCGCTTCGGCGCCCTGTTCAAGTTCTAAGATCTACTAGTCCTTGACGCAGCGGATTCCGAAGCGGAAGCGGTTGTCATCGCTTTTACGAACAGGCCTCTTGAAGACGGTCTTGCGCACGTCATTGACTCCGTTCGACGACATGATGTAGTAGTAGCCTGCATCGTTATCGATATCTTCTGCACCGATACACGCCACGGCCTCGTCCCTGACATTGACCATGTCGTAGCCCTCATGATCCTGGTAGCAGGTGTTCGGGACAACCGCAAAGCCGTACTTATCTGTACCCTGGTTGTACCAAGGCCAGCTGAACGTGTATCTCAAATCGATGGCATATGTCGCCGAATCATTTGCCTTGGCATAAGCGAGCAGGCTATCCCAATCCGCAGTAGTCGAGACATGCCAGCCATCCGGGCAGATGGATCCCGTCGAATCAAACGGGTAGGTGTAGTGTAGCCCGTAAATGTCGCAGGAATCTTTCTTGCAGAGGCTATTATCCGATACATACTTGAGGTTTTCCGCCATCCATGTCGTGCCGTTGATTTCTACGGTCCTATATTCATGGCCATCGCGTTCATCGACAAGCGTACCGTATGTACCCTTGTATCCGTACACCACTTTCTCTTCGCTCACGCAGCGGACGTTAAACTTAGTGTTTCCTTTGGCGTTCGCTTTAGAAACAAACGCAGAATCATCCGCATAGCCAACTTTATGGGCGGACAAGGCATATACAAGAGAATCATTCAGTTCCGTACTTGACCACAGGTAGGTTGCCGTATCGCCAAAATCATCCCTGCCGTTCCATATATACCCCATCATTATAAGCGAGAATCCCGAACTGTTCGTTCCCTTGTAGGTATCATTCTCCTGGGACACCAGATAACGTGCTTTCCTATTATTAGACGCTATATACACCAACGTATCAAAGTCTTCCTTTGTGGGTAGGCGCCAACCTGCTGGGCAGGCAGTCATGGCATCTTCATGCCGATAGAACCTTCCATAGCGCATGCACGAGAACGAATTAACATCGCGGGTTCCATTATAACACACGCTGCTGTCCGTCTCGAAATTCAGGTTCTCCGCCATCCACTTGGTATGCCCGATGTTTATGGTCTTGTACGTCCTGTTATCGCGGCTATCGGTAAATTCCCCGTACTCGAGTTCGGGGTTCATGTAACTCAAGGTATCGTCCTTGAGGCGCCCCTTCATGCAAAGCAGCCCGGACACGTTCGCGGTATCGTTCTTGATTGTCGCGATATTCGAGCCTTTCGCAAATACGACACTTCCCGTTATTTCGCCCTTCTTGTTCCCCCCTATCAGGAACCTGGCCTCATTGCCATCCGTGGGCTTAATGCCGAGACCAAATGCGTCAAAGGCATAGTCGTCACCCCAGCCTTCCTGTGCCTTGAGCATAAACCCGGCAAAGCACTCGCCACCGACATAAGCGAGAAGTTCTTTCCACTCGCTCTCTCTCGGGATATGCCATCCGAAGGGGCACGCCTTCTTGCCGTTAGCCTCGAGATACACATACCTGCCATTGATTTTCAAACTACCGTCTTCGTATATGGAGCACTTATTTTCGCCATTCTTGTTGCAGGCTCGGGTAGAAAGCGAACTGTTTGGTTCAGCGCCATTACACACCTTCCGGTCTTCGCCACGGACACCGAATGTCGACGTAGGATTATTTATATCGGGAACCAAGTCTCCCTTTATGCACCGCAATGCAGCAGGAGACGCAAAATTCGTAGCCGCCTTGTCTTTGATATTTTTTGAGTCAAATGCCATGAAATACGGTGTGATATTTTCACTACCACTGGTCTGCGTAGCCGTAAAGAAATTTAACGCAGCCGATTTATTCGTCCCCTTTTCGGGAATGGCAACGGTAAAACCATAATCATCAGTTCCTTGATAACTCGACGCGTTATCCTTAGAAAATAGAGCCGGAGCCAACCCCTTATACTCGTAGAATGTGGGTGTCGATCCGTAGAACTTATTAAGCAGGGCCAACCAATCCCCCCTCGTCGGAATCCTCCATCCATCCGGGCAGATTCCCTGGAGAGGCTGGGCACAAACAATGTTGTGTCCACAATAGGATTTTGTGGAGTCGATAACCTCGCCCCAGGTATAGATTCTTCCATACTTGGTGCAGTCCTTATCATCACCTTCGTGGCAACCGAGGCTAGATGCCGGCGCGTAGTTCAGGTTCTCTGCCATCCAGGTCATCCCATCAACGGTAATGGTCCCGTACTCACGCCCGTCACGCTTGTCAACAAACGTTTCCTTCTCGATTTTAGAGACGTCGGGAAGGTTTCTCGATGAGGACGACCCCGCGCTAGAAGAAGACCCGCTGGAACTGGAGCCCTTCTTGCTGGAACTGGAACCGCTCTTGGAATCGCCAGAACCCTCATCGCCATCGGAATCGCTAGAATCATCTTCCAGGGAAGAATCGTCATCGTTGGCAATAAAGCCGGAATCGTCGTCCCCGCAAGAGGTGATAGCAAGCACGAAAGCCACCACCAGGAAAAAAAGAAATTTTTGCTCCTTCATATAAGCCCTAAACCTCCGTTATATCAAGTTATATTTTTCTGCAACGGGAATCAAGCCCCACGGGCAGCAATTTTGACCTTCTTGTGTTTTTCGCAAATTTGGCTACGGTTGTCAAAATAAATATTACACAAAATTTCACTATTTAAACGTAATTTCAAATATTTTAAACACGATTGAATATTATTTTTACACACTTTCAACACGGAATCTACACGCCGGAAGGGCAAAAAAACTAGGATTTAGGCCCCTATAAATCTATTTCTTACACAGCACAAATCAGGAGTGTATTTATGCAGAAAAAGTGTATGGGATGGATTGCCGCGGCAGCGCTCGCGGCCGGGATGGGGGCAACGGCCTCCGCAGCGGAAGGGGATGCCTACACCTGGCCCGCCTACCGCGCTGACCTCGATTACGACACAAAGTCTAACCTGGGCGAAATCAAGCCGCCCACCAAGTTCAACAACAACTGTTCGGGCGTGACCGGCAAAAAGGCCGGCAAGTGGTGGGCCTTCTACTGGGGCAAGGATCGCGACAGCCGCATTACCGACGTGACTATCGACAGCATCCTCAAGAAATACGATACCGACTTCGAGTACCTCTACAACGAGATGGGCTGGGCTCCGGACGCACAGGCGCAAGACGGGCAATACAGCGCCGTGTACTACTACGGTTCGGGCACGTGCGCGGGCGGCGCAAAGACCGACACTACCGGCGGATGGCAGACATGGGTCGCGGGCTACACGGCCGTCGCGGCATCGTTCTACCCGCTGTACAGTTTCAACACGAGCTGCCCTTACCGCGATCGCGTGGCACAAATGGATGCGATGATCCACGAGGGCATCCACTCGATGACAAACGGCTACCCCGGCGCAAAGGAGGCACACTGGTTCCAGGAAGCGGGCAACACCTGGATTCAGCAGGACATGTTCAGCCACCGCGAAGGCGTCTATAGCGGCATGGGATTTTTGAACGCGGCGACGGTAATCGCGCCCTTCATGCCCATCGAATGCTACTCGGGCTGGCTCATCGACGGCACCTTCGGCGGCCCCGGCGCTCAGGGCGTTACCGGCAAGAACCAGCGTTCGCTTTTGGGCGGCGCGCAGTACAGCAACATATTCCCCACGTTCATGGGTACCTGGCTCGGTACGGGGTCCGTGCGCTGGGTGTACGGCCACGCCTACGGCAAGACGACCTACCTGCTCGAAACCTACGGTCTCGACATCGGCCTCGGCGACGAGGGCGTGCGCAGGCTCATCACGGAATTCCGTGCAAGGCTCGCCATGCTCGACATGAAAAAGTGGTCCAACGAAATCAAGAACCTGCTGAACCAGAATTTTGGAAGCAACACCTACTGGGAACAGGACTACTGGGACAACGGCAAGTACAGCTACACCTGGAAAATGACTCCGTACCAGAGCGTGACCGTAAGCAACGGCGACTGGGTTCCGAACCAGGACTTGACTCCGGGATGGTCGGGCTCGAACGTAATCCCGCTCAAGCTCAAGGACGGCGCGACACAGATCAGCATGACGCTCTACCCGAACGGCTCGCACTCTACGAACGACAACATGCGACTGGTGCTCGCCTACCGCGCCACGGACGGCACGCCGGTGTACAGCGCGCCCGTGAAGGGCAACGAGACCGCTATCCTCAAGATTGACAAGACCCCGAGCAGCACAGGCGGCAGCAAGATGGCCTTCGCCATCGTGGTGAACACCGACTACAACTACTCGAAAAACCCCGACATGCGCACCTACCACTACGATTACCGCCTCAAGCCCGAAGAAGGAATCAACGGCGCAGGCGACGCGAACACGAAATACTACAACGACTTCAAGCTCGACTACAAGTGGCCCGAAATCGGCGATGCACCCATTGCATCGAGCAGCAGCGTTGCACGGAGTTCCAGCAGTGTAACGCCCGCAAGCTCCAGCAGCGTGAAGCCGGTTTCTTCGAGCAGCGAGAAGCCCGCGAGCTCGAGCAGCATCGCTACGCCGGCAAACACTGCAGCGACATATGAAATCAAGGTGACCCTCCCCATCGACGACAACTACGCAAGCGTCACCGCCTCCTTCGACGTCGCCGAAGTTGCAAGTAAGCTCGGACTCACCGCTAATACACTCACGCAGGCAACCTTCTTCGCGCAGGAACCCAGCGGGAACAAGGTAACCGAATCTACCGCGAACGCACCTGGCCACTGGTTCGGCAAGGCGGGCAACGTGGTGGAATGGGGCGAAACAGCCTACGTGTTCAGCGAAGCGGATATCCCGAAGGGGACGCTCTCCATCGGGCACTACCCGAACCGAGTGAACAACGGCGAAACATACAACTTCACGCAGGGACTCGAGTACAACGGGAAGGCGGTGCTCTTCAAGGTGACGGTCACGCTCACGAACGAGCAGGGCAGCGAAGGCGGCGAATCGACTACCGCACTGATGTACGGCCTCAAGGGAATACCGACGCACATGGAACTCTCCCTTGCCCGCAGGAACCTCAACGTGCGATACACGCTCCCGAACCGCGACAACGTGAAGATAAGCCTGTTTACCGGATTCGGCGCGCTAATCGACCAGAAGGCGACGGGAATCCAGAACGCAGGCGGGCACGTGCATACCTTCGACATGAGCGAGATGCCCACGGGCACCTACATCGTGAAGGTTTCCACCGGAAGCTACCACGAGGCACGCCCGATAAACATTACCAAATAACTGACTCCTCATTCCACACCAACAAGCCTCCGACATTGTCGGAGGCTTTTCTTTTCAAGAATGTGCGGAGCTAAGAATACGCAGGGTTAGGATTGTGCAAGCACGCTCCACCACTCAGTACTGATTCTTTCTTGCTTCACCTTGAAGCCGGCTTCCTCGAACCACTTGAGGATATAATCCTTTTCTGTCAGGAGCTGTCCCGAGATAATGAGTTCCCCGCCCGGTGCAAGCAGGTCCTCGATATCGTCGCGCAGGGGCCAAAGTTCGCTCCGGATCATGTTGCACAAGATAACGTCAAACTTCGCGCCATCCCGGAAGGCATCCAGGAATCCGAGGATGCAGTCGCTCTCGCCAAAACCGTTGCGTTCGAAGTTTTCCGCAATACAGGGAATCGTGAGCGGGTCAATCTCGGTACCTACCGCAAGTTTCGCGCCAAGGCGGCGGGCAAACATCGCGAGGATTCCCGTTCCCGTACCGATGTCGAGCACCGTCTTTCCCGTAAAGTCGATGTTTTCCATGAGGGCGGCACAACTGCTCGTAGTATCGTGCTCTCCGGTACCGAACGCAGTCTTCGCCTCGAGTTCCAGCACGACGGCATCGGGATTATCGGGCGTAAACTCCACCCAGGGCGGGCGCACCCACAGCCTCGGGGAAACGGACACGGGCTGCGCGCGGTCACGCCACCACTTGTCCCAATCCTTCGCGGGCTCATCGCTCAACGTAAAATGGTACTGCGGGAACTCCGCCACAATGCGGTCGCGCTCGGCCTTGTCGCCGGTATAGAAGCAGAAGTCCGTACGGCCTTCCGCCTTGGGGTCCAGTTCCTCGAGCGTCGCCACTCCCGCCTCAAAGAGCAGGTAGCTTGCAAGTTCAAATTCTTCCGTGGGGCAATAGCCCTCGGCCTTGTACCATGTATCGACTTTCTGCATGTGGTGAAATTTACAAATAAAAAAGCGCCCCCGGCAAAAGCCGGGGGCAACATCACAGGCTATGCACCATCAACTAGAACAGCACGACGCTGTACGGGGCAAGCATGCCTTCCGGACCTTCGAGGGCTTCGGCCTCGCCGTCCACAACCTTGAACACCTTCTCGGCACCCATGCTGCGGTCGCCAACGAGCACCACGCCATCATTCACGGCAATAGAGCCTTCGGCATCGGCAACACCCTTGATCGCCTCGACCTTCTTGTCCTTGATAACAACCTTCATCAGCGGGACATCGCCCCAGGCCTTGTAGGCGCCAACGTAGGCAACACCGTCATCGGCGGCAAAGGAGTACACGCCACCACCGAGCTTTTCGCCAGTAACGACAAATTCAGACTTGCCGTCCTTCACGTTCACCTTCTCGATACCGCGCTTGTCATCGGCATCGGTACCATAGGAGTCATTGTATTCGCCGAGGCTAGCCACATAGAGTTCACCATCGAGGAAAGCCATGGCCGTCGGGTTCTTCGCCTTCAGCTGCACAGTATCCTTGAAGTCGCCCGTAGAGGCATCGTAGATAGCGAGGAGGCCAGCCGGATAGGTGCTCACCCAGTTTTCGTCCATCGTGTAACGCTGCATCAGCACGTAGAGCTTGCCATCCTTGACTTCGACATCGGCCACGTACGGAGACGTTTCGCCTTCGTAAGCAAACTTGCCCACCTTGATGGACTTTGAAATCTTGCCGTCCTTGGTAGAAATCTTCACGAGGGAGTCGGCATTCTGCAGGGCGACCCAGGCATTTTCCTTGTCAAAGGCCATGTCGACCGGGTTTGCACCACCATCGAGAGCAACCTGCCAAACCACGGCATCCTTACCATCGGATTCCAACTTGTCGGGGTTTATCTTCGAAATATTGTCGGCACCCATGCGTTCAAGCACGTAGAGGTCACCGCCATTGGCCATCACCTTGCTATCCTGGTAGAACTCAAGTGACTTCTTGGAAATCTTGCCGTCCTTGTCAATCCAGCGGAGTTCACCCGTCGTGTAGTCGGAACCGAACACGACACCCGTCAGGGAGGTTTCCACCGCAGGTTCTTCGGCAGGGGCGCTGGAGCTGGAGTCGTCACCACAGGCGACGACACCGAACGTAAGTCCCGCAAGGGCAAACGCCACGAGGGACTGCTTTACGATAGATTCAGTTTTCATCTGTTTCATGTTTTTTCCTTTTCTGGCTTTACGCTATTGAGCGCGGGGGCTAGAACCCCTGTATGATAGTGAACTTGTATTCGCGCCCCGGCATGGGGAACGGCGTGTAGAAATTCCTGTACTTCTCGTCGGTAATGTTTGCCACCGACAAAGCGAGGCGGGTCTTCTCGAACGGGCTATACGCAAGGTCGGCACGGTGTGTCGCTACCGCAGGCTGTTCCATGCGATTGGCGCGGTCGCTGTACATCACGCTACGCCATTCCGACACCCACGAAAAGTCGAAATGCAGCGGCAGGTGGAACGTCGCGCCGGCATAATACGACTGCTCCGGCTCGCCGGGGAGCATATTCCCCTCGTAACTGCCGTTCGAGCGGTCCTTCGTCTTCTGGAAAGTCGCGCGCAGCACTACGTCCATAAACTTCGTAGGACTACTGTTCAGTTCGAATTCCGCGCCACGTACCAGCGAACGCGCGATGTTTTCCGCCCGCAGGAGTTCCACCATAATCACCCAGCAGATTCCGTCCTCGATATGCGACTCGAAGTAGGCCGCCCGCAGAGTCGTACGATTCCCCGGGAACTTGAACAGTCCCGAAGCCTCGAAGCGAGTAGCCTTCTCGCGCTTCAGATCCGGATTCGAGAGCGCACCCGGGAAGGTGCCGTAAAGTTCCATCAGGGCGGGCTGCTGGTAAAAGCGCCCTATCGAAATCTCGCCCGTCAGTGGGGATTCAGCCGCCCCCAAGCGCGAATACACCCTTCCAGACAAGGTAGCATCGCGGTCACTCGCCTCTTCCAAGAAGTGCGAACCCGAAGGCTGTACAAACACGCCATCGTCCAGGTTATCCTTGAGCAACTGCAGCGAGCCCTCGGTACCGATACCGCCATACTTGAAAATCTGGTAATACAGGTCACCCGACGTCAAGAACGAAAAGCGGTCCAGCGCCCAGTCCTTCGAATTGCCCCGCGCCTCCGCACGTTCCCACTCCCCCGCAATGCGGGCCTCGGCCCTGAAGCGTTCCACGGGAGTCCATTCCGCAGAAACCTCGGGCACAAGCTTGTATGTCGCCGCACCGTAATTGATAAAGTTCTTGTTCCCATAACCCACGTGGTCCAGCGGGTAGTACGTGCTGGAAAGGTTCTTGTCGAACCTTGCAGAGATTCCCGCATTAAAATACAGCGCATCGTCAAAATAGCCCTTCGATTCCAGGCCGTAGCGGATCAATGCGGATTCGCCCACAAACTTCGCCACCTTGGTCTGCTCGTCCTCCTTTCCGGGGTTACCGCCCTCGTACCGTGAAGCAGTCACAGACAAAGTAGAGAAATACCCGTTCGTATGCAACATACGGAACTGCACGTTACCCGACACGTCCGTGTACTGCGCATTCTCGCGAGTCGAGGTGTAGTCGTCATCGGTGTTATACTGCGTGCCGTTCCGGTTCGTGTATTCATAGTCGTTGTCGGAATGCCTCGCCGCAAACGAGGAGGCAAACATGATGCTGTCCGTCACCGGAGCCGCCACCTGGAAGGCTCCCTCCCACGTATTGTGGTTCCCGTAAGCCACCAGCGCGCGGCCGCCCTTCCTTATGGAATTCCGTGTCACAAAGTTCACCGCGCCGCCAAGGCCCGAAACGCCGAACTTCGCCGGAACATTCCCCTTGTAGATCTCGACCTTTTCCATCTGGTTCAAGTCAATGGAGGCAAGGTTTACCGCACCGCCGCTCGCATCGTTCAGCGGTACACCATCTACGCAGACCAGGATATTCCGCGCCGCAATCCCACGAATCGAAACCGTCTGGAAACTGCCCATGCCGCCTTGCTTGTACGCCTGTATGCCGGGGAGTGACGAAAGCAAATCCGCAGCGGTAAGCGCCTTGCCCTCCCAGGCAGAAGACTCTATCTCGGTATAGCCCGCATCGCGCGTCGGCATGTAATCGTCACCCTCGACCTCCGACACGCCCAGGTCCTGCGCGGGGGCGTTTTCATCGATAGCGACATCCTTGGAAGATTGCGAAACCTGCGCGTAGGCACCGGCCCATGCACAGCACAAAAACACCGCATACACAGCGGCTTTGCAGAATGACGTCGTTCGCATCGTTCCTCAACACAGCGCTTCCCGCAGTTCTTCTGGCTCGGGGATCAACCTACTCCCGGCTCCTTCACATGCGACTCATCGCACATTGGTTCATGCCGGTTTCGTCCTCCCTTACAGCGGCGCGACCGCCCCCGGCTTTCACGGGGTTCTCTCCTTGCAAACTGCCCGGCTGGGCCGCCTGCAAGAGCTTTTCAGGGCACAGGAAACTTTTCAAGAAATATAGCATCTTTTTCTACGCATATCATGCGTTAATAATTTATATTATCACTATGCTGTACATCTACCAATTCCCCGACTGGACGCATTTCCGCTTCGATTCCAAGAAGGTGCTCGACGCACTCGGCAAGGCGCGATTCGCCGAGGGGAAACTCGCCGGCATCTACGACATCTGCGGTAGCCGAGAATTCGAGAACAGGATTATCGCCGAGGACATCGCCGCGAACTTCGCGATAGACTCGCACGCCCTCGATTCAGAAGCCGTGCTCGCTGAAGTCCTGCTCAAGGCGCAGGGGAACGAAGTACACATCAGGAACTACCTGGGCGCAGTGGCGAACTCCGCAAACCCGCTCACGCTTGAGCGCCTCGAAAGCTGGCACCAGGGATACGCCCGCACAAGGGGAATGCGCGATACCGGGAGCACAATCACCGCAGGCAGCATCCAGTTCACCGGACCCGGGCCCGAAAGGCTCCACGGCGAAATGGAAAACTTCCTGAACTGGTTCGAGACTACACCCATGGACGGCATGATCAAGGCCGCCATAGCACACTTCTGGTTTTTGACCCTCCGCCCCTTCCACGAAGGCAACGGAAGGCTCGCACGCGCCATCACCACGCTGCAACTCTGCAGGGGCCGCAACTCCACGCACCTGATTTACGCACTGAACGCGCAGATACTAAAGAAGCATGACGAGTACCTCAGCATTATTAATAGGACACAGTGCGGGAACGGAGACATTACGGAATGGATACTCTGGTTCCTGGACCAGATAAGAAACGCAATACAGACAAGTGAATCCATGCTCGAGGCAGGTCTCAGGCGCTTCCGTTTCCAGGCAAGGCATTCGGGCACGCCTACGGGCGAACGCGAGCAGGCGCTACTCGAAGCCGCAATCGCGGGTACAATCCCCAGGGAGTTTACGGCAAAGGATGTCGCCGCCCTTTTCGGGACAAGCCACGACACCGCACTGCGCGAGATTCAGAGCCTGATAGAAAAGGGGCTTGTCGCCGCAAGCAAGAAGGGCGGGCGCAGCCGCACCTACAGCGTGGTGGAATAGTTTATCGCAATTATTAAACGTCGTTGCGTTTATTGGAGTCTTTAAACGGCGCCGCCGTTCTCGCGCATGCGCCTGCGGGCGCGGCTACCGGGCCTATTGCGGCGATGGCGCCTGCGAGCGTTATCATTCTGGCTGTTATTAGTTTGTTCGCCATGCGGTTTGCCACCCTGCGGCATTCCGCCAGCAGGTTGCACTCCTGCACCACCTTCGCGCAGTTGCTTTTCAAGACGCTTCTTGTCGTGGGAAAATTTATGCGCAGTTTTTTCGTGCACAGGCTTCTGGTCCGGTTTCTGCGCAGGATTTTGTGCCGGCTTCTGCGTTTGCTTCTCGCGGGACTTTTCCGCACGGGCCTGCGCCTCGCTGCGGTTCATGCGACCGCGTGAATTGCGCATCATGCTCTCGGCGGTCTCCTTCTGCGGGGGCGGCAGCTTATCGTATATCGCCTGGTCGCCTTCCGGAATCCTGATGCGGGTCAACTTCTCGATGGCACGCAGGTCCTGCTCCTCGTCGGGCGAACAGAAAGAAATCGCTATGCCGTCCTTGCCCGCACGCGCAGTGCGGCCAATGCGGTGCACGAACGTCTCGGGCACATCGGGTAGGTCATAGTTGAACACGTGCGAAACATCGTCCACATCAATCCCGCGGGCGGCAATATCTGTCGCCACAAGCACGCGAATCTTTTCGCTCTTGAAGTTCCCGAGGGCTTCCTGCCTGCGGTTCTGACTCTTGTTCCCGTGAATCGCCGCACACTTGACGCCCGCCTTCTCCAAGACGCGCGTAATCTTGTCGGCCCCGTGCTTGGTGCGGCTGAACACGAGCACTTTCTTCATCTCGGGGTGGGCAAGCAGGAGTTCCTTCAACAATGCTCCCTTACGGCGCTTGTCGATGCGGTAGAGTTCCTGATGGATGCGCTCTATCGGGGTGCTCTGCGGGGCAACTTCCACACGTACCGGATCCGGTCGCAAAATCGTCGCCGCAAGCTTCGTGATATCATCGGGCATGGTCGCGCTAAAGAACAGGTTCTGGCGCACCTGCGGCAAGAGAGCCACCACCTTGCGGATATCGTGAATGAACCCCATGTCAAGCATGCGGTCCGCTTCATCGAGCACAAAGAATTCTAGCGCCTTCAGGGATACCGCCTTCTGGCCAATCAAGTCGAGCAGCCTTCCCGGAGTCGCCACCAGCACATCCACGCCGCGCACCAGGTTACGCTTCTGCGAGGCATCGTTCACCCCGCCAAAGATGCACGCCGTCGAAATCGCGGTAAACTGCGCGTACTGCCTAAAGCATTCCTCCACCTGTATCGCGAGTTCGCGGGTCGGCAGCAATATGAGTGCACGGCAGGTCTTGGGCGCACGGAACTTTCCGGAATCGAGCAAGCGCTGCAGTATCGGCAACGCAAACGCCGCCGTCTTCCCGGTACCCGTCTGGGCGATTCCCAGAAGGTCACGGCCCTCCAGCAGGCTCGGGATGGAGCGCTCCTGAATCGGGGTCGGTGTCTCGTAGCCCACGGCGCGCACGGCACGCTGCAGGGGATTTGCAAGGGGAAGTTCCGAAAATAGCATAGCGGCCCCAAAGATAGAAAAGCACGCCCGCTTTTCCTAGAGTCTATTCCTCGATGCCCATGAGCCGCATTGCGGCCTTCCAGGTCTCGCGATTCTCGAATCCGTCTCGCTTTCCGCCACCGTAGCGGGCGTGCGCGAACTCCTCTACAATCGGTTCCCAGCCTTCGAGCTTACCGTCCTTCACGAGGGCGTCCAGGTTCACCGCGGTGGCATTTTCCCAGCCCGCATTCATACCGGCATCATTACCGAACTTCTCGAAAACGAACTCCTTCACGACGCCTTCCAGTTCCAGGAGCCATTCGCGGCTGTCAGCCACGTTCACGCGCTGTTTCAATACCGTCATGCGCTCACGCAGGGCCTCCTGGGCGGCGTTCTTGGCCGTAGCCGCCGCCCGTGCCGCAGCACGGCGTTTCGCACGCCAGAGGCCCGCCAGGAGTACGCAGACGGCCACCACGGCACCCACCGCAATCGGCAGCGGGTTGAACGGCTCATTCACACGGATATCCACGCTCTCGCTCCGCAGGTCAAGCGGCTGCCCCATCTGCGTGGGGATCTCGAAGCGCAGTGCCGGAATATGCAGGTTTCCCGTATCCTGCGCCGCAATCTTGTAGGTAAAGGTAATCGAGGCGATTTCCTTGCCGTCCTTGACGGACCGCGCCGATTCCTGCGACATGGCTACCTGGGTAAGCCCCTTCGCATTCACCGAGCCTGCAGGCACCACCAGCAAGGCGCTGCCCTGCACGCTCCAGCTGACCGTCACCGGGAACTCAAACGTATCGCCTACCGTAATCGCGGGCATACCGTCCGCCGGCCCCGCCGTAATCGAAATTCCGAGCTGTTCGGGCGTCGGCATCGCCGGCGCAACCTCACCCGAGTCTAAAGATGCACCCGAATCCAGTGCGCCTTCCGCACCCGAATCTAATTCCGCAACATTTTCCGCATTCAGAGAATCGTTTTCCATGCCTTGCAATATACAAAAAGCCGAGAGTCGCGCACATCCCCACTCCTGCCATAAACTTCCCCATATCTGCAATCCCAGTAAAAAAAAAAACGGCCACCCCAAGGGGTAGCCGTCTAATTTCAGCAGACTATTCTGCGCCTTACAGCGGGAGCGTCGCCGGCTTCACGAACAATCCGTTCAGGAGTTCGCCAAACATAGTCATCAGGATATGCGGGAAGTAACTGAACCCGCTCATCGTCCTGGTATTGAAATCAGCCGTGCAAGCATCAAGCCAGGCCTGGTTTCCGCCCATACCCGTCAAGCACCAAGCTCCATGGAAATGGGGCTGCAGGTTTTCCTTCTGGAGCGTACTGTCGGACATACCCGTAACGGCAGAATAGATATGCATACCGGCCTCCGAAGAAAGCATTGCCGGATTGCCTCCTGTCTTCGCCGTAATGAAGTTATTCATACCGGTAAGCACCTGCTGGGCTCGCGCATCCTGCGTCCAGTAGTAGTCCCATGCGATACGCCAAGGCACGCGAACAGCCTCGTGGAAGAATCTCCAATAAGTGCTGCCCGCAGATCCGTTCTTCGGGTCAATCGGGCTTCCGTTCACATCGGTCCAGTCCGGAATCAGGCCCGGGCCCTTCGCCTGCACAGCCTGCATGTAGGTGTACATCGTATTGAGCACGTCCGTCCAATCGTGAGCCTTGTCCACCAGGGCAAACAGCTTAAGCGCAATCGGGGAGAAATAGCTCAGGTTGAAAGCACTCGTTTCCTTTGTCCATGTTGCCGTATTGCCAGAATAAATCATGTGCTTCGGGCTAATTTCCTTTTCCCAGATGGCCGTAGCAATCAGGATGGCGTCATCTAGGTACATCTGATTCCCGGTCGAATAGTAGGCAAGAATCAGGGCCGTTGCGATATCCAGGTCGGCATCCGCCGCCGAGGAAGAGTTTGACGGGGAAAGTGTCGATTCGTACGAGTACGTACCCACCTTCCACGGCATCAGGTTAGACTCCATATAGTCGCGGTAGCCCTTGTTGTAGGTCCACAAGGAATTGAATGCCGTAAAATCATTAAGAAAGAACGAAATCAGCATGGAATAACCGATCGCTTCCGATACGGTGCATCCACGCTTCTTGTAACTGTCATGGCTCTCTTCAATAACGCAATAGGAGTCATTCTGGGTATCCCATATGATACGGGCCGGCTCTAGGCCAGAAGCGACGTAATTTCCAAAGATTACTGCCCAGTCAAGGGCCGCATTCGGATAAAGCGCAGCCTCCTGGGAATACGTCCTGTAGTAGGTCGCCTTCCAGAGGGCAGCCCAGTTCAAGGCAACCGTGGCATTTGCCGTAGTGGGCAGAATACCGTAACTCTGGGTCACAGGCGTAACCGGCTGGCCACCGCCAATATCGGCAGAAGATGCCGGGATAGGGGTACCGCCACCGGGCGTTACCGGAGCCGACGAAGCAGGTTCATCACCGCAAGCCGAGAACAACATGAAAGCACTAGCAGCGAGCGCAGATAAAAGCCATTTGCGTTTCATTAAAAACCTCTCTGATTAACCTATAATATACTTTAGTATTTGTCTTTTATCTACAAAATAACCAAAAAAAAAGCCCGAAGCCCACACAATAGGCCATTTCTGTGAACCATATCACCTTTTGCTGAAACAAAAAGCCCCGGACTTTCATCCGGGGCTTTTTAAATTTTCAGTTCAGTCGATTATTCGAGAACAATCTTCTGAGTGAGCTTCACGCTCTTGCCAGCAACGCGGAGCATGTAGACACCGGCGTCGAGGCTGGAGAGGTCCATAGCGGAGCTGACGGTAGCAGACTTCACAACCTGGCCCTGGAGGTTGATCACTTCAGCCTTGGCGGAAGTGAAGCCAGAGAACGTGATGGTGCGGCCAGAAAGCATAGCCTTGGCAGAACCGGCAACGGCAGCAGACTTGATGCCGACAGTACCGCACTTGCCAAGAGAACCGATCTGCTGGATGAAGAAGTCACCAGAAGTGCCGGCCTCGCCTTCGAACTTCAGCTTGATGGCTGCAGTGGAAGCAAGCACGACAGACTGGTCAACAGTAACGCCCCAACCGGAGGCCTGCTTGAACTTGGTCCACGGGAAGTCGGTCGTAGTAGCAGCAGCAACCTTCGGCACGGTAGCCTTGTAGTTGTTGTACTTAGTCACGGTAGCTTCGTTAGCAACACCGAGTTCGATGCCGAAACCGAGCGAAGACGTGTAGGCCAAGCAGATGCCCTGCCAAGCGCTAATGTCAACACCTTCCTGCTTTTCGCTCCAAATGTTGAAGCCAACACCGGAATACGGATATTCACAACCTTCACCGAGGGAAATGGAACCCTTGATGCCGCCGTAAGCTTCAACGAGCGGACCATAGAAGTTACCATAGGCGTTTTCTTCGACATCGGCAGGCCAAGTGAACTTGGACGTACCCTTGTCGTTTTCGTCAGTGTATTCGTACCAATAACCGGAGGTCGAGTCAGTGGAACCAGTTTCAACCCTACCTTCGGTATCTTCCGCGCCATTCCAGAGGAATGTCGGGTTGACTGCACCCTGGGCAAAAGCCATGGCTGCAGCGCCAGCAACGGCTGCAAGTGTCATTTTCTTGTTCATAGTATCTCTCTCTTTTTTAATTGTGAACGCCCCCGTGAGGGGACATGGTTTAATGCAAATATATCTTTTTTTTCCGAATAGGCAACACCCCGAAACAAAAAAAGAAGCTTTTTCCGAAAAAAAGTTCGTTTCATCACACTTTTGCTCATAAACCGGCGATGAATGGTAAAAAAAAGGGACGTTACACCCCGAACCGGCATCCGAAGTCCGACTTTAGTGCGACCTGCATCACTGTAAAAAGAAATTTACTAGAAATGTCATATATATAGGGTATCTTTTATAGTGAAAAACTGAATTCTCGGGAGTGTATGTATATGAAGTTACGTATTTTAGCAGTGTTTGCGATAGCCGCACTATTCTCTGGCACGGCCCTTGCCGCGCCAGCCTTCCCGTTCCCGCAGAACCAAGTCTACCCCCAGGGAAACACGGTGCAGTTCGCCACCCCGAGCGCAATCAAGGCCCACTTCGACACCTGGAAAAACTGCTGGTACAAGGACATGGGCGATGGCACCGCACGCATCATCAGCCCTAACGACAGTACCGAGATGTCCGTATCCGAAGGCATTGCCTACGGCATGCTCATCATGGTCTACATGTCGGGCTCCCAGGGCGATTACCAGAGCGAATTCAACAAGCTCTGGGCCTACTGGAAAAAATACGCCATATCTGGCGGAGCCAGTGGCATGAAATGGCACATAGACAACAACAAGGGTAAAGCCGATGACGGCAGCGCCAGTGACGCAGAATTCGATGCAGCCGTAGCGCTCGTGATGGCATCGAAGCAGTGGGGCGACGCCAGCTACCTTTCCGACGCCAAGAGTCTCATCAACTGGATCAAGAGCAACGACATGACTAGCGATGGGAGCGTGAAGCCCGGCAGCAACTGGAACAACTACTTCAACCCGAGCTATGCGGCAGTAGGCGCTTTCCACCTGTTCAAGGAAGTCACGAACGACACCTTCTGGGACACCGCCATCAAGAAGACCCTCAGCGACGTGAGCCAGTGCCAGGATTCCAAGACCGGCCTTGTGCCCGACTGGTGCGACTGGAACAGCCACAAGGCGGTCCAGGGCAACGCAGCCATCACCAATGGCATCGGGTTCTTCGATGACGCCTGCCGCACTCCATGGCGTATGGCCTGGGCCTACTACTGGTACGGTGACACCGGCGCCAAGTCCGTAAACGACAAGATTATCCCCTGGCTCAAGCAGGCTTCGTACGAACACGCCACCTACATCGGTGCCGGCTACAAACTCGACGGCACCATGCCCACAGGCCGCGGGTTCGTATCCTCCTCGTTCTCAGGCGGGCTCGGCCTCGCAATGGCATCTGCAACCGCCCCCGGCTACTTCATGGAAACCTTGTACGAAACTCTCATCAACACTGAAGGCCGCATAAAGCCCGATGCCTCGAAAGGCGAAAAGTACTACCCTGCCACCCTCAATATTCTCTACCTGCTGCTCATGACGGGCAACATGCCGAACTTCTACAACATGACCGGCTACACCCCGTTTACGCCCAACCCGTTGCTCGCTCGCCAGGTGAAGGCCCCGAATGGCACGCTCCTGCCCACAAACCCCAACACGTTCGCCGCCGGCTTCTGGAAATGGGGCGCCTATAGCGACAAGTTCGGAGTCACCAAGATGCAGCCCGATTCCGGCAGTTCCGCAATCTACCAGACGGCAAACGGCAACCGCGTGGCGGCATCCATGTATATTGCACCCGAGCCCACCTATGATGCGACCGCCGACCTCAAGTACCCCTTCGCGGGCGTCGCGCTCTCGTTCAAGGAAGACGAAAGCAACCTCGACTTCTCCGAGGCGGCGTTCATCAAGCTGCGTATCCGCACCCAGGGCGTCATCCGTCTTGCAATACTCAACCAGGCAACCCTCGACGCCGACGAGGAAGGCGGCGAGCCGGGATACCTGTTCCACCCCTCCGAGGATTTCCAGGACGTGACTATCAGCCTCGCAACGGACAATTACGGCGACTTCACAGAACTCACCACCCCCGACTGGGCATACCCCTGGGGTGCCGCCGACGTACTCAAGGCGGTCCGCGGCATCAAACTCGAGGCAAAGATGAGCAAGGGCGGCTACGGTGAATTTGAACTCACAAGCCTAAGCGTGCTCAATGCGGCAGGGGAATCCATCGCAGCCCTCCAGGGGCTAACCTCCATACCCCAGAAAAAGGTACTTAGTGTGGCGGGGCTCCACCAGGCGGGTTCCATGGTCGAATTTGCCGGATTCAGGAGCGGTTCACAAATTTATGTTTACGATATGCAGGGTAAAAACGTAAACAAACAGAAACTTGCAGTAACGAACGGTAGCATGTCCATTGATCAGCTGGTCCCCAGCGCCGGTATCTATACCGTGAAGGTCAAGGATGGCTCCAATATTCAAACGATTAGGATACGAAAGTAAACAAGGAAAATGACATTTTACATTATAAGCAGAGATATATAAATTATCTTTTAGCGTAAAAGGAGTCTTTTATGACGATATTCAGCAAATCGATAAAGGCGATTGCAGCAGGCGCGCTCCTCCTCGGGGCGGTAGAAGCCAATGCAGCCGCTTCAACGGCCAAGCCCCTCCGCGTGGGCCCGGTACAAGTTCACGGCGTCCTCACGACAAACGGAGGCAAGATTGTGGGCCAGAAGAGCGGCAAGGAAGCCATGCTCCGCGGCATGAGCATGTTCTGGTCTGATGCTACCGGCATCCAGTACTACAACAAGGAAGTCATCAAGTGGGCCGTTGACAACCTGAAGATTGACGTGTTCCGCTATGCCATGGGTGTCCGGTACTACGATAGCGACGGAGGTACGTCCAACGCGCTCGACGCAAAGTATTCCTACTACGACAACCCAGACACGCAGACGGGTAAGATTGACCAGATGGTCGAAGCCGCCATCGAGAACGACATCTACATCATTATCGACTGGCACAGTCACCGCGCCTACGAAAGCAACGAAAAGGCCAAGGCGAAGTCTTTCTTCAGTGAAATGGCCGCAAAGTACAAGGGCGTCCCGAACATCATCTGGGAAGTGTTCAACGAACCTGCCGGCAGTTTCAATGATTGGGGTTCCATCAAGAGCTACGCCAACGACGTTATCGGCGGCATCCGTGCCAATTCCGACAACCTCGCCCTTGTGGGTACGCCTAACTGGTCCCAGATGGGCCAGTGCGGAGGCGTTGACAAGAAGAATGTGGGATACGTGTTCCACTTCTATGCAGGTACGCACTCCGTCGGCCAATACGGTGGAGCCGTGACCTCCTGTAAGAATGGCGGCAACGCCGTGTTCATTACCGAATGGGGTACCACTACCGCTGACGGCAAGAGCGATGCCAACACGAGCGCATCGTCCGAATGGACGAACTTCATGGAGCAGAACAAGATCAGTAACTGCAACTGGAGCCTGCGCCAGAAGGTGACCAAAATCGGAAACGCTTCCGATGAAGGTTCCGCCATGTTTGCCGGCGACCAAGCGCTCACCAAGCAGTCCGAACTCGCCAGCGCAAGCTACACCAATTCCGGAAACTTTGTAAAGAGCTACCTCACCAAGAACGCCACGGACTGGGCAGGCCAATTCACGGCGACACTTAAGAGCGGCAGTTGCTCCTTCTCTGCAACCACCGTCAAGGAAACCGCAGGCAGCGTTGCAAGTTCGCTGAAGTCGGGCTGCACCTACACCTCAAGCGACGAATCTGTCGTCACGTCCACAGGCGCCGTCAAGAACGCAGGTTTTGTCCTCATGACCGGCAACGACGGCTCTCAGTCCATTATAATCGTTACGGCTGAGCCCAAGCAGACCGTCAGCGGGTTTGTGGACTTCAATTGCTTTACTAGCGGATCTTGCACCAAGAGCAAGACCATCAAGGACCTGGATAACGATGGCAAAAAAGAAGTGATTGCCAGCACCACCGGAACAACAGACCAGGGTTCCACACTTACGTTCACTTCCCTCAATACCGACATCGTAAAAGTCAAGAAGGCAACATGCTCCAACACTGCCGGATGCTTCGGCCAGGTAAAGGGCAGCACCGTACAGATGTTTGAATTCTCGGGGACCCTCGGCACAGCAAAGATTGTGGCGACAGCTCCGGCTGCAGCTGGCGGGTACATCGCCTTCAACGACACCATTACCATCAATTACACCAAGACAGGCGACAAACTGGGAGACAATTTCAAGTCGATGACCGTCGATAAGGGTGCTGTCGTTGCAGGCGTGTTCGCGACCGAGACATACTACGGCAAGTCTCCGATTACCTACACCTTTGATGGGCAGCCGACCTCCATCTATGTGGTCAACAGCGAAGGCTTCCTTATTTCCGCTGACCAGGATGCCACGGTGACCATCAGGGCCACTGCTCCTGAAACCGCGGATAGAGCCGCAGTCGACTCGACTATCATCATCACCGTCGGTAACGGCGGCAACACCCCGATTATGGTGCAGAAGCCGCGTGCAGCCTTCAAGGCCAAGTTCAGCAACGACGGAATGCTGCTGAGCACTCCGAAAGCGGGCCTAGCCACGGTCGAAGTCTTCACGGCCCTCGGCAACGTGGAATACACCCAGAAGGTGATGCTCGGTGCCGGCACCAACGTGGTCCCGATGAGCGGCATCAGCGCGGGCAAGTACATCGTCCGTGTAAGGCAGGGAAGCAATATCCAGAACTTCCTCCTCGAAAAGAAATAAGCTAGACTCCTTTACGCTAAAGCATTTAAGTCCCGGGCACGCCCGGGGCTTTTTGTATATATACTTGCGCGGCCCCGCGATTCGCAGAAGGCCGAAGCGACTAACTGATGCGAAGACTACGCAAAGCGAACACTGAAACGAAGTGTGAGCCAAAAGCGACTCGTATCAACGAGTCGCGATGGCGATAGCGAGTGAGGAACCGGAGGTTCTTTACTTGATATGACGAACGAGCGGTCGTGTTAGAGTGAGTGTGAACGTGCGAAGCGACTCTCGTAGCAAACAAACATCTCCCCTGCTGTTTAATGTATACCCGCAATTCGCCGAAGGCCGAAGTGACTAACAGCCGCGAGGCCTTCGCAGTACAAGCGTCTAGGACGTTCCCGCAACATGCCTGTCCTTGCCGGAGCCAACTCTTGTTTTTTTGCGGAGAGATGGCGCTTCGCAAAGTGAACACTGAAACGAAGTGTGAGTGTGAACGTGCGAAGCGCCTCTCGTAGCAAACAATATTACATAAACATACAAAAGAGGCTCCCGAAGGAGCCTCTTAAAACATTCTAGTTGCAAGACTTACTTCTTCTTCGCGGGCTTGTAGTTCACTTCCGGGCGGAGTTCCAGGCCAATCGTCACCAGGATGGAGACGATCGGTTCGTGGTGGTCCTGAGAGAGGTCGTAAACAGCCACGCCGGAGTAGCCATTGTTCTTCACGTTCTCGGCAACCGCCTTCACGGAAGGAATACCCATGAACACGATGGCTTCTTCCTTGCTCACGGCAATTTCGGACTGGGAGTCAGAATCGAAACTGACCTTGTAGTCCGGAGTATCGAACTTGCCCATGAGTTCCTTGTACGGCAGGTAACCTTCGTTACCGCTACCCGTACCGTTGTGCGAAGAACCGAAACCCGTAGCACCGAGGAAGGACTTGCCGTAGAAGTACACGACCGGGTTCAGGAGATCCTTCTGGATTCCCGCACCGGCAGCCTTCTCGAGGGTTTCAGCAATGAACTTTCCGCCCTGGTTCGGAACGAGCGAGGAGTTGTCCTCGTTCATCTGGTCGGGCATGAACACGTTCACGTAGCTGAGCTTGTTCATCACTTCGGCAGTGTAGGGTTCCATCGCCACATAGGGGTACATGGTAGAAGCCACGATAGAGCCGGAGAAGGCATCCACAAGGGCATTCACCATCTTGGCGTAGTCGCCGGCATCATCCGCAGTGAGGTTCTGCCAGTCGAGTTCCACACCCTTTGCATTGTGGCTATCCACCCATTCCTTCACGTTCGAGACGAACTTCGGGAGGAGTTCATCGGAAGAGGCAATGGCCTTCAGGTTACCTTCGGCTTCCATGCCGCCAACGGAAACCACGAGGTTCACGTTGTTCGCCGCGCACATAACCGCGAGGGAATCGTAGTTGGGCGCATCGTTCTCGTCCGGGAAGGCAAGCGAGCCGTCTTCACCCGGCATAAGGGACGAATAGTGGATGTGGGTCACCGTGTTGTAGCGGATATCCTTCGGGTAGAACTGGGAATACTGGCTCCAGTACGGGAAATAGCCAATCACCTTGTCGGCAGCGGCCTGGGACATTGCCACGCACGCAACCGCGACTGTCGTTACAATAAGCTTGAGATTCATGATATTTCCCACCTTTTATTCAGCAGAACTTGAACTTTCCGCGGTTGCTTCTTCGCTGCTGGAACTATCGGCAGAAGCATCGCTAGATTCGGGATTTTCGCCGCCTTCGCTCGAGCTGGATTCTTCGCCTGCGGCTTCGGAGGATTCCGGTGCGGCAGCAGAACTGGAACTTTCTTCCGGCGCAACGAAATTGTCCGGGCATTCACTAGTTTCGGGCTCGCAATCAAGGCAGTAGACGGCGGCGTCCTTTGCGCAGTAGATGTGTTCTGCAAAGCCAACATTCGGAGATTCATCCGCCTGCGTGGTTTCGCACTTTGGCACAAGGTTCACGTCGGTATCCTTGCAGAAACGGTACGGACGACCTTCAATTGCGCCATAGACAATGTACTGCCTTTCAATAGTAGCCGTATCAAGCGTAAGCGTATCAAAGATGGCCGATTCATTCTCAACACCATAGATGTTGAATTTCTTGATATAGGCACCATGGACACTAATATCAAAATCAGCTTCGGTCATACCGCCATGCTTAATCATGAGGGCCTTTACGACTTCCTCATTGGCAATGAAGGCGTCATCATCCTTCTCGGCACCCGAAAGGGTATTCATGTAGGTTACCTTGTCCCTAATCTGCAAAGCGCGCAGATCCGGGTTAGCCTTAATAAATTCCGCAGCCGACCAATCCTTCGGAAAGTTTTCCGAAGTCGGGTTGTCCACTTCCAAGGAGGAACACGCCACAATGGCCATTAAGGCGCCAGCGGCTAAAAGAGAAATCTTCACATTCTTCATTTAAGACCTCACTAGAAATTGACCGTCACTTCGGCGGTGATAAGGTTCTTGTCAATAGAAAGTTCTTTCTTCTCGTATCCAGAAGCATCGGCTGTCAGGCCCTGGTAATCGACACTGTTCTTGAGCATGCCGTAACGAACCGTGACAAAGGACTGCGGAGCAATGCGAACCTTCGGACCTGCGAGGATGAGCATTTCGTCAACAGCCTGCACAAAGGACATTCCAACCGGAAGCCCTGCAATGCCGGTGCCAAACGCATCGCCTTCAAACTTCTTGTTCAGCATCTGCACACCGGCCTGCAAGGCGATCGGACCCCAGATATCGGCAGTCAAGCCACCGACAATACGCTGGGCGGAACGCTTGAGGTAGGAATCCTCGGTCGTCTTCTCGAAGGATCCCTGAAGCACCAGCTTACGGCCAAGGGACGGAACAAGACGGCCAATATCTACGCCGAGGCCGGCACCGATTGTCGTGTACTTGTTGTCGCCTTCCTGCTCGCTATACTGGGAGAAGCGGCCATTCAGCGTAATTGCATCGTCCCAGTCTGCATCGAGAGATACCGCAAATCCCTTGCGGTTCGGCGTAGCAAGGCCAAGGGGCATCGCAAGGTTCACGGACGGATCCATCATGAAGACTGCCTGCGCAACTTCCAGCATCTTCATGGTGTTCGCATCAAAACCATTGCGGTAGAAATGCGCCAACTTGTAGTTGTTGTAGAGGCGGTAGTACATGTTCGGCGACACAGAGTAATCACTCGAAAGCACCGTCGCCTGTCCAGAACTCATAAGGGTCGACGCAGTCAGGAGGTCGGTATTGTAGACCATAAAGTAGAGGTTCTCGAGGTTACCCGAGGCGAAGCTCGATACGAGAGCCTGGTCAACATCGCCGTACATGGCGTTCGCATTGAAGATGATTCCGTTACCGAGGTAGTTCGGGGAAGAAGCAAGTTCTGACCAGAACTTCTCGTCGTTCATGAGGTACAATCCCTTGAAGTCGAAATTGAACTTGGAGAACGACCCCTTGGCAAAGGCCTGCACGAACAGGGCAGAACCATCAGCGTCGGCTTCGTCAATCGTTACATTTTCAGAAGCATTGACATCCACCGTCGATGCCACATAAACGACCGTCTTCGTACCAGCACCATCCGGGAAGGAAGTCTCTTCCACAATCTGCGAAATAACAGAGGGGTTCTTCTGCAAGAATTCCGCATCGACATCCCACCAGGACATTGCGTATTCAGCATTAAAGCCGAACACAACCGGCAGGGACGGCAGCATCTTCTTGGAATCGAATCCGAGTTCCACAGAAAGGACTTCGTTATTTTCGTAATGAATGGTATCCTTCAGGCCAATATCGCGAGAACGGGCGGAAAGACGACGGTCAAAGGCACCAACGAAGTTCGCACCGACATTCGCACCAAAAAGTTCAAGACCGCCACGGAGACCGTAGGCATAACGGTCAGACCAGTCAAAGTCGAAGAACACCTGGTCATTCTTCTTTGCGGCGTTACGCATACGGGCGCCAGTCATCTGCGCATAGATGTTGTCGACTGCACCCACGGCACCGCTATGGTAGGCGGCGTTCAGGCCCTGCATCAGGCGACGGGACGTAGTGTCAAGGTTGCGGGCAGCAAGGGCATCGACACGGTTCTGCGCAAAGATTTCAGGTTCCTGGAGGATTTCCACCTGCGGGGTGTTGATGGTGAGCGGAGAGTAACCGACACGCATGTAGCCCAAGTTAAAATCCACATGGTTGTTCAGGATATTGCCATCATAGCTGAACCAGTGGCCAATCACGGGGTTGTTATTCTCGTCAACGCCGCTCTGCCAGTCCTTGTGCAAGCGGAGCTGCACATCGAGACGGGTTTCGGAAGAAGGCTGTGCGAGGAACTTGAGGTTCACATCGGTATAGGCCTGGTTTTCCTGAGTCGGGGACATATCCGAGAACTGGTCCGAAGAAGCCATGGAAGTGAGCGCCCCAGCCTTGGCCGTTCCGCCCACACGAAGTCCGAGAATGGACTTGTTCAGCGAATCCAGTTTCTGCAAGAAGGAAGACTGCTTTTCGACGGTTGCAGAGTCGCCTTCAGCGAATGCAGCCACGGCAGAGAACATCAAGGCAGATGCAAAAATGATCGAGGTCTTTTTAGTATTCATCATTTTCATTCCCTCCCATTAAAATTCCACGTTAATGGAGGCTTCAACAATAGTTTGTGAGAACTTGCTGGTGAACTCCGCCGGCCACCCAGCCTCGCCCTTCACGTCACTTGCATAAAGAGGCAGGTTCACAGCATCATCAGCAGTACCCAGGCCGGTATTGTAGGTGTTCTCGACCGTAATCATGCCGAAGTTCAGCGAGAGCCAGGCATTCTTGTCGAGCGTGTAGTCGAGACCGACCATCCACTGCATCTGCGTACCCTTGACCATCGGAGCGATGCTTGCTATACCGAGGTAGTCAGCCATGCTCTGAGCCTGCTGCAAGTCATTCAGTTCCATCGTCACCATCTGGAAACCAGCGGTAACACCCAGGCGCGGCAGGTACTGCACGTAGAGCCCAGCGTTGATGAAGTCCGTCTTGAATTCCGCGGTGCCGCTCTTTACGGTACCATCAAAGCCAAGAATCGTCGGGTCGTAATCCATGGTGCGTTCGGAATGCCTGTACGATCCAGAAATCTCAAGCGGTTTCTTGAATCCAAGCACCTTGAAGATATCAGCCTTGAGGCCGCCACCGTATTCCATGTAGGAAATATCGGTGAATCCGAAGAGCGGAGAAACCTGCGTGTAGATACCGAACAGGCCCTGAGCCTCGAACCAGTCACCCACATTCGCAATCAACGTGGCGCGGCCACCCTCGCGGTTAGCGGTCGCCATGCCGTTGGGGAGAATCATTTGGATTGCCGGGTCAGCCATCGCATTCAGGAGAGCAATCTGAGCCTTGGAATATACATTACCCGTCCAGGAGTTCTTGTTGTACGGGGCAATGTTGTAGCTCTCGGGCTGCTTCTTGAAGCCGATGTCGTCCGTACGCATGGTTATAGGAACCGGGGCAAACTTCGGGGCAAAGTTGTAGAGGGCATCAAACGTCGTGTAGAGCGGAGAGTTCACGCCATACTTGACCGTGTTGCCATCGTAGTCGGAGTTCTGCACGCGCTGCGCAAAGAACTTGGGCGACTGAGCCAAGTTGTTGAACCAAAGGCTGTCATTGAAGATTACGTCGCCCACCAAGCGCACACCCCAGGATTCGGTCTTGTAACCGGCATTGAGGTTCGCATTGAGGGCCATGCCACCTTGGTCTTCCTTCTTTTCGTCAAACTTATAGTAGGCATCCGGAGCTCCATCCAGGTTCTCATCAGGCCCAGGAACAGCAGCAGGGTCATCAGCTGTCGTAACGACGATTCCCGTCGAAACAACCTGGTCCGAAGACAAGGCGATTTCTGCCGTAGCATCCAAGATGATGTTCTTGTTGTTCATCATGCCCGCAACATCGCCACCCACGCGGCCAGCGAGGATAAACGTCTTTTGCGGTTGGAGTTCATACGGATTGTTGAAAGACAAGCCAAGTTGTTCGGGGTCAGGAATAATCGTCACCTGGCCACCATCATCAAAGTAGCGGTAGGTGTAAGAGAAGTTGTCCTCGTTGTCGAAGATGTACATCATGGTACCGCCCAAGTAGGCGTTCTTCTTCAGCGGAAGGAGTTCCAAGTTACCCGCCAAGAGGAACTTGTCGGTATTGGCAGCCTGCGTTGCACCCGGCAGAGAATCGTTCGGGAGGATGTTGCCTTCCGCACCGGAAAGGTCAAGCATCTGCGCACGGTTGATTCGTGCAAAGATACCTTCGGCACGCACCTGGCCGAACACATCGTTCAAGTCCATGCGGAACTGCAGGTTCGCACCCTGGAGGTTACGCTGGTTGCCCTCGAGCAGTTGCTGCTTTTCGGCCATGTGGCGCTTGCGGGCGAACACCTGCGGTTCGTACATGATGTCGACATCCGGGGCAAACAACGTAAGCGGGGAGTACTGCTGGCGGAAGTCACCCACGACCCAGTGGAAGTTGTTGCCAATCTGGCCTTCAACGTTGAGCCACGGGACCTCGATAATCTTTGCTGCAGAAGCGAAGTAATCCTGCATGCCCGCATAGAGGCGCAACATCGCATTCGCACGGACGCTTTCCCAGGGGCGGAAGCCGAAGTTGAAGTCGGCATTCACGAACTCGTCCCTTTCGGTATCGGGCATCGTTGCGACGCCGTACTTATCCTGATCGGTATTAAAGTAAGATGCCTGTGCGACACCACGGATGGCGCCAGTCACTTCCAAGCCGCGATGGGCATTAGCAGAATCAACCTTGCTCGCAATCAGTTCCTGGTTGTCGGCCACAGATGCAGCGGCGACACCGGTCGAAAGCGCAAGGGCTGTCAAAGTTCTAGTCATCATTTTCGAAGCACTTTTATTGAAAATCATACTCTTATCGCGCCTCCATTAGAACCATACTTTAGTTTCAGCGTAGATGTAATGACCGGTCCAGTCATTATCAGGCACTGTTTCGTCGGAGTGGGTCGCCCACTTGTAACGGACATGGATGCCCGCACGGTCGGCAAAGTTCCAGTCGAAGCCCAGGCCAAGCGCCGTTTCGAGGTAGTTAATCGGGGCCTTGCGGTAGAAGGTCGTGGACACATCGTTGTAATGCGTCGGAGCCTTCGCTGTCGGCTTAGCGATCACGTTATCTACATAGTCGATAAGGTAACCGTATTCAGAACGGAACGTTTCAAGGCCGAGGATACCCACAAGGTGGAACGTCGGGGTAAGCGCGATTGCAGGTTCAAGCTGTCCGTAGAAACTCCACAGGAGCATGTCGCTCTGGGATTCGCTATAAGCAAGCGGAGCAATCGTCTTGGACACACCGGAAATAGAGGCGTAGCCGCTCATCACGATGTTCTTGTCGGTACCGAACCAGTGGCCGATATCGTAGCCACCTGCGAGAGAGAGGTAGCTGGACCACTTGGTGTGGCTCGGAACCACGCTATCCTGGATCTGCTCGGCATTTTCATAGGCAACGAAGGTTTCCCACATTTCCCAGGTACCGCCACGGAGGCCGCCCTGCTGACGGTTCATCTTGAGGCCCGTACCCGGAGTAAGCACACCGGCACGTTCCACGTATCCATTGTAGCGGGCGTTACCCGAGTCAGCCCAGAAGATCGGCTTGTGCTTGGTCCAGGAGTTCGTGGATTCCCACAGGTTGCGGCCATTCAAGCGGTAGTTGAAGAGAAGCACGTCGTCACCGTCTTCAACCTGGCTGTGCAAGCCATACTGGATATCGAGATGACCGCGGTTGAATTCCGGTTCGATCTTCAGGTTGATACCCGCCATATTGGGGGCATAGCGCATAGAACCGGAGTTGAGTGCGAATTCATCCTTGCGCCATGCGAGGAAACGGGAGGGGTTAGACATGGAGAACGGAGAGTAGAAGTCCTTCGGGAGGAAGATGGCTTCGAGGGTCATCGGCCAGCCTTCGAGGTACTTGCTCTGAGCCTTCACGTACACACCGACCTGCGGAGTGCTCCATTCGGCTTCGTAGGAGCTCTTCTCGTAACCGGAACCGTGCTTGGCGCCGTCAGCCTTGTAGTACTTGAGCGAGTCGGTCATGCTCAAGGCCACATCGGCCATCAAGTAGAACTTCGGAGTGATGTTGCCCTTGAAATCAATAGAGGCAACGTGCGTGTTCATAATAGTGGGGTCTGCACTCAAGGCGTTGTACTGGCTGTAGAATTCGGATTCGTAGACAAGCGCTTCATCAAACACGACGCCCATGTAGTTAAGGCCAATCGTGAGGTTGTCCGCAATCTTGTTCTTGGCTAGGCGTCCGTGATAAACGGCACCGCGCAGGTCATAGTCACCGGCCATTTCGAGTTCACCCGGCTGGCCACCGTACATACGCAGACCGTCGCGGGTACCCACGTCCATATCGGACGGCTGGGCCACCATGGCCTGGGCAGTCATGTCGAAGGGCAACTGGTAGGCGCTCACGAACACGCCACCGAAAGAGCGGTTGGTCCAGAAGGCGCGGCCGCCTTCCTTCACCGGCTTGAACACCTTTTCCTTGTAGTAGGTGCTCACAGTCTTTTCGTCTTCGAAGGTTTCGTACACCCAGGCAAAGCGGGGCATGGTTTCGCGTTCCCACATGGTAAGGGGAGAAGAGTTCGCCCAGATAACGCCGCCCGCCGTAACGTAGGCGCCAAAGACGCCCGCACGGATGTCGACACCGAAGTTCATTTCTTCGTCGACCGTGGATGAGTAGTAGTCGGTAGAGTGGTCGAACAGCACGCGTTCGTTAGAAGTAGGCACGTCCGTCGGGTGAGTGCCCAGATTGTTGACGAACAGGCCCGAGAGGTCGAACGGGAAAGTGAAGTTCGTCCAAAGGGTCATGTAGGAGTTCGGCATGGCCACGACGTTCGCCTTGAAGATAGCGTCGACCGCAAGGCGCGCCTTATCGGAAGCCAAGTACTCAGAGGCGTCGGGATAACTGAAGTTCTTGAGGCGGAATGCCATGAAACCCGAAACCGCGAGGGGTGCGTCATCCTTGCCCATCATGGTGGATTCCAGGCTTTCGGCAATTCCATCCAGGTTGTTCTCGGCCGTATTCAGTTGTTCGTCCGCAGAGAGCGTCGCCGGAGCGGCAACCACGGGAGCAGGACCGGTCACAGGGGCAGCGGAAGCGAATTCCTTCTTGGGGGCTTCCTCGGGTGCAGGTTCGGCAGCGGCAGCATCTTCTGCAGCAGGTTCAGCAGCGGGCTCCTCAGCAGCAGGTTCGGCAGCAGCCTCTTCAACCGGGGCGCTTTCCTCGGCAGGTGCAGCCTCTTCGGCAGGAGCGGGTTCTTCGGCAGTCGCTGCATCAAGTTCAGCGTAGGCTGCCTCGGCGGATTCTTCCACAGCCTCTGTTTCAGGTGCGCTTGCGTAGGGGGAGTCATCCTCCTGGGCAAAGGCAAGAGAAGAGCAAAGCAAAGTCGTAAAGAGTAACGGTAATTTGCGCATGGGGACCTCTTAAATTGCGTTGCGGAACGGGTAGTTGGACGGACCTTCGTAGGCCTTGCCCTGCTTCTTGATTACGATATCGTCAATCCAGACCTTGAAGGCCTCGTTCTCGTCCTTACGGACTTCAAGACGGAAACCCTTGAAGTTCGACCAAGCGAACGGGAGCATGACTTCACGCGTATTCTTCGCATCCCAGTACACACCGGTCATGCCGAACAGCTTGAGCGGGATGCTGAAATGCTTCCATTCCGTGGTAATTTCACCAAGGCTCTTGGAGCGGAGCTTAACCTGCAGGGATTCGCCGTTGCTCTTCACGCCATCGTCAACGAGCACGAACAGGGCGTTTTCACCACCCTTGTCACCCTTGATCCAGAACTCGAGGACGCCTTCTTCCAGGTACGGGGTCAGGTCCACAGAACCGGCAATACAGATAGCCACGCCGGAATAGTCGCTGGCAATAAGCTCGATTTCCATGGAAAGTGCACCTTCCATGGCATACTTGTCGGTGAGGACCGGCTCGGGGTTCTCACGCGGGTACTGGTAGGTGTATCCACCGCCACGGGGAATAGCCTCGCGCATAACGACGCTTACCACGTCCTTGTCCGGACGGAAGGGTTTGGCCTCGCGCGTAACGAAGCGGGAATTGTCCCTATCCCTATAATCGCTGAAAGAAGCAAAGGAGAAAGACGCAAGAAGGAGTGAGCCCACGGCGCACTTCCAGATGATGGTCTGCAGATGTGATTTCATAAGATACAAGATCTCCAAATTCAATGGCAACAATATAACTTGTTTTTAGGGGCTTGTTTTACGAAAAAATCCAAAATGGGTTTACAGATGTACCCAAATGGGGCAAAATGTACCCAAAATCCCGATTTTTCGTCTTTTTGAGGAAAATCACACGTTTACCCAAGTAACCGAATTATTAAAAAAAAAGCAATTTTTAGCCTTAAATATGTTTAAATTGTCTATGTAAACAGCAACCGGACGGTTTTCTATGAAGTTTTTCAAATACCTAGCCCCGATTACCGCAGCATTTTTCCTGGCCAGCTGCTCCTCCGATGGCGGCGGCCTGACCAAGGCCGATGATGAACCAACATCCAGCGGATCGACAACCCACGCCAAGGTGGACTACTCCAAGGGCCGTGCCATGAACGCACGCCTCGGAAAGGGCATCAACTTGGGCAATGCATGGGATGCCAATTCCTACTGGGGCTGCGGAACCCTGGGAAAAGGCGACGACTTTGTCTACACCATCAATGGCGTAGAGAAAAAAATTACGCTCGGCAACTCCGACCAGCTTTTCTTCGGGAATCTCCCCGCAGAACGCTACAACTTTACCTGTAACGACGGGCTTGATAACGGTTGGAACAACCCCATCAAGGACGAATACTTTACACTAATCAAACAGACCGGATTCAATTCCGTCCGTATCCCCGTCCGCTGGCAGCACAATTCCGACCCCGTGACCCACGCCGTCAACCCGGACCGCCTGGCAGGCGTATTAGAAGATGTCAAGTTGGCCATCAATGCGGGCCTCGCCGTGGTCGTCAGTTTCCACTGGTATCACGAGCTAATGTTCGCGGCCAACCACTCCAGGACTAACCCGGACCTCTTCGAGTTTGAGAAAGAACATTTCGCAAGCATATGGACACAGGTGGCAACGGCCTTCGAAGCCGCGAACATCCCGGACGACATGCTTGTTTACGACATCTTGAACGAACCGACAACGAACACTGCTGAACGCCTGAACGACGTCATGATGGTGGGCTACAACGCCATACGCGCGGTCTCCCCCGGAAAAACCATCATGTTCGAATCCAAGCAGTCCGCCAAGTTCGCAGAAATCACCTCGCTGGAGTTGCCGGCAGACGGAAACATCATCTATAGCGGACACTACTACGAGCCCTACGAATTCACCCACCAGGGTCACAGCTATGCCTGCCAGGGAGATGCCGCCTACGCCATGACTGCAGCCACAGACTTCAAGAACTACATCGCCACAATCAAGAAACTGTATCCGGATGTAACTGCCGGCCAGTACGTTCCGCTCAATATGGGTGAGTTCGGTGTTTCCGGCGGCGAATCCGCCAACACGCATTCCTGCGCGGAAGGCACTAATCCTCCGACCAATGCCGCAAAGGCCAAATGGGCAAAAGCGGTCATAGCAGTCGCTGAACAGTATGGCATATCCTGGCATTACTGGGGACTTGCCGGCGTCGGCGGTTTTGAAGCCTACGACAAGAAAACCGGTACCTGGCTAGACGGCTTCCCCGCAGCATTCGGGCTCTAGGAGCTACGGGCGGACGAGAGAACCGCCCCAGTGCTCATCGAAAAAGGCTTGGAACAGAGGTTCCGGGCCTTTTTTCAATTCCTCGATTACCTCGGCCACAGGGCGGCCGCTGCGATAGAGTTCGCGGTAGGCTCGGGAAAGTGCATCGACACGCTCTTCGGGGAACAGGTCCGGATGCAGGCGGAGCGCATGTAGGTTGAGGCCACCGTAACGGATAGGGCTCCCGCAGGCCTTGGTGCACGGGGGAACGTCGCGGTCCACCTTGTGCGTGCCGCCCACGAAGGCGTAGGCGCCCACCTGGTTGTGCTGCTGGATTCCGGTGACACCCCCGAGCGTCGCGTACTCACCGATGCGCACGTGGCCGCCAATCTGGCAGCCGTTCGCGATGACGACACCTTCACGGATATCGCAATCGTGTGCAATATGCGAATACGCCATGACTAATACTTTGTCTGCAATGCGTGTACATCCACCACCTTGGACTGTTCCACGGTTGAGCGTACAGTACTCGCGGATGGTGCAGTTCTCGCCTATGCTGAGGCGGGTCGGTTCGCCTGCATACTTTAAATCCTGCGGAGGAGCGCCGAGGATGGCGCCATCGTAAATATGAGTATTCTTGCCGATGAACACCCCGCCATACACATGCACACGGGACTCGAGAACAACGTTTTCCCCAATCTCCGCACCATCATCTACGAGGCACCACGGGCCGATGATGGCCGTTTCGTGGACTTTTGCCTGCGGGCTAACAAATGCGGATGGGTGAATCATGGCGCTAAAGATAGTTTTTTCTACATTTGCGCACATGGGCGGTATAATCATCGCATGCCTCACCGCACTCTACGTGCTCCTCTTCCTATTCTTCATAATAGGGGTTATCCGCACGCACCGCTATAGGGGTCCGAAGGCCACCCCGAGCGTAACTGTGGTCGTACCGATGAGGAACGAGGAGGAATTCGCGCAGCGCACGCTCGAGGCCCTCGCCGTGCAGGACTATGCGGGCGAATGGGAAGTCATCTGCGTGGACGACCGCTCTACGGATTCCACGAAAGAGATTCTCGAGAAGTTCGCCGCGACGCACCCGAAGTTCCGCGTGCTGTCGCTGCCGCAGGACTTGCCCGTAATCGCCAGCCCCAAGAAACGCGCACTCGAAAGTGCGTTCAAGATTGCAAAGAACGAGGTGCTCCTCACGATGGATGCCGACTGCATCCCACGCAAGAGCTGGATTACCGCAATGGCGGGCCGTTTTGTGGACGGCATCTGCATCGTGCAGGGTCCGAAGCAGAACAACGGCAGCCGCACCATGCCGCACCTTTACCAGAAACTCGAGACGCTCGGCTACACCGCAATGGAAGCCGCCGGTTTCAGCTGGGGGCACCCGATTGTCGCAAGTGCCGCATGCCTTGCCTACAAGAAGGATCTGTTCTTCGAGGTGGGCGGCTTCGGCGACCTCATCAACCTCTCGAGCGGCGACGACGACATGCTCATCCACAAGATGATGAAAATCCCAGGAACCAAGGTCTGCTATAACCTGGACAAGGATGCCGTGATAGAGACTGCACCGGTGCACACCTGGAAGCAGTTATTCAACCAGCGCGCCCGCTGGAGCAGCAACGGCACCAACTACGAGAGCAAGGCGTACATCTTGCTACTCACGCTCATCTACACCTACTATATCTGGATGTTCGTGAGTCCCTGGTGCGTTGCATTCCTGGATTGCCCATGGCAGTGGTGTGCATTCAGCATCGCCCCGAAAATCATCGTGGATTTCGTATTCCTGATGATCGCGTCGTGGAAACTGCACGCCAAGCGCAAGATGCTCGCATTCCTGCCGGTAGAGATAATCCAGATTCCGATGATTGTCTTCTGCGTGCCCGCAGGCATTACGGGCCTATTTAGGTGGAAATAGCGGATCTCGCCCAGGCCACGGCTTCGTCAGCGTTCTTGATTTCACCGTCGAGCTGGAGTTCAAAACTCTGCTTAATAATCTCGCCCATCTGCTTGCCGGGTTTAACTCCCAGGTCCATGAGCATCTTTCCCGTGAGGTAGGCCTGCGGGGCCGCCTCAAGCAAATCAAGGCCAGCGGCAGCATTCCAGAGGACATCGGCAAAGCTTTCGCTATCGGCTGCTTCAAGTTTATCGCGGGTAAAGAATGCGCGCGGAGTACATTTTACAAGCAGGCCGAGCAACTTGAGGCCACCGAGTTTTACCGCAAGGCGACGAAGCGCCGGGGCGTTACTTACAATGGCCGTATCCAGTTCCCGGTATGCCGCCAAAAGCGGGGGAACAACCTTCAGCAGGTGAACCTCGTTCGTGATGCGTTCCAGGAACTTGAGGGACGTTTCCGCACTACCGCACAGGAGGGCGGCAAACGCGAATTCCATCGCCTGCGCCTCGGAGAGTTCGCACAGGCCTGCACTGGACTGCCCGCCGGCAGTACATGCGTCACGCAGTTCCGCCATATTGTCAAGAATCGTTCCGAGCGTTTCCCAGGAGCCCTCGAACGGGCGGATTTCCGGGAAGTATCCATCAAGCTTAATGTCCAGGAAGGCACGGAGCCCGAGAGAAGGCTTACCCGGCTTCAATAGCCACTTCTTGAATTCCTCGAAAAGGCGCTCCACGCTCAGGTCGTCGAGCGAGAGCGTGCGGCAGAGTTCCACCGTCTCGGGAGCGAGCGTGCACCCGAAGCGGCTAGCAAACTGCACCCCGCGCAATATACGCAGGGAATCTTCCGCAAAGGCCGGGCCCACGTGGCGCAGCGTGTGCTTCTTGAGGTCGTCAATGCCGCCATACGGGTCACAGAGAGTCAAGTCCGGCAGTTCCATGCCCATCGCATTGATGGTAAAGTCGCGCCGGAGCGCAGCCTCCTTGAAGGACAATTTCTCGTCGGTATGCACCACGAAACCGCGATGCCCATAGCCCACCTTGCTCTCGGTGCGCGGGAACGAGAAATCGAGCGAAAGCCCCTTCATGGCGAGGTGAATCACGCCGAACGCCTTCCCGACCAGATTCGTGCGGCCATACTTCGAGAGAATCGGCACCAAAGCGTCTTGCGCCATGTCGTAGACTTCGATATCGTAGTCGCGGCAGGGCTTACCCAGGAGGGCATCGCGAACCCAACCGCCTACCAGGAAGGCACGGCCACCCGCATCGCAGATATCGCCCGCGATTTTCAATAAGCGGGTCGGCAGTTCCGGCTCGAACCACTCCCCAGCAAGCGTCTGGATGCGCGCCATCTACAAGACCGCCTTACTGGAAACTGCCCGCCTCGGCAGCGGATGTGTCTGGAGCAACCTGCGCGGCATCTTCGCGAACAGCGGAAGATGCACCCGCATTAGTAGAATCGACCATCTTGTAGCGGTCATAGATACTTATCGTTTCCTGGCCCGAGGAATCCTTCAAGGCCTCCGAAACGGAGATATCACCCTTCGTAGAATCCGCAGCAGCGGAGTCCGCCTGCGTACTCGCCGCATAGCGTTCATAAATGCCTTGTCTGGACTGCGCATCGGCACCACGTTTTTTCGCTTCCTCTTCGCGACATTCGCGAAGTTCATTTTCCATATAGGCGCGCTGGTCCGGGGAATACGTCTGCGTATCGAGCCGGTACTGAATTTCGGAACACACGAGCCCCTGACGTTCTCCCGCACATGCATAAAGGCATAGGGCAATAAACATCAGCAGGCCGGCTATAGATAAATTCAAGAGCGCCTTTCTCATAAGATCTCCGTCAGTGGATTACGATAAACTTTCCCCGTTCCTTTTTAGACGAGGTCCTTACGACATAATAGTACACGCCCGGAGCAACAAGCCTACCGTTTTTGCCGAATCCATCCCACTCGACCTTTCCGCCAGCAACCTCACTACCGGAGAACGAGCGTATTAGCGAACCACCTCGATTGTAGATATCAACTCGCGCATTTTCCGCGATGTGGTCTATGGTAAAACGAGCATGCTGCCCTATACGGAACGGAATCGGATACCCAATCACAGACGCACCCGCAGAATCCGTCATGAACTTACTGGCCTCGCGCAAGTCGCTTTTCCTATAACGAGATACTCCTATTTCGTGGCCAAACCATATCATTCCAAACACATTGTCTATGGCAAGATCATGGACTCCATTTGACAGCAACCCGTCCTTGGTCGTATAGTGAGTTACCAACAAAGTATCAAACGATTCATTCTTGCGTTGCAGGCGATACGCACCCTGGTTTGTCGACCCTAGCCAAACATTGCCATGCGGGTCAACATCTATCGCAGAAAATTCCGCACCCGAAAGGCCATTTGTGGAATTCGGCTTACGTATCGTATCGCTATCAAGTTCCATGTAACTGACATCCGTCATCGAGGCCATCCAAAGGACATTGTGCTTTTCGTCAAGCGCAAGATCGAGCGGAGTTCTCTTCTCTATGTTCGGCAGGGTTTTCACCTTGACATCGACGATTCTCCCACCATTTGCCGAAGGGGAAGGGAAACGGAACACGTCTAGCGCACCCGCCGAAAATGCCTCAGATGTCGTACGGGAAGAAACGTAGACAATCCAGTCCGACCCCTCCTGTTTTGCCACAAGTGGCCCCGCAAAAGGCGAACTGCCCACTGCAGTGGCACAGCTAATATCGCCGTCCTTGGTAATGTAAATTAGGCTATATTTTCCGCCACTATTTGCCGTCGCCGCCAAAAAGCCAGACTTGTCTGGCGCTACCGTCGTTCCCGCAGCAACCGTGAAATTATCAAAATACTGGTCCATGCAAGTTCCATCCGAAGGCGCTATATAGCGATGGGCCAATGTACCCAATCCCTTCATGAGCCGCATTCCCTGGCCCCAGACATGATACAGCATCATATCATCGTCCAGTACGGACATGACCTTCATACGCTTACTAAAGGCTTCCGAATAGCTACCGTACCCAAAGAAAAATTCCAATATGTCAGACCAGTATGTACCCTTACTTATAGCACCGAATCCTTCCGGCGACACGGCAACGATACCGCCTCCCGGAATCATCTGTATCTCGTAAACGGAGCCCAGCGTGTAGCCAAGGTACTTCGTAACATCCATCAATGTGCCCTTCTTGTTCCAGAATATGGCATCGTCTCCAACCAGGTACGTATAGTTTTTCCCTTCCGAGATCCACTTTATACGGCTTTTCCCTTCCTTAAAGAGAACAGAATCCGTGAATTCCTTGCCATCAGCGTAAATATGCAGGGAATCCTTCATAAAGATGTCGGTATCTACAAGAGTCCAGGATGCAGGGTCTACCAGTCGGAAATCTCGAGACAGGTCGGACCAGTCCATCTTACGGGCATATACACCGTGAATGGTAGAAACGAACAGGGAATCATTGCGGATGGCAATATCCTCCGGAGGATATACGGACAGGGAAACGTTGCCCACCTGATTCACATGAAGTAACGAGGTACCGGATTCCGTATCGAAAAAAGCCAGGCCATCTTCAAACAAGATGGCAATATACTTGCTTGCGGACACCGCCTTACTGGGAATCACACGGGAATTACGCGAGAGATAGGACCGGTTAACAACCTTCCACTTTGTTCCCTCGTAACGAGCGACAAGACCATTTTCCGAAATGGCATACAACTTGCCGTTCGCCTCGATGACCACATAAAAGGCAGACGTTTCAAGCCCCGACTCTGATGTATAGACCACATCAATATCCGGCCCCTTAAACCGTATGCCACCATCGGTCGCAAGCACCAGGTCATCACCATTGCGGGCAATATCCCTAATAGGGAACGGCACCGAGAAATCCTGCCAATCATCATTGGCAAAGGCGGAAACTAGGCTCCCTACAAG
This sequence comes from Fibrobacter succinogenes, assembly GCA_902800815.1. GTDB lineage: Bacteria > Fibrobacterota > Fibrobacteria > Fibrobacterales > Fibrobacteraceae > Fibrobacter > Fibrobacter succinogenes_B. Next base: position 58,497 of record CADCGB010000012.1, read on the forward strand.
GGCTACTATTGAAAGAAACTTCTTCACAGTACAAAATTACGAATTTATCGCGGGCAAGAAAAGCGATAGCACCGTTTATTCCGCAATTTTTGTCAAGATGTCGTTTTCCCTGTAAAATCTGCGAAGTTTTTTGAACGCATGGAGGCGTCTCTTGCGAACCGCATTCTCAGACAGGCCCAAGATGCAGCTCAGTTCATGGACCGAGAAACCTCCGAGATACCGCATCTCCAGGAGCATGCGTTCAAGCGGATTCAAGAGGCCAAGCGTCTTAAAGAGAAACATACGCTGTTCCACCGTCGCCGGTCGCGAGTAGAAAGCCGCGTTCTCCTCGCTAAACGGCATGTACTCCGGAGTATCCTCGCAAACCGACGTCATGGTCTTCATCCGGTTCCGTTCACAAACCTCGTCCAGGTACGAGTTCTTCACGACCGTGATAATCCAGGGCATGATGTCAGCACGATTCATGAGATTCTGCAGATTTTCACAAAACTTGAGCGCTACCGTCTGGAAAAGGTCCCTTGCATCTTCTGCAGTGGCGCACTTTTGCTCGCATAAGGTATAGATTTCTTCCGAATGACGCTTCCATAGTTGTTCTACGGTTTTACGAAATTCTATTTTTTCTTGTGAGTGATTAAACATTTGACCAATCCCATAACTGAAAGCAGAAAATTTATGAATATCGCGGCGTTTTTCAAGGCAAAAAAAAATTATGCATCAACCTGTTGCTATTTTGCCATCTTTTTAGGGGTTTTGTCAACAGTTGTTACCAAAACGCAGGCTCAAGAGTTCAACATGAACGCGATGGAGCCCCCCGAGGCGTCGATGGCGTTCTCCGAAGGCAAGCTTTCTAGCAAGTCCGAGGTCACTGTCGATATCGTTGTTCCCGAAAACTGGCACGTAAACGCGAACGTCGCCGCCGACGAATTCCTGAAACCCTCGTCCATCGAGATTGCCGCACGCGGAATCGAGTTCGGCGAACCCAAGTGGCCCGAACCCATCAAGGAATACAACGAAGTTCTCGAATTCGAGAACCTCGTGTTCAAGGGACACTTCCAGATCAAGATTCCCGTGAAGGCCGTAGCGGACGGCTACGACAGCCTTACCACCAACGCCACCTTCCACTACCAGGCATGCGACAACTCCATCTGCCTTGCACCCGCAAGCGTGGATATCCGCATCGGCAACAAGGCGGGCGGCATAAACACTTTAAAAAAAAACGATGAAGGCAACGGGGCGCCGGGACTAAACGGCACCGCAGGAGATGCGCAGGCATTAAACGGTGCCGCAGGCAGCGACGGCCCTGCGGGTAACGACGGCAACTCGGGTAAGGAAGGTGCCGCCGCCGTGGCGCTCCTGCTGTTCTTCGCGTTCGTTGGCGGAATAATCCTGAACCTCATGCCGTGTGTGCTGCCGGTTCTCTCACTCAAACTGTTCAGCCTCATCAAGCAGGCGGGGCAGTCCCGAAGCAGGCTCGTCGCCCTCGGGATTTCCACGACCGCAGGCATCCTCGCAAGTTTCTGGACACTCGCCGGAATCGTAGCCGCCATCAAGGCCGGCGGCGGCGCAGCAGGCTGGGGAATGCAGTTCCAGAGTGCAGGGTTTATCGCCTTCATGGTCGTCATCCTCACCGCATTCGCGATGAGTTTCCTCGGGGTGTTCGAAGTCTGGCTCCCGGGTAGCGCCACCACAAAGATGGATGCCGCGGGCCACAAGGCGGGGCTTATCGGAGCGTTCTTCACCGGAGCGCTGCTCGTGCTCCTGAGCACGCCGTGCTCCGCGCCCTTCCTCGGGACTGCGATGGGCTTTGCGTTTACCGCATCGACACCCGTACTCTTTTTGTTCTTTACCGCCGCAGGGCTCGGGCTTGCGCTCCCCTACCTGGTGGTGTGCGCCTTCCCCGCCGTGCTGAAGGTATTCCCCAAGCCGGGTAAGTGGATGGTCACGCTCCAGAAGGCGATGGGCGTGCTACTGCTCGCCACCGTCGCATGGCTCCTGTGGATCGTGAACCAGCAGGCAGGCGACATGGGCGTAGCACTCTTCCTGGGCATTGTCCTTGTGAGCGGAGTATTCAGTTTCATCATCGGGAAATTCGCCCCTCCGGGAGTCGCGTTCGCGCGCGAAGCGGGCGCATTTGCGGTTGCCGTGATTATCCTTGCCGGCGGCTGGTTCGCCTTCGCCGCGCCGCAATACGGAAAGATTCTGGACGAGCGGTTCAATGCCCGCATGGCCCAGCAGGTGCTCGAAGGCGGGTGGTACCGCTACTCCCCGGAACTTGTCGCCGAGTTTGCGAAGGCCGGCAGGACCATCTTCATAGACGCGACCGCCGACTGGTGCCTTACCTGCAAGGCGAACGAAGCCGCAGTGCTCGACCAGGAGGATTTCCGGAAGGCCATGGACAGCGCGGGAGTCATACGCATGAAGGCCGACTGGACCCGCGAAACGCCCGAAGTGAACGAACTGCTATACAGCATGGGAAAGTCGGGCGTACCCGCATACGCAATCTACCCGAAGGGCGACAAGAGCAGGCAGGTCGTATTGCCCGAACTCTTGACTACCGGACTGATTCTCGAGGCAATCGGCAAGTAATGAGACAAGGGAGGGACTCGTACGACGGCCCCTCCCTAAGACCCTCCCGACACGCACATATTTGCCCAATCTCAATTACTTACTTAGGGCATGGTCAATTATGTGCATGCGCTTTCGCACCGTTCATTCTATAGCGCTTTTCGCCGTCACGGATAATCATGCTGTTACGCTCCCTCTGTACGAAGGGGGCGTTTTGCTTTTGGGCTGCGCCTGAAGGAAATGCACGTGGAATAACCGCCGTCTTCACGCTTTCATCGAAATAAATCTTACCTAAATAAACGGCAGGTTGCTCTCCACCACAGGAGCCTATACCCGAAGGCACGCGGTTTGCAAATTCAACTTCGCCAATCTTCAAATACACCTGATAACGAGTCTTATCACTCCCCTTTATCTTGGCACTAATTTCAAGCTCGTTATTTCCGTCAAATGTCATCACGGTATCACCGCCCGCAATAGAAATGGTTCGGCTATGGATGTCGCGGGAATCGATATCCGACAAATTATAATACGTCGGCATAGGGCACATATCCAAATCGCTCCCTTCCAGGTCCTCTAAAATGGCGAGCCTTACCGGAGCCTTCCATGTCAGGTTTCCAAAGCCCACGTTCTGGATGCGCAACTTCGCACGTAAAATTCCGTCACTTCCCACCGTATCGCTCAGCCACGATTCGCGCAGCACAAAGCGGTAGCCCAGGTGGTCGTTGATGTACTTGAATCCCGAAAGCGAATCAACACGCGCCGGATCATAGTCGAAATCCTTCTGCGTGAAGGGCGTTTTTTTCCAGCTGTCAATCAGGTTGTTGTTCCACTGGATATTCAAGTAGCTTGTATGCGTGCGGAAGCCCTCGTACGCGAGGAATTCCGGCGTGTTGATGACCTGGTAATTCTCTGCCGTCGTAAGCGCTTCGCCACCGTAAGGCGTGTTGATGCCGTACTTCTCGAGCCAAGCAACGCCTTCTTCACGGCAAATAGAAGTATTGCAGTCGGCGCCCCAGGTGCCGTAATCGTACTGCGTTCCCAGATAACCGTCGTTGAACATTCCCACGCGGTACATGGTGTCACCCTTCGCCTTCGCGATTTCTTCGAACTTCTCGCCGCCGACATAGAAATCCTTACCCCAGTTGTCAAAGCCAAGCACCTTCGCCGAGTAGTTTCCCGTGCGCGTAAGGATTTTCAGTTCGGGTGGTGTGCTACGAAGCATCAGGTTCGTCGCCTCGGCCACGCGGTCGTATGTAATATTCGTGTCGCTGTGCATCTCGCCATAGGCACCATGCATGCCCATCTCTAGCGCCACGATTACATCGGTATTCTTCGAAAGTACGGGAGCGAGTTGTTCCACATGGCGCAACACCCACTTATGATCCGGAGTCACATTACTGCGACCGTTATACCACGGGTCGTAACAGATGCGTACAATAGCATGTGTACCATTTTCACGAATGTTGTCGAATGTCTGCTGCAATACGTTCAGCGCATCTTCCGTAAGGTCCTGACTCACGCCGCGCGTCGTATCCCGCTTTCCGCCCGTCGTATCAATCCCGAGCCAGGCATTGCTGCTGAATTCCGAAATCTCCGCACGCAAGTGAAGAAGTTTCGCCCACGGCTTTTCAATCGGCTTGCCACCCGAAGGCTTGAGATGCAGCACCTGCGGCGTATAGAACCCGCGGTCATAATTACCGAGAGTCAACATCGCATCCGTCGTATCGACATTCTGCTTCACGAGGCCAGCCGCAAAAGCCGGCACCTGCAAAAACACCGCCAAACCAATCAAAGTAATCCATTTCATAGTATTTCCTCCTCACTAAAAAACGGATACGGCATCAAGCCATATCCGTAATATATATCTTTTTTTCGCATCAGGGTCCCGGATGCCACGCATCTAGGACAATGCAGCGCAATTTACTTACTGTAAATCGCCTCGAGCGCGGCGGCCAGGTACGCAAGCGGTGCGTTCCAATTAATGGCCACCTCGTTCGTCGCATAACTGCAGCGGTCATCGATGTAGGCGAGCGCCGGCTTGTCGGCGGCGGCATAGTTCGGGCACTTCCAGGGTTCCTTGCCGTCCAGGTTAATGTCCTGCTTGCCCAGGTGCGGGCCGCCCACGAGCATGCCCGGCACCGGATCGTCCACTAGGTCAGATTCGCTCGGGCGGTGGTGCGGGTTGCGCGGGCTCCTGTAGCCGAATCCCGTCACGTACGTAATGTCCTGTGGGTTCTTGCCCAGCAGGTAATCAAGGCACTGCTGTGCGCCATCCAGGTAACTCTTGTCGCCGGTAAGCAGGTAGGCATGCACCAGCACCATGCCGTTGTTCGCCATCGCGCTGTTGCTACCCCAATTCCAGCTCCACGGGAAAGCGGGCAGGCGGTAGGCGCTCGTGTCGCCCACGGCACGCAGGTTGTTCGCCTCGTTCATCACGGTCTTCTTCGCAGCGGCAACCAGGTCCTTGTCAAAGTCGGCGGAATCGAGCGCCACGCGGAATGCGGCAAGCATGTTCACGTCGCCCCACCAGGCGCCATTTGCCGTAAACGGATTGCCCTTCAAGTCCTTCAGGTAACCGGCGGCAGCCTTGTCGCCCTTCGCGCCGGCAACAGCCTTCGCGCGGTAGAGTTCTGCTGCAGCCCAGCGGAACTCGTCCTTGCCGTTCTCGTCACCGGGCACGTAGCCACCCGTCTGCACGTCATCGGGCTGCTTGTAAATCGCCTTCGGGTTCTTCTTCGCCCAGGCATATGCGCTTTCTGCCGCCTTGAGCATCTTGTCGGCATAAGCCTTGTCGATGTTCCTGTAGACAACGCTCGCCTGCGCCATCACGGCGGCAAAGTCAAGCGAAGCGGGCATGTTCTTGATAATCGCATAGCGCGGAGCCACGTCATCTTCGGGCAGCACGCTCCCGCCAAACTTCAAGGTCGTCACCTTGTGGTAAACACCGCCATCCTTGTCCTGTAGGGTAAGCATCCAGTCCAGGTTGTAGCGGATTTCTTCGAGCAGTTCCGGGTACTTCGGGAATTCGCGCGGAATGTTCCAGGTAAGCGCATCGAAGTACTGCGGGAAGTTCTCGTAGGCTTCGAGCAAGGTGAAAACGGTAATGCCGGAATTCACGATGTACTTGCCGTAGTCGCCGGCATCGTACCAGCCGCGCGCAGAATTGATGACCTGCGTTTTCGGGTTTTTCTGCACATTCTTTGCACCGGTCGCAGCGGCAAAAGTCTTCGCCGTCAGCTGGTCCGTACCATAAACAATCACCTTGTCGTCCATGTGGCCTGCGGCGCGCGCCCACTTGCCCGCATACTGCGGCAAAAGCGGCATGCTTGCGCGCTGGTAGTAGAACCACTTGAGGCTCCCCTTCACGAGGTCGCCGTAGACACCCTTCCCGACGGTAATGGGGCTGCCCACGTAGGCGCCACCGCGGAACAGCCGGTAGGTTCCCGGAGTCTTGATACTCGAGATATCGAAGGTCTGCACCTCCTCGCCGCTGTATTCCCAGTCGTACACATCGGGAGCGTCGAGTTTCAGCACCGTCTTCCCGTTCATGTCGCGCACCTCGAGGCCGTTCGCATCGTTACCCGGGTACACGACCGTCTTCTCGGCGTCGGGGTAATACCCGAGCTGGTTCACGAGAGGGCCGGCGAAGGCAGAAACTGCAGACAACGAAAGCGCGGCAACAGCGACCACGCGCACATCAGACACATTCTTGTATACACTCATACCCAGAATATACCTAAAAACAAAGAAAAACGGGCGTGGATGCGCCCGTTTTTCGTTTTCAGCGGAAAACACCGCCTAATTACTTCTTGCTACGATGGCTGTTCTTGATCCATTCGGTCTTGTGGACTTCCGGGATATCGTCGAGCAGGCGGAGCGTATGCGGTTCAGTCGTGTTGTCGAGCACCTCGGCAGGGGTACCCTGGTTCACGATCTTGCCGTCGTGCATGATGAAGATACGGTCCGAAACGTAGTTTGCAAGGCCGATATCGTGGGTCACGAACACCACGGTCATCTTCAGCTCGTCTTTCAACTTGCGGAGGTAATCGAGGATGTTGGCACGCACGCAGGCGTCCACCATGGAGGTAGCTTCGTCAGCGATCAGCACCTTCGGGCGGAGCGCGAAGATACGGGCGAGCAACATACGCTGCATCTGACCACCGGAAAGCTCGAACGGATACTTGCCTTCGATATCAGCAGGCGTCACGTTCACAGCCATCAGGCCTTCGTCCACGCGGCGGCGGATTTCGTCCTTGGAGGGCTTCACCTTCAGGATGTTCAGGGCGTCTTCCAGCTGGCTACGGATGGTAAAGAACTGGTTGAAGCAGCCGAACGGGTCCTGGAACACAGACTGGACTTCGTTCCAGTGGTCCTTCAGGTTCTTGATGGGCTTGTCGCGGTAAAGGAACTGGCCACGCGTCGGCTTGTAGAGGCCGAGCATGATCTTTGCGAGCACGGACTTGCCGCAGCCCGAGCCACCCACGATGGAGATGAATTCCTCGTCATAGATATCAAAGTCCTTCACGGCGGTCTTCAGGCTCTTGCCCGCACCAAAGTCCTTGCTGATGCGCTTGGCAGAAAATACAACGGGCTTATCACTTAGCATAATCGCACCTCACGTCACGATCGCCGACAATGCGGAGATTCTGAGTGTTCTTCTTGCAATCGGGGCATGCCTTGCTGCAGCGGGCAGCGAAACGGCAACCGATGATTTCTTTCTTGAGGCTCGGAGGAGCGCCTTCGATAGCCACCGGGTGGCGGCCACGCTGGCTTGCCTCGGTACTGAGCATGGCGCCCATGAGTGCCTGCGTGTACGGGTGGCGCGGGTCCTTAACGACCTGTTCCGCCGTACCCTTTTCCACGAATTCGCCGGCGTACATGATGGCGATATTGTCGGCCACGTGGTACAGGAGCGGAAGTTCGTGGGTAATGAAGATCATCGTGCTGAAGATACCCTTGTCAAGAAGATCGAAAATCATCTTGATCACTTCCTTCTGGGTAGAAACGTCCAGGGCGGAAGTCGGTTCGTCAGCAATCACCATCTGCGGGTTGAGCAGGGTGGAGATACCGATCACGGAACGCTGGCGTTCACCAGCGGTCAGCTGAATCGGGTAAGAATCAAGCACGCGCTTCGTGTCCATTCCGAACAGGTCGAAACGTTCACAGAGGCGGTCGTAAATTTCCTTGTGGTCGAGCTTCTTGCCGGGCTGCTGGTGGGCAGCGATCACGTCGGCGGCGATGTCCTTGATCTTGCGGACCGGGTTCAGGGCGTTGAACGCACCCTGCGGAATCATCGAGACCTTCTGGGCGAGAACATTCGCACGGACGTCCTCGATCTTGCGGTTCATGAGGGATTCCATCTTGTCGCCACTACGCACGCGCACGTCGCTCTTGCCTTCGGGGTAAAGCGGCGGAATGCACATACCCATGAGGCCAGACACGAGAGTCGACTTACCGCATCCGGATTCGCCCGCGATGCCGAGGATTTCGCCCTGCTTCATGGAGAAGCTGACGTTCGTCACGGCATGGGTCTTGTCGCCGAAGCGGCCCAGGTAAAACAGGCTGAGGTTTTCTACTTCAAAAACATTTTCTGACATTTCGTTACCTCTTACTTGCGGAGCCTGGGGTTAAACACGCCTTCCATCGAGGTATTGATGAGGTAGAGCGCGAAAACCGTGAGAGTAATGATGATGGTCGCCGGGAGGAACGCAATCCAGATACCGCCGGAAAGCGCACCGTTGTCCTTCGCCTGGTTCAAAATGATACCGAGGGAAGTGGAATCCAGAGGACCGAGGCCGATCATGGAGATGGAGGCTTCGGAAAGGATACCCGAGGACACCTGCATGATGAACACCATGAACACGTACGAAAGCAGGTACGGGAGCACATGCTTCAGCACGATAGTGAGCGTCGAGGCACCGTTGATGCGGGCAAGCGCGATGTGGTCGCGGCTACGCAGGGAGGATGCCTGGGCACGCACGGCACGGGCAGACCAGCTCCACGCGGTAAGGCCGATGATAAGGCCAATCAGCGTAAGGGAGCGGCCATCCTTCACGGCAGAGCTGATGAGCACGAGAATCACGAACTGCGGAATCACGATAAAGATATTCGTGAGCATGTTCAGGACTTCGTCAATCCAGCCACCGCGGAAACCGCCGAACAAACCAACAAGCACACCAATCGTAGTAGCGATGACACCGGCAACCAGGCCCACATAGAGCGAGGAGCGGAGGCCAGCAATCAGGAGCGACACGTAGTCACGGCCGAGGTGGTCGGTACCGAGCAGGTGGTCTGCGCTGGAACCGGCATAGGGGCCTGCCATCATGTCGCGGGCATTGATGTCAACGTGATAGAAGAGGGGTCCAAAGAGCGCAATCAAAAGAGACAGCACAAAGATGGACACGCCGATCACGAACATCGGGGACTTGAGAAGGTTTTTAAGAAGTTTACCCATGATTACTTACCTCCCATCTGGAGACCGGCCTTGACGCGCGGGTCAAAGATTGCAATCAAAACGTCGACCGCGAAGTTAGCGACGAGCACGCAGGTAGAAATCATGAGCGTGCAGCCCTGAATCGTAGCGTAGTCGTTCTGCTGGATGGCGGTAAGCATCGCCATACCGAGGCCGGGGTAAGAGAAGATCATTTCGGTAATGAGGGCGCCGCCCACCATCGCACCGAGGCTCTGGGCAAGGCCAGTGAGCTGCGGGAGCATGGCGTTACGGAACACGTAGCTGATGATCTTGCCTTCACGCAGACCAAGCCACTTCGCGTACTTCATGTAGTCGGTACCGAGTTCGTAGATAGACATGGAACGCATACCGGTTGCCTGACCCGAAAGAAGGATCGGGAACACGGAGAAGAACGGCAGGATGTAGTAGAACCCAACGCTCTTGATGCAGTTCCAGTTGAACTGGAGTTCCGGAATATCCGGGCTGTAGGCGCCCATGGCCGGGAACCAGCCGAGCGTGATAGAGAAGAGCGCCACCAGGAGCATACCGAACACGAAGAACGGCACGCCGTTGAGGAACATGGCGCATGGGAAGAACACCTTGTCGAAGATGCCGCGCTTGTATGCAGCGAAGGCACCGAGGAGGTTACCGACAATCCAGCCGAGGATAATGGTCGGGGCCTGGATAGCGAGGGTCCACGGGAGGGATTCCTTGATAATCTCGGTAACCGGCTTCGGGTACTGGCTGTAAGAAAGGCCGAGGTCACCCTTGAAGACGTTCTTGATATACACAAAGAACTGGGAAATGCCCGAGGCAAGTTTCGGGTCGGTCTTGAGAACGACCTGATCAACCATGACCGTATCCTGATGCTCGGTCTGGACCTGCTCCATGACGGCGACCTGTTCGACCTTCGCGACCTTCTTCTTGGTCTTCGGGTCCTTCTCCATCACGGGCTTGCCCTTCTCGTCGAGAACCGGCTTCTCTTCGAATACCGGATTGCCCTGTTCGTCAACCTTCTGGCGTTCGACCATGACCGGGTTGCCCTCGGCATCGACGTCCTTGACCACCCTGAACACGGGCTGGCCCTTTTCATCGAGCTTGGGGACCTTCACTGTCTTGACCTGACCGTTCTCGTCAACTTCAGGTTCATAGACAACGTTGCCTTGATCGTCAAGTTCGGCCATGCCGAATGCCTTGAGCAAGGTTTCCTTCTTGAGCTTGGCCTGCTCCGGAGAGAGCCCCTGGGCGGCCTTACCCATGATGATATCGACGGGGTTGTTTTCACCCATGCGCGGCAGGGTGAAGTTGATTGCGACCGCTACGACAAACGTCAGAAGGTACCAGAACGCCTTCTGCAGGACATAGCGTAGCATAGGATACTGTTTAAGCATTTATAGTCCTTTTATTCCTTTGAATTACTTGAGCTTCAGGTTCCAGAGGACCTTCGTGCCAGAAGCGATCCACGGCAGCTGGGCCGGGGCGTAGGCGTTTTCTGCAGAGGGCCAGTTGGTCCAGACCTTGTCGCTGAACTCGTAGTATTGTTCCGGGAGGTAAGCGAGCGGAATCGCCGGCTGGTCTTCCATGAAGATCTTGTTGAGTTCGCGGTAGGCTTCAGCCTTCTTGGCTTCGTCGGTCATAAGAGGAATTTCGGCAAGGAGCTTGTCCACTTCGGGACGGAATTCCTTGGTGCCCGGCTGGTTGTAACGGCCAATGTTGGTGCCGGCCCAGTCACCGAGCTTCTGCCAGTCACGGCTAGACATAACTTCGTTGAAGCGGCTCCACGGGAGAGACGGAGACACGTCGGCAGTCGGCTTGTGCATGATGAGGTCGAAGTTGCCAGTGCCCATGGCAGGCCAGTACTGACCGCCATCCACAAAGCCTTCACGAACGTCGATACCGGCCTTGCGCATGCCTTCGACAGCGATGTTCACGATGGATTCCCAGTCGGTCCAGCCGGCCGGAGACGTGATGAAGAGGGTCGGGATCTTTTCGCCCTTGGCGTTTTCCATGTGGTCGAGAGAACCGTCATCCTTGAACACGGACTTGTAGCCGGCTTCGGTAAGCATGGCCTTGACCGTGTTGAGACGTTCGGCTTCGTCGATAATGTCAAGCTTCACGCCAACCTTCTGGTCTTCGGCGTTGATGTACTTGCCTTCGAGGTTCGTCGGCATGATGAGGCCCGGCTGCAGCTGAGAGGTGTAACCGGAAAGGGCGAACTGACGGATAGCGTTGTAGTCGATAGCCGTAGCGAGGGCACGACGGAAGCGCTTGTCATTGAGGGGTTCCTTCATGGTGTTGATCATGAGCATCGGCATTGCGCCCGGAGTGAAGAACGGAGCGTCGTTCAACCAGGTGTGCACGCCTGCGCTCTTGAGGTCGCCAATACGAGGAATGAAGGACATGGAAGCATCGAGTTCGCCCTTGCGGAGAGCGATGGTGTTGTGCTCGTTGCTCTTGTAGATCGGGTGAACAATGAACTTCGGAGCCGGGAGCTTGCCCTCGTGGAGAGCGGCGTTGCCCCAGTAGTCGTCACGACGTTCGAGGATAATCTTGTTCGCGGAGTAGTCCTTGATGGTGTACGGGCCAGAAACGACCGGGTTCTTGTCCATCATGAGCTTCTTCACTTCGTCGAGACCCTTTTCGGCAACGAGCGGTTCAAACACGTGAGCCGGCACGATGCGGATGGCCTGGAGGAGGTCCATCACAGAAAGCGGGTTGTTGCGCTTGTCCTTGGCAACGATGAAGGAAATGCGTTCGGTAACGGGAGCGTCCGCCGCTGCCGGTTCGGCCTTGAGGGTATCCACGTGGATTGCGGAAATCTGTTCGGTGGTGTTGATGGAACCGTTCGTGAAGATGAACTTCACGTCGTTGGAGTTCACCTGCTTGCCGTCGCTCCACTTGGCGGCGGGGTTCAGGTCAACCACGATGCTGTCGTTGTTGGAAAGTTCCGGAACCAGCGTGCCAAGAAGGGCTTCGATCTGACCGTTCAGGGTATTGTAGGTGACGAGCGGTTCGTACACCAGGTTGAAACGGCCACCCACCGGCCATGCAGCCATCCAGCTTTCGGCGAGCGGGTTGAACGTAGCGGGGGCACCCCACTGCTGGCCAGACAAGTAAAGCGTCTGCTGACGGGGCAGGGCGCCTTCGGCGGCCTGCTGCTCGCTGCTGCTATCACACCCGAAAAGGGCACCTGCTGCCGAAACAACGGCCACAGTCTTGACAATCGATTTAATTCCGATCATGTGTATCCTCTTATTGTAAGCCTATTTACGACTTTTGATGAAATTCGGATTCTAATATAGATTTAAACGTATTGTTTGTTGCCTCCCCGACCCGAAAATTACGTTTACAAGGCGACACAGAGGCCGGTCCAGGGCGCAAGTAAGAACCACCGCACAGGCTATTAACAATTCTTTCACAACACGAATGTTTATAGGAATTTACAAACCGTAAAAAAGGCGGTTTTCGGGTCGCAAACCCGTTCGACAGGCCATAGACTCAGCACAGGTTCCCGACAGTGAATTGCAGACAAAGTAATCAAGTCATCGGCACACGCGAACAGATTACATACAAAAGAAGCGTCCCTTGATAGGGACGCCTCTTTCAGTAATTCTAATGGTTTAGATTACTTCTTGCAGCACTTCTTGCAAGCGGCCTTCTTGGCAGGGGCCTTGCAAGCCTTGCGCGGGTCACCGGCGTACACGGCAGCCTTGCCGAGTTCTTCTTCGATGCGGAGGAGGCGGTTGTACTTGCAAACGCGGTCCGTACGGGAGAGAGAACCAGTCTTGATCTGGCCAGCGGCAGTACCGACGGCGAGGTCAGCGATGAAGGTGTCTTCGGTTTCGCCAGAGCGGTGAGAAACGATCGGGGCATAGCCTTCGTTCTGGGCGCGCTTGATGGCGGCGAGAGTTTCGGACACAGAACCCACCTGGTTCACCTTGATGAGGATAGCGTTGGCGATGCCAGCCTTGATGCCTTCGTCGAAGATGGTCGGGTTGGTA
>CADCGB010000013.1 GCA_902800815.1 Fibrobacter succinogenes
CTTGGTGCGTTCCGCCCAGGTTGATACCGACAACTTTGACGGCCTGCTGGCTGTCGCCCGCGCCGGCGCTGGCGTGAACAACATCACCATCGACAAGGCTTCCGCTAAGGGCATCTGCGTGTTCAACACGCCGGGTGCAAACGCCAACGCCGTTGCCGAACTCGTGATGACCGTGCTCGGCATGGCCGTCCGTAACGTGGACAAGGCCGCTGCTTGGGTCAAGAACCTCGACACCACCGACCCGGACCTCGCAAAGACCGTCGAAAGCGGCAAGAAGAAGTTCGCTGGTATGGAACTCGCTGGCAAGACCCTCGGCGTGATTGGCCTCGGCAAGATCGGCGTGCTCGTCGCTAACTATGCCCGTTGGAAGAACATGCGCGTCATCGCTTACGAACCGTATCCGAACGCCGCCAACATGCACGAACTTTCCAACAAGGTCGAAATTGCCGACCTCGACACCGTGATTGCGAAGTCTGACTTCCTCACCGTGCACGTTCCGTTCATCAAGGGCGTGACCGAGAACCTCCTCAACCGCAAGAACCTCGCCGGCTTCAAGGGCAGCTACATCATGAACTTCGCCCGCGGTGGCATCGTGGAAATGGCTCCGGTCAACGAGATGCTCGCCTCCGGTTCCCTCCAGGGCTACCTCTGCGACTTCCCGGATGCCGACCTCATCAAGAACGACAAGGTGACCTGCTTCCCGCACCTCGGCGCTTCCACTGAAGAAGCCGAAGAAAACTGCGCCGTGATGGCCGTCGAAGAACTGAAGGACTACATCGAATTCGGTTGCGTCCGCAATTCCGTGAACTTCCCGGCCCTCGTCGATCACCCGCATGCCGGCGTCAAGAGCCGCGTCGTGGTCATCAACCAGGACGTTCCGAACATGATTTCCGAAATCACGAAGGTGTTCGGTGCCGAAGGCATCAACATTGCCTCGTTCAGCAACAAGAGCAACGGCAAGATCGGCTACAACCTCGTTGACGTCGAAAGCAAGGTCGATGACTCCATCATCGAGAAGCTCTCCAAGCTCGACAAGGTCATCAAGGTCCGCGTGATCCACTTCTAATCTGGTGGGGGACGAGTCCCCCTCGCTTTAGCCGAAATTCATCCCCGCCTATGAGCGGGGATTTTTATATGTATTTAAAAGCCCGCCTTCATCAGATTGGCAAAACTGAGTCCATGTTCGCGGGCATAGGCGAGGAAGTCTTTTTCCTCTTGCGTAACGCGCATCTGGATAGTCAGTGGCTTGGAATATTTGGGTTTCCTGCCGGCGTTTTCCCTGGCACCACCGTGCCCGAACTCCTTTTCATAGGTCGCCAGGCCGGAGGCTTTACGGTATGCTTTCTCCGTGATAATCTTCTCGCCCTTGCAGACTTCCGACTTGAGTTTCTTGAAGACATAACCTTCGGAATCTTTGACATAGACATACGACATCGTTACATCTCCTTTAGCCGCTGCTTGGCCAGTTTGATTTTGTCCTTTGGCGTCTTTTGTGTTTTCTTGACAAAAACTACGCCTATAAGAATGATTTTTCCCTCTTGATACCTAAACAAAGAGCGCAAGTTCTTCGACTTTATCTCGAAAATTTTGCCTTGCAGATGTTTGACACGAACAAATTCAATTCCCTTTGTCTCAATCAGTTCGTATTCTGATTTTAACAGGTCTTGCTGTTCCTGTTGGAGTTCTGCAATTTCTCCATTTACAACATCAAGTTTTTCGACTTTAAAGATCATATTAAATATACTCTAAAATTTTGAAATTGTCAACATTTTCAAGCTATAACAGGGCAAAACCCGAAAAAAGGTAGTGTCCCTACCTATAAAACGGTTTCGCGGCGAAAATGAGCCAAAATGATGCTGAAATTTTTGTTTACGATGCCTTTCTGGCAGTTGTAGTCTATTTCTGCCTACACATCAGTGCTTCTTTCATCGTGTATTCTTCGTGTTTTTTCTGGTTGCTCTTGCGCTTGTAGAATTCCGCGATGTTGTGTATCACGATGCAGTCTGACGGGTTCAGCTTGTGTGCCTTTTCCAGATAAACTATCGCGCTGTCGTTCTTTTGGAGCATGTGCACTACGCTCATGGCGTTAAGCGCTTCTACGCTGTTGGGGAGGAATTTGAGCATTTGGCGTGCGAGCATTTCGTAGCAGGCGTCGTTCTCCTTATCGAAATGCTGCCTGGCGGCAATCGTGAATTCGCCTTCCAGGAGTTTATCTGCGTCGGCGATTTTTTGCCCGCCCTTGAGTTCGCATTTATCCTTTTTCGTCTTTAGCAGTTCGTGGATTTTCTCGAAATATCTGGCCTGCGCCTTGCAGTTTTCCATCTCGCCGTTCAGTTGGACCTGTCCGAGCCAGATGTCAATCCGGTACGGGAAGCGCTCGAGCGCGGAATCAAGGATTGCGGATGCATCCTGGAGGCTTCCGAGGGAATACTTCGAGTGTATGGAGTTGCTCGATGCCCGAATTTCTGTCTTTATCGCCTTGTTCGCCCTTGTAATCCATTCTTCGGGTGTGTCGGCGAATGCTTGCGCGAAATATAAGGCCAATAGGGTAAATAAGATTCTCTTCATGGCTCTAATTATAGTTTTTTTCTACTTTTCTTTACAAAATAGGACTACTGAAATGAAGATTCTTGTGACTGGTGCGGCGGGTTTCATTGCCTCGAAGATCATGGCGATGCTTTCGGCTCGCGGGGACGAGGTTGTCGGGCTTGACAACATCAACGACTATTACGATGTGCGTCTCAAGTACGGGCGCCTGTGGGAAAACGGCTTCCGTTCGGCGAACGGTGGAGTGCTTGCCGAGATACCCTTCGGGCAGATGCTCGAAAGTTCGACGCTCGCGGGTGCTCGTTTTGTGCGCATGGACTTGGCTGACAAGGAATCCATCGACAAACTCTTTGCCACCGAAAAATTCGACAAGGTGGTGAACCTCGCGGCCCAGGCGGGCGTGCGTTATTCCATCACGAACCCGTATGCTTATATGCAGAGCAACATGGTCGGGTTCCTGAACATCCTGGAGGCATGCCGCAACAACAGCGTGCCGTACCTGCTCTACGCCTCGTCGAGTTCCGTTTATGGCCTCAACAGCAAGGTGCCCTACAGCGAAGACGACAAGGTCGACAATCCGGTCAGCTTGTATGCGGCGAGCAAGAAGAGCAACGAGTTGATGGCGCATGCCTACTCGAAACTCTACGGGATTTCTGCGACGGGACTGCGCTACTTTACGGTTTATGGCCCGTGGGGCCGCCCCGATATGAGCCCTATGCTCTTTGCCCGCGCCATATCGAAGGGCGAACCCATCAAGGTATTCAACAACGGTGACATGATTCGCGACTTCACCTACATCGACGACATCGCCGAGGGTAGCGTGCATGCGCTCGACCACATGCCTGTCGCGGAAAAGTGCCCGAACGGCGTTCCGTACAAAGTATACAACATCGGCTGCAGCCACCCGGTAAAGCTGATGGACTTTATCGCCGAAATCGAGAACGCCTACGGCGAGCCCGCCAAGAAGGAATTCTTGCCGATGCAGCCCGGCGACGTTTACCAGACGAACGCCGACACCACGAAACTCGAGGCGGAATGTGGCTACAAGCCCCACTGGAGTCTGCACGACGGCATTGCCGAGTTCATGAAGTGGTACAAGAGCGACAAGAACCCGCTGAGGTAGTTTTTTTGATGATTTCCCGTGTCGTTATACCCGTTGTGCTCTTGGTTAGTGCGCTCCTGGCGGCGGACGTCTTTGTGCTGCCTGCCGTGACGCCTGAGCTCAAGAAGAAAGCGGGGGAGTACTACGACAACGAGTGCAAGGGCTGCCACCGCTGGGCGCGCAAGTTCGCGGCCCCGCCCATGAAGGATAACGTGGCGCAGTATGCGCAGAATCCCGAGGCCCTGGTGCAGTACCTGATGAAACCGGAGCCCAAGCACCCTGACCAGTGGGATCCGATGGAAATTGCGCCTATGAGCGAGAGCGATGCGAAGACGATGGCTGCGTGGCTGTTGTATATTTTGGAACATCCGGACGACCCCGGAAGGCCGAAGTAGCAGGAGTGATAGTTGAAGTATTGGATGGGTGGCATTTTTGCGGTCGTGTGCGCGTTCTTTTTGGCGGATTTCCTCTTTTGCCAGAAGGCGACTCCCGTGCGCGTTGGTGCCGATACGAGCGGCCCCTCTTCCATTGCGTTTTTCCATGCGCTTCACGGCGATTCGATTGGGCTTGCCTGCACGGCGTGCCATACGGGTGCGGCGTCTGCTGCCCGAGCGTATATGCCGGCGAAGGCGGATTGCATGGATTGCCATCGCTTGCCGCTCACTGAAAATCCCGGAATCGAGAAACTGGATTCGGCGCTGGCCGCCGCTCCGGCATACCCCTGGGAGCACGAGCCCGAATTGCCGGAGCACGTGGTGTTCCACCACGGGGTACACGCGGCCGCCGGAGTCGAGTGTGCGGATTGCCACCGCGGTTTTGCGGGTAGTCCCGGCCAGCAGGCAAAGGCCGACGTGTACGGCGGCGACAATTTCAACATGCAGATGTGCATCGCCTGCCACAGGGGCGATACGTTCAAACAGAAGAATTTCAAGCGGGCGGCCACCTACTGCGCCGCGTGCCACAGGTAGTTTATGGATAGGCGCGAATTCCTGAAGCTTTTCTCGGTGACAGTAGCGGGCTTTGCCTTGTTCGGCTGCCGTGACGGCCTGTTCGGTACACCTGGCAAGCGTGCGCACCTGAAACTTGCCGACTTCGAGGACGAGGTGCGCCTCGCGCTCTCCAAGATGAAGCCCGGGATGGAACTCGTGCGCGTCCCGATGCCCGCTGCGCTCAAGACTCCGGGAGCATCCTCCGAAAACCGCTTCGGTATGGCTATCGATTTGGATGCCTGCGATGCCTGCGGCAAGTGCGTGCTAGCCTGCATCCAGGAGAACAATATCCCGCTTTCGGGCCCGCAACAGGCTGCCCGCGGGCAGTTCATGCACTGGATAGAACTTTTCGGCGGAGCCCCTGCGATGTGTTTCCATTGTGGCGATGCCCCCTGCGAGAAGGTCTGCCCGACGGGTGCTGCGAACCACACTCCCGATGGCGTCTCTGCGATGATGTACAAGCGCTGTACCGGGAGCCGCTTCTGCGGGGCGAATTGCCCTGTGGGGGCCCGCAAGTTCAATTTCGATGACCCGGTCGCTTCAGGCCGTTCGCTCAAGTTCAACGCCAACGTTCCCGTCCGCGAAAAAGGCGTGATGGAAAAATGTTCGCTGTGCCTGCAGCGCCTGCAGGATAGCCGCCAGGGTTTCAAGGCATTTCACCCGCTTGAAAGTTGGCGTGGGCGAGGGGTGACGACGGCCTGTGCCGCCGCCTGCCCGAAGAATGCCATCATATTCGGCAACTGGCTTGATGAAGGTTCCCCGCTGGTAAAGGCGGCGAAGGACCGCGTACTCTATGCCCCGAAGGCTATTGCTTCGCTTGATCCGTCTATCGTCTATATGAGGGGGCATCGTTGATTTTCCGGATTCTCCTATACGTGGGGCTTGCGCTCCTGTTGCCCGGCCTAGCCGCGCTGGGGTTTTCCCTCTGGGAAGGCCCTGCCGCCTGGTCGCTGGATGCGCGCACCTTCTGGGGAGTTCCGATAAGCCTGTTCGTATTCTGGATAGGCATCGCCCATGCGGGCACGCTCATTTCTGCGATTCTCCTTGCGCTTGGCGTGAATCTTGATAGGCGTACGTCGCTCCTTGCGGAACTAACGACCCTGTGTGCGCTCGTGGTTGCTGCTGCTTTCCCGCTCATGCATCTCGGCGTGGTGGAAAACTTCTACATGGTCATTCCGTTCGCGGATGCGCGGGGGAGTTTCGCGAACGTGCGTTCCCCGCTGGTCTGGGACTTCTGCTGCATCGCCGTCTATGCGGTGCTCTCGCTGGTGTATTTCGCAATCCACCTGCTTGCTGACCGCTTCCAGTCGCTCGAGGACTTGCGCCGGCCGATGGCATGGCTGCTCTTCCCGCTGGTGCTCTGGGTGCATACGATTGTGAGTCTCGATTTTGCGGCGACGTTCGTGCCGAATTGGCAGGGGGCGTTCTTCCCGCTGTACTTTATTACGGGTGCAATCTTCTCGGGCCTCGCGATGGTGAATGTGCTCCTTGTGGCGGAAGGTTGCCGGGTACGCCTGCTCGAAAAGCTCATGCTGGCGTGTTCGTTTGTGATGCTGCTGTTCTGGGGCTGGATCTTTGCGCTCCGCGGGGAATGGAACTTCTCGGTGTTTGCATTTGCGGCGCTGCTCCCGCAACTGTGGTGGGTTTCCTCTGTGCGTGAGAGTGCTTTCGGGCGACTTGCGATTTCGCTTTCGGTGCTTATCGGGCTGTGGCTAGAACGCTATTACCTTGTACTGCCGACCAATCCTGAAACATTCGGTTGGGTGGATGCCGGCCTGATTGCCTTCTCGCTCGGGTTATTTACAACGTTGCTTGTGTTCTTGCGTGTAAAGCTACGCAAGCCCATCGAGGGTGGCGAACTCGTGTTTGGCGAACTGGACGAGAAACAGGCCCCTGTCGTCGAACACCATACGGAGCCGCTCACGAGTCGCGAGTTCATTGTGCTGCGCTTCCCGCTGTTGCTGGGCGTGCTCGTGGCGCTTGTCTACACGCTTTGGGCGGTTGCAAGCCCAGCTTTTGAAACGACTGCGGTCGGTGTCCCGAACGTGTTCCCGCTATTCTACCCGATTGTGGCGCTTGTTGCCACCATCGTCTTGTGTGCACGCCCTGCATGGAACATTGGGCGCGGTTCGCGGTACCTGAAAATCGCTTTCATCGTGATTGCAACTTTGTTTGCTTTCCTTGCGGGGATGTTCTATGCGGGCGGCTCGTCTACGCCTTCAAAATTTTTGACCGGTGTGGAGATTCCTGCGGAAGGCGATTCTGCGGTCGTTCCCGATTCTCTCCATGCGCGCGCCATCTGGAATGCACGTTGCAGCAGTTGCCACGGGGTAGATGGCAAGTTCAACGAGAAGTTTATCCGCGAGTTCTACCCGGTGCCGCAGAAACTGACGGCGGAACGGCTTGATTCCCTCGGTGAGGATTCCCTAGTTCATGTGATTATGGGTGGACGTGCCAATATGAACCCGTACGTTGACCGCATTACGGAGGCGGAAGCCCGCGCCCTTGTGCGATACATGCGCTCGCTCGCCCCGGCGCACATCCCGGCACCCGAAACAAACGAAACAGCGCCCGAAACAAACGAAACAGCGCCTGAAACAAACGAAGCTGCGCCCGAAACAAACATCCCGGCGGCATCCTCGGACCCGCAACAAACGGAAAGCCTGCAACAATCGTCGGAGGTAACTCAATGATTCCTCTGATGAACGCTTTCGCATGCCTCCTTGCGCTCGCCGTAACCGTATTCTACTGGCGTAGCCCGCTCCGTATTTTCAAGGAAACCGTCATCATTGTGGGCTCGCTAGCACTCTTCTGCGTGTATTCGTATTTCGCGGGCGACATGACCGACCCGCAGATGCAGCACTACCCGTTCCGCATGCTGGCGCTGGCCCTGTGCTTCTCGACAACGGCCCTCCCGAACAAGCGTCGCCGTTACCTGCTCATTGCCGAGGTGATGTGGCTCTGGATAGAATTTTTTGGCGGAATCGCGCTCTATTACCAGGGTGTGGATATGCCCTGGACGCGCATTTTGGCCTTGGCCGTGTCTGTACTCGGCTCTACGTTCCTCTCGAGAATCAGTCACGAGATGGAATTTGCCCTGATGGCTTACTGGATTGCAGTCTGGGTATTCTTCTAGAAAAATTACGGGTCTAGCAGTTCACCGCGGATGACTTCGATGTTGTCGCCGACAAGGCTTATTATGTTCGTTGGGTTGATTTCTATCGGGCCACAGTCGACCATCATCTCGACGGAGTGCTCGAAGGTCTTCCAGATTTCGTCGGTATCGAACATGTCCTCTTCGCTAAGTTTCGCTGCCGTGCTGAGGATGGGCTTGTCGAAATGCTGGAAGAGTTCCTTGAAAAACGGGTGTGTCGGCATACGGATGCCGATTTCCGGGCGCTTCACGTCTAGCCTGCGGGCAATGTGCGGGTCGGCGGGCAGAATGAACGTGTAGGGGCCGGGCACGCGCGGCTTCATGATGTTGAATGCGAAGTTATCGATGCGGGCGTATTCGGTCGCGCTGCGGATATCGGGTACGATGAGCGCCATGAAGAACTTCTTCATCGGCTTCTTGAGGGCGTAAAGCTTGTGTATTGCCTTCGGGGATTCGGCGTTGCAGCCGATGGCGTAGCCCGATTCGGTGGGGTAGAGTACCAGTGCGTCGTCTTCGAGGGCGGCGGCAGCGAGTTTTACGATTCTCGCCTGCGGGTTTTGTGGATGAACTTCAAAACGCATGGCGATAATATAAAAAAATGTTCGCGCAATCGGCTAGAGGCTATCAGCACTGCGGAATCACCTGCGATCCCTCGAATGCGCCCTTGAAGTGCTCGAACTGCACAGGCTTTACGTGCATGCGGGCGCTTAGCACGTCAAAACGGCAGGGCTGCTCAAATCCCTTGGGGGCAGCCTCGCTGTGCGTGTGCAGAAAGTGACACGCCGTCTTCCAAATTTTCTTCTGCTTCGCTGCGTTCACGCGGGCGGCGGGATTGCCTTCGCCAGCGTTCCACACGGACTTGACCTCCACGAACACGATAGTTTCGCCCTGCTTTGCGACGATGTCGAGTTCGCCCCCGCAGTAGGCGTAGTTGCGGGCGATGACCTGGTAGCCTTCGCGGCTGAGGTAGGCGGCGGCTTGCGTCTCTACGAAGTTCCCCTTCGGACGGTTCGTGGCTTTACCGCATCCGTTTTGGCTGTTTTTGAATTTGCGAATCATTTGCAAATTGTTTTTTGACTTTCTTACCGCGTTCATTTTATCTCCTTTTCGCTTTCGCGAGGTTGAAAAAAAGAACACGCGAGCGTATCGCATGTTCTAATAAGGTCGCCCCTGCGGGCTATGTCAGTTCGTGACTAGGGCAGTTCCATGCCGAGCATCCGGATTTCGGAGATGGCGAAATCCTTGTTGTCGGCCTCGTACACTTCGTCAAGGTAGATCTTGATTTCGCTGGTTTCCATCGCATGGAGCACCGGGTACTGCATTCCCTTCACGTTCTCGAGTTTAATCTTCTGCTTGAATCCTTCCTTTGTCTCTAGCGTAATCGACTTGGGCTTCTTGAAAATGCGGAAGCGGTCGCCGAACGGGTCGTCGACGGATTTCTGGTAGCCGACGGCCAGGCCGATGTGTGTGATGAGCGTCTTCTTTTCGAAGAACAGCGTGAGCACCGGGTTCTGCGGCTTTGCGGGCATCGCAGTGAGCCATGCCGTCTTGAGGTCGCCATCCACGAGGTTGTCGATGGGGTAGCCGCCCGAAATGTCTGCCTCGATGGCCGACTGCTCGAAGTTGCCCAGGGCGTCGTCCCACTCGATTTCGCGGAGCGTGCTTTCGGGCTTGTACGTGAGCATCAACAGCACCATCAAAAGGATTAGCAGCGGGAACAGCGATATGGCGAGCGCGGTGAGTCGCCTGCGGATAACGCGCACGCTCGCGGGTATGCGCGTGGCGGCCTCGGCGATGGAGGTCGGGTGCCGGAGCAGGGACTGCTTTTTGCCGAATTTCGTGTTGCTGTGTGCATCCTTGGGCGGGAAAACCAGGTCGCACTCGTCGAGGAATTCCTGCATGTCGTGGAATCGCTCGTTCAGCTTTTTCTTGAGGCACTTGAGGATAAGTTCCGAAAGTCCCTTTGGCATGTCGGGGCGGAACTGCTTGGGGTCCGGGGGCGGTTCCTGCACGTGCTTGAGCGCGATTTCTACGGGGCGGTTCCCCTGGAAGGGGAGGCGTCCGCATGTCATTTCGTACAAGATAACACCCATGCTGTAGATGTCGGACTGGAGCGTCACTTCGTCGCCGTGGCACTGCTCGGGGCTCATGTATTCGGGCGTGCCCATGGTCATGCCCGTTTTGGTAAGCCTGTCCTTCTCCATTTCCTGGATATACGAGATGCCGAAATCCATCACGTACACGCGGTTATCGCGGGTGAGCATAATGTTCGAGGGCTTCACGTCGCGGTGGACAATCCCCTTGCTGTGGGCGTAGAGGAGGCCGCGTGCAATCTGGCGGATAATGACCTCGATGGCGTCGAAGGGCAACTTGCTCTGCCTCTGTAGCACATCGGAAAGCGAAAATCCCTGAACGTACGTCATGGCGATAAACAGTTGGTTGTCCTGCTTACCGAAGTCGAACACGTGCACAATGTTCTGGTGGTCGAGTTCCTTCATTGCCTGGGCTTCCAGGTAGAACCTCTGGATAGCCTCTTCGTCGGCGGATGCGTCTAGAATCTTGAATGCGACTTCGCGTTTTAGCTTCTTGTCGAGTGCCTTGTAAACAAGTCCCATCCCGCCCTTGCCGAGAGTGCCGATGAGGTCGTAGTTTTCGTTAAAGGGGCGCGGGAATTCCTGTGCAGCTTGTTCGGTCATTTTGCTTTTTTCGATCTATGTAGAATGAATGCGGTAATAATACAAAATATGAGGGCGAGGATGAGCGCCGAAAGTTTGTTCCAAACGTCATCGGGGCGTTCCAGGAGCAGGTTCTGGAGCGAACTCTGGTTGTAGCGCGACCACACGATGGTCGAAAGCCATTTGCCTACCTGCTGCATCTGGTCGAACGGCACCAGCGCTCCGGCGAGCGCCACCTGCGGGATAATGAGCAGCGGGAGGAACGCGTTTGCCTGTCCGGAATTCTTGGAGAGCGAACTCACGAGAAGGCCGATTGCGACAGCGGGCGTTACGGTGCAGGCGAACACTACCGCAAGCATCGGGATTGCAGGGTGTACCGGGATGCGGAACGCGACAAACGCGTACACGATGGCGGTCTGTAGGAATGCGGCGAGTGTCGGGAGCGCGAGTTTGCCTGCAAGGTAGGGGATGACCTTCGCGCCCTTGCGGAATTCGCCCTGGAGGATGTCCTTCTCCTGCACGATCTCGCGGATGGATAGCGAGAGCGCGAACCAGTTCGCGCATAGGATGATGGCGAAGGATACCGTCCAGAGGGAGGACGTTTTCGAGAAAATCTGCGAGAAGAGGAACCCGATGATGAACGGCTGCAGCAGTAGCGCGAATGCCTTGCCCTTGTCGCGGAACCATTGCCGGAGCATGAGCGATATGCCGTAGATAAACGATGCCTTGCCTTTCTGGTGTGTGAAGTAGATATGCTCGTAGCGGCTCTCGACCGTATCGCGGCTCACGGAGCCCGACTTTTTCCAGATGGAGGATGAATCCTGGTTCAGGCCCGAAAGGATGCTTTCGGGGTCGTTCGTCTTGAAAAACTGGTAGGCGGCCTGCGGCGTCCCGTAGAAACTCTGTTCGCCTGCGTGCAGCACGAGTACCTTGTTCGCGATGTGGAGTGCCTCGTAACTGTGCGTGGTGAGGATTATCGTGTGCCCGAGGAATGCGAGTTGCTTGAGGTGCGAGCAGAGGATGCGCGAGTTGAACGGGTCAAGGCCCGAAAGCGGCTCGTCGAGGATGATGAGGCCCGGGTCGCCCATGAGTTCTGCGGCGAGTGCGGTGCGGCGGTGTTCGCCGCCGCTGAGGGTCTTGATGCGGTTCTGCCTGCGGTCAGAAAGCCCGAAGAGTTCGCAGAACTTTTCGAGTTTGGCCTGCGCGGATGCCGCGTATTCGTGCTTGTCCATCGAGATGCGTGCCCCGTGAAGGAGCGTCTCGTCGACGGTCAAGTCCCTGCGGAGGGGAGGGTCCTGTGCCAGGATGGCGATGTGCTTGCGGATTTCCTTGTGGCGGTAGTCCACACCGCCGATGACCACCTGGCTATTCGCCCCCTTGCGGTAACGGCCCTCGAAGAGCCTGAGGAGGCTGGACTTTCCCTGCCCGGAGCGGCCGATGATGGCGAGGATTTCGCCTGCGGGTAGGTCAAAGTCGATGCCCGAGAGCAACTGTTTTTTGCCGGCGAATACGTCCAGGTCGCGCACGTGGATGTCGAAGCCTGCCGATACCTTGCGGAGCAGGACTTCGCCCTCTTTCGCGGTCATTTCCGTGTGGTCGTAGCGCGTGGTTTCGCCCGGGGCGAGCAAAAGTTTGCGGTGCTTTTTCCCGTTCTCGTCGACGGCGCCCTGCCTGAAGGAAATTTCTGCTGCATCGCCTTTCTTGCGGATGGTAATTTCGCGTGGGGATTCCTCGTCGCCGATCTTACGTGTTTCGGGCGAATCTCCCAGCGTCACGCGCTCCACCTCGTCGTTTACATCGAAGAGGAGCAGGGTGAGTTCCGTGCCCTTGAGGTTTACGTGCAGCTGCTTTACGCCGATGCCGATAACGTCACCATCGCGCAGGGCGGTTTCTTCTTCTACCTGCACGTCGTTTACGAGGGTAAAGCTATTAGTGGTGAGGCTCCGGATATTCCAGGCGCTGCCGTTGAATTCGATGATGGCGTGTTCGCGGGATACGAAACGTTCCGTGAAGAGCAGGTCGCTGCCCTCCTTGCGGCCGATGGTAAACGGCTTTGCCTTATCGGGGGTGATTATGCGGAACATTCGTGAGCCCTATGCCTTAAACCAGGTTCTTGATGCCCTTCTCAAAACGTTCGCACGCCTTCGCAAGCGTCTCGTCGCTTGCGGCGTACGAGAATCGTACGCAGGTGTCGTCACCGAAGGCGGCGCCCGGCACGATGGCGAGTCCCTGCGTCTCGAGCAGGTATTTGCAGAAGTCTATGGACCCGCTGACGGTTGCACCCGCGGGTGTCTTTTTGCCGTAGTACTTTGCGACAGGGGCGAACAGGTAGAACGCACCTGCGGGGGCCTTCACGGTTTCGCCGAGAATGCGGGTTGTCTGCGATACCATAAAGTCACGGCGCTTGCGGAATGCGGCGCGCATCTTGTCGACTTCGCCCATGCCCATCTGGAGTGCCCCGAGGGCGGCGTACTGCGCCACATTGCTCGGGTGGTGCGTTGCCTGGCCCTGGATTTTCCCGATGATTTTCGCGATGGGTGCAGGGGCGGCATCGTAACCGATTCGCCAGCCTGTCATGCAGTGCGATTTCGAAAAACCGTTTATGACTATGGAGCGTTCTGGCATGCCCTCGAAGCAGGCGATGCTCGTGAACGAGTCGTTGTAGACAAAGTATTCGTACACCTCGTCCGAGATGCAGTAGATATCCTTCTCAACAATCACCTTCGCAAGTGCGGCGAGTTCGTCGCGGGTGTAGACGCTCCCGGTGGGGTTGCACGGGTTGTTGATGAGGATTGCCTTTGTCTTTTCGGTAACGGTGGCCTCGAGTTGTGCTGCGGTAATCTTGAAGTCGTTCTCGATGCCCGCCGGCACGAATACCGGGCTGCCACCGAGCCACTTTACTAGTTCGGGGTAGGTTACCCAGTAGGGTGCGGGTATAATCACCTCGTCGCCAGGATTGATGAGGGCGGCAAGTGCGTTGAATACGGCGTGTTTCGCCCCGCTTGTCATGATAATCTGCTCGGGTGCATATTCGAGTGCGTTGTCGCGTTTTAGTTTATCGCAAACCGCCTTGCGGACTTCGAGAATCCCCACGGGGGCCGTATAGCGGGTCTTTCCCTCGTTTATCGCCTTGCAGGCTGCGTCGCGTATGGGTTCCGGGGTAGGGAAGTCGGGTTCGCCTGCACCCAGGCTCACGACATCCTTGCCTTCGGCAATCATCTGTTTTGCAAGGGTATCTATGGCAACGGTAAGCGATGCGGCAATATTTTCGGTACGGGTAGAAAGTGCGCGTGTCATCTTGATTCTCGTTTCTTTTTCCAGATGCGATAGTGGTCGAGTGAACCCGCGATAAGCGGGAATATCGTAAATTGTGCGGTGAATATGCAGATAAGCCCGAGGAGCAAAACCTGACCAATGCTCCTTAGACCCGGGTGCGAAGAAATCAGCAGGCCGTAACAGGCGATGAGCGATGCCATCTGGCTAATCGCGATGCCCGAGAATTTTTTCTGCATTACGGTGAGGGCCGTGCCGACCTGCTTGTTGTAGAATGCGGTCCAGAGTTGCAGGGAACCGTCGACGCTTGCCCCGATGATGATGGGGAAGGCAAGCGAACTGTACACGGAAAGTTCAATGTCGAATACGCGCATGAGTATAAGCAACCAGCTCATGGCGAATAGCGAGGGGAGGATCGTGAATATCGCGCGGCTAAAGCGGTTGTAGTACAGCAGCAGGAAGAACCACACGAGGAAACTCCCGACGGCGATGGTCTTGTCGAGGTTCTTGAGGATAAGGTCGAGCACGGTTGCGCGTATGACGGGGACGCCCGTTACCTTGTACTCGCCTTGCTGGATGCCCTGTAACTTCTTGATGTCGCTGTTCAGGTGCCTGCACGCAAGCCCGTCGTTGGGGTCTATGTTGTGGAACAGGAATGCGAACACTCCGTTGTGGCCTTCCTTGTCGCTGAACTTGCTCAGGATGTTCTTGGGCTGTTCGCCCGGTTCCAGGTTCCTGCGGTAGAGCGATTCGCGGATGAGCGCGTAGGTCCGGAGTTGGTTCGAGTCTAGCCTCGAGATAAAGTTCTGCGTGAGCATCGCCTGCAGGGTGTCAAGCTTTGCGGCACGGCTCTCGGTCATTTGCGGGGAGAACTGCGCGAGTGTGTACATCTTCTTGATGTTCGGGATCCCGCCGCGTTCCTTGAGCCTCACGAAGTTGCGGTAGAGTTCCTTGCCCGATGCCTCGTCTGGCACCTGGATGATGATGGGGTCGTACTTGGGGAACCCGGTCTGTGCGACTAGGGAATCCGCCGTGGTCGGGGCTTCCAGAATTTCGGTCTTCTCGAAATCGTAGAAGAACTTGAGGTTCTTGCCGCCGTAGATGAGGCAGACGAGGCTTACGACAGAGACGATCGCGATGAGCACGACGTTCAGCTTTTGCGGGAGCAGTTGAATCTGGAATTCGCGGTTGAAGCGGAAGTCGCTCACGGCGAAGGGCTTGTGCTTCTGGAACAATAGTAGGAGCGATGAGGTGACCAGGATGGTGACAAGCCAGTTGAGCATGCTCCCGAGGGAGCCGAGAACGGCGAGTTCCTGCAGGCCCGGGAGCGGCACGAAGTACATGCATGCGAAAAGGGCCGCCATGATTCCGGTGAACGCGCCCGTAGAGGGCCCGATGCCGAGGACCGCACTCTCGATGCAGAGTTGCGGACTCAGGTTGCGCGCTCGCTCAATAAAGTAGCGCTTGAGGACGTGATTCACGACCTGGCACGCCTGCCCGGGGAGCACGAGGGCGAGGAGGAGCGTGAACAGGTTGATGCGTCCGTAGATTGCGCCCGCGAGCGCGAGCGTGTAGAGGATAGGCAGGCCTGTCGCGATGGAAGAGACTACAATCAGCTGCGGCTGCCTGTAGAAGTTGATGACGTACAGGAGCAGGATGAGCAGCGCGGTCAGTTTTCCTGCGAGTTTTGCCTCGGGGAGGAGCGTCTTGCCTTTGCGGATGGTGTCGTACACCTTGCCGGTATAGAATACCTGCACATCGCTCCCTGCGTTGATTTCGGCCAGGTGGTCGCGCGTGAGCGTCAGCAGGTCACGGCTTGCCTGGAGGTCGGTGTGCGATTGCGTGGGGTAGATGTCCACGACGCGGATGGTGCCGTCTGCATTGGAATGGCTCTGTGCCATCAGGTTGAAGTATTTCTGCTGGATATCCTGGAGGGGAGCGCTGTCGTCGCTATTTGCCGAGACGCCTGCCGAATCGTTTTGGTTTTGTTCCGGTGCATCCTCGAGTTGCACGATAAACGGGTTGTGCGCATCGATGGCCTGCTGCTTCTTTTGTGCCACGCGGGCGATAATCGTGTCGAGGTCGCTCTCGTCAATGTAGAGCAGGCTGTTCCTAGTGTAGAAGTCCGTTTCGGTCTCGAATTCCACGAAGTGCACGAGCGAATCGTTTTGCAGCTTGGCCGCGAGCGCCTTTGCCGTGTTGTAGTTGAGCAAACTGTCGTTGGAATGCAGGACTACGGTAAGGCTCCCGAGCCCGCCGAAATCCTTCTCGATTTTCTTGTAGTCGCTGTTTTCCTCGTCGTTGTACGAAAGCGTGTCCTGCAACTGGATATCCCAGCGCAGGTGCATTATGGGAGGGACAGACAAAATAGCGAAAATTATCCCGATAATCAGGATTGCGACTGGAAAACGAGTCAGTCTTTTGACTATTTTGCTGATAAGCGAAAACATCGTGTACAATATAATTATAAATTGCTTTATGATGATTCGCATGGGAGTGAACACTGCGACGCATAGGTGCTTGAGGAAGGCCTGCCTTCTCCGGGCGTGTGCCGTTTTATTCCTGTTTGCCTGTGCGGTGCATGCTGCGGATGCTGCACCCGCTGATTCTGGGCAGATTTCCACGCCTGATTCGGCTGCTGCGACCATGGCTGCTGATTCGACTGTTGCGGCGGATTCCACGGGGGATTCCTCCGGCGGCTGGAAACGGGTGTTCTACTGGCCCTTTGAGCATGTTATCCAGCCCGTGCTGAACGGTGTCGTCTACCCGATTGCCCAGCCTATCCGCTATGCCCTTGATAACGGCGTTATTGAGACTGCAGTGGACATGATTACCTTCGGTGAAAAGCGGAACGTGCTGCTTTACCCCATCATGAACCTTAAACCGGGCAATTCTACGATGCTCGGCTTTACTTACCGCCATAGGAGCGTTTTCCTGAACAAGGATTACCTGGTGGTGTCGCCGCAGTACTACGCAAATAGCGACTTCTACCTCGATGTTCGTTATACGAAACACGAACTTTTCGGTACGCGCCTGTTTGGCGGTTTCCGCTTTAGGCAGTACCTTGATCGCGATGCGTCGTTCATTATTCCGGGGACAAAGGAAGCTTTCACCATGCCCGATTCCTCGACATACATTGACCTTCGCACAGGGTTCCCGTTGACGAGCGATGGCCACTGGAGCCTTGAATTTACTGGGACTGCCGAGTTCAGGGACCATAGCCTACCTGAAAAATCGCAGGACAGCATCTTGATTGACCAGAAGTTCTATGTCGAGGACCGTGGCCTGTACCAGAAGTTCATGCAGTTCCCGATAGAGGCGTCCATCCTGTACGACAACCTCGATTTCCCCTATACGCCGAGCAAGGGCTCGCGTATGGAGTTCTCGTTTAAGTACGTGTTCGTGGGGGAATACAGTGGAATATCTCATGATGAGCTTTCTCGGTTGCTGGGCGATAACGATTATGGCGAGTTCAAGGATAATGGCAAGAATCACGACTATATCTGCACGAGCCTGATGCTGCAGCACTACTTCTATTTTGGCAAGGCCGGAACGTTCCATTTCTCGAAGAAGGAAGCGCGGCAGAACAGGCGCTTTTATACGGACTTCAACTGGGATGCGGCGCTACGCATGTGGCGGCCCGAGAACGTGCGCGAGACTTTGTTCGAAAGGCGCGTGATAGGAATCCAGTACAGGCTTCTGGATATCTGGGAAATGGAGCAGGGCTCGGCGAGTGTCGATGCGTTCCCCTTCATTGGCCCGAGGTTCCCGATGCGCGGCTACAACGATGCATGGGCGACAAGGCACGTGATGAGCCTGAGTGCGGAATACCGCTGGCCTATCGACTACTACGTGGATGGCGTGCTCTTTGATGAGTACATGATGCATGCGCCCGGGTTTAGGGAATGGTCCTTCAAGCGTTTCTACAACTCGTGGGGTTTCGGCGTGCGCGTACGCAGGCCGGATATGTACTGGTTCCGTGTGCAGCTTGGTTTCCACGGGTTACACGGCGTGAACCTGGTGCTGACTATCGCACCGGAATTCCGCTAGGATTGCCCGTACTTTCGCGGAACGCGCCTGCTTAGAACAGGTTCATCTGGTCGAGTTCTGCCTTGTTCGTGGGGATAGTCTTGTGCAGCATCATGTAGGCGTTGCGCGTGGCGACGCGCCCGCGGGGTGTGCGGTTCAGGAGCCCCTTCTGGATGAGGTAGGGCTCGTACACTTCTTCGAGGGTGTTCTGCTCTTCGCCCATGGCCGCGCTGATGGTGCCGATGCCTACGGGCCCGCCATCGAACATGTCTATCATCGTCGTGAGTATGCGTCGGTCCGTCGGGTCTAGCCCTTCGCTGTCGATCCCGAGCATATCGAGCGTCTTGCTCGCCGCCTGCGCGTCTATACTCCCTGTACCACGCACTTGCGCCACGTCGCGGCACCGGCGGAGCACGCGGTTCGCGATGCGGGGCGTGCCGCGACACCGCCCGCCCAGCAGTTTTGCCGCTTCTTCGGAAAGTTCCACCCCGAGAATCCCTGCACTGCGCATCAGGATTTTCACGATGTCCTTCTCGTTGTAGAGTTCCAGCCTGTACTGCAGGCCGAAGCGGTCGCGGAGCGGCCCAGTAAGCTGGCCGCTACGCGTCGTGGCGCCAACGAGGGTAAAGTGCTTGAGCGGCAGGTTCACGCTCCGGGCGGAGGGCCCGGAATCGAGCATGATATCGAGCCGGAAATCTTCCATGGCGGGGTAGAGGTATTCCTCTACGGTGCGGTTCAGGCGGTGAATCTCGTCGATGAACAGCACGTCGTTCTCCTGCAAACTCGTGAGCAGGCCGGCAAGGTCGCTTGCCTTCTCGAGTACGGGCCCGCTAGTGATGTGGATGTTCACGCCCATCTCTTTCGCAATGATGCCCGCGAGGGTCGTTTTTCCGAGGCCCGGTGGCCCTGCAAAAAGGCAATGGTCCAGTGCGTCGCCACGGTGCTTGGCTGCCTCGATGGCGATGGAGAGGCTCTCCTTGATATCGTCCTGGCCGGTAAATTCTGCAAGGCTAGGCGGCCGGAGGTTGCGGTCGGCATCGCCCTCGTCAAAGGCGCTCTTTTGCGGTGAAATGATTCTCTGGTCGTCCATCTTGGTCACCATTTAAAGATACTTTAATGCCTCGGGGATAAGCGTTGCCGCGTCTGCGGAATCGCCCAGGATTTCTGCTGCCTTCATGACGGCCTTCTCTGCCGCGGGGTCCTTCACGCCGAGCGTGTGCAGGGCGAGGACGGCCTCCATCTTGGCGCCGGTGATTGCCCCCATGCTGGTGACGCCCGAACCTTCCTCGTTGCCGAGCGCCTGCAATAGCGTGCCCGCCTTTTCCTTGAGGGTGAGCGTCATCTGCTCGCAGGTCTTTTTGCCGAGGCCCTTGATCTTGCTGAGTGCGGACTTGTTATCGCTAGCAATCATGTTCAGGAGGTCGGCGGGGGATACTCCGCTCAGGATGCGCTGTGCCATCTTGGGGCCAACGCCGTTCACGTCGATGAGCATCAGGAAAATCGTCTTCTCGGTCTTGTCGGCAAAGCCGAACAGCGTCATGGAATCCTCGCGCACGACGAGGTTCGTGTATAGCGTGACCTCGGCGCCCTCTTCGGGGAGCTTGCCCGCAGTGTAGGCGGAAATGTTCACGCCGTACCCGACGCCGTTCACGTCCACGACCACGAAGGTGGGGGATTTTTCAGCCAGAATACCGCGAATGCGCTCGATCATGAAGCCTCCGGATAGAACTTTTGTATATGCACTTTTGTGCTACTGCACAAATATATACTAAAATAGGGGTTCTGTCAAGACTTTTTTGACTGTCTAATTACTTTTTCTTTTTCGGGAGAAAGAACCTGTAGGTAAAGTCGGCGGATAGCGCCCAGTAGGTGCCGTCAAAGTCGCCTGCCACGTGAATCCCGCCTAGTCGGAGGGAATAGCTCGGAGTAATGTTGTAGCCCAGCGAAAATCTCTGCGTTGTCACTAGCGGCCACTTGTCGCTCAGCTTTACCTCTTCGACTTCGGGATCTTCCGTTATCTTTACGGTATAGAAACTGCCGGAATACTCCAGGACAAAGTCTCCTAGAAAAACGGAGGCGAACACGCCCAGCCCGTAATGGTGGGTCATCAGGTACTCTTCGTAATCAAGGCTTTTTTGGCTCTTGTCAACGGAGTCTAGGGTGCAGGATCCGTTATCCCAAAGGCATTTGAAGTCCGTACTCCCGGAGTAATAGGAGGTCTCCTCGTACAGGGTTCCCTTGATACGGTACGTGCGGTCCCAGAAATGGTCAAAAACGAATCCGCCAGCTTCGAAATGCTTCGTGTTGGCGCCAAAGACAAGTCCCACGAACGGGAAATAATCTGCTCCGGCTGTTATCTTGATAAAAGGCCCTTCGCCCTTGAACAGCACGCTGAAAGCACCTTCGACGGGCGTATTCCCGAGATCGTAAACGAGCTTGTAGTCTTCCTGCTTTTTCTCTCTTGCCCGTTCTGCGTTAAGTTCGTTGCGGTAAGTTACGTGGCCTTCCAGGACAACGGAACCGTTTTCGACATACGTGCCTGCACCGCGAAATTCCGGAGCCGGGCTTGCCTTTGTTTCCACGGTGTCCAGTTCCGCATGCCTTCTCGTTTCTTCGAGCGAGGCACACGAGGCCAGGAGCAGGGCTAATGCTAGACACAGTAAGCGCAACATAGGACGATGTTGAGTTTAGGTTAGAACACGGCGTAGGTGGCGCCGACCTTTATGTCAAAGTACGATACGTCGTTTACACCGATAAAGATATCGTTGTTGTAGGTGTCGTTCAGCTGGATTTCAAGCAAGGCGCTTATCGAAAGCCGCTTGGTCACGAAAATCTCTATGCCGAATAGCAGGGACACGTCTACCGACGCGCGGAAGCCCTCGTCTATCAGGTCGGTCTTTTTACCGTAGTTGCTCATTTCATCGACAATCGGGAAAGATACCTGGGCGCCCAGTTCGAACATGGCCGTGCTGACCCTTGTCTTCATGGCGAGCAACAGGGGGATGGAAATGCGCATCTGTGTCAGGCTCGCGTCGCTCCAGTCATCTTTTTCGTATAACGTTGAACTGTAGTATTGGGTATAATCATGGGCAATGAGGCTCGTGTATCCAAAGAGTACTCCGGTCCTGATGGCGAAATTGTATTCGCTCAGGGGGATTAGGAGCGCAATACCTATCTGGCTGGATAACCCGCTGAACATGGTAAAGACGGAGTCGACGGAGTAATAGTTGAGATCGCTTATGCCACTAATCGACCTGTAACCGAGTGTTGCCATAGGGCCCAACGAGAACTTGAAGGGGACTGTTTCGCGTTTTGCTTCCTCTTCGGCCTTTTTTACCTCGGCGACGCTGTCCTTGTATACCTTTGTCTCGGGGGCAGTGATGCGGATAATGCGGTAGCCTTCCGGTGTACGCTCGGGAGCGGCCTGCTCGGCGGGTTCAGAGAGTTCCTGTGCAACAGGCTCAACTTGTTCCTGTGTAACTGCAGTTTCCTCAGGCGCGGCTTGCTCGACAGGTTCTTTTACGGTTGCTGAGCCGGTTGATGAGCTTGCCGAATCAGTCGAAGCATCCTGTGCGAACGCGAATGCTGCGGTAAGGAGAATGCCTAGAATGTAGTGCTTCATGATATTCTCCTAGTAACACAGGTTCCTGTTGAGGTATTCCTGCTGTTCCTCCTCTGTAAAGTAGGAGGGGCAGCCTTCCTGGATATCGCTAACGATTTCGCCGTGGATTGCCGGGTCAACTGTTCCGCCGATTACAGCTCCTGTTCCCGCGCCTAGCGCGACTGTTCCCCAGAAGAAGACGTCAAATGCCGATCCGTCACCTAGAAGGGCTGCAAAGGTTGCTACGGGGAGCCCCGCCATGGCGCCAATGCCGCCGCCGATAATCAATCCGATGGTTAAGCCGCGTAGCAGGTGGTTCCTGGAGAAGAGTGAGTTGTCCCTGGCGGCACCATTCTTGCAAAGGGTGACGCTATCGCGGGGGATAATGAGGTAGTAGCCCTCGTCGGCGCGAGTGGTCGGGAATACGATGTAGTCGTTTTTCGGGTCGTAGCAGAAGCCGGTAGTCTGGAATACGGTCATGCTGTCGGCTGTCTTGGATTCGAAGGCGACTTGCGTCCCCTTCGTCTTTATTTCGGTACCTTCGTACTTGACGTATTCGCCCTTGGTCCTTTCGGGAAGATCTGTCGGCTTGTATATGTTTGTCGGGTTTGCGCAACCCGTAAACAGGGACGCGGTTGCAAGCAGTACAACTGCGACCAAAGATAAAAGACGTTGCTTTAAGAATTTGTTCTCCATGCCAATAATATATACAAATTATTAGCAGGGGAAAGCAATTTTTTACTTATTTGTTGCGATTTTGTTGTAAAAATCGCGAAAATCTTCCCAGCGGTAGTAGGGGGTGGCGGGGCAGTTCTTGACCGTCGCGGAATCGCAGGTTACGGGCAGTTTCTGCTCAATTTCGTTCTGCATCACCTTCACCAGGACGGGGGAGCCCTTCTTTGCTGACTTGTAGAAAACGAACTGCGTGTTTGCGGCCATAGGGCTAATCTCGTAGTCGCGCCATACCTTGTGCAGATTTTCCATGTCGGCGGTCTCGATGCCCGTATTCTGCGTGCCGTTTTCCATTTGCAATAATGCGGCGAACGGGAAGATTACGGTATCGTGCCCGAAACGGAGCGTCGCGGAAACTTTTTTCGCGGGTTTTGCCGTCTTGTCAGCCTTTGCGGTGTCGGCGGCGATTACCTTGTCTGCAACATCGAGGAAGTTCTTCAGCAACGGGCGGGCATTCTCGAGTCCTTCCTTTTTGCCGAAGGGATTGTTGCCTAGCACGCTGTACCACCAGGCGTTCTGCGCATGCCAGCGGGCGGCGAGATCCTCGTCGGTCCACAGGTCGTCAAAGTTGAACTCAATTTCGGGGCTGCCCTGCAGGCTGTTGCCGATTTCATAAATCTTGCTGAACAGGTCGCCCGCGTCGATGTTCTTCTTTACGTATGTCGAATCGTTGAAAATCGCATTCATCATGCGCGTGGGGTTCACGTGACTGTAGAGTTTCCCGTTTTCCTTCTGCCATGCGGGCGTGTTCGATTCGCCGATGATTTTCCCGAAGTCGAGCGGGCTTATAAATGCCATCAGGTACTTGCCCGATTCCTGGTGGATGTCGAGCTTGGGCTTCTGTGCGCGCAGTTCCTCGAGGAATGCCGCCATGCTCACCACGCAGCGCACGCTCGTGCTCGCGTAGGCCTCGATGTAGGCATCGTTCTTGAACACCTCGGGGAAGTTCTTCACCATGCGCTTGGCGATCCCTTGGTGCTGCGCTACGCCAAGTTGCGTGAGGTCGCCTGCGCGCGGGGCCGCGTATTCGTCCAGGAATTTTGCGCGTTCGAGCAGGCTCTTGCCAAGTTCGGTCAGCTTGCCAGCGGAATCGGCCTTCGTAAGCGTGTTGTAGAGAACATGGTAGTCGTTTGCGGTATGGTCAAAGCGGCTGCCGTGCCTGCCGTAATGGCTCACATAGAACGGCTTGTAGCCTGTGGGGGCCTTGGTGTACTTGGCGTTCGGAGTGGGGTAGGCGTAGTAGTTGCTACCCATCTGGTGACGGTCTTGGGCAAGGCCAATAACAGCCATTGCAAGTATAAACACGATTGCCGGCTTCATCTTTTTTCCTCGTCTTTTGTCTGTAGGCGCGTCGCGCCGTTCTTTCGATTATTTATCGCAGGTCTTGAAGAAACAACTTCTTGCGCCTGTGTGGCAGGCGACCTGCGGGCCCTGCATACGCACCTTAAAGAGCAATGCGTCACTGTCGCAGTCGGCGGCCCATTCCACGACGGTCATCACGTTCCCGCTGGTGTCGCCCTTGTGCCAGTATTCCTTGCGGCTACGGCTCCAGAAAACCATCTCGCCGCATTCGTGCGTGCGGCGGAGCGCTTCCTCGTTCATCCATGCCATCATCAGCACGTCGCCCTTGTCGGCGTCCTGAACAATGGCCGGAGCGAGTTTCACGCCGTCCACTTCGATTTCGAACTTGACTTCCTTGATCAGGTCTTCGAATTTCATCTTAACCTCTAACCTGGCCGTTGCCGCGGAGAATCCACTTGTAGCTGCAGAGGCTTTCCACGCCCATGGGGCCGCGGGCGTGCAACTTGTCAGTAGAAATACCCACTTCGGCGCCGAGGCCGTATTCGCCGCCGTCGGCAAAGCGCGTGCTGGCGTTCACCATCACGCTGCTGCTGTCCACGTTTGCCACGAAGTAGTCCTGCACGCTCGCATCTTCGGCAACCACGGCTTCGGTGTGGCGGCTGCTGTTCTTCTCGATATGGTCGCAGGCTTCGGCCACGTCGTCCACGAACTTGACGCTTGCCTTGAGGGCGAGGTATTCGTGGTGGTAGTTGCTATCGTCGCCGATGTCTGCGATGCGGCTGTCGTGGCTCTGGGCGTCCTTGTTGCCGAAGAGTTCCACACCGCGGTCGGCGAGACAGTCGAGCAACTTCTTGACATTGGCATCATTGATATGGCGGTCGATAATCACGCATTCCATTGCGTTGCACACGCCGGTGCGCTGCGTCTTGGCGTTAATCAGGATGTTCACTGCCTTGTCCATGTCGGCAGACTTGTCGACATACACGTGGCAGATGCCGTTGAAGTGCTTGATTACGGGAATCTTGCTCTGGTCGACCACCGCGCGGATTAGGCGTTCGCCACCGCGGGGGATGACGAGGTCAAGGCAGTCGTTGCGCTGCAGGAGCATGCCCACCAGGTCGTGGCTCGTTTCGGTCACGAGCTGCACGGCATCCTTGTCGACGCCGTTCTGTTCGAGCGCTGCGTGGAAAATCCCGGCGAGGCACTTCGCGGAGTTGAGCGATTCCTTGCCGCCACGGAGAATCACTGCATTACCCGACTTGAAGCAGAGGCATGCACCGTCGATGGTCACGTTCGGGCGGCTTTCAAAAATGAAAAATACGGCGCCGATAGGCACTGCCACACGGCTAATCTTGATGCCGTTCTTGAGTTCGCGGCTCTCGAGTACGCGGTTCAGCGGGTCGGCAAACGCGGCTATTTCTTCGGCGCCCTTGGCCATGGCCTCGATGCGGGCGTCATTCAGGGTCAAGCGGTCCATCTTCGAGTCGTCGAGCTTTCCGGCGGCGGCTTCGAGGTCGAGCTTGTTTGCTGCAAGGATTTCCGGCTTCTTCTCGCGGAGCATCTTTGCGACGAGGTTCAGCACTGCGCTGCGCTTCTCGGCGGTCAGCGTACGGAGGTTCTTGCTAGCATTTTTGGCGTTTTGGGCCAAAATGTCGGAGTATTCTTCCAAGTTGGAATATGAAATAGACGTGTTTTTCATGATTTTACAATATAGCAACTTGATTTTTATCACACCTGAGTATATTTTATTATTACAGGTTTGTTTTTATCCTCGACAAGGTCTTATAGTCGCAGGATATCGGACTTGGGTGTTCAGACCTGGTGTGCTCTCTCCACACCAGGTCTTTTTAATACCGTTCGCGCTAGATTCGGGGGCCACGTCTCCGGTATGCGCTCACTCTCGCGACCGCCACGGCTTAACGCCTGTGGCTTTGTCGCTCACGTGATGCTGTCTGCAAAAAAAAAGCCCCGCCGTGAGGCGAGGCTTTAGAATTTTGATACTCAAATTCTAGAGCAGCTTCACGATTGCCGTGAACAGCGCGTCGGCGAGGGCGTTGGTCTCGAGACCTTCGAACACGCTGAACTGGTTGAACACGATCTTGCCTGCGCCGAACGGGATCATCTGCAGGTCGACGCCGGTCTTCACTTCGCCATTCTTCAGGCTGACGGAGCGCGCGTAGACCGTTGCGCCGGGCAGTTCGTTCAGGGAAAGTCCCGGCATCACCGCTGCCGCATTGTGGTCGAGCACGCTTGCGCCGCCAAACACGGGGAGGAGTGCGGAATCTGCGGGCAGGTAGTGCAGGCTTGAGCCGTTTGCACCCGTGCTCCAGTGGGCCTCGAGCGTGCAACCAAAGTTTTGACTCTGGTTCACGAAGTCAATGTCTTCTTGCGACATGTCCGAAAGCAGGAGCGTCTTCCCGCCGTTCTTGGTCACTTCCACAATCTTGTCGATGATTTCATCAGGCCAAGAGCAGAGGTTTGCAGTGAAGATAATCTTCTCGGGGCCGGAGAGCGCAGCGAGTGCGTCGCTGGATTCCTCGCTGTTGTCGAGGAAGCAGACTTTTTCCATGGCGCTCTTCACGTCTGCCGGTTCGATGACGATAAGGTCTTCTTCGGAGGCGTGGACTTCCTGGTTGCCATCCTTCAGCACAATGCGAATCTTGTACTTGCCCGTGGCACGCGGGGAGTTGAGCGTGCAGTTGCCGAGCTGGGTAAGGCTTGTCTTGCCGGCCGGCTCGTCGGGTGTCATTGTCTGTGTGGAGAGCACCTTGCTGTTGGCGTCGACCAGGCTCACGTCCACGGAGACGTTTTCGTGACGGTCGTTGTTCAGGAGCGTCACCTGGAAACTGACTTCGCTCTGCGGCGCGACTACGTGTTCCAGTTCGCTTACAAGGGCGCGGCTGCGGGCGTTGATTTCCTTGCAGAATGCGTCAAAGCCCTTGCTCTTGCGGTTCTCGTCGCAAAGGCCGCAGAAGTCCGTGCTGAAGTCCGCCCACTGGTCCAGGAAGAATCCCGAAATCTGCGGGTTGCTCTGGAAGGCGGTAATCTGGTCGAGCTTGCTCTTGGTGGCGATGGCGTTCGCGCACGCGATGAATTCCGGGAGGGATTTCCATACGGAGAGCGGGCCCGTCACGAAGGACTCGATGGCCTTGAAGGTGTTCTTGATGGACTTCTGGTTCTTGACGGCGCGCGGTCCCTTGATGTTTGTCGCGGAGCTCGGGAGCAGTGCGTGGTTCTTGATGGTCACCAGCATCTTGTTCTCGATTCTGGTGGTGTCGCCGTCCTCGCTGTCCTGGAACTGGCTGTCGCCGAGGCCGGAATCGGGTACCACGAGTTCTTCCTCGTCCTTGTTGAAGCAGTGGGCGAGGTAGTGCGTGTAGGCTGCACTCGGGTTCATCTTCGGGCGCACGGCGAGCGATGCAAACTGCGAAATGCGGTCGACAGATACCGGCAGGAGCTTGCCCGTGTCGGCATGGAAGTTACCCTCGTTGTCGAGGTAGATGCTGTCGAGGTTGCTTATTGCGGCGCGGGTCATGTCGACCGGGCTAATTGCGTTGAGCAACTTGTTACCGTTCTGAAGCATGAACGTGCCGTTCTCGGAACCCATCACCCAGGCTGCAATGCAGGGGTGGTTGTGCTGTTCCTTGACAATGTCGTTGATGAGGTTCTTCGCGTATTCCAGACCGGCGGGGGTAGACCTCATGGTGTGGATGGGGAATTCCTGGAACACCAGGAGACCGATCTCGTCGCAGATGTCGAGAGCCTCGGTGCTGAGCGGGGCGCCACAGCTGCGGATGGCGTTGAAGCCTGCAGCCTTCACGGCGAGGAGGTCCTTCTTGAGGGCCGGGTTGTTCGTGGTCCAGAGGCCACCTTCGCTCCACTGCTGGTTGTAGCATACGCCCTGCAGCTTGACAATGGCGTCGTTCAGGTAGAAGTCACCCTTGAGGCAGTCGAACTTGCGGAAGCCGAACGTACGCATGATGGGGAAGGCGTATTCCGGAGCCTTCCCCTTGCCGCCCTTGAGTTCCATCTGCACTTCGACCGCGAACATGTTGGGCTTTTCGGGGCTCCATACGAACTTGGAACGGTTCCAGTCCTTGATGTTGAGGCCGATGCGGAATGTGGCGTTTTCCTTGTCGAGCTTGGGGCAGTCCTTGAACCACTCGCAAACGTCGCCGCTCGGGTTGCGCATCAGGATGCGCAGGCGCGGGCTGTAGCCGCGCGGGTTGTTGAATGCAATTTCGAGGTTCACGCACTCGGAGTCGGCATCCGGTTCCACGTGCAGGTCCGAAATGAAGGCGCTGCTGCCGAGGACCAGGTCCACATGCCCAAAGATACCGCCGAACGGGTACTGCGTCCAGGGGAGGCCGACGGGCACTTCGCTCGGGTGTGCGTAGCGGTCATCCGCGTCGTCGCTGCTGTCGCGGCCAAAGTCGATGCGGCTGTTGGCGGCACCCATGTTGGCCACGCGGATGCAGAGCACGTTCTCTTCGCCAATCTTGATGGCCTTCTGGGTCTCGAGAATGAACGGCGTGTAGGCACCGAAATGCGTGCCGAGCAGCTTACCGTTGAGCCAGATGGTCGCGTGAGTGGCGACGCGTTCGAAACGCAGGAAAATACGCTTTGCGACCTGTTTTTCGTCTTCGATAGTGAAACGCTTGAAGTAGAACGCGCAGTCCTGGGACAAAAGCAGCTTTTCAAACGTCCTTTCCCAAATGTGGGGAACCGTCACCGTTTCCGTATCTTCGGGGTAGGTGGCGTACCAGCGGTTGGTGATGCCGGAATCTTCCGTATCCCATTTCATCTGCCAATCGCCATCGAGACTCAAAATATTGTTCATGTAGGGTCCTTTATGAAATTTTCCCGCTAAATTTAGAAAATATGGTGGAAACCATGCACTTTATTATCGGAAAATGGCTCGAAATTGTCGAAATTTTCCATAATCCCTTTACAATTTCCCGAATTTTACTACATTTGGAGTCCCAATAGCAACCAAAAAAGGATTACAAACATGTATTCTATTGTTGAAACAGGTGGTTTCCAGTATAAAGTCGAACTGGGCAAGGCCTACAAGGTCCCCACGATCGACGCCGCTGTTGGTTCTGAACTGGAGCTCAAGTCCGTCCTTCTTTTCGCAGGAAAAGAAGTGCAAGTCGGCACCCCTGTCCTGAACGACGCCTCCGTGAAGGTCGAAATCCTTGCCCACGGCAAGTATGACACCGTCATCGTGTTCAAGAAGAAGCGTCGCACCCGTTACGAACGCCGTAACGGTCATCGTCAGGGCTATACCGAGGTGCTCGTCACGGAACTCCGCTCCGGCGCCGAATCCGCAGTCGTAGATCCCAAAGTTATTACCCGCAACCGCGCTCGCGTGGCTGCCCTTGCTAAGCAGAAGGAGCAGAACAAGCCCCTCACTCGCAAGGAAAAGATTGCCCAGGGTATTCAGAAGCCGGCTAAGGTTAAGAAGAACTCCCTTCGCAAGTCTAAGGAGGCTTAATCCATGGCACACAAGAAAGGTCAAGGTTCCGTACGTAACGGTCGCGACAGTAACGCCAAGTACCTCGGCGTGAAGAAGTTCGCGGGCGAAACCGTCAAGGCCGGTAACATCATCGTGCGTCAGCGCGGTTCCCACTTCCACAAGGGCACCAACGTTGGTATGGGCAAGGATTTCACCCTGTTCTCCCTCGTTGATGGCAAGGTGAAGTTCGAACACATCGATGCCACCCGTCAGAAGGTTTCCGTCTATCCGGAAGAAGCCAACTAAGGTTCGCTTAAACCGAATTTGAAGACCGGACGCGCAAGCGCCCGGTTTTCTGTATATATGCGAACGGTCTCGTAAAACTCACCTCCAGAAAAAAAGAGGCTCATGTGAGCCTCTTTTTATTTTCTGGAGGTGAGGGGAGTCGAACCCCTGTCCAAAATCACGTCCATGTCCATTCCTACAAGCTTTCCCTTCGTATTTAAGGTCTCGCCTCGTCCACGCCCAAGAAGGTCGGCGCAGATTTCAGCCAGCCTAGTGAATCTCGGACTCTAGCCCCAGGCATGCGTGAATCCTATCCCATATTTCGTCCGGACGTTCATCCCGATGGGAGCGGAACGAGGCCCGGCGTTGCCGCTAATTAGGCAGCGAGTGCGTAGTTTTCGTCAGCACTTATTTTTTTTCAGACTTTTTTACGAGTGCCCTCGTCTGAGACCTCGGCTTGCAACTAACACTTTCTGGTTGAGACTTGTCGACTAAATGCGAGCCGGCGAGCATTTAGGCCCTTAAGCTCACGAAGTGAGCGCAAGGCCCGTAGGGCAAAATCGCTGCGAGTAGCAGTGATTTTGGCAAACCAAAGCACCCCCGATATTATCGGGTTTACCAAATATATAAATTTATCGTCCAAAAGGGAAGATTTGTAAAGTCCCGACCTAAATTTGCTGTTCTCGCTCGCTACCTATTTATATATATTTGTACTTGAAAAACAAGATTTCGGAGATTATGATGAATATCGCCAGTGCAAAGCCCGGTTTTTTTGTACAGGACCGCTTCCTCTACAGCAAGGATAACGAGAAGGTAATCCTTCGTGGCATTAACCACATGTTTATCTGGACCGACCGTGAAGGCAAGACCATTCCCGAAATCGCGAAGACCGGCGCGAACTGCGTGCGCATCGTGTGGAACATGCGCGGGCGCGTGAGCGACCTCGATTCCATCGTGGCGCAGAGCATCTCG
The DNA here is from genome assembly GCA_902800815.1 of Fibrobacter succinogenes. GTDB lineage: Bacteria > Fibrobacterota > Fibrobacteria > Fibrobacterales > Fibrobacteraceae > Fibrobacter > Fibrobacter succinogenes_B. Next base: position 30,120 of record CADCGB010000013.1, read on the forward strand.
AACGGCATGATCCCGATTGTGGAAATGCACGACACTACCGGCAACTGGGAGCGCCTGCCCGAGGTGCTTGACTTCTGGCTGCGCGAAGAAACGCTCCAGATGATTACGAACCACCAGGAATACCTTATCCTGAACGTGGGCAACGAACCGGGTGCGCAGGAGATTGCCCCGGACGAGTTCTTCGGCATGTACAACATGATCGTGACCAAGATGCGTGCGGTTGGCATCCGCGTGCCTATCATGATCGATGCCGACAACTGGGGCCAGAGCGAAAAGAACATCCTTGCGGTGGGCCCGCGCCTGCTGCATGCCGACCCCGAGCACAACCTGCTGTTCTCCATCCACATGTGGTGGCCGAGCGAACGCCACGACGCGAAGACGACCGGGTTTGCGACCGTGCAGGAACGCGTTACTGCCTGCCTCGAGAAGTCGGTGGAAATCAAGCTCCCGCTGGTGGTGGGCGAGTTCGCCCCGATGGCGGTTGCGGGTGCACGCGAAATCCCGTACAGGCACATCATGGGCGAGTGTGAGCGCCTGAACATCGGGTGGCTCTGCTGGAGCTGGGGTCCGGGCAACTCCGACAGCCCCGAGATGGACATGACCGAGCACGGCTCCTACAACACGCTGGTGGGCTGGGGCAAGGAAGTTGCGGTCGATAGCCCGTTGGGTATCCAGAATACGAGCGTTATCCCGACATTCATCCAGAACAAGGACTTTACCACCGGGTCGCTCGGTGGCGGCGCGAACATCATCAAGAATGGCGACTTTTCTGCGGAGAACGCGCTTGACGGCTGGACGACCGACTTCTGGGGCGGCAAGGCTGAAGTGACCTTCAAGGACGGTGCCATCCATTTCAATATCAAGCAGGCGGGCAAGGAGACCTGGGGCCTGCAGTTCAAGCAGCACCTGACCCTCCGTAACGGCGTGACCTATATCTTCAGCATGCGCGCGAAGGCCGACAAGCCTCGCACGCTGAACGTGAACATCAAGCGCGATGCCGAGCAGTACACCCCGTATGCGAACGGGCGTATCCTGGACTTGAGCACCAGCTGGCAGAACTTCAGCTGGAAGTTCACCATGAAGGAGGACACTGACCCTGAGGCGCTCCTGATCTTTGACATGGGCGGCGTTCCCATATCCTGGTCGCTTGCCGATATCAGCCTGGTGCAGGCCCGCAGTATCGCGGACCGCCTGAACCGTACCTTCCAGCGCAACGTGCAGAAGAACTCCGGCTACTTCAATGCCCCGAACGGCCCGTGGGAACTGCACCTCTACAACGCGAAGGGCGAACTCGAAGAGGTTCTTGACCGTGGGCGTGGCGGCGAGGGCATGCGCAGCTACCCCAAGATCGAGAAGGGCGGCATCATGGTCGTGAAGGACGTGTCGTAAGGTCTGGAACCACCCCTATATAAGTATGTATCATGACGGCGGATTTGGGTCCGCCGTTTGTGCGTTTTTGGTAGCATAATATCACGCGATATTCCATTTTCATTTTTACATAGTGTGAAATGTCAACGTTTTTTAACACTCTTGTATCATGAAAAATGGAACAAAATGTCCAAAATTGCGATTTGGAATGTGATTTTAAACAAATTTCGGCACTCTTGTATCATAAAATTGTTGCATTTCGTTCTAAAAATGATTATATTCTTTATTGTATGAAACCCGTGACGGAATACCAGAATTTTCGCGTTTTTATACGCGACTTCTATACGGAACGCAAAGTGCGGTCCGGGTTTACCTGGCGAGAGTTCGCCAGGGAGGCCGGGTATTCCTCGCCGGTATTCTTGAAGTTGGTGTGTGATGGGACCGCAAACCTCAGCGACGCAGGGATGGAACGCGTCGCTGAGGCCATGGGTCTCGTGGGTGTGGACCTCCAGTATTTCCGCACCCTGGTACGGTTCAACCAAGAGAAGGACGCCGCTAAGAAGCGCGAAATTTTCAAGGAACTCCGTGCAATCACGAAGGAAAACGAGATTACGCTCGTGGGCGAGGACCAGTACGACTACTACGAGTCCTGGGTGAACCCCGTGCTGCGTGAAATGGCTCCGTATGTATCGGACTCCACTCCCGCGCAGATGGCGGACAAGCTCACCTTCGGTGCGCAGGCGTCCGAGGTCAAGAAGGCCTTGCAGCTGCTCCAGAGGGTGGGGCTCCTGAACAAGACTGCCGATGGCAAGTACGAGCAGGCGTCCAAGGCGATTACGACCGGTAATCTCGAGTTCACTAGCCTTTCCGTCCGCGAGATGCACCGCCAGATGGGCGAGCTTGCTATCCGCTCGCTCGACGAGGTGCCGGTGGACGAACGTAACGTTTCGGGTATGACCTTCGGTGTTTCCGAAGAGGCGTACCAGCGCATTACCAAGGAAATCGCGGATTTCCGCCGCCGCATTACTGCGATTGCCATGCAGGATACGGATGAGAACCGCATTTACCGTTTGAATGTGCAACTCTTCCCGCTTACAAAGGACTTGAAGAAGGGAGGGGACAATGTTTAATACTTACGCTAACTATATCAAGGGAGGCGCAATATGACCGAAAACGAAAATTCTCTTGACATCGCTTGCTTTGAAGTCAATCAGAGCGGCCGTATCCTGTCGGGCAACAAGCGGTTCTGCCGCATGTTCGGGTTCAACGAATCCGAGGTGACCTGGCATTACATTACCGACTGCTACCGTTACCCCAGGGACTGGGAACTGTTCAGCAACTGCAGCGACCTTTCGCAGAACAAGTTCGTGTTCCGCATGCGCAACCGCAAGGGGCGCAGTTTCAAGTGCTGCCTTACCCGCGAGATTGTGCAGGATGCCGAAGGCAAGATTACCTTCCGCAATACCATCTGCAGGCTTGGTGAACCCGAGATTGCTCAGGCGGCTGCACCTGTCGCCGAGAACCGTTCCGTGGTGTTCATTACCCGCTGTGCTCACTGCGGCGACCAGGTGCGCGTAAATACGCTCGCCGAGACCCGCATGCGCGTGCTCTGCGACGCCTGTGCCGCGAAGGCCTATCCCGAGGCCTTCAACATTACCGCCCAGGTCTAATATTGTAGTATTGCGCCGAACTTATTCATAGAACAATGCAAAGTCCGGAGGTGCCATGCTGCACCTCCGGATTTTTTTTATTTTAATACAATGCGTTCCTGGTCTACCGTAAAAAGCCTGCTGGTATTGTTCCTTGCGCTTTTGGGGGCATGCTCGAATTCGGAGATGCCCACGGTAGAGGTTATTGATGAGGAGCCTGCATTTGTTCCGGCGGGAATGGGCTATGTGGCGGCGGCGAATAAGGATGTGATTCTCGGGACGAACGACGAGCATGCGTACTTTACAGAACGCCCGCAGATGCGCGTGAAGTTTACCTACGATTTTTACATGGGGTATCGCGAAGTTACCTGGCGGGAGTACCGTGAGGGGATGGGCTTTAACGATAGCCTTACCGATACGCTTTCCGATACCCTTAGTCGCATTGCAGACATCACGTACTATGATGCGGTTCTTTTTGCCAATGCGATGAGCAAGAGGAATGGACTTGATACGGTGTATACGTACTCGTTTGCGGAATACGATACTCAGGGTGCGTGCATATTGCTTGTCGGCCTTGAAACGCATTATGAGGTGAATGCGTACAGGCTCCCGACGGAGGCGGAATGGATGCTCGTGGCGTACGAGCACTGGAATGATACCTGCAGCGCGGATGGTCAATCGTTCTGTGACTTTGCCGGCAGCCTGAAGGAATGGACGAATGACTGGCTGGGCAGGTATAGCGATACGACACTTACGAACTATGTGGGGGTCGCGAATGGAGGCTCGCAATTCTCTCGCGTTGTGAAGGGTGGCTCGTATAGGGATTCGGGGACGGTTGTTCACCCGTATGACCGTATGGATGTATATACGGTGACATCGGACATGAAGAGCGACTATGTGGGCATAAGGCTCGCCTTCGGCTCGATTCCCGAGTATACGACGACGGATCTTTCGGGAAAGGTGGTTTCTAGCGATATCCGGATAACGGCGACCTCGGAGCAGATGCGCGATAAACTATACACGATGCGGAGCAAACTTGCGTTCCGTAACGATGTCACCGGAAATCTTGTCTATGTGGATTTCGTGTCGGGAAACCCGGTATACCACGAGATTGCCGGCGATATGGAGGTGTACCATCCCGAGATTTCGCCTAATGGGCGGTATGTAGCGTTCTCGACGAAACCGGAGGGTGTTTCGGGCGAATCGTACGTGTATGTACGCGAACTTGCTTCGGTGACCCCAACCATCAAGAAACTCCCTGTTTCGGGGGCTGCGATACCCCGGTGGCGCGTACTCGATAACGGCGATACGGTAATTGTGTATGTGACCGATGCGGGCAACAACAGTGACAATGCCAGCTTTGCGCAAAAGGAAACGTGGCAGGTCGTGTTCTCCAATGGTGCGTTCCGGAAAAAGACGCGCCTGTTTGCGGGGGCGTATCACGACGGGATAAGCGATGACTGGCGCCTTGCTGTTTCGGGGGCGCGTAAACTGCGTGCACGCCTTGCTGAACCGGGTTCTACGGTGAAGGAAAGTGCTCGCGATACGGTGTGGTTCGGTGGGGACCAGGCATGCAATGCGAGCCTCTCGCAGGACGGTACAAAGCGTACGATGTTCCTGGATTTTGCCGGGAAGACTGGCAAGGAATTTGTAGGCCACGGATACGGTGTGCACGAGATGCTCTTTGTTGCGGACAGTACAGGCAAGCTTATCCAGGCGATTCCCTCGCCGGAGGGCTACGCCTTTGACCATACGGAATGGGTTCCTGGCTACAACCTGGCGGTTGCGACGTTGACCGATGTAAATGGCGCTCATAAGAAGATTGTCCTGTTGGACCTCTCGGATTCCTCGACGGTAGACCTTGCCGAAGGTGAAGAACTGATGCACCCGTCCCTTTGGGCGTATGGAGCCGTTTCGCACGATGCGGATGATGCGCTCGATATCGATAGCGCTGGAGTGTACATGCGACCGAACGGAAGTTTCGAGATGTCGCTATACCGATACAAGCTGGAACTCCTGTGGCGATACCGCGATACGGCGGAGGTGGTGATGCTGGGGTCTTCCCGTTCGCTTTCGGGGTTTGATGCTACGTATATAAGGAGCCATTTTGCAATAAACCTTTCTCAGACGCCGAACTCCATATATGGTACGCGTGATTTCTTCAAGCGCTATGTGCTCGGGAATGTGAGGAACCTCCGTTACTTGTTTGTTTCGCTGGATATTGATTTCTGGTACAAGACGGATGGTGAATCTGGCGATAACTTTTTCTATCAGGACTATCGTTCGTATCCTGGATTTGTCTACGATGAAAATCACGGGTATTGGAAGGATGACCGTAGTGACCGCATTCTCAGGTATACGGAAGCCTCCCTCGGGTCTGAAGAGGCGGAAAAGATTCTTTTCCACCGTGGAATATACGTGGGTAATGCGCGTGGCTGGGGAACGACCCCTTCGCTGCTGAACGATAGTACATGGTACGGGCAGGATCCGCAACTCTTTGACAGTTCGTTTGCCGCCCTCGAAGAAATCGTGAAGGCTGCGCGAGATGAAGGTGTTGTTGTGGTTGGTGTTATTTTCCCGCAGAGCCCTGCTTACAAGGAAACGGGGTCGTTCGGACGCTACGGATTGTTGCGTAGCGAGGCGCCTGCGCTTATTGCAAGCATTGCTGCGCTTGAAGAGACTTACGATAACTTCCATCTGGTTGACGAAAACAGGATGGGTGATCATGATTATGATTCCAGTATGGCTGAAAATGAAGACCACCTGAGTAAATCGGGCGCGCATATATTGAGTAGGCGCCTAGATTCGCTCCTGACGGCTTGGGAGAACCCGTGATTTTCTTGCCCCTGCTTGCGATTCTGTTTGCAGTATTCCCACTGACCGATACCGATATATGGTGGCACATGGCGTGTGCACGGGAGTGGGTGACCGCATGGACGCCGGTACGCGGCCCCGTGGTGAACGTGCATGAATACTTTCAGCAGGTGGTGGGTGCGGTCTATGCGCTCGGTGGCGCCCCGTTGCTTGCCGCCTTCAAGGCGGTGCTGTGGGGAGGCGTGTTCGCCCTGTTCCTTGTGCCTGCGGGATTGTGTAATCAGCCTAGTTGCGCGCACGATCCTTTGGGCGAGTTGCGCGGGCGCGGGAGGCTTGCTCGCATATTCGGTAACCCGCTTACTGTTGCAGTCGCTGCCGTTATCCTGTTTGTTTTCCGCTTCCAGATGGAGATGCGCCCGGTCGTATTTACGCTGCTGTTTCTCGGGATATACTGGAATGCGGTACCGTGGCTGCTTGCACGATTTATTTCGGGCGATAAGCGTGCTTCGGAACGAGCGAAAACGTGCCTTGTCGCATTCGCGTTGCTTCTGCTGCAGTGGCTTTGGTGCAGGTTCCAGGGACTGTACATCCTGGGCCCGCTCTTTGCCTTGCTTTGCCTTGCGCAAGCGTTGTACAGGAACAGGCCCGCGCGATCAAAGGAATGTTCGAAAGCCTCGGTTATTGCGCCAGCCATATTCGTGGTGATGCTCTTTGCAATGCCTTTCCTGCATGGGGAAGGCCTTCGCCTGTTCCTCTACCCGTTCGGGCTTCTTGACCGCCTGCTTGGCCTCACGCCTTCTGCCGCAATCTTTGCGAGTGAGATTGCTGAGAATCGTAGCCCACTCACTATTCTCCTTGCGGGTGAAAACGTTCTTGCTAGTGTGCTGATGGTTGCTTTCGCTGTTTTCGGGGCGGTGTATTCCAGTGTAAGACTGGTACGTAATCGCGAAAACCTGGTGCTTTGGACAACGTTGTTTGTGGCTGCGGTGCTTGCGCTTCTTGCCGAGCGAAACTTCGTGCTCTTTCTCCCCGTATTCCTTTCTGCCTTTATCTATCATCCCGCATCTTTCATTTCACATTTCACATCCCACATTCCACATTTTTTCAGTTCTAAGATCTGCCAAATAGTTTCTATAGTAATCCTTGCAATCCTGCTTGGCTTCTGGGCAAAGTCGCTAACATCATACGACAAGACGATGGTTGCCTACCAGCGCGTGCCTGTAAAGGCCGCAGAATGGATGGCGCAGCACCCGCATAGTGGGCGCCTTTTCAATGACGACCGTGCCGGCGGTTACTTGGCCTTCGTGAATCCGCGCGACTCCATATATATGGATGGCCGGTTTATCCTGAAATCTGCCGACTTTTTCGCGCGCTACCTGCGCTATGCCCGCGAGCCCGAGGTTTTCCTGCGCGACGCGGACTCGCTGGGGGTCGACCGGGCCGTATTTCCGCTACGTTTTTATGCCCGCTGGGGGGTACTTCTGGGTGCCCTCGGACAGTCCCCGGAATGGGATGCCTGCCATGTGGATGACTACTATATGGTATTCTGCAAAAAATAATATTTTAAACTCACATAACGGCAAACATATCAATGAGTTACGATTTTTGGGCCTCCCAAAATTGCCGAAATTTGTCAAAAAATGCCGATTTTTGACGAATTGGTGCTAATTTGTTCATTATTTTTCTTGTCAAGGGATAGTTCAAAATTTTTCTGTTGATATGTTGTGCTTTGGGTAGGGATGATAGTTTGATTCCTGCGTGATTAAACTCCCCAAATTTGGGGATTGAATCGGTAATAAAATTTTTTTTGAGGAAAGTGCCGTTTTTGGCCTTTTTTCGGGGGGCTTATAAAAACCTTACAAAACGGGAATTTTTCGTCGAGGTCCGTTATCTATTTTTTTTGACCCAACCTCTTAGTAGCCCCTCTCGCTTTTACTGGTTTATTGTGGAAAATACTGTTACCTTATTGAGTTTATCAGCGTCGCCCTGGCAGTCCGTGCTCGACTACGTGCGTTCCCAGTGCAACGATTTCGGCATGGCCATACTTGATACCGTGAATTACGAAGGTATGGAAGAAGGAATCGTTAGCCTGTCTGTCCCTGACAAGTTCCGTGAAACCTGGCTCAATAGCCACTATGGTTCCCTTTTGCGCAAGGCGTTTGCTAGCGTCATGGGTAGCGCGTTTGTCAATTACCGCGTTGTTCTCCGTGCTGTGTCTGCACCTATTCCCGAGATAAAGTTTACCCCGGTGATCCCTGCGGTAAAGCGTACGGCGGCTCCGGCTCGTCCGCGTAAGAACCATGCTCTCGGTTCCCCGATGTATGCGCGCTATACGTTCGATAACTTTGTCGTGGGATCGTGCAATTCTACGGCACACAAGGCTTGCCTAGCCGCGGCCGAGAATCCGGGCGATAAGGGCATGAATCCGCTGCTGGTATTCGGTGCATCGGGCCTCGGCAAGACCCACCTGCTTCAGGCGGTGGCGGCGAAGCTCGTGCAGGATAGGCCCGAGTTCCGTGTCGTCTATCGCCAGGCATACGACTTCTTGCGCGATACGGTTTCGGTGTTTGAGGCCGCGAAGGCGAAGGACTGGAAGCTCCGCGACGAACTTGCGGAAAAGTTCCAGCAACTTTATTCGAAATGCGACGTGCTCGTTATTGACGACATCCAGTTGCTCAAGAAGAGTGTCTATTGCCAGGAATTCCTTGCGAGGACGATAAACAAGATGCGTAACGAGGGCAAGCTGGTGCTGCTCTCGAGCGACCGCAAGCCCGCATCGTTCAAGCGCCTTGCCGCAGGCGAAAAGCCGTCGAACGATTCCAACGTGGCCGAACTGACCTCCGCCCTGCTGAATCACCTCGAGAACTGCGTGGCGGTGGGCGTCGACCAGCCCGACCTGAACACTCGCATGGGCGTCATCCGCCAGAAGTCGGAACGCCTCCCGTTTGCAAGCGAGGACCGCGAGGAAATCTGCAGGTTCCTTTCCATTCCGCCGCGTGCGAACGTGCGCCTTATCGAGGGCATGCTCAACTGGCTCGATGCCATGCACAGCCTGAACGGCGTGGAACTGAACCTGTATTGCGTGAAGCAGTTGCTTGTTTCTCCGCAGAACGACGGTGCGACCCTCACGCTGAGGAACATCAGCGAGACCGTTGCCGCGACGTTCAATGTCGACATGGTGGTGCTCACCTCCAAGCGACAAGACAAGGGCGCTTCTATCCCGCGCAAAGTCGCAATGTTCCTCTGCCGCGAACTGACGACCGAGACAGAAATCGAGGTAGGGAAGATTTTTAATCGCGATTATTCCACGGTAATCGCCGCCATAAAGTCCCTGGTATCCATGATGGAGAGTGATGAGGCTCTCGCGAGAAGGGTACAGGACATCCGTTACATGCTGGAAACCTGATGAAGGTACTGGTAACGGGAGGTGCAGGCGTCGTAGGGAAGGCGCTCTGTCGGGAACTTCAGGCACGCGGAGTGTGTGTGCGTGTCCTGACTCTCCCGGGCGATACCGGCGTGGATTTGCTCCCGGAAGGCGTAGAAGTTGTTTATGGCGATGTCGCCGACTACGCCTCCATCCGGCCCGCGTTCGATGGCGTGGACGGGGTATTCCACCTGGCGGCAATTCTCCTTTCAAGAAATGCATCCGCGTTCGATCGGATCAATGCGGGCGGTACGCGTAACGTGGTCTCTGCCTGCCAGGATGCGGGCGTGCGTCGCCTGCTATACGTGTCGAGCATCTCGGTGACATACCCGGTGCTTACGCCCTACGGTGCAAGCAAGCTGGCGGGCGAATCTGCAGTAAAGGAATCCGGGCTCGACTGGACTATCGTGCGGCCGACCCTCGTGATTGGCGACGGTGGTGGCGTGGAATTCAGGATGTATGCGGACTTTGTCTGCAGGTTCCCGGTCTACCCGCTCCCAGGGGGCGGTACTGCGCGCAAGAAACCCGTCCGTAGCGTTGACCTCGTGAAGGGAATTGCCGCCGCGGGCCTTGCGCCCGAGGCTATCGGGAATACGTATGCGCTTGCGGGCCCCGAGGTGATGACGATGGCCGAGATGGCGGAACGCGTCTTGCGCACCGCGGGGAAACGCCACCTGATGGTTCCGCTGCCCTGGTGGATTGCGAAAAGGCTTGCGGTACTCCGGAACTGGATTGGCGGGCGGCGCGTTTCTGCGGAGCAGGCGCTGGCCGGATTCCTCTACGATGCCGTCCCGGACATTGAAAATGCCCGAAAAGACCTGGATTATAGCCCCGAAAAGGCCCTATAACCTTGTTTTTTTGCTTTTTTCTGCATTTTTGCCCTAAAAGAAAGTATATTCCATAAAAAAGAGGATTTTTTATGAAGCATTCTTTCTTGTTGGCGGGCATTACCGCCGCTTCGTTGGCGCTTTTTGCCTGTGGTGACAGTTCCCCGTCCGATACCGGTGACGATATTCTTTCTTCCCCTAGCGAGAAAGATGATTCCTCCTCGTCCAGTGTTGAGGAAGTTTCGTCTTCGTCCGTTTCGAAGGATATTCCCGCTGGCGCCCGCGCGGCCACCCTCGACGACCTTGAAAGGAACATGACGCTCAAGGGCATGTTCGGGCGTGACATTTACCTTGCGACGGGCGAAAAGCACGGCCTGTTCTCGCTCTGGATTCCCGACACGGCATGGCTTGCGGCCCCGTCCGATTTCAAAGATGGCGTGCTCAAGTTCAGCCAGGGCGCCATTACGTCTATCAAGGTTGAAGCCGATGCGATTAAGTCCATGGAAAAACTTGTGGAGAAGGATTCTGACCACTCCATGAGATTTATCGTGAACGAGGACGACCAACTGCAGTATTCCCTGGATGGCGGCGAGTACAAGGATGTTACCGAGGCTTCTGTCAAGAAGAATTCCTCGGTTGTCTCGAACGGAGACAGCCTTGCGGCGAAGACCCTCTTCTGCAAGACGGGCGAGGGAACCTATACGAAGTATAACTTCTATAAGGGTCGCTATGTGGCGACCGATGTTAAGGATTCTGGAGAGTCGAACCGTTCTCTTGTGTCCTGGTCTGCCGGCTACTACGATATCCATCGCAGCAAGCTCCTGATGCGTCCGCTGTTCTACAGCGCATCAGTGTATGCGTTGGTGTCGGCCTCTGTGAGTTCCGATTACGAGACGATGACCATTTCGTCGAATGAATATTCGTGCTCGTTGAGTGAATTAAAATATAATGAAGTGCCTGCGGCCGATCTCGAGGGAGAATGGGAGTCTGATGAAGGTGGCCTGGAATGGTCCCTTGAAATGCGCGCCGACCGAACTTTCGAGGTGCAGGCCTTCAAGGGAAGCGAGAACAAGGCGCTCAAGAAGGGTACGTGGGATGTCTACGGCAACCAACTGCTGATGAAGGTGACTGGCTGTCTGGGTGGCACGTGCACTCCGGCCGTGATGGGCGTTGTCTCGAAATGGCAGGCCGGTTCGTTCTTCAACTACAGTAATTCGGACCCTGACGATCCTTCGATTCCTGATGCCTGGACCGCTCCGGAATACGAATAGTGGTAGGGGCAAGCGCCATTGAGTAATATTGACGTTGCCGGTTTTGTGCTGGCAACGTTTTTATATTTGAGTTGAATTTACAAGAGGCAGACCATGAAGGTTTATATAGCGCAGATGAATGTGGTTCCGGGATGCCCGGAAGAAAATTTCAAGACCATGAAGGCGATTGTCGCCCGTGCCAAGAAGGCGGGGGCGGAGGTGGTGCTGTTCCCGGAATTTTCGATATCCGGCGATTATAGCAGGCTCGGTTCCAAGCAAGACGAAATCGGCTTCCAGATCAGGTGCCGCGATGCGGAAATGGAACTTGAAAAGATTTCGAAGGGCATCGAGATTCTTGCGGGCACGAGTGCGATGCTCGAGGAATTCATGTACAACCATTATGTGAATGGCTGTGCCGATGACTGGAAGAACGACTTCGAGGTTGTCTCGGATTACCAGGAATTCTCGATTGTCAAGGAAGAATACGTAGACGAGTTCTGCACGGATTTCGTGAAGGAAAACAAGAAGGCGATTGTCTACATGGGCGCCGTCGGGACGGAGAATTCCGGCAAGAATATCTATGCGCTTGATGGTGGTTGCCGCGTGTACGACAAGACGGGGAAGATTGTTTATCGTATGCCGCAGTTCCGCGAATGCGAGGCCCTGCTGGATATTACGAAGGGCTGCGTGAAGTTTATCTCGGGTGAGAAGTCCGTGAAGCCTGCCGAGCCGATAGCCCAGCTCCATGATGCGCTCGTGTACATGATCCGCGAGAACCTGAAGAAATTCCATATCGAACGTATGGTCATCGGTGCGAGCGGCGGTATCGATAGCGCCGTTTCTGCAGCCTTGTACGTGGAGGCGATTGGCGCAAAGAACGTTTACCTCGTGAACATGCCGACGCGCTTCAATTCCGATACCACGAAGAATGCGGCCCGTGACTTGGCGAAGAACTTGAAGACGCCCTACATGGTGGCCCCGATTTCTGATATGCTCGATGCCGTGCGCGGGAGCTTGGCCAAGTGCAAGTTTGAACGTAGCGACAAGAAAATCAATATCGAGGGGCTGGCTTACGAGAACCTGCAGGCGCGTACCCGTTCTTCTTCCGTGCTGCTTTCGATTGCGTCCGTGCTCGGCGCGGGCATTACGTGCAACGGCAACAAGAGCGAGGCCACCGCCGGCTACTGCACGCTCTACGGCGACAGTTGCGGTGTGATGTGCGCTCTCGGTGACCTGTGGAAAACGCAGGTGTACGAACTGGCCCGCTATATCAACCGCAAGAAGGAAATTATCCCGAAGGCTTCCATCGATGTGCCGGCGAGTGCGGAACTCAGCGAGGCGATGAACGTGGACGAGGGCAAGGGAGACCCGATCAAGTACCCGTACCACGACAAACTTTTTGCCTACTGGGTAGATGAGAACCATGGCCTGGACGAAACGGAACAGCTCCTCGAAAAGGGCACGCTCTGCAAGGTCATCGGTGCCGATGCGAAGTACTTCAAGAAACTTTTCAAGAACAAGTCTGAAGCGCTCGAGGACATGCGTGCATGGCACAGGCGTTTCCGTGGGCTTGCGCTTGCAAAACGCATCCAGTTCCCGCCTATCCTTTCGGTGAGCGGGAGCGCTTTCGGCGGCGAATACACCGAAAGTCAGGGTGTGTAGTTTTTAACTCGACAGGAGTGCTATGATTAGACGATTGATGGATTCGCTGGACTCTGTGCTGCTCGGCAAGCACGAATCCGTAGAGATGCTTGTGATGGCACTCCTTGCCGACGGTCACGTGCTTATCGAGGATGTTCCCGGTACCGGGAAGACGACGCTTGCGAAGGCGCTCGCCGTGGCCATAGGGGCCGATTTTGCCCGCATTCAGTTCACGCCCGACCTGCTGCCTGCTGACGTTACGGGGGGCGCCGTCTACAGGGCGAATACCGGCGAGTTCGAGATCCGCAAGGGTCCCGTGTTCACGCAGGTGCTGTTGGCCGACGAGATTAACCGTGCATCGCCCCGCACGCAGAGTGCTCTGTTGGAAGCGATGGAAGAACGCCAGGTGAGCCTGGAGGGCGAAACCCACAGGCTGCCCGAACTTTTCTTTGTGCTTGCGACGGAAAACCCGGTGGAGTTCCACGGGGTTTTCCCGCTGCCTGAGGCGCAGATGGACCGCTTTATGGTGCGGCTCTCCATCGGGTACCCGACGCTCGAAACAGAAATGCAGATACTGCACGAACACCGCGAGGGCACGCCGCTCCAGAGACTCTCTGCGGTTACGAACGTGCAGGAGATTCTTGCGGCTCGCGAGGATGTGCGCAAGGTGCATATCGACGAGGCGCTTGAACGCTATGCGGTTAGGCTCGTGCAGGCGACCCGCAGTGACGCGGGCGTGCGCCTTGCGGCAAGCCCCCGCGCCGGCCTCAACCTGGTCAAGATGGCCCGCGCGAGTGCCTACGTTGCGGGTCGTGACTTCGTGAACCCGGACGACATCCAGAAGGTTCTCTATCCGGTCATGGAACATCGCGTGTTCCCGAAAGATGCCGCACGGGGCGCAAGCAGGCAGATTCTTGCCGAAATCCTCCGTCAGGTAGATATCCCGAAATAGAATAGCGGGGGACTATGCGCCGATTCTTCAGCTGGTTCCTGGGTGCTGTTCCCCGTGCGCCCAAGCGTGCGGGACTATTGATGCGCCTCTACTACGTGTGGAGGGAGTATTTCACGTACCCGGGCCGCGCATGCGCCGCCCTGTTCCTCTTCTCTGTTTTTGCGGGTGCTATCGCCGGCTTTTGGGCTGCATGGTTCTTTTCGGGCTTCGTTTTCCTCTTCTTCCTCTCGCTGGTCCCGTCGCTCTTCCTCACGGCGAAAAAAACAAAGGTCTCGGGAACAATCTCCCGCATCGAGCACGCCACCGAGGGCGACAACGCGCATATTTCCGTGCACCTCCAGGCCGGGACTGCAATAGATTGCGTGTGGGCGTCGTGCTCCCGTATGGACCCGTCGCTCGCTGGCGAAAACTCGCCGGAACTCTGCAGGATTCCCGCGGGTGGTACTGGCGAACTGCGGGTTAGCGTCCGCACAAAATTTAGGGGCGCCTACCGTATCCCTAAGGTTTCGCTCACGGTTCCCGAAATCAAGAACATGCTCTGCTACCCCTTCAGGGTGGGCGAGGCGGAAATTCTCGTGTATCCGCGCCCCAAAAAGCTTGCCGCCTTCCCGTTCCTGACGGCGGGCCAGAGCGGGATGGCGTTCGTGCCGCTCCTGATGAGCAACTTTATGCGCGGGCTCGATTTTGCGGGCGTGCGCGAATACCGTGAGGGCGATTCCCTGCGCGACCTGTACTACAGGGCGTTCGCGCGTTACGGGAGGCCATTCACCAAGGAGTTCGAGGGCGAACGCGGCGCGGGCGTGGTGCTCGTGCTCGATACGCGGGCGCGGAACCTGCGCGAAAAGTCCCTGCTGGAACCCATGATAAGGCTTGCGGCTGGTATCGGGATGTGGCTCCTGGACCGTGGCGTTCTCGGGCGTCTCTTCGTGTGCGATGACGAGTTCTCGCTGGCTGGTACCGACGGGGAGAGCGTGCTGCTCGAGACGCTTGCGCGCATACCCCGCGCGGATTTTTATACGCGCGATAAACGTTCTCGTGATAAACGTGCGCGCAAAAAAAATGCGAACGATCCGGAACTCTGGTCGCCTGCGGCACGCCCGATGGGACCCGTGCTCCGTGTGGGTCTCTTTGCGGTCAATGACCCGCTGGTCAATAAGCAGGTCGTGGTGAACGGCTTGGCACAGAAGGGGGCCGACGATGTGCTGTATGTCCCTGTTGAAAGTCTGGATGCGGGGGAGGTCTCGCTATGAGAAAGTTCTCCCTCCGCGAAAAGGCGAAGACGCTCCTCTTTTGTGTAGCCTCGCTGAACCTGGGATTCTCTTCGGAATTGCCCTGGCTTGGGTTTATCTTTGCCGCAGCCTTCGTCGTTCTCCTTTTCCGCTACGATGCGTCGCACGTTCCCGTGTACCGCAAGTCCATCGCCTACGGGCTTATCGTTCCCTTCGCCATCTGGTGGGTGATTAGCCCCGAGATGGAATACGGAATGTCGCCCTGGCTTGTGTTCATTCCCGCCTATTACCTCTTGTCGCTTGCATATCTGCAAAAACGTAGCCTCGGGAATGGCGGCTACGATGTGTTCGTGCTGTTCAATGGCGTTGCTGTATTGCTGCTGAGTTGCTTTCAGGCATCCCGGTATGGAATCTTCTGCAATCTGCTTGCGCTTTTAATCTTGTTGCATGCCTACGGGAGGCCCGGAGTCAAGTGGTGGAAGCATGCACTGTTCCTGTTGCTCTTCGTGCAGCTCTCGGCGATTTCGTTCGGGGGGCTCAAGTACTGGCAATCGCATGGGCATAATCGTGCCGAAAGGATGGCCGACTATTACGCCAAGCGCCACCTGATGGGCTTTGACCCTGTGGTAAAGCTCGGGTCGTTCGAATCTAACTTTGCGGGCAAGTACAATCGCGAGGTTGTCCTGCGCGTATGGGACACGCTCGCTCCGACATACATGCGTGCCGCCGTGTACGAAAAATACGTGGGCGGCATCTGGAAACTCCCGGCGCACCGCGACCGCATGCTTTATTCTGCCCGCTATAAGGTGGATTACGCCGTGTTCGAAACCCGCGATTCCGTGTCGTCTGCCGATAGTACGCGCCCGGTGTGGGTGCAGTCTACGATTGATAATTTCGGATTTATTTTCGCCCCCTACGATGCCGTTGCAGTTGCTATGAAGAATGCGGATTCTGTGGAATATTTCAGGTCGAATATATTCAAGCAGGGTGAAACTCGCCGTGGCGACTGGTTCTATTACATGCCGTTGCCGAGTGGCCCCACGGGACCGTACGTTGTGGGTTCTTATGATAACGATACGCCGGACAGTTCCTACTTGCAGGTCTTTGCGCCCCTCGCGGGCTTTCTCGATACGGTCGCGATGGAAATGGGACTCGATACGATTCCCGACAATCCGGCTATATTAAGACCGTATAGATACTCTCGCGCAATAAGCGATTACTTCTTGCACCATTTCTCCTATTCCCTGCGCGTAGACGAATCTAAGGTGACCGCCAAACTGGGAGCGAAACCTGACCCGTTGCGCGTATTCTGGGCGACCCGCTCCGGCTATTGCGAGTATTATGCAACGTTGTCTGTACTCCTGTTGCGCCGTGCAGGGATCAAGGCGCGTTATGTAACGGGATTTGCCCGCCCCGAAATTGAGCCGGGGCGCCCGTATGCCATATTCCGCCGCAATTCGTCGCATGCATGGGTAGAAATGCGTAACATGGGAACCTGGGCAACGTTTGACCCGACGCCACCTCTGTTCGTGGTGAAGATGGATCGCCCCTCCTGGTTTGACATGAGGTTTGAATCCATCCGTGCACGGAGTGCCCGCATATTCCATGTGCTGCGTGACGGGGAATGGAGGCTTGCGCTGAGTTCCTGGCAAGATACTGTGCAGAATATTCTTTCAAGTACGGTATTTTACGTGATCCTCGGGTGCTTTGCCCTTGCTATCATCGCATTCCAGGTTGTGCGGATACTTCGCCGTCGCAAGTCAAGTGCAGATTATGCGCTGTCAGTCCAGCAATGGGTCAAGGGGCTTGAGTCGGCAGAAAAATCACTTGCCAGGCTCGGGCTTGTGCGCCATCCCGGCGAGACGGTCGGGGCCTTCCTTGCCCGTTGCGAAAACGAAACGCCAAAAAACGAGAAGGAACGTGCCCGCCTGCAGTCTGCGCTCAAGTTCCTTCGGGATTACGAGAAGAATCGGTGGAAGTAATTCAAACACGACATACTCATGTTAAACAACGTGTCGGCGTGTTAGAGCATGCGCACCTTCGGTGCTGTGGCAATAAACGAAAAACCCCGCTGCAAGCGGGGCTTCTCGTGTAATTTCAAATTCCGGATTACTGCATCACGCGGACGAAGTGTTCCATGGCGTTAGCCTTGGTGAGCGCATCCGTCATGTCGTTCTCGTGGAACACGACCTTGTTCAGGTAGAGGTCGGTCACGCTGAGGGACGGCGTGATGGTGTATATCGGGTTGCTCGGTGCGCCGCAGTCGGCACGGCCGATGGTCAGCTTGAGGCTAGCCCCGGTAATTTCCCACTTGCCGTAGGTCTTGGTTCCGCCGCATCCATCGGCAGCCATCGGGGACAAGATCGAGTTGTTCGTGAAGGTGACGGAGAAGGACCTGTTTTCTTTATCCTTGGTGAATTCGACCACGGTGGGGGCCGGCGTAAAGTCGGTATAGGTCTGCGACTTGTCGAGGCTTTCGATGCCCTTCAGGTTCCAGGTACCCACGAGGCAGTCCTCGTTCAGGCCTGTTGCGCAGAGTTCTTCGAGGGTCGGTTCGCTTTCGTCTTCGCTACAGGCGGTAAAAAAGCCGAAACTTGCCGCTACGACGATGCTCAGGAAAATTTTCTTCATAGGATTCCTCCGGGAATGTTTTTAAGGAATATATATAAATTTTTGTGCAAAAAAGGCCTTATGTTGCTCTTTTATACAACGGAATTTGCGGTTTTTGGCGTTAGGTGACCCAATTTGTATTTATTTTAACTTCTGTAGGCTAGGGTTATGGGCCTATGTTGTTTATGGAGTAAAAAAAATGAATCTTAAAACTTTGGCATTCGCTGCATGCGCCGCTACGGCTGTATATGCAGCTCCGGATCCCAACTTCCACATCTATCTCGCGTTTGGCCAGTCCAACATGGAAGGCCAGGGCGATATCGGGTCGCAGGACAAGTCTGTTGACGAACGATTCCAGTTGCTCTGGTCTGCAGATGCTGGTTCCTGTAACCAGGGTGCATCCAAGGGAAAATGGATTAAGGCGATTCCGCCGCTGGCCCACTGTCAGGGAGCGAAACTGGGCCCGGCAGACTATTTCGGACGTACCATGGTCGAAAAGACGGACTCCCAGATCAAGGTGGGTATCATCGTGGTCGCAGTCGCGGGGTGCAGTATCGACCTCTTTGACAAGGACAACTATGCAAGTTACGCGAGGTCGCAGCAGAGCTGGATGACCCAGCGAATCAACACGTATGGTGGCAACCCCTACGGACGCTTGGTAGAGATGGCCAAGAAGGCGCAGGAAGAAGGTGTCATCAAGGGAATCATCTTCCACCAGGGCGAAACGGATGCCGGTAACGGCCAGTGGCCCTCCAAGGTCAAGAAGGTCTATGACAACATTATCAAGGACCTGGGACTCGGCAACGACATTCCGTTCCTCGCGGGCGAAGTGCTGCGTAGCGGCGTGAGTAGCGGTGCCAACAACAACATCGCGAAGCTTCCGCAGCAGTCCAAGAACTTCTACGTGGTGTCTTCCGAAGGGTTCAACCAGGCTCTGAATGATGGCCAGAACGTGCACTTTACCTCGCAGGAATACCGCGACTTTGGTAAGCGCTACGCCGAAAAGATGATCGAGGTCCTGGGTGACAAGATTAGTCCCGTGGCATCGGCTGCCGAGTCGAGCAGTAGTGCTGAACCTGAATCGAGCAGCGGCACCGGGCCTGCAAGTTCTTCCGATGCGGTGGAGTCCAGTTCCAGTAGGGGACCCCATAGCTGGCCGGGATTTTCGTCCAGCGGTCAGTGGGACATTACCGGAATTCAGGCGCAGAAGGTGGAAACCCGTTCTATCGGTAAGGCCGTCGTGAACGCCGGTCGCGTCACTGTACCCGTGGCGCTTGAAGGCCGTAGCGTGAATGCGAAGGTGTTCAGCATGCAGGGCAAGGCCGTTCTCGACTTTAGCAACAGTTTTGCAGGTGGATCGCTCGGGTTCGATACCGCAAAGCTCCCCGCAGGCAGTTACATGCTCTCCGTACAGGTCGGTTCTGAACGCTCCGTTCAGAAGGTACAGATAAAGTAATTCGCGCCGACAGGCGCCCACGAAGAAACTTGTTTCAACGCATACGTTCACGTATGCGCGTGGCAAGTTTTGCTTGCCGAAGTATTTGAGCCGTGTTAGGAGGGTCTTAGGGAGGGCAATGCCCTCCCTAGTTGCATAGGCCTCGGGACTTTTTAGTTGTCGATTCCCGTTACGGTGAGCGTATCGCCCGCTACCTTGAACTTCACGTTCATCCCGGCGAATGTTATCCCGTAAATGCGTTCGGGGTCATTTTGGTAGTGGGGCCTCGGGTCCTGTTCTAGAACCTGGATAAGTGCGTCGCGCTTGTCTCCGGGGATACGCCCGAGGATTTCCGGCGGAATTTCCACCTGCAGGCATTCGTACCGCTTGCTTTCCGCAAATCCGCCCGCCGCATCCGGGACAGAGTCCGCGTAGGGCAGGTAGGGCTTGATGTCCACGATGGGCGTGCCATCCATCAGGTCGGCTCCGCTCACGACGATTTCCGGCCCGTCGTTCCCCTCAAGGCGGATTTCCTCGATTTTTACGCAGCTCATCGCAATCGGGTTCGGCCTGAAGCTGCTCCGGGTGGCGAACACCCCGAGTCGCGTATTCCCGCCAAGTCGCGGCGGGCGCACTGTCGGCTTCCAGGTGTCGCGCACGTTCTCCGAAAAGATCCAGATAATCCACAGGTGGCTGAACCCGTCGAGCCCCCGCAGGGCATCGGCCTTCCGGAATTCTGGTTCGAAGCGTATAACAGAACGCAGGGCGGGTGCGAGCCCGCTCTGCCTCGGTACCCCGAACTTTTCGGGAAAGTCGCTCTTGATGCGCGCGATGATTTTTAGGTTCAGGCTATCCATGCCCGAATTTTGCCTACGATTGCATGGTACCTTCGTCGAGACCCATGATAGGCACGTACTTGACGGAGCCATCGGCATGGATAATCACGGCAACACCTGCGAGGAAGTTGAGCCAGCTCTTGTCTTCGTGGTGCTTCATTTCGAGCATCCTGTTTGTCGCGTAGACGACGAGCGGGTAGAGCATCTGGTCGTGCGAGACCACGACGCTGATGCGGCTCTGCGGGGCAACCTTTGCAAGGATGATTTCGTTCATGAACTGCGCGCCACGGGTGTCGAGGTCGTAGAAGCCGTCGTTATAGTTTATTGTCGGGTCGGTGTATTCGTTGTAAGCCCAGCGGGAAACGACATCGTACGTGGTTGCAACGCTAGCGTTGTATTCCTCAATCTTGGCGGCATCCTTTTCGAACCATCCGCCGTTCAGGTCGGCTAGAGCGGTGTGCGAAATGGTGGTTTGGCCACGGCCCTGGGCGATAGCCATGCAGGTCTGCAGGGTACGTTCGATTTCGGAATGCCAGAACTTGATTTCTTCGGTGCTGGCAATCTTCTTGCCGACTTCGCTAGCCTGGATGTATCCGAGGCCAGTCAAGAGACCGCCTTCTTCAGACTTGGTACGGTGGGCGTGACGGAGGATGAAAACGGCCTTGTCGGTCGGCTGGATTGCCGCGAAAACCTTCTGGATGCCGACGAAGCTGGTGTAGGCGGCCGCGTTCGGGTCGAACGGGGACGTGTCGCTATCGTCTAGGACGTTGCCTGCAAATTCGCCTTTGCAGGTGACCTTGACGCCCGAACCGAATGTAAGGGGCTCGGAGACACAGCCCATGTCCGGGACGTTGACTGCTTCGGTCGTGAATTCGGTTGCAGGTGCGACGCTCCCGCTAGAGGGAACCTGGCTAGGGCCGACAGGGCCCGTGCTCGAGGAAGATGTCAAGAGGTCGGCGGAACTGCCGGGAATGTCCGGGTTTACGCCGGAAGAAGTACCGGGAAGAGCGTCGGAGGAACCCGGCTGTTCGATGCCGGAACTCGGGGTCGTGTTGTCGGGACCGCTGGAACTGTCGTCACCGCAGGCGGTGAGAGCCAGGGCGGCAAACAGGGAAATGGGTAATGCTGCGATTTTTTTCATGTCTAACCTCGCGTTAGCCCCCTTGGGGCGAAATTTTATATTCTATATGTAATTTATTGCACCTCGATTTACAAGTAAAAATTTGGCAAAAGGTGCCCCAAAACGCCCTTTTGTGGCAATTTTCACTTCTTTTCGCCCGAATACGATGCGTCTGCGCGCTCGTTGCGGCGCTTGAGTTCCTGGTTCAGCGGCCAGTAGATGCATGCGAACAGGGCATACCCGCACAGGAGCACTATCCAGTGGTTCAGGTGGAGGAGCGTCTCGAGGTAGCGCATCTCGATAAACATGATCGGGCCCGCAATGAGGAACAGCGGGAGTTGCCTGCACTGGTCGCCCAGGGAATAGCGGCTCTCGTAGCTCACGATGGAGTTCATCATTGGGAAACTCGTGCAGAAACCGCCCATGAGGTGCTTGATGACCATGAGACCCGAGACGACGCCCGCGATGGCTGGGGCCTTGATGTACACGGGGAGCGGGGTCTTGTACCGCACGCCGGACTTGTATTTCTGCTTCTGGAAGAGTATTACCCCTACGGTGAAGTCAAATGCGCACACCCCGAGGAACATGGCCTCGGTATCGGGGACTATGGGCATCAGGAATGTGCCGAGGGCGACAAAGAAGGCGAGCCCGAGCGCGATGGAGGGAATAATCGGGATTTTGACCTTGTAGTGGAGGATTCGCACGATATGTACGTAGAGAAAGCACATGAACCCCGAAATGGCGTTTGCGGCCCCCATCGGGAGCCCGACGGCGATATAGGCGAACCCGCAGGGGATGGGGATCGTGGCGGCAACGGCCTTGAGCTGGGGGTCCTTGGTGTAGGCGCTGAAAACGCCGAGGGCGGTCACCATGAACACGAGCAGCCAGTCGTAAAACGCGAAATGGAGGTTGAGGCTTTCCAACATGGAGTGAAAATTTAAAAAAAATAGTCCTTTTCGGCTTTTTTGGGTATAGATTTATTTTGGCGGGCTTTGCCCGTATCGGTAAAATTATAGGCAAGCGAGGTACAAATGCTCTCAATTCCATTTTATTGGTATTTTGTCCCGGTTGCAGCGTTGATTGCGCTGGGAATGGCGTTTTTCTTCTACCGGTTCATGAAGCGGCAGCCCGACGGTACCCGCAAGATGAAGGCGATTGCGCACTTTGTGCGTGTGGGTGCGTTTGCCTACCTCAGACGGCAATACAAGACGGTTTCCATCGTATTTGCCGTACTTTTCGTGATATTCGTGGTGCTTGCGATTATGGGCATCCAGAACCCGTTCGTGCCGGTGGCCTTCCTGACGGGCGGCTTCTTCAGCGGGCTTTGTGGATTCCTGGGCATGAAGACGGCGACTTACGCGAGTTCCCGTACGGCGAATGGCGCTATTAGCAGCCTGAACCGCGGGCTTGTCATCGCGTTCCGTAGCGGTGCGGTGATGGGGCTCGTGGTGGTCGGTTTCGGCTTGCTCGATATTTCGGCCTGGTTTTTTGCGCTTAACTTTATCTACGACCATAACGTGTGGAACTTCGGTGCCGATGTGGCCACAAAGCTCTCGCTCGGGGCCTGGAACGCCGATATGGTAAATAATGCCGAGTGGGCGCATGCGAAGATGGTGGAAATCACCACGACCATGCTTACTTTCGGGATGGGTGCCTCCCTGCAGGCGCTGTTCGCCCGCGTGGGTGGCGGTATCTACACGAAGGCGGCCGATGTCGGCGCCGACCTTGTGGGCAAGGTCGAGGCGGGCATCCCCGAGGATGACCCGCGCAACCCGGCGACCATTGCAGATAATGTCGGTGATAACGTGGGGGATGTCGCCGGGATGGGCGCCGACCTCTATGAATCCTACTGCGGGTCTATCCTCTCGACGGCTGCCCTCGGGGCGGCCCTCCCGATGGGCGGCATGAAACTCGTCATTGCCCCGATGGTGGTGGCGGCAATCGGCATATTGCTTTCGCTCGTGGGCATATACGCGGTTCGCACGAAGGAGACTGCCGATACGAAGTCGCTGTTGCGTTCGCTCCTTACGGGGACGCTTGGGTCCTCGGTGCTAATCCTCGTGGCGCTCTTCGTGCTCGTGCAACTTGACTTTATCTCAATGGGAATCTTCGGTTCCGTGCTCTCGGGCCTTGCCGCGGGTATCCTTATCGGGCAGTTTACCGAGCACTACACTTCCGATGCATATAAGCCCACGCGCGGCATCGCGGGCCAGGCGAGGCTCGGCGCCGCGACGACGATTATCGACGGCATCTCCGTCGGTATGTTCTCCACGGGGCTCCCGGTGGTGACGATTGTGGTGGGTATCATCTTCTCGTTCGGCTGCTCCGGCGGTTTCGAGAACATGGCAATGGGTCTCTACGGTGTGGGCTTTGCCGCGGTGGGCATGCTGAGTACGCTCGGCATCACGCTTGCGACCGATGCGTTCGGGCCGATTGCCGACAATGCGGGTGGTAACGCCGAGATGGCGGGCCTCGACCCCGAAGTGCGCGCCCGTACCGACGAACTCGACATGCTGGGCAACACGACCGCCGCGACGGGCAAGGGATTCGCGATAGGCTCTGCCGCCCTTACCGCGATGGCACTCCTTGCGTCTTACGTGGAAGAAGTGAAGATTTGGCTTGGGCACTTAGCGACCTCTGCGGAGGGCGTGTGGAAGGTGGGCTCCGTCGCGTTTGCGAACGGCGCGAATGACCTTGCCAATGCGCTCTCGGGCGTTGCTGGCGTCAAGTTCCTGGACGGCGGCACGCGTGCGATTGCCGAGAACGGCGACCTGCTCGGTATGGTCGCAAGCAAGGTGAACTATGCAGACTTCATGCAGATTTACAACCTGAACCTGATGAACCCCATGCTGCTCGGCGGCCTGTTCATCGGCGCAATGATGACGTTCGTGTTCTGCGCACTCACCATCAAGGCTGTGGGACGTGCGGCTAGCGCGATGGTGGAGGAAGTACGCCGCCAGTTCCGCGAGATTCCGGGAATCATGGAGGGTACCGCCGAGCCGAACTACGCGCGCTGCGTGGATATCTCGACGACGGGAGCCCAGCACGAGATGATTTTGCCGTCGATCCTTGCGGTGGTCGTGCCTGTGCTGGTGGGGCTCTTCATGGGTGTTGCAGGTGTGTTCGGGCTGTTGGCCGGCGGGCTTGCGAGCGGGTTTGCGCTTGCGACGATGCTTAACAACGCGGGTGGCGCCTGGGATAACGCGAAGAAGTTTGTCGAGAAGGGCAACTACGGTGGCAAGGGTTCCGATACGCACAAGGCTGCTGTGGTGGGCGATACCGTGGGCGACCCGTTCAAGGATACCGCAGGTCCCTCGCTCAACATCCTCATCAAGCTCATGACCATGGTGAGCGTCGTGTTCGCCGGCGTCATAGTCCGCTTCGGCGATATGTTTTTTTAGTGGCTATTGGTCAATAGTCATTTGACAGTAGTTGTTGGTTGAAAATTTCCTTTTATTATATTTGAAATATAATAGGAGGAAATGTGCGTTCCCTGTGGCTTTACATTCTTATTTGTGCGGCGCTGTTTGTCGCCTGTAACGACGATGATGACTTTGCAACACGTGCTTCGGATGATGAACCGTCTAAAGTCAAGTCTAGCAGTTCGGTGAAGTCGTCGAGTTCGTATAGGGCAAAATCCTCTAGTTCGGTTACACAGGCTGTCTTTTGCAAGACAGAAGCGGAGGATGTCTGCGAATATGGAACCCTGACGGACGAGCGTGATGGCCAAACCTACAAGACGGTGAAGATTGGCGACCAGTGGTGGATGGCCGAAAACCTCAACTATGCGGCCTTGGAACCGACGGCGTGGGAAGATTCTTCGAGTTTCTGTTACGACAATAAGCCGGCCCATTGCAAGATATATGGTAGGCTGTACACCTGGGCGGCTGCGGTGGGCAAGTCCGATGGTGAATGTGGCTATGGAAAGAAATGCTCCCTGCCTGCGAAGAATGTCCAGGGTGTTTGCCCTGATGGTTGGCACCTGCCTAGCGAACGGGATATCATACACTTGATTCGGGCTACGGATGAATATTCCCATGTTGGTACAAACTTGAAAGCCTTCACTGGCTGGCTGGGGTATGGAAGTGGTCCGGGTAATGGTACCGATGACTACGGGTTCTCGGGACTGCCTTCCGGCATCAAGACCTTTGATGCGGATTATCGGTATGAGGGTATCTACACGTATTTCTGGAGTTCAACGGAAATCGATGCATACCACGCTCACACGATGTCCTTGCGACCCGATCGCTATCTCATGCTTTTTGATTATACAAAGTTCCGTGCCTATTCTGTCCGCTGTCTCAAGGATTCCGCTGATGACTGGGACAATGATGACGATGACTGGGACAATGATGACGGTACTGATGACGTGACAAACACTGTGACCATGACGATGCCCTGCAAGACCAAAACGAAAGATGATTGCGAATACGGTTCGCTGACCGATAAGCGCGATGGACGGACGTACAGGACGGTGAAGATAGGTGACCTGTGGTGGATGGCCGAAAACCTCAGTTACCCGTATCTGCAACCGACATCGAAGCAGGATTCATCGAGTTTCTGTGTGAATAACGATTCCGCGTTGTGCGACACGCTTGGGCGCTTGTACCTATGGAGTGCCGCTATGGATAGCGCTGCACTATTTGGCTCGGACGGCAAGGGGTGTGGAATGGATGGGCTCTGTTCTGCTAACGGTGTTGTCCGCGGCGTGTGCCCGGAAGGCTGGCATTTACCCGATACGGTGGAATTTAGTAATCTCGTCATTGCGGCGGGTGGCGAGCTTGAGGCCGGCTTAATGTTGAAATCTACATCTGGTTGGGACTATGATAAGGGGAAAAGGGGTGGTATAGACGCCTTTGGGTTTACGGCTGTGCCTGCCGGATTATGGGTGGAAAATGAAAATAATCCAAAGGATTACCGAGCCCAAGGGGCGTCAGCAATCTACTGGACTTCTACAATGGACCATCGCGATAACAACCAGGCTCACAATTGGGAATTCCGTGATGAGTATGATGATGTTTCTAAGTGGAGCACTTATGTGGATGACGCTTATTCTGTCCGCTGTGTAAAGGACTAATTCTATATTTGTCCACGATGAAAATCCTGTTCACAGACCTTGACGGCACGCTCCTGACCGACGACAAACGCATTTCGGAAACCGATATGTGCTCTATCCGCGCGATGATCGATGCGGGCCACAAGTTCGTGATGACTACAGGCAGGCCCCTCGCTCAACATCCTCATCAAGCTCATGACCATGGTGAGTGTCGTGTTTGCCGGCGTCATCGTCCGCTTCGGCAATATGTTCTTCTGATTGTCCTTGACTTTAAATTCTTCTTTATTATATTTTTGAAATATAAAAGGAGGATATATGACAAATTTATGGTGTCATCCTGGAAGGAGCCGCAGGCGACTGATAGGATCCATTGCGTTTCTTTGCGCGGCGATCCTTGTCGCTTGTAGCGACGACGGCAGCGATTTCGCGACGAAGCCTTCGGGCGAATCTTCCTCGATTAAGTCCAGCAGTTCGGTGAACTCTTCGGGTTCTGAAGATAAAGGGAATCGGTGTGATATCGAAACTGACAAGAACTGTATGAAAGACCGCCGCGACGGTCAAACCTACAGGACCGTTACAATCGGCGATCAGGTGTGGATGGCGGAGAACCTCAACTATGCGTACATAGATATTCCCTATAGCTATAGCAATCGCCTTGGTAGAGTCATTTATTCTGATTCAACTAGCTGGTGCTACGACAACATTCCTGCCAACTGCGCTGAGTATGGTCGCCTATATACCTGGGCGGCTGCCATGGATAGCGTGGGTGTCTGGAGTACAAACGGCAAGGACTGTGGCCTTGGCACGATATGCTCGCCGACAATCCCTGTGCGTGGAATATGCCCCGAGGGATGGCACCTGCCTAGCAATGAGGAATGGGAAACATTGTTCACTGCAGTTGGGGGTATGTCGGTTGCTGGTACAAAACTCAAGTCTATGTCTGGATGGTCTAAGAGTGGCAACGGCACGGATGAATTCGGCTTCAAGGCGCTTCCTGCAGGATTTCGTTATGATGACAAAGAGCTTTTTGACGGAAAGGGCGTGGAGCTGCACTTATGGAGCTCTACAGAGTACGAAGGTCCTACGGAGGATGAGGGAAAATTTGTGTCCGGAATTTCCTGGACCTATGCTTACGATCATGCATATCGAAATGACAAAAGAGAAAAGAACTCCGCGTTCTCCGTCCGTTGCGTGAAGGACTAATTCTATATTTGCCCGCGATGAAAATTCTGTTCACAGACCTTGACGGCACGCTCCTGACCGACGACAAGCGCATCTCTGAAACCGACATGCGCTCTATCCGCATGATGATCGATGCGGGCCACAAGTTCGTGATGACTACAGGCCGGCCGCTCACGAGCGTCAAGCAACTGGCGGAGCAGTACGGGTTCCTGGAGCCGGGATTTTTCCTCGTGAGTTTCAACGGCGGGCTCATCTACGATTGCGGCGAAAAGAAGCCGATTCTCACACGCTACATTCCCGTCGACGAAGTCAAGGCCATCATGGATGCCGCGCACGCCCGCGGGATGCACGCGCACACCTACTCGGGCGACCTCGTTGTCTCGGAATACGAGACGGAGCAGCTCAAGACGTATTGTCGCCTGATGAAGATGGATTACATGGTGGTGAAGGACATCCGCGAGTATTACGGCGAGTTCGTGAATGTCGTGGTGAAGCCCCCCATCAAGGTGAACATCATTACTCCCTTCGAACATTCTGGTCTCGTGGATTTCCGCACCGAGATGCGGAAGACTACCGAGGGCAAGCTTTTCGACGTTTTCAGCAAGCCCGAGATGCTCGAGTTTTCGCACATGCAGAGCAACAAGGGCGATGCGGTGAAGTTCATGGCGGATTTTTACAAGGTGCCGATTGCCGATACGATTGCGGTGGGCGACGAAGAGAACGATTGCCCGATGATCGAGGCGGCGGGTGTCGGTGTCGCGATGGCGAACGCTTCGCCGGTGGCGAAGGACATTGCCGATTACGTGACGGTAAACGACAATAACCATTCGGGAATTACCGAGGTTATCGAGAAGTTCGTGCTTGGCTAGGGATAGAAAAATATGCCATACATTTATAGGATTGTTCTTGTAGTTCTCGCCTGTGCTGCAATCACTGTGGCGGACCCCATAAAAGGCAAGATGAGGGATCCGCGCGATGGAAAAATGTACAGAACGATCTCGTTCAATAGACCGGATGACGAACTTTGGACATGGATGACCGAGCCCTTGGGCGGTGATACTGTTCATTATATGTACAAGGATGTGGGAATTGTCTGTCCCGATGGTTGGCGACTTCCAACCCTGATGGAATCTTTGTTTTTGATAGATGTCTTGGAAGGCGAAAAGACTGAAATATACTCATCATCTTTCAAATTTTCTGTGGATCTACAAAATGCGAAGAAATATGATTTGCTTTCTAACATATTTTTTGTTACATCTGACGGTTATGCAGTCGCGATTGAAATAGATCCTGAAAAGAGCAAGATGGGCGAAATCACGATTTTCAATATTGAATATTTCTCGAGAATGATGATGCGATTCTTTTCTAAAATTACACAGAAACCTGAAATGACCCCGGAAAGATTTGCTCAATCAGTTGATGAAACTCCGTTTCAAGTCCACTGTGTCAAACGGACGGAATTACGTAAGAAGTAGTTTTTTTTTCTATCTTTTGCGCTAGAGGTTTTACTATGAAATTCTTTGTGACGGGTGTAGGTGGCCAATTGGGCCACGACGTGATGAATGAACTCGCCAAGCATGGGCATACGGGCGTGGGCTCGGACATGGCTCCCGCTTACAGCGGTGTTGCCGACGGTTCTGCCGTGACGACGATGCCCTACGTGCAGTTGGACATTACGGATGCTGCGGCTGTCGAGAAGGCTATTTCTGAAGTGAACCCGGATGCGGTGATTCACTGTGCGGCATGGACGGCCGTGGATATGGCCGAAGACGATGCGAACGTGGCGAAGGTCCGTGCGGTGAACGCGGGCGGCACGCAGAATATCGCGAATGCTTGCAAGAAACTCGGCTGCAAGATGACTTACATTAGCACGGACTACGTGTTTGACGGCCAGGGCACGGAACCCTGGAAGCCCGACTGCAAGGATTACAAGCCTCTGAACGTTTACGGCCAGACCAAGCTCGAAGGCGAACTCGCCGTGAGCGGGACTCTCGAAAAGTACTTTATTGTGCGTATCGCCTGGGTGTTCGGCCTCAATGGCAAGAACTTCATCAAGACGATGCTCAACGTGGGCAAGACTCACGACACCGTACGCGTGGTGAACGACCAGATTGGCACGCCGACATACACGCTCGACCTTTCGCGCCTGCTTATCGACATGAACGAGACCGAAAAGTACGGCTACTACCACGCTACGAACGAGGGCGGGTTCATCAGCTGGTACGACTTTACCTGCGAAATCTACAAGCAGGCCGGCATGGCAACGAAGGTGGTGCCTGTGACGACCGCGGAATACGGCCTCAGCAAGGCGGCGCGTCCGTTCAATAGCCGTTTAGACAAGAGCAAGCTCGTGGAAGCCGGTTTCAAGCCGCTCCCCACATGGCAGGATGCCCTCGCTCGTTACTTGAAGGAAATTGGGGGCTAGCGATGGAAGAGAAGAAGACCTACCGCGAGGTGATGCCCGGGGAACTCCCGTGCGAAGTGCCGGAATGTGACGGCGTGATGGTCGTCGATCCCGACAATAGCTACAAGCTCACCTGCGACAAGTGCGGACATATTAAGGAATGACGCTGAAAATCACCTATCCTGAACTTCCTGTTGTTGAACATCGGGAAGAGTTTTTCGAGATGCTCGAGAAGCATCAGGTGGTGATTGTCAAGGCAGATACCGGTTCCGGCAAGTCGACGCAGTTGCCCAAATTCCTTTTGGAGTGGTATACTTGTAAAGGATGTCATTCTGGAGGGAGCGAAGCGACCGATAGAATCCAAGAGCACATGGACCCTATCGCCGCGCAGCAGCATCAGGATGACAAGGTAGCTTTTAAAATCGGTGTCACGGAACCTCGCAGGCTTGCGGCGATTTCCATTGCAGACCGCCTGCGTGAAGAATTGAACGACGAGACGCTCGTCTCTACGAAGATTCGCTTTTGGGAGCAGGGCCAGAGCGACGCCCCCATCAAGGTGATGACGGACGGTATCCTGTTGCAGGAATTCCGCCGCGACAGGCTCTTTAGGCAGTATTCAGCCATCGTGATTGACGAAGCGCATGAACGCTCGCTGAACATCGATATTTTGCTCGGCATTTTCAAGACGGTTTTGCAGGCTCGTCCGGAATTCAAATTGATTGTTGCTTCCGCGACGCTCGATGCGAAACTCTTTGAGGAATTTTACGATAACAGTTGCGTGCTGGAAGCCGAGGGAAGAACTTTCCCGGTAGAAGTCGAGTATTATTTCAACGGCAGCAGTGTCATCCTGAGCGGAACGCGAAGCGCGGAGTCGAAGGATCTACGAGACATCTCCGGCAAGGGCGATTCCGGCTTGCTCGACGAGGCGCGCGATGCGATTCTTGACCTGGAAACGCGCCATCGCGACCACCTGCTTTGTTTTTTACCGACGGAACGCGATATCCAGGATTTGGCGGGCGAGCTCGCGCATGAACTGGACTCTGCGACGTTCGATATTCTCCCGCTTTACGGGCGCATGAGCCCCGATGAACAGCGCCGCATCTTCAGGCATACGGAAAAGACTCGCGTGGTGCTCGCGACGAACATCGCGGAAACTTCGCTCACGATTCCGGGAATCGCCTACGTGGTCGATACGGGTACGGCCCGCATCTCGCGCTACAACGCGCAGTCTCGAATCCAGGGGTTGCCTGTCGAGGATATCTCGAAGGCGAGTGCCCGGCAGCGCACAGGGCGTGCGGGGCGCGTAAAGCCTGGTGTTTGCATACGCCTTTATTCTCCCGAAGATTTCGAGAAGCGAGACGAGTTTACGGAGCCGGAAATCCGGCGGAGTAATCTCGCGAACGTGGTCTTGCAACTGCGTAGTCTCGGGCTGGAACTCGAAAACTTCCCGTTTTTGCAGTCGCCACCGCATTCGGCATTCCGCGGCGCGTACAAGACGCTTTTTGAACTCGGTGCGTTGACCGCCGATAACGCCAGCGGGCATGTGACTAAGCTTGGCCGCGAAATGACGCGCCTCCCGATGGACGTGGCGCTCTCGGCAGTGCTCCTGCGGGCGCGTGATGCCGGCGTATTGCAACCTGCGTTGATTGTCTGCTCGGCCTTGAGCATCCAGGATCCGCGCGTGGTGCCGAGCGAAGAACCCGAACGCACCCGCATTCGTCAACTGCACCGCAAGTTCGCGGGCCACAAGAGCGATTTCCTCACGTTCATCTGCATGTGGAACGCCTTCTGCGCTGAATGGGATGGCAAGACCTGGAACAAATTGCGCAAGTTCTGCGACAAGAACAGCCTTCACTTTTTGCGGTGCCGCGAATGGATTGATCTGTACGAACAGTTTGGGCGCATCCTCGACGTGAAATTTGAGAATCGCGTATGCCCGCTTGACAGTTTCCATCGCGACAATTTGCACATCGCCTTGCTTTCGGGATTCCTGGGCGGCATTGCGCTGCGTGATTTGGAAAACGGCTGCTACCGCCTGGTGAGCGGGCGCGAGACGCACGTTTTTCCGGGCAGTGATCTTTACGGCAAGAGTGCGGAATGGCTTTTTAGCGCCGAGGTGCGCGAGACGAGCCGCATCTTCCTCAACAAGGCCGCCGAAATCAAGCCCGAATGGATTATGCAGGTGGCGGAACCCTTCTGCACGCGCCGCTGGTATGCGCCCACGTGGAACCAGGAACGTGGTTTTGTGGAAGCGGTGGAGGAGGTGAGTTTCCGTGGGCTCGTAATCAGCCGCGGCCACCGCGTGGATTACGCCCGCGTGAACCCTAATGAATGTGCCGAGATTTTCTGGCGCGAAGCCGTAGTGCTTGGTCAGATGGCGCGCCCGTTTGCCTTCATGACGCATAACGAACGCGTTGTCGAGGATTTGCACGCATTGGAAGCCCGCAAGCGCCAATTCGGGCTTGCTCCGAGCGAGGATGCCTTGGTGGATTATTACGTGCGGATTGCGCATGAGGTGAATTCCATCAAGACGCTCAAGGACTACATCCGTGAACATACGGACCAGTTCCTGAAATTTGATGCGAAGTTCTGGCTGGACCAGAGCGAAACGGGTGTAAGTTATACGGATTCGGGTTTCAGCAACCGCGCTTTCGATGCCCTGGCGAAGGGCAACAAAAAGAATACGGAAAAACCGCAGGAACCCACTCTCGGCGGATCCCTTGAACAGTTCCGCATCGAAGGTCTCGATGGTTCTAGCTGTATGTTGATGGGCGAGATGGTTTTCGATGCGATGCGCGACTGCGACGGCATCACGCTTGACCTGCCTTACGACATGCTCCCGCAGGTGACGCCTGCGACGCTTGCGCTCTCGATTCACCAGTGGCGCGAGTGGATGGCGGAATCCATTATCCGCGAGATGCCCAAGGCCGCAAAAAAGCAACTGGAAGGCCGCCGCACGTTTATTGACGACGCCTTCTGTGACAAGCTCAAGGCGAACCCGCACAAGGCTCCGCTATTCAGCCTCTATGAGGTATTCTCCGAAATCAAGCAACTCGATTGCGACATCCCGACGGTTACGCCCGAAAAGGAAAACCACCTGCGGGTTCATGCGAGAATCTTCAAGCAGGGCTTTGCGGAAAAGTTTGCTGTCGAAATCAATCCCGAATGGGGGAGTTTCCGGCTTTTTGCGGCGGTGCGCCCTGTCCTCGTGACGTTCGGTATCGATTTTGCTCTTGGCGATATGCGCTTTGGCTGGCGCTTGGGCGAGTCTGCGCTCATGACTCCGGCAGAATCCGCCTTCTGGCAGGCCTTCCGCAAGCGCGTGGTGGTTCGGCAGGCTCACCAACCTGGCAAGGTCACTGAGCCAGCCGAAGTGACCGATGCTTCCTCCACCCTCATTGTCGACCGTCTGAACATGCTCGAGACGGGTGGCCTCTATTCCGATGATTTCAAAACCGCGCTCAAATCGTGGGTCTTGAAGTCGCTCACTGCAGACAATCTAGATGCAAACCGCTGCGTGCGTTTCTCGGGCCTCGAGTATTCCCGCGGCAAGAAGATCCGCGACTTCAGGAACCTAGCCGCGACGACCCGCAGTGAGGACGAGGTAGTTCGCCTTGCCCTGGTGCGTGCAACCTACGAATCGGCGCTACTCGGGGCCGAAGCCTTTGTGAATTTCTGGGATGTTCTCCGTGAGTTCTCGGTCGCGATGCGTCAGGGCGATGACCATGCCCGCGATACCATTGCCGCGCTTATGGCAAGGAACAAGTCTATCTCGAAAATTGTCGCGCTCTATTCCCCGGATAGGAATAATACTTTGTTCGAAAGACTTGCCGTGCTCGGCGCGGTCAAAACCGACAATGACAAGATAGACCTCTCAGTCAAGGACCTCCGCGAAAAGTTCCGTCCCTTCCTCAAGGCGCGCTTTATGAAGGACCACGAGCTCAAAAATGCCCGCGAAATCCTCTCGAAGATGGAGCGCATGCCGCAGGATGACCCGGAATATCCGGAGCTCTACCTGCAGGCCTCGGCGATGCTCGAGGACTTCGAAATCCTCAGGTTCAAGCGCAAGGGCGACGATGCTGAGGATACTATCGAGGAAGATAGCCTCGCCAAGCTTAAAAACCGCTTCGGACGGATAAAGTAAGCCCCGCGCGCCAAACTAGGGCGGCTCGGCCATGCCAACGCAATAGTTGCGTTGTCGCGGCTCTCGCCTTTTTCTACATTTGTCCCCGTATGTTTACGGGAATTATTCAATCTACCGGCGAAATCGTCTCGATAGAGTCTCGAGGTGATGCGCTCTCAATGCGCCTCAAGTCGCCGGGATTTTTCAAGAATTGCAAACTGGGCGACAGCGTCGCGAACGACGGTGTGTGCCTTTCCATTGAATCTTGTACCGAAGATGAAGCCACTTTTTGTCTGATGCACCAGACGGTCGAAAATACCGCCTTCAAGCAGGCTGCGGTCGGGAAATTGGTCAATCTGGAACTTCCGTGCCGTGCCGATAGCTTTATGGGCGGGCATTTTGTGATGGGCCATGTGGACTGCATTACCGAGGTTATCCAGGTGACTCCGCGCGAAACGGGCGTGGAAGTCGACCTGAAGATGCCTGCGGACCTCAAGCGCTACATTATCCGCCGCGGTTCCATCTCCTTGAACGGCATCAGCCTTACGGTGGCCGAGAAGTTCGAGGATTCCATCCGCGTGTGCATCATCCCCGAGACGCTTGCCCGCACGAACCTGCGCAACTGGGTTGCCGGGACCATCGTGAACGTGGAAGTCGACATGCTCGGCAAGTACATTGAAAATTATCTGAAGGAACGTGACCTTGCTTAATACGATAGAAGAGGCCATAGAGGATTTTAAGAACGGCAAGTTTTTGATCGTGGTCGATGACGAGGACCGCGAGAACGAGGGCGATTTTGTAATCGCCGCCGAGAAGATTACTCCCGAAAAGGTGAACTTCATGCTCCACGAGGGCCGTGGTGTGCTCTGCTGCCCGCTGCCCATCCAGCGCTGCCATGAACTCAACCTCACGCGCCAGACCGCCGAGAATACCTCGATTCTGGGGACCCCCTTTACCATCATGGTGGATAAGATCGAGGGGTGCACTACCGGCGTTTCGGCCCACGACCGTGCGGCGACCATCCTGGCGCTTGCCGACCCGAACTCCAAGCCGAGCGACTTTGGCCGTCCGGGGCATATTTCGCCCCTATACGCGCAAGAAGAAGGTGTTCTCCGCCGTGCAGGCCATACCGAAGCGGCTGTGGACCTCGCGAAACTTGCCGGACTAAGGCCTGCGGCCGCCCTCATCGAGATCATGAATGAGGACGGCACGATGGCCCGCATGCCTCAGCTCGAGGAAGTGGCGAAGAAGTTCGGCCTCAAGATTATCTCTATCCGCGACCTCATTGACTACCGCCTCAGGAACGAGAAACTGGTACAGCGTGTGGCCGCCCCGCACGTGCAGACCAAGTACGGCGACTTTACCGCATACGCCTACAAGAGTAAGACCGACGGCGTGGAGCACGTGGCGTGGGTCGCGGGCAATCCCGACTTCAGCAAGCCAGTTTACGTGCGCGTGCACAGCGAATGCCTTACGGGCGATATTTTTGGTAGCCTCCGCTGCGATTGCGGCGAACAGCTGGCATCGGCGATGAAGTTCATCGGCGAGCATGGGGGAGTGCTCCTCTACATGCGCGGCCAGGAAGGTCGTGGCATCGGGCTCTGCAACAAGCTACGTGCCTACGAACTGCAAGAGAAGGGCATGGACACGGTCGAGGCGAATCTGCACCTCGGGTTCAAGTCGGACCTCCGCCAGTACGGCACCGGCGCTCAGATATTAGCGGACCTCGGCGTGAAGGAAATGCGCCTGCTTACGAACAACCCGAGCAAGATTTCGGGCATCTCGGCCTACGGGCTCAAGATTGTGGAGCGCGTGCCCATCGAAATCAAGCCGAATAAGGAAAACCTTTTCTACCTGCTCACCAAGCAGAAGAAGATGGGCCACCAGCTGCACTTGGACGACACTGCGCCCGCTGAAGAAAATTTGAAAGAGGAAAAATAAGATGGCTAAAGAAATCAAGAATTCCCTGAATGGCTCTGGCCTCAAGATTGCAATCGCGGTCGCCCGCTTCAACGAGGTGGTGACCGACAAGCTCCTGGAAGGTGCGCTCCGTCAGCTCGAACTGCTGGGTGTCGCCGAAAAGGATGTGACTGTCGTGCGTGTTCCGGGTGCATTCGAACTCCCGGGCGTGTGCCGCAGGCTCGCCGATTCCAAGAAGTACAGTGCCGTGATGGCCATCGGCGCCGTAATCCGCGGCGAAACAAGCCACTACGACGTGGTGGTGAACGCCTCTACTGGCGGTGTCGCTAGCATCGCTGCCGAAGGCAAGCTCCCCGTGATTCTCGGAATCCTCACGACCGATACTGTTGACCAGGCGATGAACCGCGCCGGCCTCAAGGCGGGGAACCTCGGTGCCAACTGGGCATCTACCGCCGTCGAAATGGCAAACCTTTACAAGGTCATCTAATTATGCCGAAAGTAAGTTACAGACCCGCCCGCGTATTTGCCATGCAGCTCCTGTATGCCATGGAAATCACGGGCCAGACGGCAGGGGAGGCGCTTCCGGGCGTTCTCGAGTCGCAGCCTCTCGCCGACGAACAGAAAAAGTATGGGATGAAGTTGGTGGACCTGGTGCAGGCCCACAGGGCCGAACTGGACGAGGACATTGCGTCTGCATCGGCTCACTGGGAAATTGACCGTATGGCAAAGCTCGACCGCATTGTCTCGCGCATCGCGATGGTCGAACTCCTGTATATTTCCGAAGTTCCCATAAAGGTTGCCATCACCGAGGCTGTGCAGGTTGCTTCCAAGTACAGCACGGACGGTTCCGGCGCCTTTGTGAACGGGCTTCTTACAGGGTTCATGCAGAAACACGGTATTGTCGCCGATGCGAAGGCGACTCAAAAAATTCAAGCGAATAAGGGAGTATAGTTCATGCTCAATGAAAAATGGATGAAACACGTATTTGCAGGTATCTCCTGCCTTGTCGCTCTTGTCGTGTATGCGCTGACCATGGCGCCCACGGTGAGTTTCTGGGATTGCGGCGAGTTTGTCGCCTGTGCAAACACCCTCGGCATCCCGCACCCTCCTGGAACACCGTTCTTCGTGTTCTTCGCCCGTGCGGTTATCGTGCTGCTCCCGTTCGTGGATGAAATCGCGAAGCGCGTGAACTACATCTCGGTATTCAGTTCTGCGGCTACAGTTTATGTGACGGCCCTCTTTGCCTGGGAACTGCTTGCCGCCGTTCTCGATTCCGTGAAGACTTCCGTTGCACGGAATGGCGAAACCATCGTTGATAGGCTTGCTGACAAGATCAGCGGCAGCGCCCGTACGATTGTTCTCGGTACTGCAGCTCTCGTGGCCGGCTTCCTTCTCACGTTCTCCGATACGTTCTGGTTCAACGCGGTCGAGGCCGAAGTTTACGGCGTCGCCATGTTCATCCTGATGCTCATTTCTTACCTGGGCCTCCTGTGGTACAAGAACCGTGAAGACGAAAGCAGCGACAAGCTCCTGATCTTTATCTGCTACATCGCTTTCCTCGGCGTGGGCGCGCACCTCTACACGATGCTTACCGTGCCTGCCGTGTTCGTGCTCTTGCTCGTTGCCCAGCCCAAGAAGATTCTTGAACGCCTCCCGATATGGATTACGGGTACGCTCCTCTGCTCCGTGATTTACTGGGTTTCCGGCTTTATTGAAATTTCGCTGATTTGCCTTGTGGTCCTTGCAGTGCTTACGTTTGCAAAGCCGTTCTCCCCGAACGTGAACCATGCGGTGCGTCTCTCCCTCGCGTTTGCGTTCTTTGCCCTGATTGGCTACAGCACGCACCTCTACATTCCTATCCGTTCGGAACTGAACCCGATTATCGACGAAAACGACCCGGAAATCAACATCCGCGACGAACAGGGCAACCTGCAGCTCGGCAACCTGTTTAAGGGCGAAAACTGGGAAGCGTTCAACAACTTCGTGGAACGTAAGCAGTATGGTTCCGAAAGCATGCTCAGCCGTGCGTTCTACCGCCGTTCACAGGTGGCTCACCAGGTGCTCTCGTTCCCGAACATGAGCTACGGTGGCTACCAGATGGCTCAGTACCTGCCCTACAAGGTGGGTGGCGTGAACTACGCGAACGGTGTCTACACCTTCGACAAGTCCGAAAACGTGCCCCTCAAGCGCTTCGGCTATGATTTCCCGACGCAGATGACGATGATGGGCGATAACTTTATCAAGCAGTTCTTCGTATTCCTCATCTTCAACGGCCTTTTGGTCCTTGTCTGCGTGTTTATTTGCAAGCGCAACAGGCACCTGGGTATTTTCACCTCGGTGCTCTATGGGCTTTGTTCGCTCGGGCTCCTGTTCTACATCAACTTTGCCGATGGTACCCGCATGGAAGGCCGCGAACACGATTACTGGATGTCTGTCATGACCCGTAACGTGGGCGACCTGAACTCCATGGGCGCGCAGATTGGTTCTGTTCCTGACCCGAACGACCTGATCGACCTGCGCCAGAACATCGAGTGTGCCAAGATCCGCGTGGAATACTTGCGTCAGCACGGTGCCCCTGCCGGCGAGATTGCCAAGGTTGAGAAGGAAGTCGACAGCTACGAGCATTCTCCGGCCTGGACGAACTGGAAGAAGATCGAGAGCGGCTTTGCTCAGCGTGGGCTCCGTGCCCCGTTCCCGGATCCGGTCCACATGGAAGTGCGCGAACGTGACTACTTCTATACGCCGGCCTTCATCTTCATGAGCCTTATCTTTGGCGTGGGTGCGGGCATTCTCGTGTTTACCTGCGTGACGAGTTCTGCGGCTGCATTTGCGACCCCGCTTGCAGCAATCCTCGTGCTTGTGTCTTTCGCTATCCCGTGTGCCTCCAACTACAAGGAACATGACCGTTCCGGCCTGTGGGTACCCTGGGATTACGCGTACAACCTGCTCAATAGCTGCCGCCCGAACGCCATCCTCTTCACGAACGGTGACAACGATACCTTCCCGCTGTGGTTTGCACAGGAAGTGGCCGGTATCCGTAAGGACGTGCGCGTGGTGAACCTCTCGCTCGGCAATACCGACTGGTACATCAAGCAGATGCTCGACAACGAGCCGGTTCTCAAATTGAGCTACAACAAGAAGACCATCGACAGCGACATGGTGCTCGACAATAGTTCGTACAACAACCCGAACCATGCGACTGCCACTTGGGTTAAGAATGCACAGCGCCTGATGCCGAAACTCAAGGAACGAATCGACCAGATGGAAGGCAAGGAACTTTCCGCTGCCGATTCCGCGAAGCTCCTGCAGTTCAAGGTGCATTACCAGGTGTGGGATGCCTTTACCGAATGGGCGGCACGTACCCGCAGCTCGACGATGCTTACTCAGCATAAGCTGGTGATTGACCTTGCTCTCCAGAACATGGACAAGCCTATCGAAATCTCGACGACCGTGGGTACCTCCAACTTCATGGGCCTCGAGAAGTACATGGTTCAGGAAGGCCTCGTCTACAACCTCGTGAAGGGTGACCTGAATCCGAAGCGCAATGCGTTCGACGCTAAGTATGCGGCAGACCTCATCGACAGCGTGTTCAAGTTCCGTGGCCTCGGCGACGGTACGGCATACATCAACGACGAGACGAACCGCCTGCTTTCGAGCTACGTTTCTCTGTACCTGCAGATTTCGTTCGATGCCCGCGAAAAGATTGCGGCGCTCCGCGCTAGCCGTCCGTTCACCGCCGAAAAGAAGGCCCAGGCGGATAGCCTTACCAGTGCTGCAATCAAGTACCTGGAACTCGGCCAGAAACAGTTTAGCGACGAATGGCGCTGCTACTGGGCCGCTGCGTTTGTCTACGATATTGTGGGCGAAAAGCAGAAGGCGATGGATGTCCTTGAACTCGGACTCAAGAACGTGCCCGAATACGATGAAGGTGGCCGAGCCCGCCTGATGATGAGCAAGGAACAGATCAAGAATAGCCCCGAAAAGCCGATGGTGGTCGAGGAGCCCGCCGCAGATACCGCGCAGCCCGATTCCGCCCAGCCTGATTCCAATCCGGTGGTAGCTGCCGCCAACTAGTGTAGAGGTCGTGATGGATTTAAGCATGGTCATTCCGGTCAAGGAAGAAAGCGAAAACCTTCCGGAACTCATGAAAGAGATTGTCGCTGCGATGGAACCTACGGGTTTCTCCTATGAGGTCATCGCCATCGACGACGGCAGCCGCGACAACACGTGGGAAGTTCTCGAGAACCTCTCGAAGGAATACCCCTTCCTGCGCGGTTACCGGTTCCAGTTCAACTGCGGCAAGGCCGACGCACTCGCCTTCGGTTTCTCGAAGGCGACGGGTCGCTATGTGGCGACCCTCGATGGCGACCTGCAGGATGACCCGCTCGAGATCCCGAAGATGATCAAGATTCTCGAGGACGGTTACGACCTGGTTTCGGGCTGGAAGGTCCGCCGCCTGGATCCCTGGCACAAGACGCTCCCCTCGAAGCTTTTCAACCTGACCGTATCGATGGTCTGCGGCAAGCGCCTTCACGACTTTAACTGCGGCATCAAGGCTTACCGCAGTTCCGTGGTGCGCTACATTGAACTTTACGGCGATTACCACAGGTTTATCCCCGTGATGGCCAAGTGGCAGGGCTTCCGCATAACCGAGATGCCCGTTGCGCACCGTGCACGCATTCATGGCGTGTCCAAGTACGGCATTTCGCGCCTCGTTTCCGGGTTCCTCGACCTGGTTTCGCTCATGTTCATGCGCAGTTTCTCGAGCAAGCCGCTGCATTTCTTCGGTTTTATCGGCCTTGTGTTGATGCTTCTCGGTCTGGGCATTTGCGGCTATTTCGGTTATGAATGGCTCCAGACGGGTGCCATGCATGTGCGCCCGCTCCTTTTGGCAGGGGCTTTCTCGCTCGTGATGAGCGTGCAGTTCTTTTCGCTCGGGCTCCTGGGCGAGATGCTGAACGGCAACCGGCGAAGAACGTACCCTGTAGCGGAAAACTTTGGCGATAAAGTTTTGTAGATTGATGTTAGGAGTTGTATAGATTATGGCATTTCCGAAGAGTCTGGTTATTGTTCCCACGTATAATGAGAAGGAAAACATCCTTCTCATCATTTCGGCGATTCTCGAGCAGAACGCATGCCTCGAGGTGCTTGTCGTAGATGACGGCAGCCCCGATGGTACTGGCGATATGGTCGAAGAACTGACGAAGTCTAACCCGCACGTGCACCTGATCCGCCGCAAGGGCAAGATGGGCCTCGGTTCTGCCTACGTGACGGGTTTCAAGTGGGCTCTGGAACGCGATTTCGAACGCGTTTTCGAGATGGATGCCGACTTTAGCCATGCCCCGACGGACCTTGTGCGCTTCTTGGAGGCTGCCGAGGAATCCGACCTGGTGCTCGGAAGCCGCTACCAGAATCACCGCATCAGCGTGGTGAATTGGGACCTGCGCAGGCTCATCCTGAGTTATGGTGCGAACGTCTACACCCGCATAGTGACGCGTCTCCCGGTGAGCGATGCTACCGGCGGTTTCAAGTGCTTCCGTCGCGAGGCGTTGCAGGCGCTGAACCTTGACAAGATGAAGAGTGACGGTTACTGCTTCCAGATCGAGACAACGTTCAAGATTTGGAAGAAGGGCATGCGCGTTAAGGAAATCCCCATCGTGTTTACCGACCGCACCCGCGGAACCTCCAAGATGAGCGGCGGAATCATTTCCGAGGCGTTCTTCCTGGTTCTCAAGCTAAGGCTGGGTCTTGCCTAATGGCCGAATCCAGGTACTCATGTTCCGTAATCATTGTCGCCTATAACTCGTGCGACTTTATTCCGGCGTGCCTGAAGTCCGTGCGCGATGCTTGCGTGGGTATCGACGCCCAGATTATTGTACTTGATAATGGTTCTGTTGAACCGATCCTCCCTGAAATTAGGCAGTTCTTCCCCGAGGTGGAATGGATTGATTCCAAGGTGAATCACGGCTTTGGCAAGGGCTGTAACCTGGCCGAAAAGCAGGCGACCAAGCCGTACCTGTTCTTCATTAATCCCGATACGATTGTTTCGCGCGATTCGTTTACCAAGGTGCTCGACTTTATGGAAGAGCACCCCGAATCGGGCACGGTCGGGTGTCGAATCCTGAACGAGGATGGCACGATCCAGTGGGCATGCCGCCGTTCGTTCCCGACGCCGATCTCTGCCATTTCGAAGACTATCGGTCTTGCGGCACTCTTCCCGAAGAGCAAGCTGCTCGCAAGCTATAACATGACCTACGCCGACCCCGACGAGATGACCGAGGTCGATGCCATCAGTGGTTCGTTCTTCTGCATCCGTCGCGACTTGTACGAAAAGCTGGGCGGCTTTGACGAAGATTTCTTCATGTACGGTGAGGACTTGGACCTCTGTTTTAGGGCGAAGGTTGCCGGCTGCAAGAACTACTACACACCTTCGACGAATATTCTGCATTTCAAGGGCCAGAGTTGCCGTACTCGCCGCTGGGATTCCTATCTGGACTTCTACAAGGCGATGCTTATCTTTGTGAAAAAGCACAAGGGCCTTTACTTTGTTCCGAATTTCCTCGTGTCGTTCGGTATCATGTTCGCGGCCTTCGTGGGTATGTTCTCGCGCCTGATTCCCAAGTTCTGGAAGATGTTCCTTGACCTGGGCGTAGTGGCGCTGTGGGCATTCGGTTTCCTGAATCACACAAGCGTTCTGTCGGATGTGTGCTTCCAGGATTCCAGTTGCATTGAAAGTGGATGCGCCGGGACGAGTGCGGTTATAAAGCATTCCATTATGGATTTTGCCCAGTTCGAAGACTGGTGGCTTGTGGGACTCGTTGTCATTGTAAATCTCGTGTTCCTCATGTTCCGTGGGGAATATACGGAATCTAGCCTCAAGGGCGAAAAGTTCCTGCGCTACCTGATTCCGCTGAATTTGCTTGCCGTGGGGGGGTATGAGGTATTCCGCTACTTTACCCAGGTGCCCGTCGTGGTTGATGGCAATAATTGGTGGCCGTACGATCCGCATTTGATGGCGTGGATTACCGGCTCTAGCCTCTTTATTCCGATTGCGCTTTTGGCTTGGCGTCGCATCGCATTCTGGATAAACTATTTCTACCGCATCTTTGCCAAAAAACGTCACCGTTCTATTCTGCTTGGTGGTCGTGAGGACTCGCTTACCAACTGGTTCGACAGCTATAACGTGATTCCCGGTATCGAGATTCTCGGCTGCGTGAGTGGCGAACCCGAAAAGCTCTCCGAAGAGAACCGCAAGCACCTGCTCGGCCCTCTTTCTGACATGGAATCCATCTGCAACCGCACGGGCTGCCGCGAACTCCTGGTGGTGTCCAATTTCTCGGGTTATCGCGAGGATTTTGACATAAATTGGCTCAATAAACTCGGTTTGAGGGTCTATTTGCTCATCGGAAACGGAAAAAACGGCAATTTTGCCCTTGTAAACCTCAAATATCTGCACTAAACGCCTACTTCAGCTATCCTTTTCTCGAAAATAGAGTTATTTTTATATCAATCATAAGTTATTGATTATAAAGGCTTTATGTTCGATTACAAACTCTTGGATATTCTGTGCTGCCCTGAAACTCGGGGTAAACTCCGTATGGCAGATGATGCCCTTGTTGGGGCTATCAACCAGGCTGTTGCCGCAGGCACCCTGAAGAATGCCGCAGGCGAGAAGATTTCTGAAACTTTGACCGAAGTGCTCGTGAACGAGGCTGGCTCCCGTGCCTACATCGTTCGTGAAGGTATTCCTGTCCTTTTGGCAGATGAAGCGATTTTGCTTCCCTTGGAGGGATAAATGGCTGTTACTCTGGATACCCTGAAAAAGTCTATTGGCAAGAAAAAAGTCAAGTCCATGGCGTTTGCCTGGCTTGCCGACTACGAGAACATGGCGGGCGATACCACGACCGCGCTAGCCCGTGTCGATGCCGGCCTGCAGCTTTACCCGGGCGACATTCCCGGTATGCTGGTCCGTACCAAGCTTTTGTTCCAGAAGGGCGAATTTGAAGAGTGCGTCAAGGAATGCGAGCGTGTTCTCGAAAAGGAGCCTTTCTGCCTTTCTGCCCTGAAGCGCATGGGCGAAGCCTACGAGCAGTTGGAAAACATTAATGAACGCAACAGTTGCTACCGTCGTGTTCACGATATGGACCCGCTCGATACGTTCTGGAAAGAGGAATACGAGGCTGTGCCCGAAGCCGCTTCTGCCGATATGGCCGCCGGCGCTGTTGCCGGTGCCGTGGGCGAGGCCGCTGCGGATAGTGAATTTGCGATGCCCGACATGGGCGA
The DNA here is from genome assembly GCA_902800815.1 of Fibrobacter succinogenes. Lineage (GTDB taxonomy): Bacteria > Fibrobacterota > Fibrobacteria > Fibrobacterales > Fibrobacteraceae > Fibrobacter > Fibrobacter succinogenes_B. The sequence goes on from CADCGB010000013.1 coordinate 74,243, forward strand.
GTTTACGATGGATACCTCTACCGAATCTGCCGAACCGGCGGTGGAGGCCCCTGCTGAAGATGCGACTGCGACGGAAGGTGCGGCCGAATCTAAGGAAGATACCCTCTTCTCCAAGTCGCTTGATATGGATATTGAATCCCCGGCGACCGAAGCTGCAACCGAGGAACCGGAACAGCCGAAGGCCTATGCGTCTCCGTTCTCTACGACGTCTGACGACGATGACCCGTTTGCTGCCCTCAGTGCGCTTGGTAACGATGATGCCCTTGCGGATGAATCCTCGATTGATACCCTGCAGCAGTCCCTGGAATCGGCTTTGGGCGATGCTGCAACCGATATCTCCCTGGATCAGGAAATCCCGGAAGGCGAAGAAATTTCAGGCAACGATGTGGGCTCCGCATTTGCCAACCTGTTTGGCGAAGAGGACGACCTGGATTCGTTTGGTGACACTGCCGAACAGAAGCCTGCGTCTCCGTTTGCGCAGATGGACCTGCCCACAAGCCTCGATGACGAACCCGCTACCTCTGCAGATGATTCTGCAAAGAATGTATTTGGCGAAGAGGCTGTCGAAGACAAGCCGCAGAGCATCGACGATGCGTTCGGCGATATCTTTGGCGAAGACGAACTGCCCGAGGAACTGCCGAGCAATACTGCAGCCCCGAAGGTTGAGCCTGCCGAAGAACTGAAGCCTGAAGAGGATACGTTCTCTGGCGGTATGTTCGAGAAGTCTGCCGCAGCCGATATGGGCCTGGGTGCAGAAGAAGATGACCTTAAGCTCGAAGAGCCCGAACCGGAACAGCAGGCTGACAAGCCGCAGAGCCTGGATAGCGCATTTGCCGATATCTTCGGTGAAGACGAACTGCCCGAGGAATTGCCGCCGGCACAGCCTGCAGGCGAAGCCGATGCTTCCGCTGACCTTGAACTTCCGGCCGAGGATGCTGCTCTGGAACTGCCGGCGGAGGATGCTCCTGCTGCAGATCTGGAATTGCCTGCTGACCTTTCTCTTGATACAGAGGAAAAGCCTGCAGAAGAGGCTGCAGACCTTGAACTCCCTGCCGAAGACGCAGGCTTAGAACTGCCCACGGTCGATGATTCGACAAGCGCTCTGACTGACGATCTGGATTTGGAAATGCCGTCGGAAGAGAAGCCCGCAGAAGAAGCTCCTGCGGAATCGCTTGATACCTTCGATATCTCGAACTGGAGCCCGGATGCAAAGCCTGCAGAAGAGGCGCCTGCCGAATCTGCTACCGAAGGAACTGCTCCGGCTGAAGACGCTGGCTTTGAACTGCCTGCCGAGGAATCGCTCGAACCCGCAGAGGAACAGCCTGCTGAGGAACTCCCGGCGGAAGAACCTGCGCTTGAAGTGCCTGCCGAAGAACCGGCATTAGAACTGCCTGCAGAAGAAGAGGCTCCGGCTGAAGTTGTCGAGACCGCCGAACCTGCCGCAGAAGATTCCAGTCTTGAAATGCCTGCTGCAGAAGAAGTTGCTGCGCCGGAGGAAACTGCTGAAACCGCTACGGATGATTCTGCAGATGTTGGCTTCAGCGTGGACAAGGCTTTTGATGCACTTTTTGCCGAAGACGATGATTTGCCGGAAGAAAAGCCCGCTGCAACATCGAGTGTCGAACCGGAAGTTACGGATAACGTAAGTGAAACGGTTGAGTCCGTCGCAGAAGTTGCCGAATCTGATTCCGATAAGGCTGACCTCAATAAGGAAATGGATTCCGCATTCGCGTCGCTATTTGCTGACGATGATGACTTGCCTGTTGAAGAGAACAAGGCGGAAGCAACAGCAGAAGCACCTTCGCAGGAAGATACTGCTGCCGCTATCGAGGAGGCGCCCCTTGCGGATGCGGCTCTCGAATCCGATCTGGACAAGTCGTTCAGCAGCCTGTTTGGCGAAGACGATGCGCTCGATGAAGCGGACCTGAAGCCTGCAGAAGCGCCTGCTGAACCTGCTGTGGAACAGACTGAAGTTGCTGCCTCTGCCGATGCTCCGACTGATACTGCCGCCAATCCCTCTATCGATAGTAGCCTCGAATCGGAATTCTCTGGTGCGTTCAAGCAACTTTTTAATACCGACGATGATTCTCTCGACGAGAAGGCCGATATCCCGAGCAACAAGGGTGTGGACTTCCTTATGTCGGGCGATTCTGACGATGAGGTTTCTGCTGGCCTGGTTGCTGACCCGACGGCTCCGCTCGATAAGCAACCCACGGATTTGGACGAAAGCCTGAATACGCCGACGCTTGGCGAAATCTACTTTGAACAGGGCCTGTACGGTAAGGCGCTTGACATCTATCAGGACCTTGCCCGCAAGGAACCCGATAACGAAGCTATCCGCAAGCGTCTCGAAGAAATAGAGGCTGCATACCGTACCAAGTTCGGAGAAAACAACAATGGCTGATTTGAGAATTGAACAGTTGCTGCGAGCGATGGTCGAGAACAAGGCCTCCGACTTGCACATCCGTACTGGCGTTCCCCCGATTTACCGTATTAATGGTGCCCTGACAAAGTTGTTCGATACCCGCGTGGATGCAGGCATGATGGATTCCTTCATGGACGACATCATGAATCGTGACCAGAAGCAGCGTTTTGAGACGAACAAGGAATGCGACTTTGCCGTGGGTGCCCGCGACATGGGCCGTTTCCGTGTGAACGTTTTCCGCCAGCGCGGTACGATTGCAATGGTGATCCGCCATATCAAGGCGAAGATCCCTGCTTTCGAGGAACTGCACCTGCCCGAAATTATTCGTGACCTCGCGCTCACGCGCCGTGGCCTTGTGCTCGTGACGGGCACGACGGGTTCGGGTAAGTCGACGACGCTTGCTTCCATGCTTGATTACATCAACCAGACCGAGGCGGTGAACATCATTACCGTCGAGGACCCGGTTGAATACCTCTATCGTGATAACAAGTCCATTATTTCGCAGCGCGAGATTGGCGTGGATACGCTTTCGTATGCAAACGCCCTGCGCGCCGCCCTCCGTCAGGATCCGGACGTGCTCCTTGTGGGCGAAGTCCGTGACCTCGAGACGATGCAGATTGCGCTGACTGCGGCCGATACGGGCCATATGGTGTTTGCGACTATCCATACGACGAACGCGACTGAAACGATTCAGCGTGTGCTTTCGATGTACCCGCCGCACCAGCACGACGAAATCCGTATCCTCCTTTCCGAAGTGCTTGCGGGCATTATTTCGCTGCGCCTGTTGCCGACTGCCGATGGCAAGGGCCGTGTGCCTGCTGCCGAAGTGCTCGTGAATACCGCGGCCATCAAGGAATACATCCGCGACAAGGACAAGCTTTCGCTGGTGGAACACGCTATCGCCGAAGGCCACATGCAGTATCACAGCCAGACGTTCGACCAGGCTCTGCTCGAACTCTACAGGACGGAACAGATTTCCTTGGAAACGGCTATGAACGCCGCGACGAACAAGGACGATTTCGACCTCAAGATTCGCGGTATTTCTGGTACATCCGACCGCGGCTGGATGTAGTTTTCTTTCCCTGCATTTTTTTAAGGCTCTTGAAGTATGTTTGCTTCAAGAGCCGTTTTGTTCGCTCACACAATCACTTCGTTCCAGTGTTCGCTTAACGAAACGGCTCTCTACGCAAAAAAAGAAAAGAGTGTATCTAAAAAGGAATGTATGTTGCAGGGAAAATGTTGTTTGTCTGCACTGCGAAGCCCTTGTGACTGTTAGTCCCTGCGGGCTTCGACGAGAATCGGGTAATGTATTAAACTACAGGAAGATGCGTTGCCCGCGCTAGTGCGGGCATTTCTCGTACACGAAGGGGTTGTGGTCGCCTTGTACCTTGAAGATACGGCGGTCGCGTTCGCATTCCTTTTCGGTGACGGGGTACATCTTGTCCCAGGCTTCGAAGAGTTTGCGGTCCTGGTTCGATAATTTTACGCCGTACGTTTTTTCCATGTAGAAACTTGCGCGGGCGATGATTCCGCGGGCCTCCTCGCGGGGCTGTGCCTTCTTTTCCTTGAAGTCGATGATGGTCTTGCAACCGCCATACATGGGCTCGGGATTGTTGGTCCACTGGCTGTACATGAAGTTGTTGCGGTCTCCGTTCACCTCGCCGATAGCGGGGTAGAGGTTGTGCATGTCACCTTCCATCAACTTGAAGGTTGTGTCGTTCGCACTGCAGTTCTTGCGGCCGCCTTCCTTCCAGCAGGGGCGAAAATGCCCCATGTTGTGCGCGGTCACCATGTGTTCCCACTCGATGCGTTCTGCTCGCTTGTAACTCTTGCGGTTCGGGTTTTCACGAGGCTTGAAATCGCAACTGCTAAAGTCGACATTCTTCTTGTCGTCATATCTGCAACCGCAGTAGAGTGTCTCCTGCAGTTCGCCGTAGTAAACGCGTCGCATCTGCTTGCTCGCGTCGCGGTAGTTGTAGTGCTGTGGGGCGGCAGTCGGGTCTACGCGCGCCTCGGAGAACGTCGCGAAGAATGTAGCGCAGGCAAACGCGAAAACAATGGCACGGCGCATGGGCCTTAGGGCGTTAATCATAAATGCAATAAGAAATGTATAGAGGTTTTTGGAAAGTATAGTAACTATATTTGGCGCATGCAATCAGCCGGTATGGAATATCTGGAATCGCGCCTGATGTTCGGGATGGTCCCCGGACTCGATTCGACGCGGGCGCTTTGCGACGCGCTCGGCAATCCCGAGAAAAAGTTCAGGTCGATTCACGTGGTTGGCACGAACGGGAAGGGCTCCACCAGTTATTACCTCGCTGGCATATTGCAGGCGCACGGGCTCAAGACGGGCCTGTACGTGAGCCCGCACTTGGTAAGCTTGCAGGAACGTATCCGGATTAATGATGCCCCGATTTCTGCGGGCGATCTTGACCGCCTGCTGTTAAAAGTGAAGGCCGCTGCGGAATCTGTGTCGGCGGGTCGTGTTGCCGCAGGCTTGTCTCCGGTTGAACCCACGTTTTTTGAAGTCTTGACGCTGGTTGCCTTCCTCTATTATGCGGAACAGGGCGTGGATGTCGCTGTCCTCGAGGCGGGTATGGGCGGCAGGCTCGATAGCACCGCTGTTGCGGGTGGAGAAATTGCGGTCGTTACGAGCATTGGGCTTGAACATACGGAGGTCCTCGGGCCTACGGAATCGGCGATTCTCCACGAGAAGATGGGGGTCGTGGGCGAATCGCGTGAGGCCGCGTGCGGTAAGACGTTTATCGTTGGCGGTATCTCGGGCGCATTGCTCGAGGAAGCACGCGAATATGCTACTACACTCGGGTGCAAGTGCATAGTTCCCGAGATTCGCGAGGATATCGTGCTCCCGAACCTCGGACGTCACTACATCGAGAATGCGAGCCTTTCGCTTGCGGCCGCCGCGCAGTTTATACCGGAATCTGCGCCGTTTAAAACTGCCGCGCATCCTGCGACCGCCGCGACGTTTAAATACAACGATGCCCTCGCAATAAAGGCTCTCGCGACCCGCTCGTGGGCGGGCCGCATGCAACTGCTTGCGGGCCCGGACGGCAGGATCCGTGTTATCTTGGACGGGGCCCACAATTCGCACGCGGTTCGCCGCCTGGTGGAAACCTTGCGCACGTATTACCCGGGGAAAAAGTTCCATTGCCTGTTCGGCGCCCTCAAGGACAAGGATGTGGGGGAGATGCTTAAACTTATGGCGCCTCATGTCGCCTGCTGGCATATCACCAAAACGCCTTACCCCAGGTTCCGTGAACTTGCAGACCTGCGTGGTGAAATGCAGGCACTTGGCCTCCTTGTATCAAGCGAGGGTGAACTTTCCCGCGAATACCTGAATGATGTGCTTGCCGCCTGTGATGCGGATAAACTAAATGATGCTCCGCTCCTGATTACGGGTAGCCTCTACATGATTGGTGCTAGCATTGAACTGCTGAAAGAAGATTTTGATGAACTGGCGTTTTTCCGTGCGCTAGCGCCCACGACAAACGAACACCGCTAACGTACGGTCGATTCTACCGTTCCGTCCCTGAACTTCGTGGTGAGCGTATCGCCGGGCTTGAGCTGCGATGCGTTGCGGACAAACTTTCCGTTTTTATCCAGCGTGAGCGTGTAGCCTTTCGCAAGGGCGGTCTCGGGGTCTGCATTCTTTACGCGTAGCTCGATTAATTTGAATTGCGAATCAGCGAGGTCGATAATCTTGCGTGTACCTTGCCGCAGACCTTCCGTGTCGCGGTCGAGCCTTGCGGTCTCTTCGCGCAGCATATACCGCGCGTCCCTTTCGAGCGATGTGAACATCCGTACGAATTTTGTTTTCTCTTCCTGAATGCGTGAGGTGACATTCTGCTGCAGGCGTGTTGCCACCATGCCCAGTTGCTGACGGCTATCGGTAAGCATGTCGCGTGCAGAACTTGCGATGCCACGTGCCGCCTCGATAAGGTTTGTCCAACTTTCCTGTGCACGTTCTACAAGCCTCTTGGCGCAGTCGGTCGGGGTAATGCACGACATATACGCCACCTCGTCGAGCAGGCTCTTGTCAATTTCGTGTCCGATGCCCGTGAATACCGGGATGGGGTAGTTCGCCACAGCGTGGCAGAGCGCCTCGCTATCGAAGTAGTTGAGGTCCGTCTTTGCGCCACCTCCGCGTACGATGCATACCACGTCGATATCTTCGTCCTGACGGAGCGTTTTGAGTGCGGCGATGATGCTCGATTCCGTATCGTTCCCCTGCATTTTGGCATATGCGGTCACGACGGTGAACTTGAACGGTGATACCGAAAATCTGGTGGTAAAATCCTTGTAGGCGGCAGTGCTTTCGCCGGTAATGAGCCCCACGCGCAGCGGCATCTGCGCAAGTTCGGTCTGCTTGTTCTTTTCGAGTAGCCCTTCGCTTGCGAGTCGCTTCAATATGGCCATGCGCGTGAGCGCGAGTTCCCCGAGCGTATAGACCGGGTCGATGTCGAGAATCTTTGCCTGCAGTTTACCGCTTGGAATATAGACGTCGGCCTTGATCTGGAAACAGACCTTGAGCTGTTCCTTGATGGTAAAAGGCGTCGCCGCATTTTCGGTCTTTGCACGGAGGGCTGCAAACTGGCCTGCGAAGCAGGTGAGGTCAACGGTTGCGATGGGCTTGACGTTGCCTTCCTCGAAATCCGCGATGCTGATGTAGACGACCTTGCCCTTGTCTGTCAGGCGGGTGATGACCCCGTGCACCCAGACCGCCGGCGTGTCGGCGAGCTTGTTGCGGATGGAGGTCATGTACTGCATGACGGAGAATGTGCGCACGGGCTGTTCCATTGTGGGTGAAGAATAGCAATTTTTTTGAATATGAGTGAATTTGGAATGCTCACGGTATCAAATATGGGTAAAAAAATCGTTACTACCTGGTGGTAAACTCTCAAATAAGATAATGCTCATTCTTGTTGGGCAATATTCTATGGTTGCTTTCCGGGTCCTTTGCTATATTGTAATAGGTTTTGATAAAGGAGCATTTATGAAAATGAAATTTTTTGTAGCAGGCCTTGCCGTGGCATCGCTTGCTGTACTTTCTGGCTGCGCCGGTGGTGCCGCCCAGGCGAACCGCTCGGTAACCCTGGCCTGTGAAGCCAAGACCATCGCGGAAGAGGCGAGTGCCGATTCTCTCCAGATGCATTCGGCAAATGCGAAACTTGATTCCGCGAAGGCCCTCGAAGCCGCGGGTAAGAACGAGGAGGCTGTTGCCCTTGCAGACCAGAGCGCCCTCGAATACAGGCTTGCGATTGCGACTGCCGAACGCGATGCCGCCAAGAAGGAAGACGAACGCGTCGAGGCGGAACTCCGCAGCGAGGTGGAACGGAAGCTCATCTACCAGAGCATTCTTGACCAGGAAACCAAGAAGGCGGAGGCGAAGTAATGAAGACTAGGAATTTGTTTGTTATCTCTGCGCTTGCCGCATCAGTTTGCTTTGCGGCCGAGGCCCCTGCTGCCGCTGCGGCCGAAACTCCGGCCCCTGCCGAACAGGCGAAGGCTGCCGAAGCGCCTGCTGCTGAACAACCGGCCGAACCTGCCGCCGAGCAGGCCGTTGCCGAAAAGTGCCTTGCCGCTGTGGAAAATGCGGGCAAGGCAATCCCGTCGAACGCCGTTACGGCGAAGTTCACCTACGGCGAGGCGCTTGCCAACGCGGGCGAACTTTCTTACGCCCTCGAGAAGGACCCGGAATCCGCGACGGTCCAGACGCTTACGGCGAATTGCGACACTTACGTGAAGCTGATAGCCGCGCAGGCCGAAACACAGGCCCTCCGCAACCGTACTGCCGAAAACTGGGAAAAGCGCGCCGCGACGGCCCGCTCCATCGAGGCTATCCAGGAACAGATCAACCAGGCCCGTAGCGGCAAGGTAAACGACCTCGAGGCCGAGAAGGCCAAGCTGCAGGACCAGGGCGCGCGCCTCCAGGCCGAAATGCAGCAGAACCAGGAAAAGTTCCAGGCCGAGGCCGCCGCACAGCAGGCCGCCCTCAAGGCGGCGGGCAAGCGCGAGGCCGACCTGCAGAAGCAGCAGGCCGACCTGCAGAAACAGCTCGAGGCAGAGAAGAAGGCCCTTGCCGAGGAACGTGCCAAGGCCGAGGCCCGCCAGGCCGAAGCCATGAACAAGCTGAACGAACTGCAGTCCAAGCTTATCCAGGTGACCAAGGATGCCCGCGGCATTATCCTGTCCATGAGCGATATTCTGTTCGACGTGAACAAGGCTTCCCTCAAGGCCGACCTCAAGACGAGCCTTGCGAAGGTGGCGGGGATCCTCTCCGTGTACCAGCAGTTCAACGTCTCGATTGAAGGCAATACCGATAACACGGGCTCTGCCGAACACAACATGAAACTCTCGCAGCAGCGTGCGGATAACGTGAAGAGTTTCCTTGTGGAACAGGGAATCGACGCAGGCCGCCTTACGGCCAAGGGGCTCGGCATGACGATGCCGATTGCCGACAACAAGACCAAGGAAGGCCGCCAGAAGAACCGCCGCGTGGACCTAGTGATTCAGGACAAGGCCCTGCAGCAGGGTGCTGAGGCTAAGCCGGCTGAAGCCCCCGCTCCGGCTGCAGAACCCGCGAAGTAGTGAGAACTGTATGGCAAAGACCGTTACCGCCATGGAGGCGAGGCAGAACTTCGGCGACTTGCTGAACCAGGTCTCGCTCAAGCAAGAAGAAATCGTGATTGAACGTGCGGGGAAACCACTCGCGCGCCTCGTGAACGTTTCTTCGGGCTCGAATGGCGGCGAACTGGACTTCCGCGACATAGGCAAACTCCCGAACGGCATATGGGAGGGGCGCTAGGCCGTGGGCATCCCGGGGCCGGCCCTTGCCAATCTACCTGAAACTTTGTATATTCTATAGCATGAGAAAGAACCTTAACCTTCGACTTCTACTTTGCATCGCGCACGGAGCGAGGTTTTAGGCTATTTCGTTTTGAATAGGAATTAACTTAAAAGGCCCGCTTCCGTGACGAAGCGGGTTCTTTTTTATGGCAAAATGCTATTTTTGAACAGGAAAAAGAACTTTGCGGCGCATGGAAGCCGGCAAGGAGATAAAAAATGAGCAATGTAAGTGCCGATATGGCGAACAGACAACCCTTCTTTTACGATGTCACCCTGCGTGACGGCAACCAGGCGCTTCCGAAGCCCTGGAACAACGCCCAGAAAAAGGACGTTTACCTGCAGTTGCTGAAACTTGGCGTGCAGGGTGCCGAAGTCGGCTTCCCGGCTTCGTCCGAGATGGACTTTGAGTCTTGCAAGGAACTCGCACAGCTCACCGCGAAGATGGCCGAAGAAGGCGACGAGGTGGCAAAGCGCGTGGTTGTCTCGGGCCTGGCCCGCTGCGTGGAAAGTGATATCCAGCGCTGCTGGGAGGCCGTGCAGTTTGCGCCGCACCCGCGTATCCATACCTTCCTCGCGACAAGCCCGCTCTCGATGGAGCACGTGCTGCACCTGACCCCCGAACAGGTCAAGGAGAAGGCTGTACATTGCGTGAAGTTCGCGAAGTCGCTCATTGGCGACAAGGGCGACGTGGAGTTCAGCGCCGAGCACTTCGGTGACTGCCTCGAGAACATGGATTTCGTGATTGACGTGCTGAAGGCCGTGGTCGAAGCCGGTGCGACGACCATCAACCTGCCGAACACGGTGGAACGCTACCGCCCCTCGCTGTACGTGAACCAGATCAAGCAGGTGTACGAGGCTCTGCCGAAGAACATCACGATTTCGGTGCACTGCCACAACGACCTGGGCATGGCTACTGCCGCTACGGTCGAAAGCTTCTTCGTGGGCGCGACCCAGCTGGAAGTAGCGCTGAACGGCCTGGGTGAACGCTGCGGCAACACGAACTTCTACGAAGTCGCGGTCGCGCTGCACAACTCCGGCGTACAGACCGGCCTGCACCTGGAACGCATCTACGAGACGGCGATTCTCATCTCGCAGTGGTCCGGCATCAACATCTACAGCCGCGCCCCGCTGATCGGCGCCGAGGCAATTGTGCACCGTAGCGGCATCCACCAGGATGGCGCGAGCAAGACGAAGGACATGAAGAAGGGCGCCTACCGCCCGATCGACTACTCCATCATCGGCCGCCACCAGAACGACGCCCTGAGCTTCACGAGCCAGAGTGGCCGTACCGCCGTGTACGAGATTATCACGAAGTTCGGTTACAAGCTCTCGCTGGCCGAGGCTGCCGAACTGCAGCCGGTCTTGAAGGCCTACAGCGAAAAAGAAGGCGAACTCAGCGCCGAGCGCGTGCTGGATGTGTTCCGCGAGCAGCGCGTGAATGTGAACGGCCGCCTGGTGTTCAACAACATCGAGGTCATCCCCGACGAGAACCGCTTCATTTTCCACTTCAAGAAGGATGGCGAACCGCTGGTGAGGTCCATTACGGCAGAAGGCCCGATCGAGGCCGCCCTCATGCTCATGCGTGAAATCGGCATGCCGGTAGAACTCGTGAAGTACCGCCAGCTTGTGGTGCCTGAAAAGGACAAGTTGTGGGCGGGCCGCGGGCTTAGCCGCATGCTCCTGAAGGCGGGCGATGTCGAGGTCGAAGGCCGCGGTGTCTCTAGCGATACGCTCAAGGCCAACATGCGCGCCCTCTTCGGCGGCGTGAACCTGCTGTATAAGAAATAATTCGGAGGCCCCATGCTCGAACAACTCAAGCGCCCTTTCAAGCGACACTACGAAAAGTACCGTTCCAGATTGGACGGCTTTGTAGGCCCGGTCAAGGAATCGGCGTCTAAGTTGTTCGCCATGATCCCGAAGGGGGAGGCCTTCGCGGGTTCCGAGGACTTGGGCCAGGAATCCGACGGCTCCACCTCGGGCGGCAAGCCCGGCCTGTTAGCCAAGCTCAAGAGTTTCAAGCAGTCGCTCAAGGGCCTTTCCGATTTCCAGAAGCTCATCCTGTTGACCATCGCCGTCGTGCTCCCCGCGGGCATCCTGATTGCGGTCGCCCTCGCGGGAATACTCCGCCGGAAGAAGTAAGGGAACAATAAAAAAGGAGGAGGTATGATGAAATTGTCATGGCGAGGAAGCGTTGTGGTGGCAATCGCTTGCCTGTTTCTTGTTCTCGTGGCCTGCGGTGACGATGGTAGCGATTTTGCAACGCGTCCTAAAGCGGATACTTCGTCTTCTTTCGAAGCCCAAAGTTCATCTTCTGTAAAAAAGAGCTCGTCTTCTTCTGTTGTATCGTCCTCGTCTTTGGACAAGTCTTCTTCGTCAGTCATACCGCAGTCGAGTTCATGCGAGACAAGTGTGTCCAGTAGCAGTGTTCCCGAGGGGTATGTTGCCCCATCAACTGTAGTTACGGGCTCTATGACCGATGAACGCGACGGCCGAACCTACAAGACAGTGACCATCGGCACGCAGACGTGGATGGCGGAGAACCTTAACTTCGCTTACACTGGCGTTCCCTTTATCTATGACGACAATACCTCGGATTCTACCAGCTGGTGCTATGACAACGACCCCTCCAACTGCGACATCTATGGCCGCCTTTACACCTGGGCCGCAGCCATGGACAGTGCTGCCGAGTTTTCGGATAACGGCAATGGCTGCGGTTACAAAACAGCGTGCATGCCCACATACCCCGTACGCGGGATCTGTCCCGAGGGCTGGCACTTGCCGACGCATATGGAATGGAACACCCTGTTCACTGCTGTGGGCGATAGTTCCACGGCCGGCATAAAGTTGAAATCCACCAGCGGTTGGAATGATAGAGGCTCTGGCACGGGAGGCTATTGGTTCTCAGCGTTGCCTGCCGGTTTCAGGTACGGCTATGGGAGTTTCAAAGGTAAGGGCGACTACGCGAACATCTGGAGTTCTTCGGCATTTACTAGCGACGCGTTCCGCATGTATTTGGACTTTAACTACAATAAAGCGTCCCTGTCTAGCTATCCAAAGTACTACGGGTTTCCAGTACGTTGCCTCAAGGATTCGTCTGCAACCGTTCAATCATCATCCAACAAGTCGAACAGCAGCGCTGTCCAGGCGGTCGTTGACCCATCAACTGTAGTTACGGGTACCTTAACGGACGAACGCGACGGCCAGACCTACAAGACGGTGACAATCGGTACTCAGACATGGATGGCGGAGAACTTGAACTATGACTATAAGGTAGGCAGTTCTAGATACGGCACGCATACTTACACGGATGATGGTGAAATTTATGGTCGCTACTACACGTGGGCCGCCGCCATGGACTTCATGGCAGAGTTCTCTACAAACGCATCAGACTGCGGTTATAATGAGACCTGTACGATAAAGTTCCCGGCCCGGGGCATTTGCCCCGAAGGCTGGCATATACCGACAAGCGCCGAATGGAGTACCTTCTATTATGCGATCGGCGGTTCTCCCTACGCTATGCAGGCAAAGGGTTACGACGAATGGTCCCGTGCTACCGACGCTTACGGATTTTCCGCGCTCCCTGCTGACGAATACTGCGGCTTTGGCAGTTACGACGATGTCGGCTCCTACGCCTACTTCTGGAGTGCCTCTGGGACTAATAGCCCTAGCGCGTACTACTGGATCTTGAGTGCGGGCAATGCGTACCTCCTCCAAGGCAACCACATAGAGGACCATGGGTTCTCTGTGCGTTGCATCAAGGACGAAATTTGATGCTCTCTTCCCGCTTGCCTAAAGACCTTTCCCCGTCGCCGTTCTTTGCCGAACTGGAACGCGCAAAGGCGAGTGCGAAAAAGGATGCTGCCGAGGGTGGGCTCCCGTTTATCGATATGACGGTAAGCAGCCCGGTGAAGGCTGGCTTGCCGATTGATATGGATGTAGCGGTGGAGGAGGCTCGCAAGGATTTTGGTTGCTGGAACCCGGATGCGGCGGGCTGGAAGTCTGCGCGCGAGGCGGTGGTAGAATATTACCGCGAACGCGGCGGTAACTTTACCGCAGGCCAGATTATTCTGACTGCTAGTACGAGCGAAGCATACTCTGTTTTGTTCAAGACATTCTGCGACCCGGGCGACGTAATCCTCACGCCGATGCCGGGCTACCCGCTGCTCGATACGCTTGCGCAGTTGGAACATCTGGAATGTGCACCGTACTTTTTAAAATTGCAACGGGAGAAGGCTGGTTTCCGCTTTGTTCTTGATTCCGACAGCCTGCTGGCGGCACCGGAAAAGGCGAAAATCCTGCTGCTCGTTTCGCCGCACAACCCGACGGGACATTGCGTTTCCCGCGAAGAATGGAATGCGGCTGTCCGCTTCTGTGAAGAGAACAACTTGATTCTCGTGGTGGACGAAGTCTTCGGCGATTACGGTTTTTCGCCGGAGGTCCGCCGCAGTTGGGAATACCTGATGGGCAGTGGGCGAGAGTCTCTTTGGGATGCGGGCGGAAACGACTTCATTAACCTTCCCGAAGACGGCTCCAAGTGCCCGATTTTCTGGCTGAACGGCCTGAGCAAGGCCGTGGGTTCCCCGCAGCTCAAGCTCGGCTGGATGGCTTTCTATGCCCCGCGCGAACAGTTCGAACCCATCCGTGCGGCCCTCGAGTTTGTGGAAGATGCCTACTTGAGCGTTTCCGCCCCGGCGCAGGCTCTCGGCACCGCGCTCCTCAAACAGTCCGCCGCCTACGAATCGCGCGTCAAGGAACGCCTCCTCGCAAATTGGCAGACGCTCCGTGAAGCCTTCCCGTCCAAGTACTGCCCCGAGGTTCTCGGCGGCTGGTATGCGGTTGTCCGCCTGGGGGAGGACGACGAGGAACTCACGCTCCGCCTGCTTAGGGAAAAGCATGTGCTGGTGCAGCCCGGGTTCTTCTTCGATTTTGATGAGGACGGCTGGGTGGTGGTCTCGCTCCTGCAAGATCCGCCGCTGTTTAAGGAAGCTGTGGAGAGAATTTTGTATATTACACGCGGAAATTGAACAGGTTGTAACGTGGAAAAGAAAAAGATTTTGCTCATCAACTGGCGCGACATCAAGAACCCGGAAGCGGGTGGCGCCGAACTGTACTTTCACGAGATTTTCAAGCGCATCAACGCCCGCAACTACGAGGTGACCGTCCTTTCGCATAGTGTGAAGGGCCTCCCTGCCGAAGAGGTGGTCGACGGCATGCGCACCATCCGCACGGGCAACAAGTTCCTGTTCAACTACACGGCGCACCGCTATGCCCGCAAGCACCAGCACGAATACGACCTCATCGTGGAAGACCTGAACAAGATTCCGTTCTTCACGCCGTGCAACACGAAGGTCAAGCGCCTGCACATGGTGATGCACTTCTTCCGCAAGTCGATTTTCCGCGAGACGTTCTTCCCGATGGCGCTGTACGTGTACCTGATGGAACGTGCGGTGGCGCTCTTCTACAAGGGCGAGAACTTCCTCGCGATTTCGCAGAGCACCGCCGACGAGATTGCCGACATGGGCATCAAGGCCAAGTGGATTGAGGTGGTGGAGCCGGGTATCGATACCGAGTACTTCCACCCGACCGAGAAGAAGGCCGACCCTCCGGTGATTTCTTACGTAGGTCGCCTCATGAAGTACAAGAACGCGCAGTTTGTCATTAACGCCATGCCGCGCCTCCGCGAACTGGTACCGGGCATAGTGCTCGAAGTCGCCGGTGGTGGCGACTACCGCGGCGAACTCGAAAAGCTGGTGGATAAGCTCGGCGTACGCGATTCCGTGAAGTTCCTCGGGCGCGTATCCGAAGACGAAAAGCGCAACCTCCTGAGCCGTTCCTCCCTGTTCATCAACCCCTCCTTCAAGGAAGGCTGGGGCATCAACAACATCGAGGCGAACCTCTGCGGCACGATTTCGATGAGTAACAACGTCGCCGGCCTCAAGGATTCCGTGGTGGACGGCGTGACCGGCCTTTTGTACGAGAACGACGACCCCGAGGGGTTCTGCCAGAAGGCTGCCGAGGTACTCCACGACAAGGACCGCCTCTCCGAGCTCGAACGCAATGCCCATGAGCGCGCCCTCACCATGAGTTGGGACGCCATGTCCGAAAAAATGGAAAAAGTTATCGAAAAAGCGCTGAATTAGCCTTTTTTGACAGAAAAATTTGTTAAATTTCCGCCCGTGATTGCCCCCTGCGGTTTATCGCTGCGGCGAAAACTGCCTTGCTCCAATTTCCTGAGCCGGACTAGGTCCGCTGGATAGGAGCCCTTCTGGCCGTCAAGCTTCCATAGAAGCGCTATTAAGATGGCCCTAAACAACACACACATGCAATCACCCCTTCGGCGGGTCTTTTCCAGCCTTCCGATGTGGCTAACCCTTACTTATGAGGTGCCCAGATGGAAAACTACATCGCAATCGCACTTTCACTCGTTGCAGTGATTTTGTGCATCGTTATCCTGTCTAAGGTTAACAAGATTCTCGACAATCTCCATACTCCGATTGTTAAAAAGCTCACCCCGGACATGAACTTGAAGCCGAATTCCCGCCGCCCCGTCGGTGCCCAGGAAATGGCTCAGCGCGGTGACCGTAACAACAAGGATCATGGTAAGGATCGTCAGAATAACAATAAGGACGCTCGCGGTGACAAGCAGGCCCAGCCTGCCCAGAATCGTGACCGCAACGAACAGCGTTCTGACCGTGGCCAGCGCCGCGACCGCCGTGAAGGCCGTCCCGACCGTCCGCGCCGCGAATTCAACAAGCCGGCCGAAGCTGCTGCTCCTGCCGCCGCTCCCGCTGCCGAACAGGCCCCCGCAGTCGAAGCCGCTGCCCCCGCAGCCGCCGAAGCTCGCCGCCCGCTCGCTCCGCGTATCCCGGTTGAAACCCCGGCTGCCCCCGCAGTCGAGGCCGCTCCCGCTGTTGCCGCTCCTGCCGCTGCTGAAGTTGCCCCGGTCGAAACGACTTTCGACCCGAGCAAGGTCCGCTATGGCCGTCGCAACGTGATCAAGAAGGCTCCCGAACTCGCTGACGAAGCCTAATTCCGCGGAAAATTGCGAAATTAAAAATCCCTCGGCTCTGCCGAGGGGTTTTTAGTTTATATGTAGCGCGCATCTAGCCCTTTGCGAGGCTCGCGCATTTAGCATCGTGCGTTAAAACTTCTCGTCGTAACGGTCGTCGAAACCTTCGTCGTAGTTGTCGTCGTATTCGTCCTGGTCGGGGAACCCGGATTCCAGTTCGTTGAAACTCGGTTCCTCGATATCGACCACCTCGACCTCGAACGTGAGGTCCTTGCCGGCGAAGGGGTGGTTCCCGTCCACGAGCACGCTATCGCGGTAGATTTCCTTGACCGTGTAGATTCCGTCGCTCTCGTCGCTGTCGAGGTTCAGGTCCTCGACGAACTCGTCCGCCGTCTCGGGCAGCTGGAATTCGCGGATATCGTTGTCCATGAACATCTCGAGTTCCATGCCCAGCCAGAGTTCGCCCACGTCCTGCAGTTCCGCCTTGGGCACTTTCAGGATAAGGTCTTTGCGGTAGTGGCCGTAACCGAGGTCCGCGGGTATGTCGACGCTGAACTTTTCGCCGAGCTTGCGCCCCGCGAGTGCCGTCTCGAGCCCCGGGATGATGTTGTTGTAGCCATGGATATAGACAAACGGGTGCGTCGCGGGAATTTCTTCCAGTATGCGCCCGCCCTTTTCCAGGAGCACGTAGGCGATACTCACCTTGGTTTTGTCTTCGATTTTTTCCATACGGGGGCAAATATATTAAATTTTCCGCATGCTTTACGGTATTTGTTCTGATATTCATTCCAACGCGACGGCGTTCGAGGCCGTGCTCCAGTCCATGGAAGAAAACGGCGTCGAAAAGCGCGTATGCCTTGGCGACCTTGTTGGCTACGGTGCGGACCCCGACGAATGCGTGAAACTTGCCCGCGACCACATGGACCTTTGCCTCATCGGTAACCACGACAGCGTGGCCATCAAGTACGAGTCGAGCGTAGGGTTCAACCCGTATGCGAAGCAGGCCATCGAATGGACCCAGTCGCACATGAGCAAGGAATCGATCGAGTACCTGAAGGCCCTCCCTTACATCAAGGAAGAAAACGACATTACGTTTGTGCATGCCTCTCCGCTTTCCCCTGCGGACTGGGTGTACGTGACCGATCTGGAAGAGGCCCTCGATGCGTTCGACCATTTCCACGGCACGTACTGCTTTATAGGGCATACGCACAGCCCGGTGATTGTGGCTAGCCGCCCGATGGCTATCCCTAAGATTCTGGACGAGTACGAGTACACCATCGCGAATACCGAACGCTTGCTGGTGAACGTGGGTAGCGTGGGACAGCCCCGCGACCGCGACTGCCGTGCGAGTTGGTGCTTGCTTGATACCGAGACGAAGTGCGTGCGCATTATCCGCGTGGAGTACGACGTGTTCCAGACGCAGGAACGCATGCGCAAGGCGGGTATGCCCGAATTCCTCATCGAGCGCCTTAGTGTAGGCCGCTAGCCCCATGAAATGGGTTCTCGCAGTTTTTGGTAAGGCCGGCTCGCCGTTTATTGCGGACGAGGTGGAAAAGTACGTGAAGCGCCTGCGGGGCGGAATGTTCCCGCTCGAGGTTGTGGAACTCAAGGAATCAAAATTGGATGACCGCGTGCAGTCGCTCGCCCAGGAGGCGGCACTCTTTGAAAAGAAGTTCCCCAAGTCGGAGTATCGCCGTGTTGTTTTGTCTGAAGAGGGCAAACTCATGGATACGGTAAAGTTCTCCGACACGCTGCGCGACCGTTTTCCGGGGAATATCGTCTTTTTGATTGGTTCTGCCTATGGCATCGACGAGAATCTGAAAAAGACCGCGGACCTGCTGCTTTCGCTTTCTCCGCTCACGTTCACGCACGACCATGCCCGCGTGATTATGGTAGAACAGCTCTACCGCGTGCAGATGGTGATGCAGAACCACCCATATCATCATAGGTGACCGCACGGGCTAAGTTCGAGTATTGAATTCATGATTACTGGATGTTGAAAAAGCCTTTGATTCTTCCCAAAAGGTCGTACAGCTTGCCTCTTTTTTGTGGCTTTTGTTGCGTTCTGGCTTTATGGATGCGAATCGTTTTTTGTTCTGGCACTTCCAGTTTTTGCATCGGATCTCCGATAATCGATTCTCCATAGAACCAATCGTAAAGGTCTTCCTTATGGCCGTACTGGTTTCTTTTCACCCTTTCGTTCACCCATTCCCGGAACGATTCGCCAATGAATTCGCGCTCAAAGGCGTAGTACATGAAACCATCCATTTGGTCGCTTCCACTGGTTTTGGATGAACCGATACTTACAAAACCGCCGTTAATCGTGTTAAAGATATTGCCGTAGAAATCATAGCAGGTAAGTGGACCACAGCAAGCAAAGTGGAAAAATCTCGGTGACACGCACATGTTTCTTTCCACTTGTGTTATATCCAGCCCGTTTCCAAGGCCAGTCTGGCCTCCGTGCCCACCGTAAAGGGCCCAATCATACTTATCTGATTTTATGTTGTCTAGATATTCCTGCCCGTCAGCGATAGACTTATCAAGGGAGTCTGGGGAATAAAGAAGACTCAAACCATCAACGAATTTCTGGTCTAGAGGATTGTTTAAGCCTCCTTCCTCAGTTAGGAACATGGCACTACGCGTACGTTTCTTGAACAAACCGAGATAGTAGCTGTGGATTTTCTCGAAATATCTCAATAAAAGTGTTTTTGGGTTACCGTAGAAACCAGCCGTGTTGGGGTCAATTCGAGAAACCCATATTTCAAAGGAATCAGAAACCGCGCCACTTTTGGAATAGTGCCCGTCAAAAACTCCATTGGATTTTCCAGAAATCCAAAGGTGCTTTATGTCTTCTTCGGGGAGCGAATCT
>CADCGB010000014.1 GCA_902800815.1 Fibrobacter succinogenes
GTTGACCTGAACGTTACCCTTGTCATCGAGCCAAGGTACGCGGAAAGTGATCACGCGTTCCGGTTCGACGAGGCGGTCGATCACGCCGTTGGTTTCCCAGGACTTGTCCTGTTCGAGGACGGGGTCGAGGGATTCGAGGAATTCACGGACAGCCTGATGGAAGAGGGCCTGGTCCGGGTCACGGGCGACGACCTTGTCATAGACTTTCTGAAGGTAAGCATTCTTGATTGCCATTTTTATATATCTCCGTTGAGAGTTTTGATTGTTAATGTTTTTAACGGGATTAAAGATAGCAAAGGGGCATGACAAATAGTGAAAAACGGGCAAAAATCTTCAAAAACTTACATTTTTGTAAGTTAGTATTTTGCAAGTTTTGTAAATCGCCTTTTTTCGTTAAATTTTGATAGGCAGAAAAAGCAAAACATACATTTTTGTAAGTTCGCCACTTACTTTGTTATTTGTAAGAAAGATTTTACAAATATTGGATAATCTTTGGGGTAAAAATGAAGATCCCCACCGAGGTGGCCATGCGCACTAAGCACTAAAGTGCTAAGTGCTGTCCGCCCGCCTGCGCGGGGATGACACAACCGGGTGGCGGGGATGAAACTAAAGTTCTAAGAATGCCTTGAGGTCGTCTAGGCGGCGCTTCGCCATTTCGACACCATGGTCATAAGATTCGTTCATCTTGTCCATGTCGGTATCAAACTGGTCGCACAGTTCGATGAGCGGGCGCATCAGGAACAGACGCCCCTCCTTCTCGAGCTTTTCCATCTGCACGAACATCTTGTCGTAGCGCTTGAGGCGCACCATCAGCGCACGGAACAGGTCCGGATACTTGCGCTTGTACATCGGGTTGAGGATTGCGCGGTACTTGCGGAAATCCGTCACGGCCTCACCCGGGTAGTGCGTCGATACGGCCACCACCTTGTCGCAGCCCTTCTCGAAAGCGCGTTCAAACGGCACGGGCACAGTAATGCAGCCGTCCGCATAGTGCTTGCCATCGAGCGGAGCCATCGGAAAAATCATCGGCAGGGCGCAACTCGCACTAATGATGTCAAGAAGGCGCTTCTTGTCGTTTTTCTCGGACATGAATTCGGCTCGGCCCGTCTCACAGCAGGTGAGCCCGAACTCGCACTCGATATTGGAATTCTTGTAGGCTTCGAAATCAAGCGGCATCTTGCCGTCAGCCGCGAGATAGTTCAACGCGTGGTATTCCTTCTGCACGCCGATAAACTTACTCGCCCATTTTTTTCCTTCCTGTAGGCGGGTCGGGAGCACAATGAACTTGAGCCTTCCCTGCTGTCGTGTAATGAAGTTCACCGCCGCGTGCGCACCGGCAGAAACACCGGCGACGTAGTTGAAATCAATGCCCTCTTCTAGCCAGGTATCCAGCACTCCAGCGCTGAACATGGTCTGGCGCGAGCCTCCTTCTAGCACCAACCCCGTCTTCACGCGTTCCCCCTATCTTGAGCATTGTCATTCTGGAGGTCCGCAGGACCGATAGAATCCATGGACCCTATCGCTGTCGCTCCAGGGTGACATTCAGCCGGAGTTTCTGCCGCCACCGGCAAGGCCGGCGGTTCGGCAACGCCGAGCGCACGCTGCTTGAGCGCCCAGACTCTTTGCCTGAAGTACTCACTGCGTTCAGCCAAATGCTTCGAAGAAGGGATTCCCTTCACACGCTCGATCTTCTCGGGTTCATCCACGACTACGCGAGTACGGTGCCCCATCTTGTAGACGCCTTCAAGGCCCACGGAAAGCACGGGAGCGCCGGTACTGCGGGCAAGGAATGCAAAGCCCGTCTTGAACTCGTTCAGCAGGCCATCGTAGCGGCACTTGCCTTCGGGGAAAATAATCACCGAATTGCCCTTTTCCAGTTCCTTCTTCGCAAGGAGCGCCCATTCGGTATCCAGGTTAAAGCGGTCGCAGGGAATCACACACTTGACGCGGGTAAGCGCCCAGCTAAAATGCGGGTCCTCTACCTGGTCCTTCGCCACCACGATGCTACGGTGGTGGAAAAATATGGCAAGCATCATGAGGGGGTCGAGCATGCTGGTATGGTTCGCGATAATAACCGAAGGCGTCTTCAAGCGCGGGGACTTCACCGTCTCCCCCACATACTCAATCTTCGGGCGGTATGCCACCAGCAGGTAAACGCGCACGGTGTATATCACGACCACCATGACGAACTGCATAAAAAGTTCAAACAAAGGATTCTTTTTCTTACTAATCGCAGGCATTACGTTTGAAACTACTTACCCAGACTTTCCTTGGGGATGCTCGTAAAAGTCAGGGCGCCCTTCGCGTGCACGTTGCCGTTCACCTTCACGATGCAGTCAAAACCGACTAGAACGCCACCGCCCTTCGTCTTGTTGACGGTGATTTCGAGCTGGTCACCGGGAATTACCGGCTTCACGAACTTGAATCCGTCAATCTTCAGGAGCACGTAGAGGTTCTTCTCGAGGTCTTCTGCAGGCTTCTCGATAACGAGGGAGCAGAGCTGCGCACAGCTTTCCACGATAAGCACGCCCGGCATGATGGGCGTCTGCGGGAAATGCCCCATAAAGTAGGGTTCGTTCACGCTCACGTTCTTGATACCCGTTGCCGATTCATTCGGCACAAGTTCCGTGACCTTCTCGATCATCTGGAACGGGGGGCGCTGCGCAATCTTTTCGCTGATTTCAAAAATGTTCATCATAGGGAGAGGCCTCCATCGAGCACGAACACCTGGCCCGTCACGTAGGCGAACTGGTCAGAAGCAAGCGCAGAAACAATGTTCGCCACCTCGTCGGCAGTACCAAAGCGCTTGAGAGGAATCTTTTCCACATAGCCCTTGCGGGTCTCCTCGGGGATAGCCTCGATCATCTCAGTCGCGATAAATCCCGGAGCCACCGCATTCACGCGGATACCGAAACCGCCGAGTTCCTTGGCGAGCGTCTGCGTAAGGGAGTTCACTGCACCCTTCGTAGCGCTGTAGACCGCCTGGCCCGCAAGCGCGAACTTAGAACTGACGGAACTCATGTTGATGATTACGCCAGACTTCTGCTTGTACATCTTCACGGCAACCTGTTGGGCGCAGTAGAAATAGCCCTTCACGTTCAGGTCAAAACACTTGTCAAGCGTTTCCGGGTTCATCATCATCAGGTACTCGTCACGAACGATGCCCGCATTGTTCACGAGCACATCGATGCGGCCGTAGGCCTTGAACACCTCGCGGACCATGACCTTCACCTGGGAAAGGTCGGCCACGTTCGCCTTGTAAATCATGCCATCGCCACCCTCGGCCTTGATCTGGTCAAGCGTCTGCTGGGCAGCCTCGTCGGAACTGGAGTAGTTCACCACGACAGTATAGCCATCGCGGGCCAAACGCAGGGCACAAGCCTTGCCAATACCCTTAGAAGCACCTGTTACCAAAGCAACTTTCATTTATGACCTCCCTTTTAAGCATTTTTTCCGAGCACGACGGCGCTGTAGGAGCCGCCCGCCGCAAACGAGATGACGAGAATATTCTTGAGGTTTGCAGAATCGGCCTGCTTGCTGGCCACAGAACCGTCCGCGGCCACAAAGTAGGCGTTGTCGCTTGCAAGTTCGCCATTCAGGAGCAAGGCAGCCTCGGCGGCAGCGAGAGCGGCAGACCCCGCACGGCCTTCGCCGACACGTTCCTTGACCTCGAAAAGCGGCATCGTGGCAAGCTTTTCGCCAAACACACGCTTGAGGGCACCCTTCTCGATGTCATCGATACGCTTGCAGCCGTTCGCGAAACCGCAGACCGCATCGATATCGGAAGCGGAGATACCCGCATCGGCGAGGGCGTCGTTGATTGCCATGTCCAAGGCCTCGTCGGAGCCTGCAAGTTTGCCGAACTTCACGTTCTTGCGGCCGTGACCAAAGCCGAGCGCATAGCAGTAGACCTTCGCGCCGCGTGCCTTGGCATATTCCTCTTCTTCGAGCATGATGGACACGCTACCGTCACCCACCACGCAGCCTTCGTTTTCGGCAAAGGGAGCGACCACATCGCTTGCGGCCACCCCGAGCTTCTGGGCAAATTCGGTAATAATCGGCAGGTTCTCGTCGGTACCGGTGGCCATCATTGCCTTTTCCTGACCATCGTGAATGACGTTCATGGAATAGCCGATGCTGTCGAGACCGGAGAGCGGGCCTGTGGTAATCGTGACGCCGTAACCCTTGATGCCAGAGCAAATCGAAAGGTAGCCGCCGGCAGCGTTGTAAACCGTGTGCGGGAACTTGAACGCGGAACCGCCCGCATTGCCCGCCTCGGCAATGAGTTCTTCAAAATCGTACGTGGCACCGAGACCGCCCTCGCTGGTACCGACGATAATGCCGATATCCTTCGCGTTATCGTCGGTCACCTGGAATGCGGAATCCTGCAGGGCGCGCATGCCCGAGACCGTCTGTAGCTGGCCCAGGTTGTCGAGTTTGCGGTAGAAAGCCATCTTGATGCCGAGTTCCTTGTAGTCCTCGAGTGCGATGGTCGAATGCACAGAAGCGCTTTCGGGCTTCTTGCCCGCCTTCACGGCCTCAATGTAGGCAGCCTTGCTGTTACCGAGCGGGGAAACAATTCCAAGACCGGTCACAGCAATCTTCTTGCCCTTTTCGGACTGTGCGGAAACTTCGCCAGGCACCTTCGAGAACACGATAGCCGCGTTCGTACCGCCGAAAGCCACGTTGTTGGAAAGGACGCACTTGAGTTCCTTGTGGCGTGCCTTGTTCTGCACAAAGTCGAGCGCACCCACCTTCTCCTTGAGAGCGGCAGACTGTTCCTCGGTGTACGGGAAAGTCGGGAGAACAGTATCCGTGGTGAGGGCCTTGATGCTGAAAACCGCCTCGATGGCACCTGCGGCGCCCAGGCAGTGGCCCGTCATCACCTTCGTGGAACTCACGCTAACGTTGGCGTTGTCTTCGCCAAAGAAATTCTTAAACGCCGTAATTTCGGCATTGTCGTTCTTGCCCGTGCCGGTACCGTGGGCATTCACGTAACCGATATCGGACTTATCGATGCCGGAGTTCTTGACGGCGCGGTTGATGGCCTCCATGAGGCAAACGCCGTCTTCGCGCGGGGCAGTAATGTGATTCGCGTCGCTCGTGACGCCGGAACCGAGCACCTCGCAATACTGCTTTGCGGAGCGCTTCTGGGCATGTTCGTAGGATTCCACGATGACAATGCCCGCACCTTCGCCAAGCGTAATGCCGTTGCAGCGGTTAAACGGAGAGCAGCCGTTCTCGTCGAGTGCGTGGAGCGAAAGGAATCCGGAATACGGCACGGAAGCAAAGGAATCCGCACCGCCCGCAATCACCACGTCGGCCTTGCCCGCACGGATGAGGTCGCAGGCGACCGCGATGGAGATCGTACCCGCGGCACACGCATTCGCCACATTCGTCACGATACCGCCAGCGCCACAGGTTTCTGCCACCTGGCTCGCAATGGATGCAATCGGCATTTTCGCGATTTCTGCGGCATCGCGGCCATGCTGGTGATACTGTTCAATGGAAAGCACGCCACCGACACAGCTACCGATAACCACGCTCACGCGCTGGTCGTCGCCAAAACTAGAAAGCCCCGCATCGGCGAGGGCCTCGTTCGCGGCCTTGATGCAGAGCTTGGAGACGCGGTCCTTCTCTTCGGGGGCGTCAATCTGGTCCAGCGTATCGCACTTGACTTCGGCAGCCAAGTCCGCATAGCAGTTCTTTGTATCCAGGGAAGTCGTCTTGTGGATGCCCGAAACGGATTCCAGGGCACTCTTCCAGGTTTCTTCAACATTGTTACCGACGGCGCAAATCACGCCCAGTCCAGTAACTACACAGCGGCGTTCGTCAGGTGTCATATCTATTCCAAAAAACAGGTTAGTGATTGCCACGTCACCCTTATATATATAGCACCTAGGATGACGTTGCTAAAATTAAGCCTTGTGGCTTTCGATGTAGGCAGCGATGGTATCGATGCTTTCGAAGTTTTCCTTCGCGACACCAGTCATGGACACACCGAAGTTAGAATCCACGAAAGAGATGATTTCGAGGGAATCGACGGAATCAAGGCCGATTTCTTCGCCAAAGAGCGGGGTGTCGAACTGGAGAACATCGCCATCTACGCCGAGATCGGACATAAAGAAGGCCTTAAGTTTGCTTTTCATTTCTTCGTTTGCCATTTGTTTCCTCTCTTGTTTACATTTTTCTGCCCAAAGATAGAAAAAAATCCTCTTTACCGCACGAAAACAAGAAAAAATCGGATAAAATGCATATAACGTAGATTAATGGTAAGCAGAAAAACGGATTATTCAAGACTTATTTTTATGAAACATTGATGTAAGTTTGAACAATGCAAAATTTTTTCTACATTTTCGCCCGTAATAATCAAAAAAGGACAAAAAACCATGTGGGATAAGTCTTATCTCGAAAAACTGAACGAATACAAGGAAAAATCCATTGCTGGTGGTGGTGCCGCACGTGTAGAAAAGCAGCACTCGCAAGGCAAGCTTACCGCCCGCGAACGCCTCGAAATCCTTTTTGACAAGGGCACATTCCGTGAAATCGGCGCACTACGCGTTTCCACGAGCCTCGACCTGCCCGAATCCAAGCGCATTTTTGGCGACGGCGTCGTGACCGGCTACGGCAAGGTCAACGGCAAGACCGTCTACGTGGCCTCCCAGGACTTTACCGTTAGCGGCGGCTCCCTCGGTTCCGCACATGCGAAGAAGATTTGCCAGGCGATGGACCTCGCTCTTGAATCCATGGCACCGTTCGTATGCATCAACGACGGCGGTGGCGCCCGCATCGAAGAAGGCGTGTGCTCCCTCGACGGCTACAGCGGCATCTTTACCCGCAACACGCTCGCATCGGGCATCATCCCGCAAATTTCCGTGATTTTGGGCCCCTGTGCCGGTGGCGCCTGCTACTCCCCCGCCATTACCGACTTCATCTTCATGACGGAAAAGACGAGCCAGATGTTTATCACGGGCCCGGGCGTCGTGAAGGCCGTGACCGCAGAGACGGTCTCCCCCGAAGGTCTCGGCGGTGCAGGCGTACATTCTACCAAATCCGGCGTTTCGCACTTCGTGTGCAAGGACGACAGGGAAACCCTCGAAGCGGTGCGCAACCTGCTCAGCTACCTGCCGCAATCCAACCTCGAAAAGCCGCCTGTTGCCGAAAAGTTCAAGGCTGTAGACAAGTCGAAGGAAATCGAGGAAATCGTCCCGGACAACTTCAAGAAGGGCTACGACGTGCGTAACGTTATCGAGACGTTCGCCGACAAGGACAGTTTCCTTGAAATCCAGAAGGACTTCGCCCGCAACGTGGTCATCGGCTTTGCCCGCATGGACGGAAACGTCGTGGGCATCGTCGCAAACCAGCCGAACTTCATCGCAGGCTCCCTCGACGTGGACGCCAGCGACAAGGCTAGCCGTTTCGTGCGCTTCTGCGACTGCTTCAACATTCCTATCCTCACGCTGGAAGACGTTCCGGGCTACATGCCGGGTACCAAGCAGGAACACAACGGCATTATCCGTCATGGTGCAAAGCTCCTGTACGCTTACGCCGAAGCGACCGTGCCGAAGGTAACGCTCATCCTCCGCAAGGCCTACGGTGGCGCCTACATCGCCATGAACAGCAAGAACCTGGGCGCCGACTACGTGTTCGCACTCCCGATTGCACAGCTCGCCGTGATGGGTGCAGAAGGTGCCGTCGATATCCTTAACCGCAAGGAAATTGCCGCCTCTGCCAACCCGCAGGAAACCCGCCAGAAGCTCATCGCTGATTACGAGAACAAGTACCTGAACCCCTACATTGCAGCAAAGAACGGGTTCATCGACGAAGTGATTTCGCCGGCGAACGTGCGTGACCGCCTCGCCGTGGCCTTCGACTACCTCAAGAACAAGAAGAAAGCTAGGCTCTGGAGGAAGCACGGGAATATCCCGCTGTAATCGATTCTATTGAAAAAAGCCCCGCAATCGCGGGGCATTTTTTATACTTCAAGGGCGCTATGCGCCAACTTTATTCTTGGACTCTTGCTTAACCCTGAGACGTTTCCGCGAACTTCAGGTTCTCGTAATTCTTCATCGCAAGGTTCAGGCGGTACTCATTCGGGAACAGACAGACAAGGTTACGTTCCTTGTCCATCATGCAGTCCATCGCGTATTCCTCGGCGAACTTGCCCATGTCTTTTTCGGGACCAGACACCCAGCGAATGCCGTGAGCGGGCACGCGATCCAGAGAAACGTCGGCGCCGTATTCGCTCTGCAGGCGGAACTTGAGCACGTCGAACTGCAACTCGCCCACCACGCCAATCACGGGGATTGCGGACTTGAGCGGTTCGTAAAGCTGGGTTGCGCCTTCTTCACTAAGTTCGGCAAGGCCCTTCGCCATTTGCTTAGACTTAAGCGGGTTCAATAGCGTTACTCGGGCAAAGTGTTCCGGAGCAAAGTCCGGGATACCCGTAAAGTTGATTTTCTCACCATCAGTCAGCGTGTCACCGATACGGAAAAGTCCCGGGTCGTTGATACCCACGATGTCGCCGGCCCAGGCGTGGTCAATGACTTCCTTGTCCTTCGCAAGGAACGCCGTCGGGGCGGCCAGGCGGATGTCACGGCCAGTGCGAACGTGATAGACTTTCTCGCCGCGGGTAAAGCTGCCCGAGCAAATGCGCAGGAATGCCGTGCGGTCACGATGCTTTGGGTCCATGTTGGCCTGAATCTTGAACACAAACGCGCTGAAGGCATCTTCGTCAGGCTTAACCGGGCGCTTGTCGGTCTCGCGCACCATCGGGGGCGGCGCAAGTTTGGCAAAAGCGTTCAGCAACTGGCGCACACCAAAGTTGTTCACGGCAGAACCGAAGAACACGGGGCACATCTCGCCCTTCAAGAACTTCTCGTGGTCGAACGGATCCATGCCGCCCGTGACCATCTCGTATTCTTCCTTGAACTGGTTCACCCAGTTCTCGCCACACATTTCCACAAGGCGCGGGTCGTCCGGGCCTTCCATCTGGATGATTTCCTGGTGGCCTTCTTCCTTGTTGAAGGTATGGAACGTATTCTCAGCGATGGAATAGACGCCCTTGAAAAGCTTACCCACGCCAATCGGGAGGGTGAACGGGGCCGTCTTGATGTGCAAAATATTTTCAATCTGGTCGAGCAGGTCAAACACGTGGCGGCCATCGAGGTCCATCTTGTTGATGAACGTGATAATCGGGGTGTGGCGCATGCGGCACACATCCATGAGCTTGATAGTCTGCTTTTCCACGCCGTTCACGCTATCGATAAGCACAAGGGCCGCATCCACGGCAGTCAAGGCACGATAAGTATCTTCACAGAAGTCCTGGTGCCCCGGGGTGTCGACGAGGTTGAACATGCAACCTTCGAACGGGAAGTTCAGCACGGAGCTCGAAACCGAAATACCGCGCTGCTGCTCGATCTTCATCCAGTCACTCACGGTGTAGCTGCGGTTCGCCTTCGCGCGCACGTGACCCGCCTCGCGAATCACGTTCCCATACCACAGGAACTTCTCGGTAATGGTGGTCTTACCCGCGTCCGGGTGGCTGACGATGGCGAATGTGCGACGTTTTTCAATTTCTGCGTTCATAACGGGTCCCGTTTTTTACGCCGCCAAATATAGAAAAAAGAGAACCTACAACTCTTTATGCCGGTGCATCGCGCGGATGTTTTTCGGGAGCACTTCCTTATGCCAGCGGATCCACTCGTCATAATAAATATACTGACGTTCGCGCTGCCTAAAAACTCTTCCGTGTACCACGCGCCGCCCGTTCTTCTCTTCTATCGGGATTACGATATGCAGGCATTCGTGATAGACCACACCCGCAACCGCATACAGCGGGCAGTTCGCTGCATCGTAGCCCTTGCTGATGCTAATCAGGTGGAACTCCTCGCCCGTTATCGGGTCCTTGCGCAGGGAATGGAAACTCAAGCCTCCCACGCGGTTACTCCAGGTAATGCGGCACTTGAGCTGTTCATCGAAATACGTGTGGTTGATGGCCTCGAGTACCTGGTCCAGGTTGAAGTAGCGCCCCTTCGGGTTTATGGGCGGGAGCCTTCCTGAACTTTCGAGCGGAGCCTTCCCCTTGTCGACAAGAATCTGGTCCACCGCCTCCCAGAAACGCGTCACCAGGTCCTTGATGATAGCCTTGTTCTTCTGCGTCTTGCGACGGATTGCACGTTCCGCCCACTCGGCGGCAAGTTCACGCGCATCGGCAAACTCGGGAGCTTCCATATACGCAGGGAGCAACACCTCCGGATGCCCGAACAGGAAGTTCGCCTTGCACCGGATACTCCGCTTCATGCGAGAACTGTACTTGAAGTGCACGAGCCCGTTCGCGGAACACTTCGACTTGCGGATAGGCGGCGCGGGAGCAATGTCCGGGGCCGGAGCGCCGAACAAGTCCATCTGCCCGAAGAGGTCAAGCTGTCCGTTCTCGTCCATCATCCGAGCACCCCTTCGTAGGCGTTCAAGGACAGGAGCCCCCCAAAGTAACTTTCCGGGAGTTCCAGCCCCGCATAGTGTTCCGACAGGTCTACCAGCGACTGTTCAATGTTATCGGGCAGGTAGACGATATAACTTTCGTTCCTTTCGGTCTGCAGGTGTTCCGGCGTGCAATAGCACGGGTCTGTCTGGCTAAAGTACATGCGGCACGAAACCGGGCGCGAAGCATACACGCCACAGTCGCCCTTCTTATCCGAAAACGGACACGGGCGCCACTGCTCAAAGTAGTCGTGCAGGGCATGGTCCTCGGCCTCGTCCTCTAGTCCAATGGATTCCAGGCGTTTCTCGAACAAACTATTAAACAGGTCAGAACGGGTCTGGCACATTTCCATGACCGATATAAAGTCATCACGGTCCCGCAGTTCCATATATAGGCAAATCAGTTCAAACGGTTCTACCGACATCGGGTAATGATGGCAGCAGTTACCGCATGCGGGCCTGCACTGGATGGGCTTTTCCTGCTGCGGGAGAACCGCCTTCAGGTAAAGGTCATATGCCCTGTAGTAATCGCGGGCAAAGGCGGTTATGTTCGGGAGTTCCTCTTTTAAGTTGTCTGGACCGATGGCGTACGTCCGCCCTAACTTTGCAGCGACTTTATCCAGCCGGTCGATTTCTGAGCCCAAAAGGGACCCCATCCGCATCTCGGCGATCTTGTATGCACGCGTGGGCAAATAGTCTCTACAAAGTTCCATTGAGCACAAATATATCTACTGGGAGCCTATTTTGGCAATTTTTTACCAAAAAAAGCGAAAATACCCCCAAAAAACGGTACCCTTAGGCAATTCAGCGAACTATTTCGAACAAAGAAAGTTAATTTTTACGTATTGAATTCCCTAGGGGAACCGATCTATGAAACGCATTAAAAAACTTTGTCTGTACGCAGCCATCGCCCTCTCGGCAGGGTTCGTCGGCTGCAACCTGTTCAATCCGACCGAATCGGTCAACATCGACTCGGATGACACGGATGCCCTGACCTACGAAGGCTACATCCACTTCCGCAATTCGGAGTATTCCATCGCAAGAGTATACTTCGAACGCACGCTCGCCGTGGACTCCACCATCTCCGAGGCGTGGTACGGTCTTGCAAAGTGCATCTTGAACCAGCAGAAGCTGAACGTGTTCGAACTGCTCAAGTACGCAAACAACAAGGACGGCCAAAATGCATTGGCAAACATGGACAGCGTTACCGCCAACCACTATATTGCGGCAATCGATTCCGTGATGCTCGTTCTCGACCCGTTCATTCAGAGGGATACCACCGGCAGAACCGACGGCAAAGTGACATACAAGACCATTTCGGCCAGTTACACGGTGCTCCACCTGACCAAAGCGGCCCTCCTGTTCAACAAGTCAAGGCAAAACTTGACCCAGATGTTCCAGGTAACAACGGAGCCGCTCTCTATCAACATTGACTGGTCCTCCCTGAAGGAACTTGGCGAATCATCCGTAGAAATGTTCGAGACCATCGGTGATATCGGGCAGGCAATCAAGGCAGACCCGAGCATTGCGGCAGATGTTATCCGTGCTTACGTTCCGGAAGCAGATGCTTTCGTCAAGGACAGCCTCCTAACGCTTGCGGCCGAGTCTATGGCCGACTACATGATTAACGCGAGCGATGCCGTTACAGAAAACGAAGACGCCATTCTCACTTACACAAGTGTCGGCGACAGGATGGACAGCGACGGCGACGGCTGTATAGATGAAGAAATCTTGGACTACCACGACAACGACGGTGACGGACTCGTGGACGAAGACATGCGAGACAACAAGCTCATCGTGCTGGAGACCGACATCACCAAGCACAAACTCGGACAAGTCAAGTCCATCAACACCAATGAATTCTACGACCTCGTCGACATCGACGGTAACGGAATTCCCGGGGAAATTTATGAAAGGACCTTCTACATAAACGACAATTCCAATAGCCGCGACGCAGCCCAGGATTATAGGATCGTCACCTTTGTCAACCTGACATGGTACTTCGACCTGGATGCCCGCAAGGTCAACATGAACAAGGCGAAGAAGGATACCAACCCGAACAATATCCAGTACGACCTCAAATGGCGTCAGGACAACATCGGCGGATGCTGGAACAACTACACCGAGGAGACCTTCCTCAAGTGGTTTGAAGGGAGGAACTAAGCATGAAGCAACTTTTTGCAGCACTCCTTTCCCTCGGACTGGCAACGGCGGTCTTTGCCGCAAAAGCCCCGACTCACCACTCCCTCCGTGGCGAATCCATGGGTAACGCGCATGTGGCCGTGGTCGACGACAAGGAAGCCATCTATTACAACTATGCAGGCTTGAGCCAGATTAACCGCCTCGGTAACTACGACAAGCGCCCCGAACAAGGTTACTATCCGCGCAACTTCATCGGCGATGCCCGACTGAACATCGGCGGTGCAGGCCCGTTTGAAACGTACTTCTCCACCTACAACGTGGCGAAGGACCTGCAGGCACTCTACCAGAACGTGAACAACGCGGCCGCAGCGACAGGCATCGCCCGCAACACGCTTCTTATGGATACGCTCTCCAGCCACCCCGAACTGGTCAACAAGATCAACTCCTACGACCACAAGTACCTCACCATGAAGGTCAAGTTCGATGCCGAACTCGCCATTCACGGGTTCGGCGGTGCTGTCTGGGTCGACGGTAGCGTAGCCCCGTACCTGGACGGTGGCCTTATTCTCCCCTTCCTCGGCGTTGACACGTTCTACGTGGACGGCGTGGTGCAGGGCGGTTTCGCCTACGGATTCACCGACAAGCTTTCTGCCGGTATCGGTGCGAAGGCAGCCAAGCGTCACAAGGTCGAAGTCATCACGATTGACATCTTGAACTACGCATCCTTGCAGGACACTCTCGAGGACCGTTACGACGATGCGACTCACAGCATCTTCGACTTCAGCTCGATTTCGTTCGGTCTCGACTTCGGTGTACTCTACCAGCTGACGCGTGAATTCCGCCTGGGTGCATCGCTGCGCGACGTGTACTTCAAGGAACTCGCCGGCGACAAGATTACCCCGAACCTGAGCGTGGGCTTCAACTACAGCCCGAGATTCTTCAACAAGAATACGGCTTATGCCCGTAAGTTCAACTTCGCCTGCGACTTCGTGGATGCTATAAACGCCGACAAGAACTACAAGGCGCTATCGCACCTGAACTTCGGCTTGGAAGTGGAACAGACACTCCTTGCCTGGCCCGGCTACAACAACGAACTCCGCGCCCTGAGCCTGCGCCTCGCTGGCGGTTTCAAGGGCGGTTACCCCTCCGCGGGCGTGAGCCTTGAACTGTTGCGTGTCGTGACCCTCGAATTCGCGACCTGGGCAGAGGAACTCGGTTACTACACCGGCCAGGACGAAGAACGTATCTACATGGGCCAGATCAGCCTCGGATTCTAACCCGCGAACTACATCGTGAGAGTGCTTAGGTCAATACGTATTGCGCTATTGCTGGCCGCATGCGTTTTTGCAGACGACCTGATGATGGCGCCTGTATTTACCCCGCATGCCATGCTCGCCAAGCAGATTGCTCCGGGAACGTCGAAGCAGTTTTCCATCACGAGCATGTTCGGCGGTTGCGACTCCTGTAACGTGAGTGGCAGACTGGTGCAGGATTCAGACCCGCCAGTGTATGTCGACGACGATCTTTCGGGCAGTTCGTATTTTCGCATCGATGTCATGCCGCTTACCTACACATGGCCCAAAACGCAGAATCCCGAAGGGGAAGAAAACTGGTCCGGGCATACCTTCGGGGGCGGACTTTTCCTGAACTTCCACTACGCACTCCCCATCGAGGTAGGCGTTTCTCCTGCAATCGTACAGTGGCTGGGCCCCATCTATGTGGCGGCGTCTTACGAGCTTTCTTTCGGGCGCTACTACGGCAAGGATAGCGACGGCGATACCGATTTCGACAAGACCAGGCACCTGTTCACCGGGGCTGCAAATTTCGGCACTGGCTCGATGGTCTTTATGAAGCACCACGGGCTCGGATTCGGCCTGCATGGTGGCCTGCGGCAGTTCCACCTGGTAAGCGCGGGTTGCACCGACACTGAATCGGACGTAGTCGGGGCGCCCGACTGCAGCGCCGATGGCAAGCAGTACCACATTCAGGACTGGATGTTCTACTACGGCGTTGACCTTATCGGATACACGAGTCTCCCCTTACTGAAAGAGACAAACAGCAAGGGCCATGCAGCATACTCAATCACCATAGAATCGGGCATACGCACCGATGACCAGCGACTGATGTACTGGGCGCTGCAATGGAGCCTGTTGCTATGATGTACCGCCTGCTCACATTGCTTGCCCTACTCGCATTCCTTTCGGGCTGCAGTTCCATCATGCGTCCGCCTCCGGCGGCAGCATTCATGGACACTTACAAGAGCGAAAAATCGCTCAATATGGTTGCGATGTCGGGCTATGGTGGCGATCTCCAAAACCGGAAAGAAGACATCGACAGTTACCACCAGTTAAGTGAAGAGGAATGGTGGGTCGACGGGCATTTCGCACGCTTCATCAATGGCGGGTATTTCACGCTCGGGCTCGGTATGCAGAGCTTTACCACCTTCATGCAGGGCGGTTTCGTTTCGCCCTACTTCGGGTTCAATGCCTGGAGCAACATGAACGCACTGTTTATCCCGATGATAAAGGACGAAGACCGCGGATTCTGGAGCCACTATTCCGGTGGCGCGATGGCCATTGAACAGATTCCTGTAACACAAAAATGGGCATTCGGACTCACGCAGCACCTGTCGCGCAACGGCCGCGAAATTTACAAGGTCAACACCGACGATTACAGTGGCGGACTCAATTTTGACAAGCCTCGCCCCAAGTTCTACAAGGAAATGGGCGCCGGCCTCTACGGACGCTACAAGGGCGAATCCGCAGCCTTTTCGCTTGAGTTCCGCTATGGCCGCGACATCGACAACAACGACAACCGATACGCTCTTACCTTCAGCGTATGGGGATTTAGCAAGCCGTTCTTCTCGCCGCACGACTACATGCGAACGGAGGCGGAAAAATATTCCAAGAAGAGCGAAAAGATAAAGATTAGTTCTGTTGCCGATACCGTCGTCTATAACACTGCGACTCAGGATTCCGTCTACAAGTCGCCATCCAGGAACATGCACAAGATACAGGACCGCTGGTTCAGCATCCTGGATACCACGAAAGTCATCTCGAAGGTATACTCGCCCACCCCGATTGATCACGCCATCTACTCCAACGGCATCTGCTACGATGAATACGAACGTGAGGTTTGGCTCAAGAAGGACAGCGACAACACCATATTCGCAACCCCGATAGACAACATAGACTACTGCGAAGACGTTACCCTGAAATTCCCCTGGTCAACCGTGATACTGGAAGGCGTACTCATCGGTGCTGCTTCCGGAATTTTGCTCCACAGCATCGACGCATTCATTATCGGCGACCTCGTGGGTTCTGCCGGATTCTGGGGACTTCTCAAGGCGACCGACATGAGGGTTCCGAAGAACATCAAGGGAATATGCAAGGAAGAGCACAACTCCATTGAACTGGAAACATGGCTGCGGCACTACCCCTGCTATGATTCGAACGACAACGAGTTCTAAATAGGCTTTGCAAAAGGAAAATCCCCCGCGTCAGCGAGGGACTTCTTGTGTTTAAGGGTTCTGGTGTACTTCGTCTTGTCGCGAACAACTCTTGTCCGTAACGTGGCTCCGTTCTGGGAGCCGTCTATGCGCTGCTTTCTGAGCCTTGCGCTTTCCTTTGCGTCGTTTTTTGCCATAACGGCCTCCTTGAGGGGCAAATATAAATTATTAGATTTTGGATGTAAAGGTTTTTCTTTTGTCCTTAGATATTACAGAAAACATTCGCCACCATGGGTTCAAGCGCCTGCTGCTTGCGGTTTCGGGCGGTCTAGATTCTATTTGTCTCGCGCATTATTTCATTGCAAATCGCGAAGCGCTCGGCATCGAATGGCTGGGACTCGCGCATGTGCATCACGGACTACGCGAAGGAACTGCGGACAGGGATGCTGCATTTGTCGAGGCTTTCGCTCGCAAGCACAACGTTCCGTTTTTCTTGAAGAAACTGGATGGAGTTGAGCTAAAGAATGCCGAGGGTTCGCTCGAAGAGAATGCGAGAGATGCTAGGTACAAGGCGCTGCAAGATGTCGCCAAAAATTGTGACGCAATCGTGACAGCGCACCATGCAGGCGACCAGGCGGAAACGATGTACATGCGGCTCAAGCGCGGAACAACCCTTGCCGGGCTGAGAGGGATTCAGGAAACAAGGGCGGTGCCCGGGCATGACATTGCGATTTTCCGTCCTTTCCTGAACGTGACGCGCGGGGAACTGCTCGCCTACGCCCGCGAGAACAAACTCGAATGGTGCGAGGACGAGAGCAATGATGACGTGACGTTCGCACGCAACTTTACAAGGCACAAGGCACTCCCCCATCTCGAAGAAACATGCCCCGGAGCGACGGAACAACTCTGCCGGATTGCAGGGATTGCTGACAGGGCGTATGCCAAGGTGATTGCAAAGTGCGAGGCAGTTTTCGACTCGATCTTGGTTAAGCAAGATCCTTCGACTCCGCTACGCTTCGCTCAGGATGACACTCACACAATCACCCTGGACAAGAAAAAGCTCAACAAGATCCTGCGGGAGCATGCCGACGCGGACCTCTCGGAAATGTTCCGGCTGTGGCTCTCGGAGCAGGGACTGCGTTTTCCCATCGCCTTCTTCTACAGCCCGAAGGAACCCGCACACGTCAAAATCCCCGTACGTGCGGCCTACCGCAAGCGTTCTATCGCTAAAATCGGCCGTACTGTCCGGATTTGCGAGTTCAGCACCCCCGAGGAAGCCCAGAAATTTGTATCTTGCGAGTGAATATATAAAGGATTATAATGAGCCAAATCAAGAAGCCCGCCTCCCCGTTTAAGAATCGGAACTTTATCATCGTTCTTATTATGCTTGTCATGCTGTTCGTGATGTTCCCGCTAACCGGGCAGGACAAGGAACAGAACCTGACGCGTACCGAATTCTTGGCCATGATGGGAGATTCCACCAAGGTCATTACCGAACTTTCGCTCCAGAAGACCCCCGACGGCATCATCATCGAGGGCGCCTACAAACTTAGCCCCGAAGAAATCGCCGAGGCCGCAAAGAACAAGAGCGCCATCTCGAGGATAACCCGCAACGAGGCCGACGCGACTACACGCCACTTCACAAGCCACATGCTCGAGATTAGCAACGAGCAGATTACCGCATGGGAAATGTTCAAGGGCGTGAAGGTGAAGGTCATCCACGAATCGACCACGTGGATCGACACCATCATGACGTTCCTCCCGCTTATCATCATCATCGTGTTCTTCTGGGTCATGACGAGCCGCCAGATGGGCGGTGGCGGCAAGAACCCGTTCAGCTTTGGCAAGAGCCAGGCAAAGATTATCGGTAACGACCCAAAGAAGAAGACCACGTTCAACGACGTGGCGGGTTGCGACGAGGCAAAGCAGGACCTGCAGGAACTCGTGGAATTCCTGAAAGACCCGAAAAAGTACGACGAACTCGGTGGACGCATTCCGAAGGGAGCCCTGCTCGTGGGGCCTCCGGGTACCGGCAAGACGCTCCTCGCCCGCGCTGTCGCTGGCGAAGCGGGAGTACCGTTCTTCAGCATGTCGGGTTCGGACTTCGTGGAAATGTTCGTGGGCGTGGGCGCAAGCCGCGTACGCGACCTTTTCGATACCGGCAAGAAGAACGCTCCGTGCATCTTGTTTATTGACGAAATTGACGCAGTGGGTCGCCAGCGTGGCGCAGGCCTCGGTGGCGGGCACGATGAACGCGAACAGACCCTGAACCAGTTGCTCGTTGAAATGGACGGCTTCGCTGCAAACGAAGGCGTCATATTGATCGCCGCCACGAACCGCCCCGACGTGCTCGACAAGGCACTGCTCCGTCCGGGCCGCTTCGACCGCCAGATTGTGGTGGGCCTCCCCGACCTCAAGGGCCGCGAAGAAATCCTGAAAGTGCATTTGAAGAAGCGCAAGGTACCGCTCGACAAGGATGTGGACGTAAGCGCCATCGCGAAGGGAACACCGGGACTCGCCGGTGCAGACCTCGAGAACCTCGTGAACGAGGCCGCCCTCCTGGCCGCGCGATTCAACAACAAGAAGGTCACGATGCTCGACTTCGAGGAAGCCCGCGACAAGCTCAGCATGGGTGCCGAGCGCCGCACGCTCCTAATGACCGACGAAGAGAAGCGCCACACCGCCTACCACGAAGCCGGCCACGCCCTGATGACGCTCCTGTGCAAGCACTCTGACCCGCTCCACAAGATTACGATTATTCCGCGCGGCCGCGCCCTCGGCGTCACGATGAGCCTCCCGGAACGCGACCAGGTAAGTTATAGCCGCGAATACGCCGAGGAACGCATCATGATCATGATGTCGGGCCGCCTCGCAGAACTCATATTCTTCAACCACCAGAGCACGGGTGCCAGCAACGACATCCAGCGCGCCACCGAACTTGCACGCAAGATGGTCACGGAATGGGGCTTCGACGAAGAGATTGGTCCGGTATGCTACAGCCGTGCCGATGGCGAAGTGTTCCTGGGCCGCGAAATCAGCAAGCCAAAGGAAATGTCCGAAATGATGGCCGAGAAAATCGACAACGCCGTCAACGGACTCATCAAGCGCATGGACCAGGCCGCACGCAAGCTCCTTGAAGAAAACAAGGACAAGCTCGTTGACCTCGCCGAGGCGCTGTTCGAATTCGAAGTGCTCGATCGTGAAGAAATCGACAAGGTCATGGCAGGCGAAAAGCTTACCGGCACCAAGAAGAGCCGCCAGTACCAGGCGCTCGAGGAAATGGCCGAAAAGAAGAAGCGCGAAGAGACGCCCCCGCCCGACCCGGGAAAGCAGCCGCCGGTCGCTCCGGTAGCAGACGCCCCCGTTGCCGAAATCAAGCCGAGCCCCGCAACAGGGACAACGCCGGCAAATGACGGCGAAGCACATTCCGTCGAAACTCCACACCAGGAAAATACCTAGATGCTGAAGCCGATCCTGGAACAAAGTCGCGCCCTCCCCTGGAAAGTCGGGAACAAGGTCATCCCCTGTTCCACGCCCTTAATCATGGGCATCGTGAACGTGACTCCGGACAGTTTCTTTGACGGCGGCAAGCACAAATCGCCCGAGGCAGCCTACGAGCATGCGGTATCGCTCCTACAGCAAGGAGCAGACATTCTCGATATCGGCGGGGAAAGCAGCAGGCCCGGTAGTGCCCCCGTAAGCGAACAGGAAGAAATGGACCGCGTGTGCCCCGTAGTGGAGGCGCTCGCCCAGCTTTTGAACATTTCGGGCGACCTGGAGAATCCGGGTTCCCGCGAGTTCTACATCTCAGTTGATACCGTAAAGTCACGTGTCGCGCGCGAATGCATGAAACTCGGAGCGCACATCATAAACGACATTAGCGCCTGCGCAATGGACCCCGAAATGCCCGCCGTCGCAGCCCAGACAGGTGCAAGCGTGGTACTCAACCACATGCGCGGTACCTTCGGGAACATGCAACAGGATTTCAAGCCCTACGCCAATGTGGTCGCAGAAGTGCGCGAAGAACTGGTATCGCGCGCGGAAGCCCTGATGCAGGCAGGCGTCGAGAAGTCCAAGATTTGCATTGACCCCGGCATCGGATTCGGGAAAACCGCACAGGACAATATCGACCTGATGAAGTCTACCGAGGAATTCCTCACGGAAGGCTACCCCATCCTTGTGGGTACGTCGCGA
Organism: Fibrobacter succinogenes; assembly: GCA_902800815.1. Classification (GTDB taxonomy): domain Bacteria; phylum Fibrobacterota; class Fibrobacteria; order Fibrobacterales; family Fibrobacteraceae; genus Fibrobacter; species Fibrobacter succinogenes_B. The sequence goes on from CADCGB010000014.1 coordinate 20,267, forward strand.
AAGTCCTATATCGGGAAGATTACAGGCCTCGAAAGCAGCGACAGACTCATCCCGACCGTAACGGCAGGCATAATCGCCACCCTCGGAGGGGCTTCTGTTATCCGCGTCCACGACGTACGCGAGGCAAAAGAATCTATACTTTACCTGGAGGCGCTGAAGACCCATGGTACTGTTTAAACTTTTCGATGTCATCGACGTGAGAATGGCGGACCTGCTTGACGTCCTCCTTATCTCCATCCTCCTTTACTACGTGTTCCTGCTGTTCCGCGGAACACGCGCCGTGCAGATGATCGTTGGCGGTCTTTTGCTGATTGTCGCCTGGCTCATCGCCCAGTGGTGGGAACTGCGAAGCATCTCTTGGATCCTCAGTAACCTTACCGGAATCGGCATTATCGCACTCGTGATTCTTTTCCAGCCCGAAATTCGAAGCGCCCTTACCCGTATTGGCCAGACCATTAGCCGCGCCGATATCCGGCAACTGTTCTTCCATTCCAGCGGCCTTGACGAGGTCACGGAATCCATCACATCGGCAGTACAGGACCTCGCGAAGAACCACGTGGGTGCGCTTATCGTGCTCGAAAAGCGCGTGGGTCTGCGTAACTACGAAGAGACAGGCGAAATCCTAAACGCAAAAATCAGTTCCCGCCTGCTCCGTGCACTCTTCTTCCCGAATTCAGCCCTCCACGATGGTGCCGTGCTCCTGAACAGCCACAGCATCGTCGCCGCAGGCTGCATCCTCCCCATGCCCACGGGTAACGCCGAAGGCGATGCAGGCTATGGTATGCGTCACCGCGCCGCAAAGGCTCTCGCCGCAGAATGCGACGCCATGGTGATTGTCGTTTCCGAAGAAACCGGCGGCATCTCGATTGCCTACCGCAATAGCCTGCGCCGCAAATTGAGCATCAAGGAACTCGAGGCCGAAATCAAGCGCCACTGGGCAGAACTCTTCCGAGAACAGGTCGTTGTACCGGAGAAGGTCGACGTAGAAGACAACTAGCAAGAAACATTTTTAGAACTACGGCAATATGAACGAGAACAAGGAAAATACGCAAGAAAGCAAGAACGCGAGCAAGAGAAAGAAGAAGAACATCGCCGTACTGGTCATCATGTTCCTCCTCTTGCTGTGCCTGTTCATTGTGCAGTGCCAGCTCGACAAGATTAAGCAGGAAGCCCAGCAGAAGGCGCAGGAAACGGAACTCGAAGCCCGCCAGAAGCATATCCTCGATAGCCTCCGCAGGATCGAGCAGGCAAAGGCCGACAGCCTTGCGAATGCAGAAGCAGCCCGCATTGCCGACAGTTTACGCCTGGCCGATAGCGCAAGGGTCGCAGACTCCCTGCGTGTAGCAGATTCTCTCGCAGCGCTCAAGCCCGAAATAAACAAGGACAGCCTGAAGCACGCACGAGATAGCATCAAGCATGTGCGCGACAGCATCCGTGCCGTGAACGATTCGCTCCAGAAGGCGGAACAGGCCCGCAACGACAGCCTCGCAAAACTCGAGAAGGCACGCCTCGACTCGCTCGAAAAGAAGCGCGTGCAGGACAGCATCCGCGCCGCAGACCAGACTCCCCCGACTGCAGAAATCGTACCGCCCAGCGGCCGCTACTATGACCCCATCAAGCTGAAGGTCAAGTGCGACGAGATCAAGTGCAAGACATTCCTTTCCATAGGCGACACACTGAACCCCGTAGAGGCGGGCAAGGCCGTAGAATACAACAAGACCGGCAGCGTGTTCTACTTTGCGGAAGACTCCGTCGGGAACCGCACCAAGTGGGAAGAAGCAAAATACGACATGGCTTCGGACAACATCTGCGGCAAGAACGCATACCCCGTTCCCGTTGGCGGGAAGACGGTTTGCGTGGACGCCTACGAATATCCGAACGAAGCCGATGCCAACCCGCGCGACATGGTGAGCCAGGAACAGGCAGAAGAACTCTGCAAGCAGGCGGGTAAGCACCTGTGCAGTATCGACGAATGGCAGGCGGCATGCCGCGGCAAGGACAAGACGCGATTCTCGTATGGTGACGGCTACAAGCAGAACAAGTGCAACACCAACACCAAGGCCATGAAGCGCAGCGGGCGCAAGGAACAGTGCCGCAGCTGGTTCGGCATGTACGACATGAACGGAAACCTGTGGGAATGGACCTCGACCAAGAGCAAGGACCACCCGAATATGTTCCTCGTGGCAGGCGGTGCCTGGAACACGAACAACGAAAGCAAGTGCACCGACAGCAAGTTCAGCTTCTATCCGCAGAACCAGTACCCGAGCGTCGGGTTCCGCTGCTGTAAGTAAGAGAACATTTTACCGGGCAAACTTGTTTGCCCTTCCAGTTATTCCGGGACTTCGAGCAGTTCTACGTGCAGGTGTTCGGCTTCGCCCTTTTCCCACAGCACCCTGAAGCGATAGCCCAACCGCAGCTGCGCCATTTCAACAATCTCACGGCGCTTGTTCATAGGCAGGTTCACAATCCGAAAATCTAGCGCGGCATTCATGTAGTGCTTCGAATTTTTCGCATGGTACGGGTAGTCGTTGCCACTCGTAATGACGGGTATGTAATCATCGCCCATAACCTTATGGAAACAGTGTACGACCTCGATTCCGGCACTATCCATCACGGGGAGCAGACTCTCGAGGTATACCCCCTCCTTCTGACGCGTCCGCTGAAGCAGCAACCTGTGTACACCATCCTTCGAGAACGGCCGGTTCTTCGCCTTTAGGCTGCGCAAGTATTCTTCCGCATCGAAAACGATTTCTTCATGCTTGATTTCGACATGCGGAACGGGCTGTATTTTCGAGTTCAAAAAGAAGTAACCACCCACCACAGCAGCAATGGCAAGAATTGGCGCGATTAAATACAAATGTTTAACAAAAAATTGCATTTTTCCGCACACAAAAATACTATTTTAGTGGCATGAAAAAGATTCTCGCTCTTATTACCGTTTCCATTCTCCCCCTGATCTTCACCGCCTGCGGCCTTAAGTCCGATACAGGATCCTATATCGGCTACTGGCAGAGCGATGCGAACACCATCTTTGAAGTCCTTACCGAAAATGGCGAAGACTACATCATCCGCAACATCTACGGCGACCTTACCGCAAAGGTCGTGGATGGCGCTCTCCGCGGCAAGAACAACGTGGATATGGACTACTCCATGACGGTGAAGGGTGATTCCGCCTACTACCTGTTCGCGGACATTACTACCGGCTACAAGCGCATCACGAAGGACGAATACGACAAGATCTACGCGACGCTCTCCAAGCCCGCAATCCAGTAATTCTGGATTACACGAAAAAAAATTTAAAGCCGCTTTGAAGCGGCTTTTTCGTTTGTAGTTTATAGTTTATCGTTGCGCGCTTATAGTTTATCGCGCGCGGCCTACTTGCCGTTCATCGTCTCGAGAACGATTTGCTCGAGCGCCTTCGCGTTGGGCACGCCACTCCACACGCCCTTGATGTAGCCCTCGCTATCGAGCAGCATGAGGGTCGGTACGGCGCGAATCCCGTAACGCATCCACATTTCCTTCTTTGCGTCGCGGTAGAGCGGGTACGGCGAGCGGTGTTGCCTCTCGTAGAACGCGTTAAGCGTCGGGAGCGCCTCATCGGCAATACCGATGACTTCTAGCCCCTGGCTGCCGAGCTTGTTGTAGAGGTTCTCGAGAATCGGGAGCGTCTGCCTGCAGGGGCCACACCATGTGGCCCAGAAATCGAGCAATGTCGCCTTCGGTTTGTCTTTCCGCTTGTCGGCATTCTGGTAGAAGTTCTTGCCAAATTCCGCCATCTTGCTCCCGATGGCAGAACCCGTAAGGCTACTGATGTCATCGGGGCGGTCAGTGAGCTTTACCTTGAGGTTTTTCTTCTTGCCGTCGCGCAGGATTTCAACCGCAACGGTAGCACCCGCCTTGGAACTGGAAATGACGGAGGTTATCTGCGACATGTCGGCAAGCGGCTTACCCGCAAAGCCAATGACCTTGTCACCCGCGACAATGCCCGCGGCGACACAGCCCGAGCCGGGATGCACGCCCTTCACATCGAGCGCGAGGTGATTTTCGAATTCAGTTTTCTTGAAGATAAGCCCGAGCCACGGGCCCGCAAAGGAGGGTACCGTAGCAAGCAAAACCAGCAATAGCGCAGACAAACTAAACCGCATAGACTAACCTTTAAAAGAACAGTACGGAAAACTTCAAGTAAAGGAAGAACCTTACCGGCTCCACGATGGGCAGGTGTTCGTTTTCCTTTTCGACAGGCTCGCCTATCACGTAGCTGCCGAAGAATTCAAGCCGCCCCGCAATCGAGCCCTTGTCGAAAAAGAGGATGTCACGGCCATAGCCGAACGACACGACCGGCGAAAAATACGAACCGTCCTCGTGATCGAGGTAGAAGCCCGATACCGCAAACTTGAGAAAGTCGTCGTGACCGGAGCGCATGAGCGAGCCCAGAAAATACCAGTGCCAATCAATGCCCGCTTCCAGGAATTCCGCAGCGAACGGAACCGTCCCGAAAATTCCGAGCGAATGATTCTTATGCAACCTGTATTCCGCATCGACGCCTACCGAGCCATCAAATGTCTTGAGGTAGTAATCAAGCGAAGCTCCCCCGCCAAACAGAAACGAGGGCAGCGGACGTTCATCCTTCTTTGCACGGTCATCTATGGGTAGCCCCATAAAGTCATCGGCCAGGCACACGCCCGCGACAAACAGAACCACCAGCAATATTCGGGACAAGCGGATCATTCTAACAAACTAGGCAGAGCGGACCATCGGCTTCTTGGGATTACGGTCATCGTATTCGCCAAGCGACTTGTAGCCGTCGTTTACCAGGGCATCGTAAAGTTCGTTGCGCATGGCATGTGCGGCCATCCAGCGGAATGCCACCACGGAGTAGCACTGCACCGCATCGACGCCCAGCTTGATGAGGTCGTAAATCTTGTAGCCGTGGTCGATACCGCCGCAGGCAATCACGCTCATCTGCGGGTAATGCTCGCGAATATATTTCACGTTCCACACCATGTTATCGAACAGGGGCCTACCCGACATACCACCGCAGTCGCCATCGGCACGGAGCGGAGTCAGGTCCTCGAACTTCGCGTTCATCGGGAGTTCGCTCATCTTTGCCGTGGGGTAAGTATTCCCCACAACCACACCGTTCACGCCGGTCCGGACAAGCATATCCATGATAGAAATCAGGTGGCGTTCCGAAAGGTCGGGGCTCAGTTTCGCGTACACGGCCTTCCTGAGCGTAAGCCCGTTCCTGAAGTTCATGATTTCGGTAAAGATGCGTTCCGAGAAACTCATGTCGAGGTCCACGCGCGACTCACCCGTATTGGGGCAGCTCACGTTAATCTCGATGTAGTCCGCGGCACGGTAGGCAATCGAGAAACTCTCGAGAATATCCTTCAGCTTTTCTTCGGGGTCCGAAAGGCCCGGAGTCTCGGCAACGGAAATGCCCACGCAGAGCCCAGCCTTGTGTGCCTTCACGAGTTGAGCATCCACGCGACGCGCGATAACCTCGACGCCCTCGTTGTTGAGGCCCATGCTGTTGTGGATTGCGCGGTCCTCTTCCAAGAATCCGATACGCGGCCTGTGGGTATTGCCCTCGCGATAATTGCGGGTCGCCGTACCTACGGTGATACCGCCAAAACCTACGTTCGCATAGTCCCTGATACGTTCTGCCGTCTTATTCGCACCGGCAGCCAGAATGATGGGGCAACCCAAATAAAGCGAGTTACTGCGATCGTTGAAGGTCACTACGCGACGGAGCGGCTTCGAAAGGTCGGGACGGCCGCCCATGAAGGGGATAAACGGAGCAAAACGTGCGACATGCTTGAACGAGTCGTGCCTGAACTCCGGAGACTTGTGGAAAATCTTACGGATAAGCGCAAGAACCTTGTCGCTAAAACGCAAATAATATTCGTGGTTGATGCAATCGTTCGCCATATTATTTAAATTACAAAAAAAAGAGGTTACAAAAGTGCTCCCGAACGTAGAAAACGCAATACATTCCAATTTCCCTAGGTATATCGAGGCCCTCAAGCGACTCGTACGCATTCCTTCCATCAGTTTCGACAACTTTGACCAGAAATTCGTGCAGGAAAGCGCGGATGCCGTAAAGAAGATGTTCGAGGACGCAGGGCTCAAGAATGTGCAGTTTTTGCTGCCGCCGAGCGGGAGGGCGACCGTGTATGCCGAAAGCCTCACGAGCCCCGACAAGCCCACTATTCTGCTCTACGCGCACCACGACGTACAGCCCACCATGCGCGAAGCCCTCTGGAACAGCGCCCCGTTTGAGCCCGAGATTCGCGGAGACCGCCTCTACGGACGCGGAACCGCCGACGACAAGGCCGGCATCATCACGCACCTTGCGGCATTCGAGCAGGTACGCGAAATGCTCGGCGATAAGAGGCCGAACCTCAAGTTCATTATCGAGGGCGAAGAGGAATCCGGAAGTGCGGGCTTTGCAGACATTCTGCGCGAACACGCCGCACTCCTGAAATGCGATGCCGTGATTGTAGCCGACCTCGGAAACTTCGCGAAGGGCACCCCCTCCATCACCACGACACTCCGCGGGATGAGCGCAGTGAGCGTGACCCTCCGCAGCACCAAGACGCCGCTCCATTCCGGCAGCTGGTCGGGCCCTATCCCTGACCCCGCGCAGGCTCTGTGCCGCTTGATATCGTCGCTTACCGACGAACGCGGGAACATCGCCATCCCGCATTTCGAGGATGGCCTCGTGCCGCCCACGCCTGAGGAACTGGAATCGTACAAGAGTCTCGGCTACAGCGAAAAGACGTTCCGTAGCGAGAGCGGCACTTTGGATAAAGTAAAGTTGAATGTACCCGAAGGCGAGATTCTCGAGTCGCTCTGGCGCAGGCCTTCCATCGTGGTAACCGCGATGGAGTCGGGCAACCGGAGCAACGCGGGCAACGTGTTGCAGGACTGCGCCTACGCCCGCATCGGAATCCGGCTTGCACCCGGCATGGACGCAGACAATTGCGCAAAGATGCTTGTGGATTTTCTGAAGGCACAGGTCCCGAACGGGCTCGAATTTACCGCCGACATCGAGGACGGGGCAAACCCGTTTGTCACCGACATCGCCCACCCCTTCTTCAAGAAGATGAGCGAAGCCATGACGCAGGCCTACAAGAACGAGACCAAGTTCATCGGCTGCGGTGCAAGCATTCCGGGTGCAGAACTCTTCCGCAAGACCTTCGGCGACATTCCCATACTGCTCACCGGCCTCGAGGACCCCGAATGTGCGGCCCACGGCGAGAACGAGAGCCTCTACCTCCCCGACTTCGAGGCTGGCATTGTAGCCGAGACGCTGTTTTTTGCCGGAATTTCGGAATAGTACTGCCCGAACAAGAAAAAATGCTATATTGAAAACGTATGGAAAAGAAACTGGTTGTATTGACGGGTGCTGGAATCAGCGCAGAATCAGGCCTCCGCACATTCCGCGGGAACGATGGAATGTGGGAACACGAGAACATCGAGGACGTATGCACGCCCGGCGCACTCCGCCGTGACCCCAAGCGCGTGATGGACTTCTACAACTTCTTGCGCAAGGGACTCCCCGAACACAAGCCGAACGCCGCCCACATCGCTCTTGCCGAACTCGAGAAGCGCCTGGGCGACCGCTTTCTGCTGGTGACCCAGAACGTTGACGACCTGCATGAACGTGCTGGAAGCAAGCGTGTCTTGCACATGCACGGCGACCTGATGAAACTCCGCTGCATGAACCACCCCGACCACGAATTCATGTTCAAGGGCGAAGAGACTCTCGAGACCAAGTGCCCGTTCTGCGGTGCAGGGACTCGCCCCGATATCGTGTTCTTCGAGGAAGTCCCGCTCTACATGGACATGATCCAGAACGCACTGCGCGAATGCGACGAGTTCGTGTACATCGGCACGAGCAGCGTGGTCTACCCCGCCGCCGGTTTCAAGAACTTTGCCAAGCGTTTTGGCGCAAAGGTGACCTGCCTTAACCTCGAAATACCCGCACACGACCCGGATACCGACGTGTTCGTGCAGGGCAAGGCGACCGAAATCGTGCCCAAGTGGTGCGAAGAGTTTAAGTAGTACGGGCAACCAGCCCGAATATTTGTTGATTGAAAATGCCGCGACTTAGCGAATCCGAAGCTTTAGACCTGTTTTTAAACGCACCGCTCGAGGAACTCTGCGCACGCGCAAACGCCGAGAAAGAACGCCTGCACGGGAAATCCGTATACTGGGTGAATAACCGCCAAATCAACTACACCAACGTGTGCGTTTTGCACTGCAAGTTCTGCGCCTTCTCGAAAATCAAGAAGGATAGCCCCACGGCATATGACTGGGATTACGACACCATCCGGAACAAGGCCGCAGAGGCAATTGCCGGAGGCGCGCGGGAGCTGCACATCGTAGGCGGGCTCCACCCGGACCATCCCTTCGATTACTACATCGAGATGTTGCGCAAGTTGCGCGTTGAATTCCCGAAAGTGAACCTGAAGGCTTTTACCGCGGTAGAGATTTGCCACTTCGCGAAAATCTCGGGCCAGACGCCCCTGCAGATTATGACCACGCTCAAGGAAGCGGGCCTGGACGCCCTCCCCGGCGGAGGCGCAGAAATCTTGGTCCAGAGCGTGCGCGACCAGATTTGCCCCGGCAAGGAGACCGGCGAGGAATGGCTCGACGTGCACCGCGCCGCACACAAGATTGGCATCCCGACAAATGCGACCATGCTGTTCGGGCACATCGAGAAGCCCGAGGACCGCATCGCCCACATGCGCATGCTGCGCGACCTTCAAGACGAAGCACCCGGATTCTTCGCATTCATCCCGCTCGTTTACCACCCGGAACACAATGCCCTGCATAAGATTGTCCCGAACATCACAAACGAAGAGGATATACTGCGCACAGTCGCAGTTGCACGCCTATTCCTGGACAATTTCCCGCATATCAAGGCCTACTGGATACAAATGGGCATCGAGACCGCAATGAAGGCGCTACACGCCGGAGCCTCAGACCTGGACGGCACGATTATCGAGGAAAAGATCACGCACGCCGCCGGAGCGACTGTCCCCGTGGGCATGAGCCCCGAGCGGATGAAAGCCCTCATTACAAACGAAGGCCTTATCCCGGTCGAACGTGATGCTTTGTACGAACGATTCTCTTAACGTGAAACTATTTTGAATAAATGTTCCCCTTTTGGGGAACTTTTTTATACATTATAGATATGAAGTTTTTTTCAAAGATTCTCTCGATTCTGATGTTTGCAGTCGCATTCGGGTTTGCAGACACTACCGCCGTTACACCTGCCGAAACCACAGCGGCAACAACCCCTACTGAAGCCATAGCACCGAAAGCCGATTCCGGTACAGCCGCAACGGCAACGGATACCGCGCCCCTCAAGCAGGCCAAGAAGCATGCTGTCTGGATTAAGCTGGAAGGCGACGTGGAGCCTTCCATGTACGACTTCTGTGCCCGCGCCATCGCCGACGCCCTCAAGGAAAATCCTGACTACATCGTATTCGAGATTAATACCTTCGGAGGCCGCCTCGACGCCGCCTTCGACCTGGTCGACACCATCATGGCAGTCAAGGGTCCCGAGACCATCGCCCTCGTGAAGAAAAAGGCCATCAGCGCGGGCAGCCTCATCGCTCTCGCCTGCAAAAAGCTCTACATGCTCGAGGCCACGACCATCGGTGACTGCGCCCCCATCGTGCAGGGCGGCGATGGCACCCCGCAAATCGTCGGCGAAAAGATCCAGTCCCCGCTCCGTGCCAAGTTCAGGAACCTCGCCCAGCGCAACGGCTACCCCGAACTGCTGAGTTCCTCATTCGTGACGCCGGAACTTGAAGTGCTCGAACTCAACGCCAAGCTCGACAAGGGCAAAAAGACCGAGCGCGACACGACGCTCATCATCGAGGGCCAAAAGTACGCCGTCCTGGACAGTGCCGAAAAGAAGTTCTGGGGCGCGCCGAAGATTCTCGTGAAGAAGGGCGAACTCCTGACCATGACCGACAAGGAAGCCGTGGAACTCGGGTTCTCCAAGGGTACGTTCAAGGATCGTAACGAATTCGAGACAACGCTTGCTATCGAGAAGGCTAGCGAAGTCGAGACTACGCTCGGCGAAGATATCGCAGCCGCCATTGCAGCCATCTCGGGCATCCTGCTCATCATCGGTTTCGGAGCCCTCTACATCGAATTCAAGACACCCGGCTTCGGGCTCTTCGGTATCATCGGCATCATCCTCATTGGCATCGTGTTCCTCGGGCAGTTCGCCCCGCAGCTCGACGGCTACATCCCCGCCATCCTGCTCATCGCGGGCGTAATTCTCTTCCTTGTGGAAATATTCGTGATGCCCGGGACATTCCTGTTCGGCATCGGCGGCATCATCTGCATGATTATCGCGCTTGCGATGTCGTTCTCGCCCGCAGAAATGCCTGAGTTCGTGCCCGAGACGGTGGAAACGACCTTCGATGCGACCCCATGGCTAATCGGCTTGCTTTACATGCTGTGCTGTGCGGGCATCGCGCTCGTGTTCCCGATTGCCGCGAGCAAGTACCTGATCCCGCTCCTGCCCGAAGGCTGGACGCCCATGCTCAAGACCGACCTCGAGACGGCGGCCTCCCCCACGGAATCCGTGCAGGAAGTACATGTGGGCGACACCGGAATCGCAAAGACATTCCTCCGCCCCGTGGGCCAGGCAAGCTTTACCATGCCTGACGGCAGCACCAAGCTTTTTGACGTGCAGACCCATGGCGAAATCATCGAGGCGAACACCCGCGTGAAGGTCGAATCCGTGCAGGAAGGCCACATCTGGGTTGGAGCAGCAGAGCCTGCCGAAGAATGAGAAAGTTTCAGAACTGGAAATTTATTCTTTCATCAATGGGAGCGTCCATCCTGCTCTCCATTATTCCCCTCTTTTCAGTGGCTTCGCTAGGTACGCGAAGGAGCGAAGATTTCTACGCGCTATTCCTCTTTTTTTCAACATTTCCAATTTTACTGGGTGTTCCATTCAGTCTACTACACTTGCTAGCCTTTAAAAAAGATATCCGCACAGACACTGCGCGAAAACTGATATTTTTCCCCTCTGTATGGGTACAGGTTTTCCTCGTTCCGATTATAATTTTTTTAACTCCAGACATTCTCGGAGAACTACTAAGCGCAAGTCATTTCCATGTCAGATGGACTATAATCGCAATTATCATTGACGTCCCATCAATTCTCTATCTAATCTTCATTTCCAAACTTCGTAAAAAAATCAAAGAATCATTTTTTGACGAAGACGAATAAGCAGGAATGTCTTCACCCGCTCACTTATGCGGCCGAGTAGACAGATAATGACGGATGACGTCCATCTGCTGCGGAGTAAAAGAGAGATATTTATATTTCGAATCATCCACCGGAAACATTATATAGCCATAATCAGGGCAATTATAAGTCTTTACCGTTTCGGCACAAAATGGGGTGTCTTCCAAATCATCAAAAGCGACAGTCTCAAATTCTGTGGTATGGCTTAACCCCCAAAAATGTCCTAATTCATGTATTGCAATCTCAGCAACACCTGCAGATGTTAAATCGCTTGTCGACAGGACAACAACATCATCGCAACTGCCTTCTGCAGAAACAACTCCCGGCTGTGGCGAAAAGCCCTTAACCATTAATTCTGCAATTTCGTAAATCAATACAAGTTTAATTTCACCCTTATGACCAGCCCAGCATCCAAGAGAATCTATCAACGTATGGTGCCTGTCATAACGAACCCTTTCTATGACAATTTCCTCTGTATCCGAGAATTCATTGCCAAACAAAGGATTATCCTTCGCATACAAAACATTAATTTTTGTTGCACGAATGCCTCCTGGATTAAGAGCGAGATTTAATCGTTCCAAAATGCGCTCCGCCAAGACATCAACAGAAGCCGAATCCTTCGTTCCCATATATTTTCCAGTCACAATCAGGGTTACTTCAAAGTCAAGCGACCCCTTATAATTATTCGAAACCCCAAAACGGAGCAAATCATGCCCAAACGGAGTTAAATCTTCATTCACAAAACTAACGGAGGTAAGATCTGTTTCATAGTAATCAAAGTAAATCAAAGAACTGTCTAAAGGATAATACCATCGATCATTGTATTCAATAGCCCTAACTAATTTATCAATATTATCAATTCTCAAAAGCGGTGCTGGAACATCATCTACCTTATCAACACTAACCATATATTTTTGAGAATTTAAATGTTTAAAGACAAATTTCGTAGAGCCATCATATACCTTAGATGATTTATCATTAATATACTGATATGCAATTCCTTCTTGTGTATAGTCAAACTGATGATTTCCTACAAAAACAGTCTCTATAGAATCAAAGAAATCCGGATAATACTCGACATTCCTAATATCTGAATCAGCATCCCATTCTTCATATTCCCAAAAGGGATCTACATAAGCATAATAGGGATATTCATCCAATTCCAACGATTCACGATTTCTTTCTGCCGGGAAAAATAACGTGTCAACGATTACGAGAGTGTCAATATATAATTCCTCATGCTTTTCAACATAAACCGTATCCGGCCCAGAGACTATAGATTCGTCTCTTTCCTCATCGACACTAACCACATGCGTACAGCCCATCATCACAAGATGTACAAATAAAGGAACGATATAAGTGTATAGTCTTTTCAACATCATCATCGCCCTCAAAAAAATCATTCCTTAATGCAGCGAATAGACATCGCCATATTCTTATCAAAAAGGCCAACGGCAACATCATACTCCACCCACTTGCCATCTATCTTTTCTGTACTAAATACTACCCCATAGGCAGAATCCTGACTATCCTCTTTCTGCGTAGAAGTCCAGAAATAAGCCTTTGTACCCCCACGATCACTGAGCCCCACGTAAGTTCCATTTTCATCTCTATACCCCGCAGGAATCACACCAAACCTATACTCATCCCATCCACCAGCACCACCGCTCCATCCACATGTCGATTTTAGCGCATGATTTGCAACAGAGCCCCCACCCACATATTCAATCAGAGTTTCAAAATCTTCCCTGCTAGGCAATTTCCATCCGGAAGGACACTGATTGCTGGTTTCTTCCCATGCATAAAGGCATCCATACTCTTTACAGTTCTCTGGATTATTTTCATAGCAAATGCAAGCACCGGTTTCAAAATAAATGTTCTGTGCAATCCAAGTCTGATTCCCAATCGACGTCGTATCTAAAGAAACCCACCTAAGATCATGATATCTATAGACGGTATCATAAACAACATTGGAGATATAAACAGTCTCTTTTGAAGAAGTTTGCGACACATCATCAGCATCTTCCAACGCAACTACCTGCGAACAGCTAGGCAAAAACAGGCCGAGCACAAGAACCAGGAGTAATGTTGAAAGAATCCGCCACATACCGTATTCCAACCTGCTTTTTGCCCTACTTGTGCCGAGTAACAGAAAGGTAGCGCCGGATTATATCCATCTGTTCCGGAGTAAACGTGACGTATTGCCAATTGACCTGTTCCTTCGGGAACATGATGTAATTGCGGTCCGGACATTTTTCAAGATTATAGTCCGCATCCTTCAGCCCCTCGCACTCCGGTGTATCGTCAAGAGCATCAAATTCTTCACCACCATACTCCGATGTATGCGAAAGTCCAAAGAAATGGCCAAGTTCGTGTGTAGCAACATTGGCGACATCACTGGAATAGAAATTCTCGTCCCTGTTGTTATACCTAAAATGAGTCGCAATCGTAACGTGGTCCGCACGCCCTTTTGAGTTCTCATAGAAAAGATACCCAGGACTGGGCGAAAATCCCGCAGGAGCATCGCCTTGCTCTTCGTCATAGACGTAATGCACTAGAACAAAATTGAATTCTCCTTCATGCCCCGGCCATCGGGAAAGCGAATCTAGATAGTCGTTATTCTCATACCTGGATACTACCATTTCTTCCGTATCCGAAAAATGGGATCCGACACTAGGATGGTCTTTTGCATATAGGACATTGATACCAGCCACATTGATTCCGCCTGGATTTAGGGCCTTATTCAAGCGTTCCAGAATTGCTTCAGCAAGTTCATCCACAGAAGCGTTATCGGTTGTCCCCATATATTTTCCGGCAATAATCAGATTAACAGAAATTTCAAGTGGATAAATCTTTGCATTTTCGTCCGTAAGGAAAATGTTTTTCACCTTTCCCTTGAACCATGAGCCTTCGCTATTATACAGTTGCGCATAAAGTGTATAATCGCTTAAATCAAAAACACTCGTATCGATTGGATAATAAGTTCGCCCATTTTTTTCTATCGGTTCAATCAATTTTTCGATTCTAAAATCATGTTCTTCATCGACAGGTTCTTTCACATAGAGCCCTAACAAGGGCTGTTCGCCTTCAACTTTGTCGAAACTGAGCAAAGTTCTCGACACACCCTCTTTTTTTACGATAATAAGTTTTCCAGAGTCTTGTTCTGAAAGCATTGCGTTCTTAAAGACGCTCTTCCCACTCAGAAACGTCCCATATTCGGCCTCAGGGAGAACAGAATATTTCACAGAATCAAAAAAGGACGCCTTAAAAAGGGCACTGCTATCCCATGGGGCGAATGTCCAATCGCCTTCAACATAGTACATTCCACTCTCGTCAACCTCATCCCCATAGGGATTAGATACAACTTGACTACAACCCACCGCAAGCAGGCTCACGTATAGCAATAATGGCAAGAGTCTATATTTAGAATGGCAATGGATCATTTTTCTTAACCGGTATTTCAACACTCACTAATTCTTTTCCACCTTTAGTTTTACCCACAGCAAGAATCTTCATGTTCTTCTCTTTTAGTTTTGCAAGGAATTCGTCCGTCACGAGTTCCTGTCTTGATTCACCAAAACCATTCCACATATTAAATACCATTTCCGGCATTTTGCTCCATTGCTCCAGCGTATTCCTTAAATTATTCAAATCTTTCTCCGTATACTTTTCATGCAAAATTGGAACCGAATAGACAAGATTTTTACCATCAATCGTAAGGCTAATTCTCTCCCCGCCATTAGACCGTTTTGCATCTTCTGCCCACCGAGAATCTATTTTTTCAACAACCGAAGATATGTAAGGATCAACATCAGGAGAACTCTTAACATCTAAAGGGCGCGGCTCCTTACAAGCAATAAAAAGTAAGGTTATAGCAATCAAACATATTTTCTTTTTCATTCTTAAGCCTCCATTTCCAATATAACCTCATTTTCAGGAAAAGGAATGAAAAATGTAAAGAAAAATCAACAAATTCGGCAGAAAGTAGATTTTTTCGTCAAAAATGAGGTTTTTGCTGCAATCATTCTAATCTCCCCTTTTTTGTTTTTAAAATAAAGTATATTAAAGCAAAAATAACACCGGAGAAAAAAACAATGGATACACTCCTTATCGTTGGAATCATCATCGCGGCGATTGCCGTCATCATCCTCCTCGCCTTTATCGGCAAGTTCTTCAGCCTCTGGCTCCAGGCCTTGTTCTCCAGGGCGAACGTGAGCATTTTCCAGCTCATCGGTATGCGCCTGCGTAAGGTGCCCCCGCAGGTCATCGTGGAAGCCCGCATCCTCAGCTGCAAGGCTGGCCTCCCCGTAGACACGAACCTGCTCGAAGCGCACTACCTTAGCCGCGGTAACGTGCTCCGCGTGATTCAGGCTTTGATTGCCGCCAACAAGGCAAACATCAAGCTCGACTTCAAGGAAGCCGCAGCCATCGACCTCGCCGGCCGTAACGTGCTCGAGGCCGTGCAGATGTCCGTGAACCCGAAGGTCATCACGACCCCGAAGGTTTCCGCAGTGGCCCTTGACGGTATCCAGCTGCACGCCATTACCCGTATTACCGTGCGCGCCAGCATCCAGAAGTTGGTCGGTGGCGCCGGCGAAGAGACGGTTATCGCCCGCGTCGGCGAAGGCATCGTCAGTTCCATCGGTTCTGCCGTAAGCCACAAGGAAGTGCTCGAGAACCCGAATATGATTTCCAAGAAGGTGCTCGCCTCCGGCCTCGACGCCGGTACCGCCTTCGAAATCCTTTCCATCGACATCGCCGACGTGGACGTGGGCCAGAACATTGGCGCCATCCTCGAAACCGACCGTGCCGAGGCTGACAAGAAGATTGCTCAGGCCAAGGCCGAAGAACGCCGCGCCATGGCATTTGCCGCCGAACAGGAAATGAAGGCCAAGGTCATGGAAATGAAGGCCAAGCTCGTGGAAGCCGAAGCCCAGATTCCGATGGCCATGGCAACAGCACTGCGCGACGGCAAGCTCGGCGTGATGGACTACTACAACCTCAAGAATATCGAAGCCGACACGCAGATGCGTAAAGAAATCGGCAACGCACCCGAGGCCAAGTAAGCAACTGTAGGGCAATATGGAAACCCTCTTTTTTCTAGCAATCGCAGTCATTATCGCGATCTTCGAGAACAAGGTCAAGAAGTCAAGGGAGCAGAAGCAACTGCCCCCTACCGAGACCGATGATTACGATAGCGAGAATGCGGAAGATTCCCAGGAAGAGGCGCAGGAGCCGCAAGTGCAGCCCCCGCGTTCCCTGCAAGATCTTATCCAGCAGTTCGAGAATGCCCAGCGGGAAGCCGCGCAGGGCAACATCGAGCCGCCCACACCCCCTGTGGAAAGGCGACGCGACCCGAGCAAGCCGGTAACGTTCCGCGAAGTGGCCGAAGCCGTCATCGAGATGGATGTCGTCGATGTCGAATTCCTCATGGATGAATTCAACTTGAGCGAAGGCGACGCCATCTCGGCATTCAACGAACTCCAGAAGCACCGCATTATCGGGCGCGACATGGGCGACGGCGAATGTGACGTGCTGGTGCACGACATGGACGAACTGAATAACCTGCTTTCGCACGAAAGGCGGGTGACGCCGCAGCAGAACGTGGAACAACCTGCAGAACCGCAGGAATCTGCCGATGATGCAGAGGCTCTTCAACAGGCTCAGGAACATGACGCCCTTGCCGACGAACTGGAACGCCAACGCAAGCTGAATAGCCTTGAAGGCCGTGCAAAATCTGCAAGGGAAAGTGCCGCGGCATTTACCGGCGTGGATGCCGCAGAAGCCGACAGCGAAACCTCTCCGAAGCCGCGCCGTGCCTCGCTCGTTTCCACAAGGAGCCTAGCCGACGTGCGCAAGGGATTCATCTGGGCGAAGGTGCTGGACGAACCGCGCTTCAAGCGCCGCTGGAGCACGCAGTACCGCTAGGGATTTCTAGTAGACTACCCTACAGGAAATAGACCGTAGCACTAAATTGCAGGCTCCAGAGTTTCATTGGGGACGCTTCTCGGTAAGCGGCCCCTTTTGTCATTTCGACAATTCCGTCCTTTTCGATGCGGGTCATGTCCATGACAAAGCGAACTCCAAAGGTGAGCCCATTTCCACTACTTAACGTAGGGCATCCAAAGCCCAGGACAAGCGCCCAGCCGAATCCCTCCACATCAAAGTCAGAGGATTCATCGGCATTCTCGTCACTAATAGAGCCACCCAGGTTCAAGTTAAACTGGGGACCCGCCTCCAGATAGAACTTCGGTGTCGGGAAAAAGCGTACCAATACCGGGAACGCAAAACCATACACGTCCATGGTGAAATTCACTTCATCATCATATTCATCTTCTGGCGGAAGGCTATAGGCATCACCATCCAGAGTGATATAGCCCCATCTGAATTCAGCCTCGCCCACAAAGCCAACAATATGGTTCAGATGGAACCAATATGAGGCACCAAGTTCAAGGTTAAATCCGGGTCCACCCCCCACGCTGTTTTTGGAGACACCATCTTTTGCCGAGCCGAACGTGCCCTTTACCGGCTCGTTATCCCACACATAGTCAAATCCAAAGGCAAAGCGTCCGCCAAAATAATGGGATTTATCCTGGGAACCTTCTTCTGCGAAGGCCGTTGCCACTAATAGCAGCGCAAAAATGCAAATTAGAACTCTTCTCATATTTTCTCCTCCCATAAATATAAACTATTTTCAATAATTCTCATCTTTTTTTCTGTATTTATTGTATTTTTCCCATAGGATCGAGGAAATTATCATGAGAAAACTACTCAGGCATATCAGCGTATTCGCCTGTTCGCTCTTCTGGGGGAACGGTTCACGAATCGGCAACCCCATCAAGTTTATCCGAAAATACTGGGCACAACTGCTCCTTTCTTCCATTGCCATACAGACAATCGCCTGCGCATACGGCGGCGAAGACCCCTATGACTATTCCGATGACTGCGACCCGGTTTTCGACACCGAGAAATTCACGAACGAGAACTACACCGACTGCGAAAAACAGATTGTCGAACAGGCTTTAATCGCAAAAGACCTGCAGGACAACCTGGGCAAGCGCGATGACGCCACCATTGAGGCCTGGAACGAGGTACGGAAAAAAATCAGCGAGATTGCCGAGACCTGCGACATGAACCACCTCTATATGGAAGGTTCATTCACATCCCTTTACTGTTCAGACGGCAGAGTCCTTATTCCTAAGTAAAATTCGCGCGGGCACCTGGCGGTGCGGTAAATCAAGCTTTAGTGAACCTGGACAGGAACTGAGCCAGGCGCTCGTTGCCCGATTCGCGGAACACGTGGTCAGGAGTTCCCTGTTCCACGATGACGCCGCCGTCCATGAAGATGACCTTGTCGGCCACATCGCGGGCAAAGGCCATCTCGTGAGTCACAATGACCATGGTCATCTTGTCTTCGGCCAGCTTCTTGATAATCTTGAGCACTTCACCGGTGAGTTCCGGGTCCAGCGCAGAGGTCGGCTCATCGAAGAAAAGAATCTTCGGGTTCATCGCGAGCGCGCGGGCAATAGACACGCGCTGCTGCTGGCCGCCGCTGAGTTCGCAGGGGTAAGAGTTTTCCTTACCTTCAAGGCCCATGCGCTTGAGCAAAAAACGCCCCATGGCTCGTGCGTCCTTGCGCTCGTCCCCCAGCACGCGCACCGGAGCGAGGCAGATATTCTGCAGCACCGTTAGGTGCGGGAACAAGTTGAAGTTCTGGAACACGAGCCCCGTAGAAAGTCGAATATCGCGGAGCGTTTTCGCCGGTGCATACTTAACTGCCGGGCCAGAGCCTAAAGGTCCCTGAGCCTGCCGAAGGGTCGGCACCACCATGTCCTTGCCGTCGACCTGCACCAGGCCGCCGTCAACCGTTTCAAGCTGGGTAAGGCAGCGCAAGAGCGTACTCTTGCCAGAACCGCTGGGCCCGATAATCGAAAGCACCTCGCCCGCCTTCAGGTCAAACGAGATATCCTTGAGCACATGCAAGTCGCCAAAGGACTTCTTGACGTGTTCTACCTTGAGGATCGGCGCAGATTCATTCACGTTTTCCATTCCACGCCTCACTTATAGTAATTGAGCTTGCGTTCCACGTAGGCAAAAAGCACGCTCAGCAAAAGGTTTGCCACATAGTAGAATACGCCCGCCACGAACAGCGGGTAAATGCTCGCGTAAGCAGCCTGCTGTTTCTTGGCCAGCGCAAAAAGTTCCGTCACCGCAATCACCTGCGCAAGCGAGGTGTCCTTCACCAGCGTGATAACCTCGTTCGCGCTGGCGGGCACCACGCGCTTAACCACCTGCGGGAGGATAATGCGGAAAAACGTCTGCGTGCGGGTCATGCCCAGCATGTAGGCCGCCTCGTACTGCCCCTTGGGTATGGACTGGATGCCGCCGCGGAAAATTTCGGCAAAGTAAGCCGCATAGTTTATCGAAAACGCCACGATTACCGCCGGGAAGCGGTCAAACGAAAAATCCACGCCCGCATATTCGCTCAGGTAGTAGGAGCCGAAATATATCGCCACAATCTGGAGCAGCAAAGGGGTACCGCGCATCACCGAGATGTAGAACGACACCGGGTAACGCACCACGCGCCACTTGCTCATCTTGAGGACCGCAATGAGCAGGCCCAGCGGAATCGAGAACAGGAGCGTAAGCCCGAAAATGGCGAGCGTCGTGCAGAAGCCGCCCCAGAGAATCGGGAGTAAATTGCTCAGGTCAGACATGGAATTGCGCGCCGGCCGTTACTTGCCGAACCACTTGGCAGAGATTTCGTCAAACTTGCCGTCGGCCTTCATGGCGGCCAGGGTGGAATTCACGGCATCACGCAGGGCCTGGTCTTTTTTGCGGAAACCCACAGCATAGACTTCGTCGGAAAGGCCTTCCTCGAGCACCGTGTAGTCCTTCGCGTTCGTCACAATCCAGTACTTGGCCACGATTTCGTCCAGGAACACGGCATCCACACCGCCCTTTTCCAAATCCATGAGAGCCGTCTGGTTGTCGTCAAACGGGACGATTTCCTTGGCAGCCTTGCCCGCTTCGGAGGCATCCAGCAGCTTCTGGGCGGTAGAGCCGTTCTGCACGGCAATCTTCTTGCCAGCGAGGGCCGCGAGACTAGCAAGAGACTTGTCCTTCACCGTGAAAATCATGCGGTTCTTGAGATACGGGTCGCTCAAGTTCATGGCCTTCGCGCGGGCGCTGTCCACGCTCATGCCGTTCCAGATGCAATCAATCTTGCCGGTGTTCAGTTCCTGTTCCTTCGCATCCCACGAAATCGGCTGCGTCTTGAGCTTCACGCCCAGGCGAGCACAAACTTCGGTGGCGAGGTCGATATCGAAACCCACGATGTTGTTGTCCTTGTCGCGGAAACCCATCGGCGGGAAGGAATCGTCGAGACCAAGCACAAACTCGCCCGCCGCCTTCACCTTGTTCAGGGATTCATCGGCCTGAGTCTTGGATTCCGCCTTCTGGTCGTTACAGGCAGAAAGAACCGCGGCACACGCAACCGCCGCAAACATCGCTAAAAGCTTTTTCATAAATGCTCCTTTTTCATTTACAAGAGAAATATACAAAAAGGGCCGCATCGCTGCGGTCCCTTTTTGCTAAAGGCGATCCCGGAACAAGTCCGGGATGACATTTAAGGATTAATCCTTGCCATAAACCTTTTCGGCGTAGGTCACGGTGGCGCCGAGGTATTCGCGGTTCATCTTGGCGATGTAATCCACGGTGATACCCTTCGGGCACGCAGCCTGGCATTCGTAAAGGTTCGTGCAGTTGCCGAAGCCTTCCTTGTCCATCTGGGCGACCATGGCGAGAACGCGCTTCTTGGCCTCGACCTTGCCCTGCGGCAAGAAGCTGAGGTGAGAGACCTTCGCAGAAACGAAGAGCATTGCAGAAGCGTTCTTACAAGCAGCCACGCAGGCACCGCAACCGATACAAGCGGCAGCGTCAAAGGCGCGGTCGGCATCAGCCTTGGGAACCGGAATGGTGGAAGCTTCAGGAGCGGCACCCGTGTTGACGGAAACAAAACCGCCAGCCTGGATGATGCGGTCGAAAGCGGTACGGTCAACAGCGCAGTCACGGATAACCGGGAATGCGGCGGCGCGCCACGGTTCGATCACGATGGTGTCGCCATCCTTGAACTTACGCATGTGAAGCTGGCAGGTGGTGGTCGCATGGTCGGGACCGTGCGGCATACCGTTGATGACCAGCGAGCACATGCCACAGATACCTTCGCGGCAGTCGTGGTCGAAAGCGAAGCCTTCCTTGCCCTGCTTCATCTGTTCTTCGTTCACGATGTCGAGCATCTCGAGGAAAGACATGTCCGGAGAAACGTCGTTGATCTTGACAGTTTCGAACTGTCCCTTGGTCTTGGCATCCTTCTGGCGCCAAATCTTCAAAGTCAAATTCAGTCCGCTCATTATTTGTAGCTCCTAGTTGCAAGGTGGACATTATCAAAGGTAAGGGGTTCCTTGGAGAGTTCCGGAGCGACACCGTCGCCCTTGTACTCCCAGGCACCGACGTAGCAGAAGTTCTCGTCGTCGCGCTTGGCTTCGCCTTCCGGAGTCTGGCTTTCTTCACGGAAGTGGCCGCCGCAAGATTCCTTGCGGTGCAGGGCGTCGAGAGTGAGGACTTCGGCAAACTCGAGGAAGTCGGCAACGCGGCCGGCACGTTCGAGGTTCTGGTTGAAGGAACCTTCGGAACCGACGACGTTCACGTCTTCCCAGAATTCCTGGCGGAGAGCCGGAATCTTTTCGAGAGCGGTCTTGAGGCCGGCCTCGTTACGAGCCATGCCCACGTATTCCCACATGATGTTACCGAGTTCGCGGTGGAACTCGTTAACCGTGCGGTGACCCTTGACGGAAAGGAGCTTGTGGATGCGTTCTTCGGTCTGTTTCTTGCAGTCTTCGAACGCGGCATCGGATTCGGAAACCTTCTCGAGCTTGGTGCCGGCGAAGTAACCGCCGATGGTGAACGGAATCACGAAGTAACCGTCGGAGAGGCCCTGCATAAGAGCAGAAGCACCGAGGCGGTTTGCACCGTGGTCGGAGAAGTTGGCTTCACCGAGGACAAAGCAGCCCGGGATGGTAGACATCAAGTCGTAGTCAACCCAGAGGCCGCCCATCGTGTAGTGGATGGCCGGGAAGATGCGCATCGGGACCTTGTACGGGTCTTCATCGGTGATCTTCTCGTACATCTGGAAGAGGTTGCCGTACTTGGCAGACACGCCGGCAACGCCCATGCGCTGGATAGCGTCGGCGAAGTCAAGGTAAACAGCCTGCTTGGTGGAACCCACGCCGAGGCCGGCGTCGCAGACCTGCTTGGCGTTACGGGAAGCCACGTCACGCGGGACGAGGTTACCGAAGCTCGGGTACTTCTCTTCGAGGTAGTAGTAACGTTCTTCTTCCGGAATCTGGTCCGGGCTGCGGGTATCGCCAGCCTTGCGCGGAACCCAGATACGGCCGTCGTTACGGAGAGATTCACTCATCAAGGTGAGTTTGGACTGCAGATCGCCATGACGCGGAATGCAAGTCGGGTGAATCTGCGTGTAGCAGGGGTTTGCGAACAGGGCGCCGCGCTTGTAGGCACGGAAAGCAGCCGTCACGTTAGAACCCTGAGCGTTGGTAGAAAGGTAGTAGACGTTACCGTAACCACCGGTGCAAAGGCAGACAGCGTCACCCACGTGGCTTTCGAGTTCGCCAGTGATGAGGTTACGGACGATGATACCGCGGGCCTTGCCGTCAATCACGACGAGGTCCATCATTTCGCGGCGGGGGAACATCTTCACCTTACCGGCGGCAACCTGGCGCATGAGGGCCTGGTAGGCACCGAGGAGGAGCTGCTGACCCGTCTGACCGCGGGCGTAGAACGTACGGGAAACCTGCGTACCACCGAAGGAACGGTTGTCGAGGAGGCCACCGTATTCACGACCGAACGGAACGCCCTGGGCGACGCACTGGTCGATGATGAGGTTGGAGTTTTCGGCCAAGCGGTGCACGTTGGCTTCGCGAGCGCGGAAGTCACCGCCCTTCACGGTATCGTAGAACAGGCGGTAAACGGAGTCGCCGTCGTTCTTGTAGTTCTTGGCAGCGTTGATACCACCCTGGGCAGCAATGGAGTGTGCGCGGCGGGGGCTATCCTGGATGCAGAAAGACTTGACATTGTAACCAAGTTCGGCGAGGGATGCGGCAGCAGAAGCACCGGCAAGGCCAGTACCCACCACAATCACGGTGAACTTACGCTTGTTGGCGGGGTTCACGAGTTTGAGTTCGAACTTGTGCTTGGTCCACTTTTCTTCGATGGAACCACCGGGGATTTTAGAATCAAGAATCATTAGTGGTCTCCTTACTTTTCAATATTGAAAGAAACTTGTACTTCGCCGACAGAGGGGATCACGAAGGCAGCCTTATCGGCCTTGGCCTTCTGCTGCTGGTACTGCTGCTGCAGTTCGTGAGACTTGGCGCGCAGGGCCTGCGTTTCGGGCTGGTTAGCGAGGTAGAAGGCAGCGATGGCAGTGATACCGAAACCGGCTGCAACGATAACGCTGTAGACGATACCGGCGATGTCGATAATCGGGGTCCACTTCTGGTGAGCGATACCCATGGTCTGGAACGCAGAGGAAATCGCATGGAAGAGGTGCATGCCGATAACGAACATGCTGATCACGTAGAAGCCAGCCCAAAGCGGGTTAGCAAACATGTCGATGGTGGTGAGCCACATGTCGCGGACCATTTCACCCTGGGAGTTCACGTACAGGTAGTGTTCGCCGAACTTGAGGGTCATGAGGTGCTGGATGAGGAAGCCGAGAATGAAGAGGCCGGACCAGATCATGGTGAAGGTCGCGAAAGTCTTCTTGCCCTTGCGAGCGTTGACTTCGTACTCGATTCCGCCACGAGCCTTCTTGTTCTCGATCTTCAGCGTCACCGCGAGGAAGATGTGGAGGGCGAAGGCACCCACGAGCACCAGTTCGATGAGGTAAATCATCTTCACCGGGAAGTGGAGCGGGTTGAACCCGGTCAGAAACTCGGTATAGGCATTGTAGGATGCCTGGGCCGAAGCCTGGTCAAAGTTCAGAAGCTGGAAGTTGCCACACATGTGGCCGAGGATGAAGAGTGCGAGGAACGCACCCGTGCATCCCATGATCTGCTTCTTACCGATGGAGGAGGTAAGATACTTGATGATCCATTGCATTGAGTTGTGTCTCCTTGAGGGGTTTTTGTTTTAAACTTAGAGGACGCAGCAAGCCTTGAGGCTCGGCATTTCGTATGCGTAGCGTTCGTCTTCCTTGAACCAGAAGTCGAGTTCACGCTTGGCAGATTCGGGGCTGTCGGAGCTATGCACGACGTTTTCGGTCATGGAAGGAGCAAAGTCGTAGCGGAGGGTACCCGGTTCCGCCTTGGCCGGATTGGTTGCACCGTTGATGGCACGGACCTTGGCAATGGCATTTTCGCCACCGAGGGCGAGCATCACGGACGGACCCTTGGTCATGTAGGCTTCGAGTTCCGGGAAGAACGGCTTTTCCACGTGTTCGGCGTAGAAACCGCGTGCATCAGCAGATGTCATCTGGTGCATCTTCACGGCGCAGACGGAGAGGCCTGCACTGATGTAACGGTCGATAATGCGGCCCACGAGGCCGGACTTGACGGCATTGGGCTTGATCATTGCAAATGTCATTTCCATAGTAGGTACCTTTTGGTTTAAGATGTGGGAAATATAGTTTTTTACTCTTCTGCCTCAATCTTCTTCATCAGGTCTTCGGCGAGTTTTCCGCCGGACTTGATGTTCTCGACCAGCCAGTTCACGTCCTTAAGCATTTCGCTGTTGGGGTACTTGGCCTGGAATTCCTCCAGGACCTGCAGGGCGAGAGTATCCTTATGCAGGTTCTCGTTCAAGATGAACCCGCGGCTAAACAAGGCCTTCTCGGCATCCGGGCTTTCGGGCCACATCTTGTAGAATGCGTTGTATTCCGCCTCGGAGAAGGTATACTGTTCAGCCTCGGCATGAATCTGGGCAATCTGGAGCGTAGCCTTGGCAAAGAGAGTGTCATTATCGGGATAGTAGTCGCGAATCTTCCTCCACTTTTCAAGAGCGGCTTCGTAGTCGCGTGCCTTGTAGAGGGAATCGGCCGCAGCCTGCATGGCTTCAGGACCAGCGGGTTCCTGGGTCACGGTAAAGCCTTCCTTGAAAATCTTGACCTTCGCGTTCGCCCAGATTTCCTTTTCAATGCGTTCCTTGCGAGCATTGCGGAGCACCTTGATGCGGTTAGAGAACGTATTCTTGCGGGTCTCTTCGATCGGGCGTTTCGCATTGATGACGTAGTTGAAGTAGTAGTCGCGCTTCAGAACATTTTCCGGGAACCGGATATAGTCAATCAGGTCGGTCTTCGATTCTTCATACGAGAGCTTCGGGCGCACAGGGTTACCGTTCTTCTCGAAATAGGCCTTGAGGGAATCCTCGGGTATGGCAATCTTTGCCTGCGCAATCTCGTCATAATGAGATATGATGTAGTTATCGCGGGTCTGGCGCATGAATGCGCGATATTCCCACGAGGAGTCCAGGCCGATAGAGCGGGCTTCATCAGCAAAGGAAGCGCACTCCGCAAGGCTACGAATGATACGATCGCGCATGTTATTGTTCTTGGGCATGCCGGGTTCTTCATCGAAAATCTGCGCAACCTGTTTCTCGGTAATATACGGAGCACCGTTCTTGGAAATGAGCACATAATCCTCGGGGAGTTCCAGGTAGCCTTCGGAAAGCATGCGGTTTTCCACTTCGCCCTTCACGCGGTCATAGGGCTTGACCTCGGGCGGGATCTCACGAACAAGATAGAACACGTGACGATCCGGAGTTGCCGTTGTCGCAAGAACCGGGGAAATCGTCCCTTCGGGTTTGCCCTTAAAGGCCTCGCCCAGCCCATTGATGATGCCGATACCATACGGGAGTGCAAAGCCATCCTTCACGACACCCACATAGCCACCGTTCTCGTATGTATCCCTGTTCTCGCTGTGCTTCTTGGCGAGAGCCTTAAACTTCTCGAGAGTCACCGGCTTCTTGAACAGCTTGGCAAGCGCCGAGGAGTCAGCCATCTGCACGTGATAGACCTCAAATGCAGGTGCGGTCTTGAATTCTTCCTTGTGCGCCTCGTAGTAGCCTTCCGGATTGGGAGGCACAATCTTCTCAACTTTAACAGGGTACTTTTCCTTGACCGTCTTGATGGTGTTCTGCACCATCTCACGCTTATAGGAACTGACAAACAGGGCCGTATCGCCAACAGCCTTGAGCTTTTCGGCCTCGCGTTCGACCAGCAGGCGTTCCGCCACC
The DNA here is from genome assembly GCA_902800815.1 of Fibrobacter succinogenes. Taxonomy (GTDB): domain Bacteria; phylum Fibrobacterota; class Fibrobacteria; order Fibrobacterales; family Fibrobacteraceae; genus Fibrobacter; species Fibrobacter succinogenes_B. Next base: position 46,865 of record CADCGB010000014.1, read on the forward strand.
TTGCCACGAACATCCAGGAATTCAACCTTGCCCGTAGAATCGGCAAAATCAGCCTTATGAGCCTCGAAGAAGGCCTTCAGGTCGGCATCGGAATAGGTAAGCTTATCCATGGAGTAGAAGCGCTGGTACACGAGCGTGAGCAAGCGGTCTTCCATGTTTTTCGAATATTCCTTCCAGTTTTCTTCCAGTTCCGGGTATTCCTGCACGGCCCTGGAAACAACGGCAGACCTAGTAAGTATGCCATTCACGATATTATCATAATCGCTACGCCCCGTATAGGAGGTCATTATGGCCAAGTCTATATCTTCATTATAGATGGTTTCGTTATCGACCTGGGCAAACTTGCCTTCATTAGAACCGAAACCGTTACAGCCCACAAGAGCCATGCCGCAAAGGGCACCCAAAAAAAGAACCTTTCTATTCATCAAATCCTCTTGGATGTTTTTGACCACGTAAATATAAACAATTCGCAAAAAACAGGCGTACCCAAAATAAAAAAGGCCACCCCGAAGGGCGGCCCAACAGCATATACAAAAGAAAATTTACGTTAAATTCTGAAGTCGAGCCCCACGCCAAAACCGCGGCTGTCGCGGTTGTAGACATCCAGGCCGTATTCCACCTGCTCGTCGTAGTCCTGGTAGAGCGTGTGGAAGTAGCTCATATTCACGCGCATCCAGTCCGTCGCCTGGTAAGCAAGCCCGAATCCGAAGCTTCTGGAAGAAATATTGATGTTCATATCGCTGATGTAGCCGTCCTTGATACCAAAACGGGTCACCTGCACGCCACCGCTTATGGTGAAACGCTTGAGGAAATCCACCTCCACGCCGTAGAGGAACTCGTTCGTATCGTCCACGTTGTCTTCGAGGTCACCGCTAAAGTCGGCCTTGCTGTCGAACCAGTGGTGGTACCCGAAGGCAAGGCGCAGGTTGTCGAGCAGAGAATAGTTTATACCAACTGCAAGGAGAGAAGGAATATCGTTATGATCCTTCTTGCCGTCGTTAAACTGCTCAAGCGGGGTTTCGTTCTTCTTGGTGTCATTTTCCATCTCGATAGAGGTGTTGTACTCGAACTTTGCACCCAAAGTAAGTCGTTTGTACTTAAAGCCGAGGCCAACAATCGGCGTTACGCCAAAGCCCGTCTGCTCAAGTTCCAGTTCCATCGACATCTTGTCGTCAAGTGTTTCGAACGTGCCCGCGAGAGTCGCGTACTGCACCTTTTCTTCTTGCGTCTTGGCGTTTTCCGCAAGCGTCGCGAAGGTCTCGGAAAGCGTGGAAGCCTCCACCATCTTGCCATCGGGATTCACGCCCGGAATAACGGTATTCAACCTGAGATTACCCAGCGATCCGTCGTAACTGTTCATCGCGTAGTTGAAGCGCGCACCCGCATACACCGAGAACATCTTGTTGAACTCGTAGGCGGCACCGAGAGTAGCGCCGAAGATATACGAACTAGCCTCAAGCGAGACATCTACCGAGCTGTTCGTGGTCTTGAGCCCCTTCTCGGCAAGTGCAGATTCCATCTGCTTGAGCGGAGAATACGTGAGCGCATAGAAGCTCGGAATACCGTCGTCGAAATTCACCTTGCCGCCACCACCGATAACACCCAGATGGCCCGAAAGGGCAAAATCACCCTTATGCCAAGTCACCAGCACGCTCGGGAGCGAAGGCACGAAAGCCTTGCCCTTGAAATTTTCTCCATTCTTGAAAATCGGGGATTTCTCGACAGTCGTCTCGCGACTCTGCCAGAAAGTCTGGTTATTGACGGAGATGTACAGGCCGTCTTCCATGAACGCCGTACCCGAGGGGTTCGCGTACGGGGCATCCACGTCGGTACTCGCGTCACGGGCCACGCTGCGCTGGAAAAGTACGGACTGGTTGGTATTGGTATTCAGGCCGCCTGCTACAGATAAAGTACTGAGTGATGCGACAGCCCACAAACATACGGTCGATTTCGCCTTGTCGAGCCTCATGTTCAAGATTCCTTCCCTGGATAGGAGAAAATTTTTCAGGTTCGGCGCACAAGTTAGCAATCAGGAGAAAAAATCTGACTACAAAATGCTTACTTATATCTTTCCGTAATTTTTAAATAAGCGTTTTGTAATGTCGTTTGGTCAAAAATCACACATTTTTGACAAGAGTTTTTGTATGTGATAACATATGTTATCGCAAAGCAATGCGAACTTGGTGCCGAAAAATACCCTTCCTGTTTGTGCAACTCATTGAGGGTCAACGACTTATAGCCACATTTCGAACATATTCTGGCCACGACATATATAATGTTTTCTATTATTATGCCCGTTGAAGATAGGTACTTCGACATTTGCTTTGACCGCCGCTATAGTGACGGTCGTTGTTGGCGTTCTTGCTCTGGGCGCCTGGTTTGCGCGTATTGCCGTAATTACCTACATGTCGAACCCACACACCTATGGCGACGTGGAAGTTACCCCCCACGGGTACACACTCGGGGGTCCGCTCACCCATTCCTGGGACTCCGTGACCGTCAAGCAGGGCGACAACGTCTACACCGTAAAGGACTTCAACCTCGACATCACCATCCTGGGTGACGACAAGGGCGGCAAGGTCTCGCTCGGGGAATTTGCAGCAAGCATCAAGACCAACCCCGACTCCAGCGACAAGAACAAGAAGAAGGACCCGATAGGTGAAATCGCGTTCCCCGAGAAAGCAAAGTTCTACCTGCCCGTAGAGGCGAGCGTCGGGAAGATTTCCGTAGACGTGAACGAAGGCAGCGAAGGCGCGATGCACTGGCAGGCAACGGACCTGAGCATCAAGAGCAACGGCACGCAGGCGGCCACCATCAAGCTTGACAGCATACAGGGCGACTACCTCGCAGAGACGACAAGTATCAATATCAAGGCGAACTTCGAAGGCGAGAACGTCAGCGTGAAGGGGAACGTGAAAGCCGGGAAGGATGCCATCAAGCTCGACGTGAAGGCGCCAAAGAACAACATGGCGGCAGTCAAGACCCACGTGGACATGGAAGTGAAGAAGCCCGAGGACTGGATACCCGTGGAAATTCCGCCCGCGGTTCCGACCATCGGGGCCGTGAAGGTGAACGGTGACGTAACCTTTGACCCCAAGACGCAGAAACCCAAGTACGACCTGAACCTGCAGACGAGGATCGGCGAGTTCTGGCCCATAATGGCAAGCGATGCGAAGATAAACCTGAAGGGCGACGACGAGCGCTACCACATACACGTAGACCTGTACAATGACGAAGGCGGGCACATAATGCTCGAAGGCGACATGGACAAGAAACTCGATTGCGACCTCAACGGCTACGTCGAGTACATGAGCTCCGTGTTCGGCCCGCACATGATGCCGCTCGATATGAAAATCCATTCCGCACACAAGGAAGGCGACCACGTAGAGGTGAGCATAGAGACGCGTCAGGGTTCTACGATTGACGCAACGGTTGAACTGGGGAAAGAAATTGTCGTCGCATTCAACGGAGACTTCTCGCCGTACGAACCATGGGCGCTGGACTGGAACTTCGGGAACCTCACGCTCCGGAACCGCTTTACCATCGACGGGTCATTCAAGGGTGGCGTGCTACACGCAAAGGCGAAAATTCCGAACGTAGACTTTGCCTACCAGATGAAGGCAGACTCGCTCGAGGTGGAACTTGACCTCAACAAGAACGGCATTCTGTTCAGCAACGGCATCATCTATGGCGAAAAGGAAACTTTCGACTTCTTCGGTGACGTGATGTGGAACCACGAGGACCCGCACACTTCCTGGGACGTGACGCAGAGAGAAGGCGGACACGCCTACGCGTATATCGCATGGACCGATTCCATCACCATCGAGGTGCAGGCGGACAGCGTGGACATCAACACTATCCCGTTTGCAAAGCTCAAGATAAGCAACGACATCTACGGTACCGTATCGGGACACTGGCGGCATAACTTCACCGACAATGTAGGCTCGGTCGACGTATTTGCAGAAGGCAACTACGACCCGTTCGAAATCCGCGCACACGTCCGCGCAAGGCAGAACGGGGATTCCATCTTCATCGACAAGTTCCAAGCCATGCAGGACAAGAACATGGTGGAAGCCGAAGCGGCGTTTATCCTCCCGAACGATTCGAACCCGGATTTCAAGCCCACGGCTTTCCTGCCCATCCAGGTGATACACGCGTGGGCGTCGGCTAAGGACTTCAGCATTCCGGTGCTACTGGAACCGCTTAACGACACGACGCTTGCGAACGGATTCATGAGCGGCGACATCGCGTACGAAGAGGGTAAGGGCCTGCTTGGCAACATCGACTTTACGCAGCTTCAGTTCAAGAAGATTGCCCCCACCGCACTCAAGATCGATAAGGTGAACATGTTCGCCGAGGGCGACAAGGTGGAACTGAATTCGTACGTGAACATCGGTAACGGCGGATGGGCGGGCTCCTCGCAGATTATTGTTGATCACGTGTTCAGCAGCGAGCGCCACGTGAGCGTAAGCCACAGCACCGACAACGGCGGTGACATTGCCGTCGAAGGCACCATCGACTCCCTGTACACGTTCACAGGTAAGGCAAACGTTTCTGGTGCATGGTTTATCCCGGGCACCACAACCGAAATCAAGCGAACCGACCTGCAGATCGATGTATCAGCAAAGTTGAAGGAAGGCATCAAGGGCATCACCGCAGAGATCACCTCGGATTCCACGTTCTACCAGCCACCCAAGATGAGCAGGCTCATTCCGTTCCGCGTGCGTGGCCATGTCGAGAACGGCGTTGCAGAAATCACGGAGTTCTCGACCAGGAACAGCGAGGGCGAATCCATCAACGCAACTGCGGCCTACAGCCTCGACAGCATGAAACTAGAACGGTTCAACATCAGTTCCGAGCAGTTCAGCCTCAAGTCCGGCCAGCATTCCATCATGGTGAAGGACGTCTCCGGTACGCTCGACGACTACGACAACGAACTCGTGGTATCGGTGAGCCTCCCCTACATCCAGTACAACTTCTTTGACGAGACATTCGGCGAAGGCGAGATACAAGCGCAGAGCAACCTCGACTTTACCATACCGCGCTCCACCGGCGACCGCCTGCAGAACAAATCCATTTCGGGTAAGCTCGTTGTCGATAAGATGATCTACTACAAGGCACTTGAATTCCAGATAACGCCAAACTCGCTCAACCGTATCCTCACGATGTTCAACAACTTCATTACGAAGTTGCGCACCACCGAAGCACAGGAAGCAAAAATTTCTACCGCAAGCCCCATCAACCTGATGGTTCACGTGAACGACTCGCAGAGGGATTCCATCGCCATCGTGACTCCGTTTGCGACATTCCCCTTCACGTTTGACTTCTGGGTGCTCGGCAACACCAACAGGCCGCTACTGCGTGGCGATGTCACGAACTCGAATGCAGGCTTTATCGGCGTGCAGGACCTTTATGAATTCGAACTGAACTCCTTCAGCATATCATGGATGGACGTACCGTGGCAGCACGGCGTACTCGAGGTATCGAGTGCGCAGGAACTCCCCTACTGCGACGATACCGGCGAAAAGGAAGGCGAGACCTGCCCCATCAACTTTGACATTACCGGTACAATCACCAACCCGCAGCCCACGCCTACAAGCAACTGCGGTACGGAATCAAGTGCGGCCGCAACCTACTACAATATCATCCTCGGGTGTATCGCCGACAACAACGACGAATCTACCGACTGGAACAAGATTGCGGGCAAGGCTATCGGCAAGATGATTTCTACAACAGCCAACAAGACGCTCGGTGGCGAATACATCGGCGATATCGACATGAAGGTGATGCTGTTCAGCAACAACACGACAAGCGACAAGGATTCTAGCTACTTCAAGATACCGATTTCACTTGACCGCTGGGTGAAGGACATGAAATTCATTTTCGGCTACACGCAGGACCAGAGCGAAAACCCGACATACGACCAGGCTCTGCAATTCGGCGTGACCTACACCCTCCCCGTATTCCAAGACAAGTCATTCTCTCACAAAAACCACCTCAACCCGTCGCTCTACCTGAACGGGCAGCTTATCTCCAAGCAGTACCTTACCAACACCGGCGCAAGTTCGAACGAGAACCGACTCGAAAAGAACGTGGGCCTCAACTACGGCTACAAGTTCTGGAATGCGTGTCTGCTTGGCGTAGGCTACTGCGAAACGATTTCGTCCAACGCTTCGCTCAAGGATAGTGACAATAAAGAGGAGGCGCCCAAATGAGAAAGATAATTTGCTTCCTGCTTTTTGCCATCGCATTTGTATTTGCTGAGGAAACCGAGAAAAACCCCTGGCAGGTCGTTTTTGATGGAAACAAGACATATTCGAATTTCCAGCTGAACGAACAGCTTGAAATTCCCGATGAATTCGGGAACTTGGATACCACAAAGCAAGACTTCATGATGGGCCTTGCCATCGAGAACATTCGTGCGCTCTATTACTCACAAGGGTTCTTCAGCCTTAGCATGAAGATGGAAATCCAGCGTGAGTACGATTCCGAGAACAACCGCAAGCGCGTATATGCTATTTCGCTACGCGAAGGCGATCGTTACCACTTCGGTGGAACGAACATCATCGTGCCCGATTCCTCGAAACTCGATATCGACAAGGACAAGCTCCGCACCAACAACAAGGAAAGAATTTTCTCACAAGACGATATTGCCGAAGACATCCAGTTTATCCAGCAGGTCTACCGCAAGGCGGGCTACCTGCACACCTACGTGCTACCCGGCGAACTCATCGATACCACACAAAAAGTCATCATGGTCGAAATCATCGTGAACCCGGGTGCAAAGGTCATCATGGGTAATATGATAAGCACCGCACAGAAGAACCTCGACAAGAGCAAGAAGGAATCGGAAGCAGGGCTTTCCGATACCGCATGGCTTTCTTCGCTGTGGAAAACCCCGAAGGGAGAAATCATCAACGGTAACCAGTTCAACTCGTTCAAGTCGAAACTACTTTCTACGCAGTTGTTCACGCAGATTAAACTTACCGACTCGCTAAGGGCAGACGGGCTTTCGGACATTCACCTGAACGTGACCGAACGTGTTCCCGGCGAAGCGCGTTACGGCCTGTTCTACGAAGAAATGTACGGCTTCGGCGCCATCGCGTATGCAAAGCACAAGAACTTCTTCGGGACGTTCAACGAATTCTCCACATCGTTCCAGATTGCACAGAACAAGCAGGAAATTTCTCTCGGCTATGCAAACCCGCTACTCTTCGGAACATCTTTCTCGTTCATCCCGACGGCAATCCGCTTGGAAGACCGCCTGAGTTTCAACCACGAAAAGACCGCCCCGCCCGCCTACCCCGACAGCGTCGAAGAGCGTTACGAAATCATCAACCGTGGTGACCTTACCTTCGGCATTACCGACCACATCCGATTCCGTGGAACGCTCGATACCCGCTTTGTGAGCAAGAACGGATCTGACATGTACAAGGTGAAGGGCGAAATAGCACTTACCTTCGACTATACCGACGACTACTTCAACCCCACGAAGGGCGTGCGCGTTGCACCGACTGTCGGCGCGGGCACGAACCTGAACGCAGACCTCGAAAAACTCACCATGATAGGCAACCCCTACACCTACGGCGAGGCGACCGTAAACCTGTACCACCCACTATTCTGGACGTTCTACGGTGCTCTCAGCGGAAGCGTAGGCAAGTTCTTCGAGAAGGCGCTTGAAGACGATGCGCGCGTGTTCTACCAGGGCGGTTCACGTTCCGTACGCGGTTACCGATTCCGGAGCATCTTTGCGAGTTACGAGAGTTACACCAGCAGTACCGACGACGATGGAAACGAGGTCATCGATACAGTCATCAACACAGGCCTGACACCGATGTATTTCCGCGTGAACGAGGAAATCCGCTGGACACTCCCCTGGAAGGGCTGGAAGCACTGGCAGATTGTGCAGTTCTATGACTGGACGCGCGTGATGGATAACGAGAGAGATGTCTACAAGGAAACCGCCAAGGAAGCACTCGGTCTCGGGCTCCGTTACCGCTGGCAGTTCCTCACGTTCCGCCTGGATTATGCGTTCAAGAAGAACTTGAGCGACTGGAGCCCCGAAGGGTTCGCCTGGGGCAGATTCGCATTCGACCTTTCGCAGACGTTCTAGCCCGCGACGGTCTTTTTATAAAGTGTTGCAAGGCCCGTGCCGGCGCGGTTCACGCTGGCATCTATTCCCGCAGCGGCGAGGGCCGCGCGGATTCTTTCAGGCGTTAGGTTTTCAAGCGAATTGTTCGCAGGAGTATTGCCTTCGGGAGTGGTACTTGCGGGATTATTGCCGCGGACCTCTACCTTGAAAGTCGCCGTTTCGCTCGCAAGGTCGGCAACACGCCCGCTCTTGAGCACATGCCCGCGGTCGATAATCGCGAAATCGGTCGCCTCCTCTTCCATCTCGGCAAGGATATGCGAGCAGACGATGGCTGTACCGCCTTCCTGTTTGCGCCAGTCGGCAATGAGTTTCCACACGGCCTCGCGCGACATCGGGTCGAGATTCGCCACCGGCTCGTCCAGAATCAGGAGTTTCGGCGCAGGAGCCATCGCGCGCAGCAACTGCACCTTCTGGCGGTTCCCGAGCGAAAGCTTGCCCATGCGGGTATCGAGCGGCGGGAGTTCCAGGCTCTTCGCGATGCGGGCAATGCGTTCGCGGGCCTCGGTCGTATTCCACATCGGGATACGGGCCGCATAGAACCCCACGAAATAGTCAACGTACTCGTTTATCGAAAGTTTCGGGTATACGCCCGGATTCTCGAGCAAAATGCCGCAGGCAATCGGGTCGAGGAAAGCATTCGTGCCGCGCACATCGTCCGCAAGCACAATCGTTCCCGAGAATTTCGCGAAACGCCCGCACAGCAGGCGGAGTAGCGTCGTCTTCCCTGCCCCATTCGGGCCCAGCAGCGCAAAGAAACTCCCCCGCGGGATCTCGAGAGACACGCCCGAAAGCGCGTCCACGCCCGATTTCGGGTAGCGGAACGAGACGTTCTCTATTTTTGCCAGCGGGATTCCCATCGCGCGCCCCGCAAAACTACTTGCAGAATTCCTTGACCGCTTCGGCGGGGTTCTTGATGAGCGCGAAAGCGTCCTTCGTCTGGCGCACCGCCTCCATCTGCACCTTTTCGCTTGCACGCTGCAAGTACTGAATGCAACGCCAGTCCGTACGCACGGCGGCAAGCTGCACCGGTTCCGTACGGTCTTTGATACTCACAAATTCGAAAGCGTGGTAGTCCTGCTTCACCGCGGCAATCACGATGGCGGCCGACGGGCGCACAATATCTTGCAATGCATGCCAGTCACGTTCCACGAGCGCCGCCTGGATCTTTTCGCCCATGAACGGCACGGCCTTGACCGCATCGGCACTCGCGCGTACCGCCTCGGCCCACAGGTCTTCGCCCGCGTTGTCAATCTTCTTCACGATTTTCCAGTCACTGCGCACCGCGGCCTTGAGCAGGTCGGGGTTCGTCACGAACTTCAAAATGTTCGGGTCGCCGTTCACCGCGGCAAGGAGCGCAGGCTCGTCGAGGGCGTTGAGCGCCACCTTCAAATCTTCGCAAAGGCCGTTCTTGATGTAGAGAATCGCCTGCACGTTCTGTGCGAACGCCGCCTTCTGCGCGGCCACAGTCGGGTTTTCGATAAGGCTGATGGCATACCAGTTGAGAGCAATCGCCTCGAGCTGCTGTTCTTCGGTCGGGTTCTCGATCTTCTTGATTTCAGTCCAGGACTGCATAAAACCTCTTGTTTATGCGGTAAAGATAGTAAACTAGTCTTGGCGCTACTGCGTAGCGCAGATACTGCGCCTCGGAAATGGTCGCTCAAGTAAACTTGGCGACCGCTCCACTCGGCTTGTTAATCTTTGATGCAACGGACGGAGGACTCGAAGCCCATCTTGTAGCCATAATTCAGTCGCGCCCAGGCGAGGCAGTTAGCCAATCTCAAGCTGTACGCACCATCTTTAATGTGGTAGTTATCCTCAGTAGAACTCCAGAAGGCCGCAGATTTGCCCTCACCGATGTACCCATTGGAAAACCCGCCACCGCCAGGCAATGCAGAGAACCCGAAGGCATCCGTGCCATTGCCACTTTTACCACCATAATCACACTCGCTCCAACCACTCGTTGACTTGAGTTTCTCGCCCGCAGCATTGAAACCGTTAATGTCTTCTTCTCCCATGGCCTTGTACAGAGTTTCAAAATCTTCCTTGCTGGGCAGGTGCCACCCAGCGGGGCAGACGCATACTGCCGCCTCCCAACTGTATAGCCTTCCGTATTTCTGGCAGTTTGACTCATTGTCTTCGTAGCACCAGCTGTCCTCAGTTTCCAAATTCATGTTCTCGGCCATCCAGGTCTGTGAACCAATCTTTACCGTCCTATATACAATACCATTTCTTGGATCTTTCAAAAAGCCATTGTCATCTTCCTGCACAGGAGTTTTATCCAGCACTTTACATGCCGAGGTATCCGCTTCCGAAATTATTTTATCATCTGTGCTGCATCTCTTAAATAAATTACCAAAATTCAGCAAGAGAAAAAGAACTGCGATTACTAAACTTTTTGCGGCAATTATCATATTTATCTTTTTGGCTAGTCCTTCACGCAACGGACCGAGAACCCGTAGTTGTTGTAATCGTCGCTAGACATACCCGCAGCATAGTCGACGTTGAAGTCCAAGAACGCACTGTACGGGCCGTTATTGAGTTCAGTAGAACTCACAGTAGAACTCCGGAAGAACGTGTGGGCGCCCGCGTAGAGATATCCCCCACCCTTAACCCTGTAGCCAGCAGGGAGCGCCGAGAACCCGAATGCATCCGAGCCTTTGCCACCGGATGTGGACTTGAGCATTTTGCCTGCGGTCGCTCGTCCACCGACAGCATCGAACAACGTTTCCCATTCGACCTTGCTAGGCAAACGCCAGCCGTCAGGGCAAACATCAGCCACAGCATTCCACGTGTATAGTCGACCATACTTTTCGCAATATTCGTCAGAATCCTTGTAGCAGAAACTAGAGTCCGTTTCATAGTTGAGGTTCTGCGCCATCCACCACTGGTCGGCAATTTTAACGGTCTTGTAAGTCTGGCCGTCGCGGTCGTCCGCCAACTCGCTATATTCGCAATTGTCTTCCGTTTCGGTCTTGCAACCGACGACAGAATCCGAAGACTTCCCAGAACTGCTGGATTTGGCACGGGAAGAAGACGAACCATCCGAAGGACGGGTCGAGAAATCGCTACCATCGTCACCGCAGGCGACAAGCATCGCCGCACAAGCAAGGATTCCAAGCCAAAGGGAACGCATATTTTCTCCTGTTATTTACTTGAAATATAAGAAAAAGCCCCCGGCTTTGAACCGAGGGCCAATTTACTTTAGCCTATTTGGTCAAAAAAGGTATTTTAAACACCACAATATACATTGACAGAATGATATAAAAATCCCTACGAGCGTCGTTCTTTTTTTCACCTCTAAACCTTTGATACAACGGACAGAGTGTCCGGTGTCCTTGTGGCCGTAACCCAGGCCTGCAATGTCGTCGTGGTAGCGCAAGTGCATACTGTACGCGATACCATCATCAGTAGAGCCCCAGAAGAACGCATAAAGGCCCTCATCACGGTAAATCCCACCGTTGTCGGACCATTCGCCAGCAGGCAACGCCGTGAACAAGTAGGCATCCGTACCATTGCCGCTTTCCCCTTCATCGTCATCCCAGCCGCTAGTGGACTTGAGCATCTTGCCTGCTGTACTAGAACCGCCAACAGTAGCAACTAGCTCTTTAAATTCGACCTCTGTCGGCAAATGCCAGCCGCTCGGACAAGCGATTTTCGCAGCAGCCCAAGTGTAAAGGCGACCGTACTTGGTGCAGTTGGACGCACTATCCTTGTAGCAGTAGGAGTTTGCTGTCTCGTAGTTCAAGTTCTCCGCCATCCAAACCTGATTGCCTATTTTCACCGTTCTGTAGGTCTGACCATCACGAGAATCAGTCAAGATGCCGCAAAAAGCGTCCGTCGCAAACGACAACGCAAGCAACACAAAGATGGCAAAAGAACGATTCATAGAAAGCCTCATGAATTCTATAATTATACATTTTTTTGGCTAGTTCACCGCCACTTTGGCAATTTTGTGCTTTTTCTATATATAAAAGATCCCCGCCTGCGCGGGGATGACAATGCGGGTCTGGATTCTTCGCTACGCTCACGATGACGCAACACGCGGAGCGTTTGTCCCGCTACACTTTACTTGTGTGAGCAACAAACGCCTCGTATTAACGAGGCGTGGTTGCGAGAGCGAGTGAGAAACCGGAGGTTTCAATGCCCTAAATGACGAACGAGCGGTTATTTATAAAGCGGGTGCTTCTTGCAGAGAGCCACGATTTCTTCGCGGATCTTCTTGAGAGCAGCATCGTCGTCCTTAGCCTTGATAGCGCGGTCGATGATGCGGGCCACTTCGCGAGTGTCTTCTTCGTCGAAGCCACGAGTCGTGATAGCAGGCGTACCGAGACGGACACCGGACGGGTCCATCGGCTTGCGCGGATCAAACGGAATCGTAGAACGGCTGCAAGAGATGCCGACCTTTTCCATGGCCACTTCGGCTTCCTTACCGGAAACACCCTGAGAAGTCATATCGACAACGATGAGGTGGTTGTCGGTACCGCCACTA
>CADCGB010000015.1 GCA_902800815.1 Fibrobacter succinogenes
CATCAAGAACCCCACCGTCCCCGAAGAAGAAACCGTATATACCACCGCCGAACTCATGCAGAAACTCCACGAATCCTTCAAGGCAAGCGAAGAATTGCTCGCAGAACTTAAAAAAGGGGTAAAATAAACCGTTTTCTTTGAAAAAGTCTATTACCGAAAAAGCGTAATTTGCTACTTTTTGGGTAATAGGAGGTACGATGATATTTACTCGTGAAGCATACCTAAGTCAGCTGGCTCAGAAAAAACAGAACGGGATGATAAAGATTATCACCGGCTTAAGACGCTGTGGAAAATCGTACCTGCTTTTCAAGTTGTTTTATGACAAGCTTGTTGCAGAAGGTGTCCCGAAATCACACATCGTAAAGATTCCCCTTGACGACCTGGAATATGCAGAGCTGCGTGACAAGATGGCTCTGTACAAGTTCATCAAGTCGAAAATCAAGGACAAGAAACAGTACTATTGCCTTTTAGACGAAATACAACTGGTTGAGGGATTTGAAGAGGTCCTCAATTCCCTGTTGCATATTGAAAATGCCGATGTATATGTAACTGGCAGCAATTCGCGTTTTTTGGTGAAAGACGTAATCACCGAGTTTCGTGGGCGTGGTGATGAAATTAGAATGTATCCGCTTTCGTTCAAGGAATTCTTTGAAGGCAGGAACGACGATTTTTCCTCTGCATGGACCGACTACTACACCTATGGCGGCCTCCCACTTGTGGCGACAATGAAAACCCACAAGGAAAAATCGGATTATCTGGACAACCTGTTCTCGAAGGTGTATCTGACGGATGTTGTTGATCGATACAGCATCCGCAACAAAGCTGAATTCGAAGAATTGCTCGATGTCGTAGCGTCTTCGATCGGCTCTCCGACAAATCCCGTGAAAATTGAGAACACTTTCAAGTCAAAAAAGAAATCGACAATTACCCATAAGACAATAACATCGTATTTGAACTATCTCGATGACGCGTTCTTGATACAGACCGCGGAACGCTTTGATATAAAAGGGCGTAAATACATTGGAGCCAATAAAAAATACTACTTCTCCGATGTTGGGCTCAGAAATGCCCGTTTGAATTTTCGCCAGCTGGAAGAATCCCACATTATGGAGAACATAATTTATAATGAACTGAAAATGCGTGGCTACAATGTGGATGTCGGGATTGTCGAATGCCGTGCAAAGGATAAGAACGGCTCGCTTAGGCAGATGCAGTTGGAATGTGACTTCGTGGCTAATCTAGGAAACGAGAAAATTTATATCCAATCCGCATTGAACCTTGCTGACGAAAAGAAAAAAGCACAAGAGGAGAATTCTCTCCTGAAAATAAACGATAGCTTTAAAAAAGTCATTGTCCAAAAAGAAAAGGTTGTTCCCCATTACGACGAAAACGGGATCTATATAGTTTGTCTTGAAGACTTTTTGCTGGGAACTGTTTTATGAGCGAATGGAAAAAGGTAAGGTAGTGGGTATTGGATGGAATTTTCTGAATATTATGTAGCCTACTTTGATGTTTTAGGGTATAAGGATGCCTTTAAAAAGTCTGCGGATATTTCTGTAAAACTTATCACATCAATTGAACAGTCAATTGATGTGATGAAGCAAATTGTTTCAGTTGTTAATGCTTCATATGATGATTCAATCGATAAAAAACCTGAGGTTGAATACAAATTTTTTTCAGATAATATTCTTATTTCCTATAAGGAAGCAAAACACCCGTTTTCAGCGTTTTATTTAGTATCCTTTTTACGATTGGTTGCTACCATACAACGTGTGTTTTTTGAGGGATTCCATTTGATTGTTCGTGGCGGAGTAACAAAAGGCCCTTTGTATTTGACAAAGGATTTTGTCGGTGGGGAAGCTTTGATTGACGTTGTAGAACTTGAACAAAGTGCTGTTTATCCAAGAATAGTTGTTGATGATTGTGTTATTAGTGAATTAGATTCAGAAATGCAAAATGATGTTTTGAAAAATATTATGGCTGCATCTAGCCAAGATTTACTTGTGAAACATATTGATGGTAAGTTTTTCTTGAATTACATCATTTCTTATGATCCGTGGATAATGTTTCCCAAAAACGGTTCGCAATTTGAACCAGTAGATAGCTTTGAAGAATTTCTAAAGAATTATAGCGAAGGTCGCCAACGCAAACCGATATACAAACCTGAATGTCAAAAGGAAGTTTCTGTAATTTTAAGAAAGCATAAAGAATTTGTAGAAGCGATGACAAATGAATTTAGTCAGTCGTCAAATGATAAGACTAAAGAATCGGAAAGAGTGAAGGTTTTGAAAAAATACCTGTGGTTGGTCTCTTTCCATAATAAGATTTGTGATATAATGTATAAAATGCCGCAATTAAAGATTAATTTAAAATCAGAATTTAATGAACAGACTTTGGCTTTTGATGTGAGTGTAGGTTGATATGAGCGAATGGAAGAAAGTAAAGATTGGCGAGTTTCTAACGGAAAGCAAGGTTCTTGCA
The DNA here is from genome assembly GCA_902800815.1 of Fibrobacter succinogenes. Lineage (GTDB taxonomy): Bacteria > Fibrobacterota > Fibrobacteria > Fibrobacterales > Fibrobacteraceae > Fibrobacter > Fibrobacter succinogenes_B. The sequence goes on from CADCGB010000015.1 coordinate 2,482, forward strand.
GAAGAATCTGATGCAGCACATCGCATTACCGTTCGATTAAATTGCAAAGGCGTCGAAAAGCGTGGACTGAAAGCTGAAAAAGAAGGCGCAACGAAATATTATACACGCTATGCCGGACAATTTATCTACGGAAAACAGAATATCCATAAAGGGGCATTTGGAATTATCCCACCTGAATTAGATGGCTTTACATCATCTGCGGACCTTCCTGCTTTTGATATTGACGAATCAAAATGCATTCCAGAATGGATTCCATTGTGTTTGAAAGTTGATGAACGTTATAAAACGCTTCAAAAAGAGGTAAAAGGCGTAGGCTCGCAGCGTTTAGCAGTAAACGTATTTTTGAATGTGGAAATTCCCCTGCCTGATGTAAATGTTCAAAGAAAGATTTTAGCAAAGGTGAGCAAGAAAATAACATCAATTGCTCTCCTTGATGATGAAACTGAAAAACAAAAATCCTACGCAAAACAACTCCGCCAGAACATCCTCCAAGAAGCCATAGAAGGAAAACTCACCGCAGACTGGCGTAAACAACACCCCGTCCAAAAAGGCAACCCCGACTACGACGCCGAAGCATTATTTGAGAAAATCCAAGCCGAAAATTCGGAAACCAAAAGTTCCAAAAAGACCGTTGCTCCCATCACAAAAGACGAAATCCCCTTTGAAATCCCAACCAACTGGAAATGGGTAAGACTCGGAGAAATTGTTGAAAATATTACAAGTGGTTCAAGAGAATGGGCTAAATATTATAGTGATACGGGTGCCATTTTTTTGAGAATGGGAAACCTTTCAAGAGAATCTTATGAGTTGAGACTGGATAACATTCAACATGTTCGTGTCCCAGAATCATCAGAGGGTAAAAGAACACGTTTATTGCCTTTTGACTTGCTTTTTTCGATTACCGCTGAAATTGGTAATTTAGGTTTAATTCCAAAGGATTTCCCTGAAGCGTATATAAATCAACATACAGCAAGAATTCGTTTTGCTCAGCTTGTAAAGCAGAGCCTTTATTTTGCAAATGCTCTACTTGCTCCTGGAATAAGAAAATTGTATTTACCAAATGCTCATGGAATGAAAAATAGTTTTAGACTCGATACTTTATCTTTTATTCCTATTCCCCTTCCCCCATTAGCAGAGCAAAAAGAAATCGTCGTCCGAGTTGAACACCACCTACAAACCATCACCCAACTTGAAACCCAAATCGCCACCCGCGAAACCCTCACCAAACAACTCATGCAAAGCATCCTAAAAGACGCCTTCGAGGAGGGATAGAGATATGTATTTATCAAATGTAAAATTGTGGAATTTTAGACAATTTGGAAATGACTCGGCACCTTTAGATTTAAAGACTCCTCATCTAAACTTGATTTTCAAGAACGGCATGAATGTATTGATTGGAGAAAATGATTCGGGGAAAACCGCAATCATTGATGCGATTAGAATTGTGCTAAAAACACAAGATTATGATTGGTATAGGATAACAAAAGAAGATTTCTATAACGAATCAAAAAGATTTAGAATAGAACTTAGATTCGATGATCTTTCAGACGATGAAGCAAAAAATTTTGTTGAGTGGTTATCTTTTGAATCGCAAGAAGGGGTAACTGAAAAACGCTTCTATTTACGTATTATCTATGATGTTGAAAGAGATGATACAAGAGTTTTTTCAAGCGATGTTTGTGCTGGTTCTGATGATAATGGACGCCCTTTAAATGCTGAAGCGAGAGACTTGTTAAGAGTAACTTATTTGAAACCATTAAGGGATGCGGCAACTGAATTGGCCCCTGGAAGATATTCTAGATTATCGTCGATTCTCTTTGCCAGCGATCTTTTTAATAAAGGTAAAAATCAAACCGAATTAGATTCTCATCTATCCGAATTTAACACTTTTATTGAAAACTTTTTTTCAGATGACCAAAAACAAGGTTATAAAATAAAAGATATTCTTGATAAATATTTAAAGAAATTTATTTCAAGTGATTCTGAATCGAAATTTTCGTTTGCATCTACAGATTTAAAAAACACTTTATCAAAATTAGAATTGGAATTAAAAGAAAAAATTAATCCCGGTTTAGGTTCTTTAAATCGCTTATATATGGCAACGGAACTTTTAAACTTAAAGCGAGGCAATTGGAATGGACTTAAATTGGGCTTAATTGAGGAATTAGAAGCTCATCTACATCCTCAAGCACAAATGAAAGTGATTGAACAATTATGCGATAGTTGTCAAGATGAGAAAATACAGTTTATACTTACTACACACAGCCCCAATTTAGCATCAAAGTTAAAACTGAAAGATTTAATCCTGTGCACCCAAAAACAATGTTTTCCTTTGGGGGAGGAATATACAAAGCTTAATGCGAATGGTTACATTTTTTTAGAAAAATTTCTAGATGTAACCAAAGCAAATTTATTTTTTGCGAAAGGACTGTTTTTTGTTGAAGGATGGGCTGAACAAATTTTTTTACCTGCGTTCGTAAATCTTTTAAAAGAAAAGGGCGTAATTACTCAAAATTTAACAGAGTCTGGCGTTTCTATTGTTAATGTTGGAAGTGTTGCTTTTTTGGAGTATTCAAAAATTTTTCAAAGAAAAGACGAATCGGAAATAAATATTCCAATAGCAATAATTACCGATTCCGATGTGGCGGCATATAAAAAAGAGAAAAAGGATGATAAAGAGGAAATTGTAAAAAGAGATGATTCCGAAATTTCTTCAGATTTAAACGATGTTTTACCAAGGAAAGAATCAAAATACAATTATCAAAGTCATATAAAGGCATTTCTGGCTAAGGATTGGACTTTTGAATATGCGTTATACAGATCAAATGTTTTTTCCCATACTTTTATAGAAAAAGTTAAAATCATTCATTCAAAAACGGATTTCTCTAATTTTGAGCTTTCTTTAGCTGAAAAACTATTATCACAATCGCTAAAGAAGACTGAAATTGCGTATCTAATGTCTAATTATTTGAACGATAAATCAAAAACCGCTTCTATAACAAAAAGCCAATTAGAATCAGATGATTCTATATTGTACCTCATCGATGCGATTAAATTTGTATGCAAATAGAAATATCAAATGACGATATTGAAATGGCAGAAAGGATATTACTTCCTTGTGGTTGTCATTTTGATGAAGAACGACGGATTTTTATAAAAGACTTATCAACTTTAGATTTACAAGCTGTTCCAGGAAGTGGGAAAACAACGGCTCTTTTGGCAAAACTAAGGATTCTAGCCTCTAAAATGCCTTTGCAAGAAGGTGGTGGTGTACTGGTTATTTCCCATACTAACGCAGCAATTGATGAAATTAAGGAAAAAATAGGAAGCATTGTCCCAAATTTATTTCAATACCCTAATTATGTAGGTACGATACAGAGTTTTGTGGATCAATTTCTTGCTATACCATACTATTCTCAAAAATTTGGTCATAGTCCCAATCGAATTGATGATGAAATATATACTGAACTATGCTGCAGATATCTTGAAAAAAATAACAAAGGTTCTAATTGGCTTAATATTAAAAGAAATTCATTGTCTATTTTAAAATCAATAGATGCCATAGATGCAAATGAAGTAATCAAAATAGATGGACTGAAAAACCAAACAAGTCCCGCTTACATTTCAATTCGTGATTTTAGGTTTACGTTGGTGAACGATGGGTTTTTAAAATTTGATGACGCGTTCAAGTTTGCTGAAGCGTATTTAAATGAATGTCCTCAAATAAGTAGCTTGTTAAAAAAGCGATTTAGATTTGTCTTTGTTGATGAAATGCAGGACATGTCTGAACAACAATGCGGACTATTAGAAAAGATTTTTTTTGACACTTCAGGATTAAATTATTTTCAACGTATTGGAGATCGCAATCAATCAATTTATTCGGGAAGGGAAGAAGGTTCAAGTGATTCTTGGATGGATCGTGAACGTGTTTTACGTTTAAATGGAAGTCAACGTCTGTGTAAGAATATAGCCGATATTGTGCAATCTTTTTCTATAACGAATCAACCTATTGAAGGGAGAATGAAAAAATCCAATGGTGGTGAAATTGAAATAAAGCCGTGTTTGATAACATATTCAGAGGATAAGATTAATCAAGTTATTCCTAAATTTATAAACATAATTAAAGAATTAAAAGGAAATGGCTCAATAGAGAATGTAAAAAAAGAAAGGTATGCGGTCATAGGTTGGCGAAAATCTGCGGGAAAGGGTGTTGGTATAGACAGTTTTTATCCAAATTTCAAAAACAATGTTTTGCAAAAAAGAAAAAATTATAATTCTTTAAAGGCATATTTGTTTAATTGTGGCAAGTCAACGTGTAGCATGAATGATTTAAGAACCAATATTTTAAGTGCTTTGTTGAAAATATTAAGAATAGAACACATAAAAGATTCTAATGATTTGTTTTTTACACAAAAAAGACTATTAGAGTTTTTAAAAAAGAATGAAACTGCCTATAATATTTTTAAGTCTAATTTGTGCAGTTGGTGTAAAAAATGTGCCAACGATTTATATGACGAAGTCTTGTCAGATATCAGAGGCTATTTGCCCAATTTTCTTCAATTTTGGAGTAAGACCGTATTCTTGTCAAAAAACTTTATTGATGATGATTCTATGGAAGATGTTGTTGCTCAAGAGTCTTCTGTAACAAATGATGATGTTTGTATTGATGGTGTGTCTGTTTCCGTACAGACGGTTCATTCAATAAAAGGACAGACTTGTACTGGAGTTCTTTATTTAGATACATATAATGGGAATGGCTGTGGAGCATCTTCATTAAAGTATGAATCTGAAAAATTATCAAAGTATTTTCTTGGTCAAAAACTGTGTGACAATCAAAATGAAAAGAAGTTTATTAAAGAAGCAGCAAAAGTTGCTTATGTTGGTTTTTCTCGACCAACGCATTTGCTTTGTTATGCGGTTCAAAAAGAAAGGTTTGATAAAAAACTTTCAAATATAGACACGACGAAATGGAACATTGTAAATATATAAGTGTGGGGTGGAAATTTTGGAGAAAGGGATGCGCATTAAGATGCGATTGCGGGAATTGCTTTCCTCATTAAAAAAAATTCTTGGTTAAAAGATATGTTGAATATAACAGGTAAGATAAACCGAATTTTGGGTAAAGGCAACTTGGTGGTGTCAAGGGTTTTTCGCAAAAATAGTTTGTCCCAACATCAGATTTTGGCTACGTCCATCTTCGCCTTTTTCAATTCCTTTTCGTATTCCTGTATTTTTTCAAGCTCGTAGAGGTGCTTCATGTTCAGGTACTTCTTGGTGCCCCATTCCTTTGTCGCAATGTATCTTAGTCTGGCGCAGACAAGCATCAAAGCCGACGCTCCATCCGGGAAACAGCCCACAACCCTAGTCCTTCTGCGAATTTCCCGGTTCAGGCGTTCAAGGATGGGCGTGCAGATTGATGGGCATCCACAAGTCGTTCTTCTACTACGAATCTACCAAGGACGATTCCGAAGTCGAGGCTGCGATACGGCAGAAGGCCGAGGCTACCGACGATGGCTTCTGGAAAATATTCAGGCTGATTCGCAAGGATGGACATCCGTGGAATCACAAGAAGGTCCACCGTGTCTACGAGGCGATTCATTTCAACAAGCGAAAGCCGTTGCGCAAACGCTTGCCAGCCCGTGTCAAGAATCCGCTCGTGACACCGGACCAGAATTCATTTCACATGAATTTCAAGATTGGTGCGATGGAAACGGAATCAAAATTTTGTACACGCAGCCCGGGTGTCCGACACAGAACAGCTATATCGAACGGTTTAACGGATCGTACCGAAGGGCTGTTCTTGACGCCTACATTTTCAGGACTTTAGATGATGTCAGGGAAATTACCGAAAAGTGGACGGATTACTACAACAACGAAAGACCCCGCGACTCCTTAAACAACCTCGTTCCAATGGAGTATCGGTTGATGAGAACAGGGTGATTTTGTATACTTTAAACCAGTCCTAAAAATGGGTAGCTGACAACAGAATGTGGGGTATATGAAAAAAACAATGAGAAAGCCGGAACACTGGCAAGATTTTGAAGATTTGTGCAAGAAACTTTGGGGTGAAATTTGGGAATGCCCTTCAATTAAGAAAAATGGTCGTGTTGGTCAAAGCCAACATGGTGTGGATGTATATGGAGTTCCCAAAGGTGAAATAGATTATTGCGGAATACAATGTAAGGGAAAAGATGATTATACTAATGCGCAGTTAACCGAAGATGAAATCGATCGAGAAATACAAAAAGCATTGACTTTTGAACCTAAGCTGAAACGGTTCATCTTTGCAACTACGGCAAATAAGGATGCAAAAATAGAAACCTATGTAAGGAAAAAGGATGTTGAAAGCCGAACTCAAGGGAACTTTTCTATTGAGTTATATTCCTGGGAAGATATTGTTGATTTGATTGAAGAAAATAAGAATACCTATGAATGGTATGTGAATGGACATGGATTTGTTGAAAAAAAATCATTACTTGTAAAAATAAATGATGTTGAAAATGATCTAGTTTTAACTCCTCGATATGCGAAAAAAATTACGAAACGTATAAAAAGAATTCCCGTGAAACCCCCTTTGTTTGATGGGGGCCAAAGTGCTATTGCAAAATTATGCGGGGCAAATAGTATTGTTGAAACTTTGAAAATGCCCAAACTGTTGTGGAATTTTGAGAAAAAAGTGAATTGTTCACTTGTTCCTTTGTCAATCTTATTTCTGAATGACGGAAATGAAACTTTTGATGATTATAAGTTATTCATTGAATTGGTTGGTGACAACTGCAATTTTGTAGAAGACAACGTAGAGGAAAATGGTCTTACCATTTCTAGTTTGAATTTTATGCGACGCTCTTATTGTATTGAAGATCATACAATTACTTATTGTGGTAAAGACGCACTAGTTCCTAAAGACAAACGAAAGATTGAAGCATATATTAGTCTTCCTCGAATTGAAGCGAATTTTGAAATAAAGTATCGCTTTTTAAGTAGAAATTTTCCATGCGAAGGAGTAATTAAAGTTTCTTCAGAACCTTTTTTTGAAGAAACTGTTGAAACTGTATATGTTGAAACAGAACAAGAATGTGGTGAAAGTGTTTTAATAGAAGACATTGTTAAAACTGTTGAGAATAATGAAAGCTGAAATTTTTTATACAATCAAAGTCTTCATAACTTTCGCACCTGTTGAACTGACCGGTTGAGATGTAAGGAGTGATTTTGAAGACGTTAATTGGTTTAAGTGATATTCTAATAGTAGCCTCTCTTGTGATGGCTGTTATTCCCACGCTGAATTCTCGAATCACATTTCGCTTAAAAATTCGTGGGTATAGAAAGTTTGTGATTTTTTCTGCGTTGACAGTTCTTATTGTTGTTCTGTCTACGGTTATTCAAGAATATTCGCTTTATTGCCTGGGTTGCCCTATTGTATGGAGCTTTGTAGCATTTATTTTGTTTTTAGTCACATTTGTATGGTTTGTTTGTAGTGCTTATAAACCTGTTCTATATTGCCCCAAAAATGCTGAACGTTTTTATACTGGGATAAGGAATCTTTGCGAAAGAGGGAAAGATGATGAACTTTTATGCGAGGTAGCCCCCTCTATAAAGTTGCTTGTGAAAAACGCAGAAGCGCAAAGCCCTGAAAGGTTTGGCTGCCTTACATTGCTGATTTTGGCTGATGATAGAATATGCAATCGTTTGGTTGTCAGTCACTATTATTCTGCATTCGCTGTTATGGATGCTTATAGGGATGTTATTGGCTTTAAAGGCGAACAGCCATTTTTGAAAAATATTATCCGTTGCGCGATAATGAACCCGAACTCGTTTCATCGTCGTTCCATAATGAAGTATTATCAAGGCGATTTGACGGAATTTGTGAGAGAAAAATCTTTTATAATTGCGATGAATCGAGCGCTAGAATTTTCATATCGTGATTATGAGGCTTTTGACAAGGACACTTTGGATTGCTATGAAGAAATCCTTCTTGAAAGTTTTAAAGCAGAACATATTTGCCCTGAAATGGTTATTCAATACGGATTTGTCTTGGAGAAACTATCAAGAGTATATGAACGCTTTCTGAAGCAGAAAACTTTTTTCTGGCTAAGAACGCATGTTGAAGTTATAAAGACAATAGACGCATATATGAAGCGAAATGACAAATATTCTGATAATATCTTTTTTAGAACACATAAATTTGAACTATTGAAAAACCAACTCGTTGATTTGATTCATGTGTTAGATCAAAATTGTGATGATGGGTCATTAAGAATAGAAGCTTATGATTTGTGGGAAATCCTTTTGGTCGAAAATCCGCCCCAAAAATCAATTGAGAGAGCTTTTCAATTGGGCTGTTTGGCTGATTTAAAAGAACACGTCAAATTAGGAAATCGTTATGCAACTCGATCCTTGTTCCGTTGTGTTATGTTGATGGGTGGATTAGAAAAAGACAATAAATGTACCGTTATAAGATATTTTAGACGATTGATGAAGCATAAATGGCATGATTGCTTTGTGCAAAATGAGGAAATCATGAAAAAACTTTTGCCGCAATCAGTGTCGTACAATCCACAAACGAAAAAGTTTACGCAGGTATTGCCTTTAGGTACCTATACTTTTGATTTTGAATAAGGAACACAATTATGTCCGTTGAATCGCATGATAAAAAACTTGCTGATCTTCTTCGTTTGGTTGAAGAAGGTGGGGCGCAACTCCCGGAATTTCAAAGAAGTTGGGTTTGGGATGATACTAAAATTTGCAAACTGATTGAGAGTATTTCATCAGGTTATCCGATGGGCGCAGCAATGTTTCTCCAGGCGGGGGGAGATTCTATTCGTTTCAAAAGTAGACTGTTTACGGGAGTTTCCCTTGATAAAATGGTATCGCCAGAATGGCTTGTTCTTGATGGTCAACAACGTTTAACGACCTTATTTCAGGTATTTAAATCAAAGAAACCGGTAAAAACTCGTTTAGATACTGATAAAGACAAGACCATTTTCAGATACTATTATCTTGATATAGAAAAGTGCTTGGATTCAAATGCTGATAGGTTAGATGCCATTGTATCTGTGCCGGCAGATGAAAAGAATTCTTCAAAGAATAAAAAAATTACTTCCGAAATAGGCCGTAAAATTGAGCTTGATTTATCTACTCCGGAAATGGAATACAAACAGCTAATGTTTCCGTTGAATTGCGTATTCTCCGCAAAGGATATGGATGCTTGGCAAGATGGACTAGACGATTATTACGATAACGATAAATCTTATAAGAACAAATATAGAGATTTCCGAGAAAAAATTATTCGACCGATTCAAGATTATGTAATTCCTGTAATACAACTATTGAAAAACACTCCTAAAGAAGCTGTATGCCAAATATTTGAAAATGTGAATACTGGAGGCGTCCCTTTAACGGTATTTGAATTGGTTACTGCTACGTTTGCTGCAGATGAATTTGATTTACGCGCAGATTGGGATAGCATAAGCCAATCATTCAGGGATAAGAAATTGCAGGTGCTTAATGATGTTACGGGTGATAATTTCTTGTCCGCAATGACATTGTTAACTACTTATAAGAAAAGTCTTAAGGGAATGAGTGCTGTTTCTTGTAAAAAGAGAGACATTCTCAGATTGAATCTCAAAGAATATAAGGAAAATCGAGATTTTTTAATTAGTGGGTTTGAGTCGGCTGCGTCATTCCTTGTTCATCAAGGAATATATCGTGAAAACGATTTGCCCTATACAACACAACTTGTTCCTTTAGCTGCAATCTTTGCGGTTGATAATGAAAAGAAAGATAATCGCGCATTTATGCTTGCATCAAACAAAGAACTTTTGGCAAAGTGGTATTGGTGCGGTGTTTTTGGAGAACTTTATGGCGGCGCAAATGAAGCTCGCTTTGCTCTAGATATTGCCGATATGTTCAAATGGATCAAGGGCGGCGAAGTCCCGGATACTGTTTCTCGTGCAAGTTTCGTTCCTACGAGATTGCTGTCTATGCAAACAAGAAACAGTGCAGCGTATAAGGGTGTGATGGCTATTGTTATGCAAGATTCGCCACTTGATTTTATGAGTGGCGAAAAGATGGATGTTGCTAAGTATTTGGATGAAGAGACTGACATTCATCACATTTTCCCCCAGGCATATTGCGAAAAACAAAAATATCCGCAAAAAAAGTGGAATTCCGTAGTAAACAAGACTCCTATTTATGCATCTTCGAATCGTTCTATTGGTGGCCGCGCTCCAAGTGAATATCTTAAGACAATGAAGAATAAGGGCCTTGATGAAGAAATGATTGTTTCTGCAATTTCTTCTCATAAAGTGAATTACGAATATTTATCAAAGAATATGTTTGATGAGTATTTCGTAGACAGAGCCAAGAGACTCCTTGATAGAATTGAACAGGCAATGGGTAAGAATATCAGTGGGCGAGATAGTGAAGAAACAATTAAGGAATTTGGGGAAAAGCTAATTTAGGAGCTGTAAAAAATGTCAAAGTCATTAGAGAAATTCAATTATTCAATCAAGGATGCCGAAAATCTTTTGATTTTTTTTAACGACAATTCAAAAAAGAAAGATGCAGAAGTCCTTAAACGAGCTGGCTTTGTAATGGCTTTTACTGCATGGGAAACTTATGTAGAAGACCGTCTAGTTGAAGAATTGGATGTTCGTTCCTCCATGATCAAGGATAGCTTTATCGGCAAGTTTTTCCAGAAGAAACTGAGTGAGGAATTGAAACGATTTAATACGCCTAATGTGGAGAAAACTCGAAAACTTTATCGTGACTTTCTTGGAATTGACGATGTCACTAAAGATTGGAATATTCAGGGTTATAGTCAAGAACAGACAAAAAAACAATTGGACGAGTTTGTTGAAAAAAGAGGTCAAATTGTCCACCAATCAAAGGAGAATGTTTCTGAAACGTCTCCCGATATTGTAAAAAAAGATGAATTAAAAAAGTTAATTACGTTCTTAAAGAATTTAGTCAATGCGTTTGATAAACGATTAGAAGAATAAAGAAATCATCTCGTTATTTAATCAAGGAATAACACTTGCAAAATTCAATTCGTCAAAAGGCAGAAACGGCTCTTGAATGTTTTTTGGGACCTGGGAAATCTTTTAGAGACGGGCAATACGAGGCTATTGAAGCTACGCTTACCAACAAAAGGACGCTCGTTGTGCAGCGTACTGGTTGGGGAAAGAGTATGGTGTACTTCGTCTGCACAAAGATTTTGAGAGAAGAGCGAAAGGGCTTGACTCTTATTATAAGTCCTTTGTTGAGTTTGATGAAGAACCAAATTGAGGCTGCGGCAAGGGCTGGTCTGAAGTGTGAAACTTTGAACAGCTCTAAAACTCCAGAAGAGAAAAATCAGATTTTAGAGTCAATGGAAAAAGGTGAAGTTGATCTAGTTTTGACAACGCCCGAAACATTATTTACGCAGATTGTTCAAGATGCATTGCCTAAAATCAAGATAGGATTATTTGTTGTTGATGAGGCCCACTGTATTTCTGACTGGGGACATGACTTTCGGTTAGAATACTGTCGAATAAATAAAGTTATCAGCAGCATGCTGAAGAATGTTCCAATTCTTGCAACCACGGCAACAGCGAATGACCGAGTCGTAGAAGATCTTAAGTTGCAGCTGGGTGGAGACGTTTTTGTTTCTAGAGGCCCATTGATGCGCAAGAATCTCTCTATACAGGTTCTTAATTTGAGATACAAGGCAACTCGATATGCTTGGCTTATAGACAACATTAATAAAATTCCTGGTTCCGGAATAATCTATTGCCTTACGCAAAACGACTGCGAGCATCTTACAGAATTTCTGAACGAAAATGATATCAACGCAAGGGCTTATCACAGCGGTTTGGATGAAGTCATCAACCAAGAAACCGAGCAGTTGTTCATGAAAAATGAAATCAAGGTTATTGTCGCTACGATAAAGCTAGGAATGGGATACGATAAGCCTGATATTTCATTTGTAATTCATTATCAAATGCCGTCCAACGTGGTAGCTTATTATCAGCAGATTGGTCGTGCAGGGAGAAATATCGCGCGTGCATACACATTTCTGATGTATGGTGTAGAAGACCTTGATATTCAGAATTATTTCATAGAAACTGCTTTTCCTTCAAAATTCGAAGCGACTATGGTTTATTCTCTTATCGCAGAAAATGAGGGGCTAAAACTGTACGATATAATGTATAAACTAAACTGTTCAAAGGGACGTGTTGAAAAAACATTGAAATTCCTTGAAAATGAAGAACTCGTATATAAAGAAAAGAGTAAATACTATGCATCTGCCAACACTTTTGTGTATAATGAGGCTCATTATAACGATGTAAAAAGCATTCGTCATAAGGAACAATCGCAGATGCTAGATTTTATTCAGACGAATGGATGCTATAGCAGATACATTGTCAACTGTTTGGATGACAAGACTACAGAAAATTGTGGAATTTGCAAAAATTGTATTGGACATGAAGAATTTTCATCTGTTGTCTCAAAAGAATCGTTGCGCAAAGCTGTAGCATTCTTGGAAAAAGTTCTATTACCGATTGAACCTAGAGTACGGTGGGCAAAAACAGATGTGTCTGGTCAAACTCGAATAGATATGCCAAATGAAGAGGGAATTTGCCTATCTATTTATGGTGAACAGGGCTATGGTGCTATGGTGAAGAGTGGAAAATATGAAACAAAAAAATTTTGCGATAGTCTTGTTGAAAAAAGTGCAAGCGTCTTGCAGAACCTTATTTCCGAAAAAGAAATCTCTCAACTTGCCTATGTTCCTTCTTTGCGAAGCGATGTTGTGAAGGATTTTGCCTTTCGGTTGGCGGCAAAATTGGGAATTCCGTGTATAGATGTGTTTCAAAAAAATGCCGCAAAAATGCAGAAAGAAATGGAGAATAGCTCCTTTCAATGTGGTAATGCTAGAAAATCATTCAGTTTGCGAGAGGGAACATCTCTTTCAGGTTCTATATTGTTAGTAGATGATGTTGTTGATTCTAAATGGACTTTGACGGTATGCGGATACTTGTTAAGAACTGCTGGTGCAGAACACGTGTATCCTTATGCATTGGCTTGCAGTTCTAAAAAGAGGGCAGATTAACATGAATGACAATTCTTCCGTAATCGTATCTTTATGTAGCCATCTTTGTGCAGATTCCTGTAAACCGTTTACCCCTAGCGAGTGGACGAAGTTTGCAAAAATGCTTATGGAAAAATCGCTACAGCCTAAGGATATTATTGATTTTTCGACTGAGGATTTTAAGCACATACTCTTATATACCGATGATGAAATTCAACGAATTCGATCCTTGTTTGATCGAAGTGGAAGTTTGACGTTTGAACTTGAAAAATATTCGTCAATGGGCGTCAAGGTCGTGACTAGGGCAGATGCTGAATATCCACGCGTTCTAAAAAGTAAGCTAAAGGAAAATTGTCCGCCGTTATTTTACTATGCGGGCGATTTGAATCTGACAAATCGAAATTACGCTGGTTTTGTCGGTTCAAGAAATGTAGATGACAACGATACTGATTTCACGAAACATTCAGTTTCGACGATTGCAAAAAATGGCTTTGGTGTAGTTTCCGGTGGTGCTAAGGGGGTTGACTCTACGGCATCTTCGGCGATGCTTGCTGATGGTGGTTTCTGTATAGAATATTTGGCGGATTCTCTGGCACGTAAAATTAAGAAACGTGATGTTGTTTCCCAGATACAAAAGGGAAATCTACTTCTAATCTCTATTGCAAAGCCGGATGCTGGTTTTAATGCTGGTTTTGCAATGCAACGAAATAAATTTATTTATGCCCAATCAAAGGGAACGATTGTTGTAAAATCTGATTATGACAAAGGTGGCACATGGAGTGGAGCTACAGAGGCTCTGCGAAATGGATATTGCCCCGTCTTTTGCCGAAACAATCAGAAAAGTCTTGGCAATAAAAAGTTGATAGAACTTGGTGCTATTGCAATTGATGAAAATTGGGATGGAAAGCTAGATGTTCCAATGACAAAGAAAAAGGACTCAAAAGAAGATCAGTTGTCCTTGTTTGGGTAGTGAAATATCGTGTAATTAAAGGTGTATGATGAACACTACTTTGTGGACTTATTCAGATGATCTGCAAATACAAGTCCTTTCTGAGGTCGGGGTGTTGCGGGGTGTCCCCGCTAGAAAGGGTAGTGAGCGACGCAGTGCGAGCGAGGGGAAAACCTGCCCCTCCAAAATAAAACTTTGAAATGTTAAATTATGTAATGCGGATGTCTTTACAGCAAGAAATTCTGAATGGCGATAAAATTAAAAAACGGCGATAAAAGTGGCGATAAAATGATGTCTGATGTTTTTGTCATAGGTGCCGGTTGCAGTGTCCCGTATGGATTCCCTACGGGCACTATGCTGATGCAGAAGTTGAAAAATTTTGACTATGGAACGAAATTTCCTAGAAAAAATTATAGCGATGGTGATATTTTCCTAGTTGATTTATATCAAGAGCATTTTGGTTATTCAAGTACTGATAATAAGATAAAGTATCAAAGCGACTATGCGAAAGTTTTGCCATATCCAGAGCATGAAAAATTATATAATCAATTGATGGATGAAATTGTTCTTCCTTTTTCTCGAAGCATTCGTCGTTCAATGATGGTTTCGACAGATGAATTTTTGAAGAATCGCTTAGATCAAAAGCAAAACGAACAAGTTGATTTTGGAAAACGTCTGATAGCATACGAAATCTTGAAGGCAGAGCAGACATCACGGCTTTGGAACATCGACTGGATTCAACATCTGCTTTCTCGGATAGACCAGCAAGATAATTGGAAAGAAATCCTGAAACAAACGGTGTTCCTTACCTTTAATTATGACCGCGTTCTAGAGTATTGCATCTTCTTGTATCTGACATCGGACAAGCAATATTCAGATGCTGATGCTCATGCTTTTATAAAAGATATGAAAATATTTCATGTCAATGGTTTTATCGGCTCTCTTGAGGAAATTCCCTTTGGTGCTGTAGAAAATGGTAAGTATCAAGAAATTGCCAAGGGTATGGAAACTGTCTGGGAAAAACGCGAGAAGCACGATGAATCTGAAAAGGCTAAGTATCGAGAATTCCTGAAAAATGCACAGAGAGTCTATTTCATGGGATTCTCTTATATCCCGGGTAATCTTGAATCTATAGGGATTCCTCGTGATGCAAAAATTATTCAAAACGCAAAAGTCTATGCAACGGCCATGGGCTTGTCTCCTCAGAACCGTCTAAGAATTTCGACGTATTTGGATCTCAAGGACTTTGAAAAAAGAAACGAACCAGAACCAATGCCCGAGATTGAAGTTCAACGCCGCCCTTTTATGACGGATATCATGTATCGACAGGAATATGAAAAGCAAGAAAGAATAGCGAAGAAGCAAATAAGAAGCAAACGGATTCGCTACGAAAACCGAATCCTCAAGGACGCAAGTGCGGTTGACTTGATACTTGATTATTATACGCTTGTGTAAGGGGCTGGGGTATTTATAATATATTATGTTTAAAAAGATATTTTGTATTAGAGGAATATTATGTCAGTATCTTTTGATGTTTACGGCCCGTTCAAAGTCCCGTTTGATGAAATCTCTGCGAAAAATGGGAAGTCCAAGTACTTCCAGGTTTCTAGCAAGGGCAGGTTAGAGACTTTTTGGAAAGAATGCGAAAAGGGAGATGAAAAGGGGTGCTATGTATTTGTGAACGGCTCCACTCCAATTTATGCTGGGAAAACGAATGTTTCGTTCAAAAAAGAAATATTCACATCTCATAAAAGAGTTCTCCTGAACAAATTTTTAAATACGGCATCCAAAAAGAAATTGCTGGTATTCTTTGTCTCGTCCAAGGAAAGTGGCCGTCTGGATGAAATTATTGGCGAGATTGAAGACTATCTGATAATCCAGGCCAAGAGAGCTAATGAAGGCTTGTTGAACGAAAAGAATACGACTCCTAAATGGTCGATTCCCGGTATTTATGGCGCGAATAAAATTGGCAAGCCTTCGATGGCTGCTAGGATGCTGAAGAAAAGCTTAAGGATTTAAAAGGATCATTTTTAAATGAACGAACAAGAAAGAAAATTGTTTGAAGAATTGCGGAAGGACAGGACAGAAAACGCAAATGTCTTAGATAAACAATCGATGACCGGCGTAAAAAAGAGCGTTGTTGAGAAATATTCCGATCAGGCGCATTTTGTTTATGAACTCCTGCAGAATGCAGATGATGCTGGTGCTACATATGCCAAGTTTACTTTATATCCTGATAAGATCGTTTTCGTTCATAATGGAACCAGGCACTTTTCTATTACTGACTATCGCACAGAAGCCGATGACGCTCAAAACCATTGCTTGGGTGATATAAATGCGATTACCTCCGTTGGTAATTCTAGTAAAAGAAGTGATGATGATGTGGGGAAAACGATAGGAAAATTTGGCATTGGCTTTAAATCCGTATTTCAGTACACATCAACGCCAGAAATTTATGACGATAATTTTTTCTTTAGAATAGAAAGATTCTTTGTTCCTTGTGAAATCTTGTCTGACTATGATGGTCGGCGCCCTGGAGAAACGGTTTTTGTCCTTCCGTTTAATCACGAACAAATGCCTCAAGATGAGGCGTATAAAGAGATTCGAGACACTTTGAAAGACTTAAAGTATCCGGTCTTATTTATGCCACATCTTTCTAAAATTTATTTTGAATGTGACAATGAGCGAATAGAATATAGTAAGCAAATAGAAGATAAATTGTATTTTGGGGATGTTACAGCAGAACTTGTATGTCAAAGTAATAAGGGAAATGATACAGAAGTTGTTGATCGCCTTTGGTTGTTTAGCAGTGATGCATTAGAAGGGTATTCTTATTCAGTTGGATTCTTTTTAACCGAAGATGGGCATTTAAAGCCGGTAAAAGAACCTGCGTTCTGTTTCTTTCTTACAATGGAATCTACGGAGCTCAATTTTATTATTCAGGCTCCTTTTTTGTTGACGGATAACCGAGCGAACATATTTGCGAGCAAGGCGCATAATAAAAGACTTGTAGAACTGCTTGCGCAATTAGCGGCAGACTCATTAATCTGCTTAAAACAGATTGGTATTTCAAAGGGTGTTCGCTTAATTGATGATAAGTTCTATTCCATATTGCCTTACAATGAAGATTTGTATAAGGTTGACGAGAAAAAGAAAATATCTTTTAAGCCTATCTATGATAAAGTCAAGAGTTGCTTGGCTAGTGAAGAAATCCTGCCAACGGCCGATGGCTATTGCAAGGCTTCCGATGCCTGCTGGGCGTCTGTCACGCGCCTGACCGAAATTTTTTCATCATCGCAGATTTCGCTATTGTTGAACCATCCAGACCTAAAATGGGTTTTCCCGTCGTTAGGAAGGGATGAATATTCTAAAAGTAATCGAAAGGTCGCCCGGTATATAAATTCTATTGTTCCGAATTGGCTCGACGAAGCAAGAATTATCAAAAAAATAGACGAAGAATTTATAGTCCAGCAAGATTTCCAATGGCTTTGTGTTTTTTATAAATGGTTAAGCGAAACCGATAACAGGATTAAACTCATAAGGCAAAAGCCGATTTTCTTGAACCAAGAAAAGAAACCTGTAGCGGCGTATAATTCTGAAGGGAAGAATATATTATTTATCGCCGACGAAAACAAAGTCGGGAACTACGATTATGTGCTGCAGGAATTCTTGGATGACCCAGAAATAGCGGAATTTATAGAAAGAGTTGGCATTGATAAGCCTCAATTGAAAGATTTGATAAATAATATCGTTTTGGCTGAAATTGAAGCGGGGACGGCTAATCTGGATCAGTGCTTTGATTTGTTCTTTAACCGTTTCAGAGAATGTAGTCAAGAAGATATGGAGGAGTTTATTGAAGATATACGGTCCTTGGCCTTTTTGCGAGGGATTAGTGATTCGAAAAAGGAGCAAGATGTATCTTATAATGTGGCCGACAATTTGTATTATCCCACAGAGAATTTAAGAAGATACTTTAAATACAAAAATATGACCGTTTTCGTGGATTTGGCATTCTATAAATCTCGTACGGAAAAGAAATACTGGAAGCTGCTTAAAGATTTTATGGAAGTTCTTGGTTGCAAAACGCAGCCTTCACGTATAGCGCGAGATATATCTTCGGAAGAATCTAATAAGCGAAAACTCTCTGCAGGGTTTGGCGTGCTTGTTCTTTCTTGGGAGGAGACTTATCTAGATGGAAGTAGGGAAATACTGAATCATATTGTAAGCAAGAAGGACAAGTCTGCTTCAAAAATATTGTGGTCTGTGATAATCGAATGTATTGAGTCAGGTTATGGAGCCGATTCTCTTTTTGAGGGTCGGGCTATGTATCGTCATCGTGGAAAAAATGTGTATGGTTATTACGATTCGCTAGAAACGGAGATTCTAAAGAATAAAAAATGGTTGTTGAACTCAAAAGGAAATTTTGTCTCTGCAAAGAACGCAATTGTAAAGAGTTTAGAAAAAAACTATGACGTTAAATCAAAAGCGGCCCATGATCTTTTGAAGTTCCTTGAAATTCCTGAAGTACGGGAAAAGAAGGAAAGCGATTCGAATTTGACTGAGAAACAGAAAGAGAAAATTAGCTGGGCAAAAAAACTTGAAAAAGCCGGTTTAAAAACAGAAGAAGATTTGAAAGAGTTCTTGGAATGGAAAAAGAAGAAGGAACAAAGAAAAGACTTTAATGATTCCCATCGTCAAGGGCGAGATCCGAGAAATATCAGTCTAGATGAAACTGAATTGCAGGATAATCACATTGTAGTCGGCCCTATTATAGAACAAGAAAGAAATATCGAAGTTGAGGTTATTGATGCCCCTCGTACAGGGGAAGTGAATCATCGTAATAATTCAAGGGTTGCAAAGACTATTGTAGGGGAGATAAAGACCTCAATCAAGCGAAATCTAAACGGAAAAAATGCGGAAAAAATAGTTTTAGACGAGTTACAAACGGAAGAGTCTGATTTGCGAGAGAAATTCCCCTTTAGTTTTGAAGGGAAAACTGTTTCTTGGGTGTCGGGTAATTCGAAGCTGAATGGCAATGGTTCTGGTGATGATTCGTTAGGTTACGATATTTTAATAAGCGACGAAAACGACGATGATGCTTTTTATATTGAGGTGAAAAGTTCAGAGCAAACGAAATGCCTATTCTATATGAGTTCTCGCGAATATGCTTTTGCTAAGGAGCATATGGATAATTATCGAGTAATATTTGTGGGAGGAACAAAAGATGAAAAAGTGGAAATATCAGTTCTTCCGGAGAACTTTTTAGAGGACTCGGATAATTTTACGGTTGGGTGTGCTAATTATTTGATTGCTAAAATAGCAACCATTGCAGAAGATGAATGAGAGGCGCTTTTCCCATATCATTTTGTTGGCTTCAACAAAATGATATCTTATTTCTTCTTCAACTTTCCGCCAGCAAATACCACCAGGAGTGCGCCCGCAGCAACGCCGCCAACTTTCTTGAGGTCGCTCCAGAATTGTCGCCGCTTTGCCTTGCACTGCTCGCAAAGTTTCTCGGTGTCTTCGGGCTTGTCGCAGCCACACCTTTTGCATTTGTTCCAGAGTTTCTGAGTCATCGCGGGTCTCCTTGGCAACTAGATTCTATTTTTTGACAACCCACCGGCCATCCTTTTTTGAACCGACTCGTTCAAGCGTTCCGTACTGCTGCAACTTCGCTAGATCACGTTCAATCGTCCTTGGGGTGACGGCAAACTTTTCTGCCAATTCCTTTTCGGTAAGGAAGTTGTTCTTTTTCAGCGCTGCGATAATCTTTTCTTGACGGGCGGTCAAGTGGATGGTTTCTGCAACTGGCGTCTCGACTTCAACATTCTGAACATCCTTTAGTGCTCCCAGAATCTTGTCCAGCATGAATTCGACAAAAATACTGCAGTCGCCGGCCGTGCTTGATGCGTTAATTGCGTTGTAGTATTCCTGTTGTTTGGCGTAGACCAGATTCTCGACAGGAAGGTGCGCGAAGACGGGGTTCCACTTGCCTAGAATAAGGGATTGCCACAGGCGGCCCATTCGCCCGTTGCCATCCCGGAACGGGTGGATGAACTCGAATTCATAATGAAAGATGCAGGACCGAATCAACCAATGCATCTTGCTTCTCTTTAGCCAAGAAAAAAGGTTCTTCATCAGGATGGGCACCATTTTCGGTGGCGGAGCGAAATGGACGCACTTTTTCCCTTTAAATACGCCTTCATTGCAATTCCTGTATTTGCCCGCGTCGGGAATCATGCCGTGCATCATTACGCCATGGGCCTTGAGCAGGTCCTTTTCAGAAAACGCGTCCAGCGAAGGGTACAGTTCGTATGTCCGCAAGGCGTTCTTCACTTCCAGGATTTCGCGTGCAGGGGCAATGACCCGCTTGCCTTCGATGATGTCGGATACCTGATCTTCAGAAAGCATGTTGCCTTCTATCGCCAGGGAACTGTGGATGCTTTGAATCTGGTTGACCCTGCGCAGGCGCAGACTGTCCGGCTGTTCCAACCGGATGGCAAACCGTTCGACCTTGGCCGCAATCTCTGCTGCAAGGTTGACTATCTCCGTGTTGAGTGTAAAGGTATCCGACATTAATCCGACATTATTCCGACATTTTAAATATATATTATGCAATGTCGTTGGTCAAGTAGAATGCTTTATTTCTTCCTCATCTTCCCGCCGGCAATAACCACCAGCAACGCGCCAGCGGCTACTCCGCCGACCTTTTTCCGACATACTACCAGAAAAAACAACTGATTAAAAACGATAAATCACTGATTTAATCGATTAATCACCGACTCGCATTTTTCAAAGTGCCTTTTTTTATGTAGAAACGGCACTTTCTGTTTGGCACGGTTCTTGCAACTATAGGGGCATGGAACAACAGCAAAAACACCGCAAGTCCTTCAGGGACTGTCTCATCAAAACGGGCGAAGACGGCCCGTTCGCAAACCTCCTCGTGGACCTGGCTTTCAAGAAGGCGTTCGACCCGGACAAGCCTACCAGCCGCGAGAACCTCATAAACCTTCTGAACGACCTTCTGGAGCCGCAACTCAAGCGGCCCATCAGGAACGTCATGACGCGCAGCGTGGCGAAGAACCTGAGCGGGAGCAGCGAATCTCGTTCGGCGATTTTTGACCTGCACTGCGAAGACGACGCGGGGAACCTTATCGAGATTGAGGTGCAGATCCGCAAGTTGAAGAATTTTCGCAAGCGTCTTGCATTCTACGCAAGCGAGATGGTCGCGAACCAGGCGGAACCAGGTCAGGATTGGAGATTCAAGGTCAAGCCGACATACGTGATTGCGTTTGCTCGACATGAGGTGTTTGACGATGACCGTATTGTCCACCGCGCGACCGTTACCGATCTGGAAACTGGCGAGCAGTTCGTGGATACCTATAATTTCACGACTATCGAACTCTCGAAGGTTCCCTTCTTTATCGAGGCCTCGTCCGATAGCGTGAGCAAGTGGCTGTTCTTCTTCAGGTTCCTGAACAGGCTGAAGGACTTGCCCGTGGAACTCGCCGAGCGCAAATTCGAACTATTGACAGAAAGTTCAAAAGTATCTAACTTGTCGAAAGAGGAATTCAAGGATTACCTAACTATGTATCACAAGGAATGGGACCATAACGCCATGGTCGAGGGCGTGTTCGAGGAATTCGCGGACGAGATTAACGCGAAGATTTCCGAGAAAACCCGCGAGACAGCCAAATCTCTGCGTATGCAGGGGGTTGCCGATTCCATCATCGTGACGGCTACGGGTCTCACTGAAGCCGAAGTCAAGGCTTTGTAAAATTTGAGAAGGCCCTAAAGATATCGAAGATGACGTATTCCGCATCATTCAGCCGCTGAATGAAAACTATTCGTTTGATGCAGAACTTACAAATGGGGTAGGTGGTCAGAAAAGTGGTCAGAAAGGTGGTCAGAACGAAGACTTAGAATTAGATTCTACAGAATTTATTTTGGAGCAAATTGCACGCAATCCTCATATAACAAGAAGAGAATTGTCGAAATCAGTCGGTATGGCTCCGTCGGCTGTTCAAAAACATATTGAAAAACTCAAGTCGTCCGGTCGCATCTCCCGCATCGGCGGGGATCGTGGAGGCCATTGGGAGGTGCGCGATAAATAATCCGGGCCATTTTTCTATATTTGGGTGCGTTTAAGGCCATGCCTTAAGGACAATTTGACACAAGAAAAGGAACGCTATGCCAGCTTTTGATCCGAATGCGAAAAAGATGTTGATTTCGGGAAACGAGGCCATCTCGCTTTCCATGCGCCACTGCAACGTGCAGTTTGCCGCAGGCTACCCGGGAACCCCCTCCACCGAAATCCTCGAGGACTATTCTGAACTCGGCGGGTATGCCCAGTGGGCCCCGAACGAGAAGGTCGCCGCCGAAGTGGCCCTGGGTGCAGCCTTTGGCCATGCCCGCAGCGTGGTCACCATGAAGATGGTCGGCCTCAACGTGGCTAGCGACGTGCTCTACACCGCGACCTACACGGGCGTGGACGGCGCCATGGTGTGGATCGTGGCCGACGACCCGGGTCAGGGCAGCTCCCAGAACGAACAGGACACCCGCAACCATGCGAAGGCATCCGTCTGCCCGATGTTCGAGCCCTCCAACTCCCAGGAAGCCTACGACTTCTTCCGCATTGCGGTGCAGACCAGCGAAAAGTTCAAGATTCCCGTCATCCTGCGCATGACGACCCGCGTGGACCACTCCAAGTCCATCGTGGTCCCCAAGGAAGAACTCCCGGCCATGGTGCCGAACTTCGAGCGCAATATCGCCCAGCACGTGATGGTGCCCGGCTTCAGCAAGCCGGCTGGCCGCAAGCTCCGCGCCAAGATGGACGAGATGGAAGCCTGGAACGTGGCCGAAGGCCCGAACAAGGTGGAAATGCGCAGCGCCGACATGGGTATTATCGTGAGCGGCATCAGCTATCACCATGTGCGTGAAGCCGCCCCGGAAGCGAGCATCCTCAAGCTCGGCATGACCTACCCGCTGCCGATGCAGCTCATCAAGGATTTCGCCAAGAAGTTCGAGGGCAAGCGCCTCATGGTCATCGAAGAGAACGACCCGTGGCTCGCCGAGAACATCAAGGCCGCCGGCATCCAGTGCGAAAGCAAGTACGACCCGATTTTCCGCTTTGGCGAACTCGACGTGAACCGCGTGCGCCGCATTATCGCTGGCGACAGGAATCCGGATCCGGTTCCGGTCAAGGGCAAGCCGCCTATGCTCTGCCCGGGCTGCCCGCACCGCAGCTCTTTCGCGGTTCTCAAGGAACTCGACTGCATCGTCTCTGGCGACATCGGCTGCTACACGCTGGCCGCTCTCCCGCCCATCAGCGCGATGGACTACATGATTGACATGGGTGCCGCTATTGGCATGGGCATTGGCCTCCGCAACGTGCTCCCGCGCGAACAGGCCAAGAAGGTCGTCTCCGTGATCGGCGACTCCACCTTCGTGCACAGCGGCATCACGGGCCTCGTGGAAGCGGGCTACAACCGCCCCGACACCGGCCATGTGGTTGTCATTCTCGACAACAGCATCACCGCCATGACGGGTCAGCAGGAACACCCGGGTACGGGCCGTCACCTCGACCACAGCCCGGCCTACAAGTTGGACTACGGCGCCATCGCGAAGACTGCCGGTTTCGACAACGTCTACGAAGTGAACCAGGTCAAGGAACCCGAGAAGTTCAAGCGCCTCGTGAAGGAAGCGCTCGAGAAGGACGAGCTCACGCTCATCGTGGCGAAGAGCCCCTGCATCCTCGCCCTCAAGAGCATCCTCGCCTGGGACAAGGCCAACAGGGAAAAGGCGGAAAAGGCTCTCGCCGAGTCCGAAGCCGCCGCAAAGAAGAACGGCAACTTTTAACGGAGATTAATTTGTATGAGCGTAGTTAACGTGAAATTTGCCGGCCTCGGTGGCACAGGCGTTATCAAGGCGAGCGACGTGATGGCGGAACTCGTGTTCGAACAGGGTTACGACGTGAAGAAGGCCGAAGTGCACGGCATGAGCCAGCGCGGCGGTTCCATTGCATCTGACGTCCGCTTTGCGAAGGGCGAAGAAGTCCAGTCCCCGATGATCCCGACGGGCGAGGCCGACTACCTGGTGGTATTCGACGAGACGCAGGTCGTGGTGAACGAGGCTTTCCTCAAGCAGGGTGGCGTGCTCCTCACTCCGGCGGACATCGATGTCTCGAAGCTCGAGAACGTGAAGGCCCTGAACGTCGCGATGCTCGGCAAGCTCAGCAAGCATTTCGACTTCACGGTGGACCAGTGGATGGTCGCTTTGAACAAGCTCTTCGCCGAAAAGTTCCACGAAGGGAACAAGAAGGCGTTCATGCTTGGCCGCGAAGGGTAATGGTGTCATCCTGAGCGAAGTCGAAGGATCTCAAGACATTTTACACATTGTCGCCCCGGACTCGTTCCGGGGTTGTTTTTTGGAATTAGCCCGTTTTTGACCCCTAAATATTTGTAATTTGTAATCATGGCACGGTTTTTGCAGTATATACTGCGCGCGCTTGAAAGTGCGCTGAACCGCGGTTCTCGGTGTATGCCCGGACCGCATTATGCCGTTGTGCCCGTGGCGCTGTGCGTGGCCCTGTTCATGGGCTGCGAGGAGATCGAGGAAGAGAAGCCCTGGATCCATGTGGAGCGCCCGCAGATGCTGTTTACCGATACCACGCTCCTGGACTGCTACGACAAGGACGTGCTTTCGTGGAAGCTGAAGACCGCGTATCTGGAACGCTGGTCCGACAAGGAGGTGGTGTTCATGCGCCCGGTGCTCGTGGACATCTATGACTCGGTGGGCGAGCGCGTGGCATTTTTGCGTGCGGACTCGGGCCGTATGGACATGAAGTTTACCTACGTGTATGCCTACGGGCACGTGTACGCGTTGACCCCGAAGGGGGCGTCGGTACGTGCGGACTCGCTCATGTGGAACAAGCGCGACGACAAGGTGCATACCGACAGCTACGTGCGCGTTGTTTCTGAAGATGGCGACGTGCTGCAGGGCAAGGGATTCGAGAGCGACGCGCGTATGGACAACTGGCGCATTCTCTCGAACGTGACGGGTATTTTCCAGGATGCGGCGAAGCGCATGAAGGAAGAGGACAAGAAGCAGGCGGAAGAACTCGAGAAGAAGCCCGATTCCACGGCGGCGCCTGCCGTTGCGCACCCGGCTCCGGTAGCTACACCTGCGCCTGCGAAGAATCCGCCTAGTGCTGCGCCTGCAAAGCCCGCGCCTGCTGCAAATGCCGCTCCGGCTGCTGTTCCGCCGGCAAGGACTGCGCCTAATGCTTCGCCGGCAAAAAATGCGACGCCCGATGACCCTGCTGCAACCCCTGCAATTCCTGCGCGGAAGGGGACTGGTTTCAAGTCGATTGTCCGCCGGGGTATCAACGGCAGGTTGATGGAAGATGCCGCACCTCAAGAGAAAGAACCTGCCGACGATCCGAATAGGGGCTCGCGCCCGCGGGCAGAGAGGCGCGAATGATGCTCGGGTCTAGGCAACATCTTTTCGCCATCCTGCTCGTGCTCGCATTCATGCTCCCGGCAGAATCTTTCGCGCAGAGCTCCCCGCTTATCATGAAGCACGCGGACAGCCTTGCTGTCGCCCGCAAGCGGGGCACCCTGCTGTTGCAGGGCCGCGTGTTCTTTGTGCACGATAGCGTGCAGTTCCGTACCCAGCGCGCCACCTGGAACAAGGATGCGGAACTCGTGAACTGCGATGGCGGTTTCTTGTTCACGCACCCCTCGGGCTACATTCAGGCGAAGAGCGGCATGTACCGCAAAAAGCAGAGCATCGCCACCGCGATGGGCGATGTGGTTGCGGGTGACTCCGCAAGCTCGTACAAGTTTACGGGCGACTACCTGGAATACGACCGCGAGAACGAAATCTTGACGATGCCGCAGAGGCCCAAGCTCTACCAGTACGAAAAGCGCAAGGATGGCGGTGTAGACACGCTCACCATCGAGGCGAACAAGATTATCTACAACAAGAAGGCGTCCTTCGCCGAGGCGTACAAGAACGTGAAGGTTACGCAGAACGACATGGTGGTCACCTGCGATACGGGCTACTTTGACCGCGCGAACAGCTGGCTCTCGCTGAAGGGCCACCCCACGTTCGACATGAAGAACTACCACCTCACGGGCGATTCCATCTACCTCACGATCGACGAGAACAAGAAGACGCTCACCTCGGCGCTCGTGATAAGGAACGCGCACGGTATTTCGAAGGAAGAACCGAAGAAGAATGCTCCCGGCAACGTGACGGAAGCCTTTGGCGATACGCTGTTCTGCGAGTTCAAGGACAGCAAGATCGAGCGCCTGTACGTGAACCTGAACGCGAAGGGGTTCTTCTACGAGACGGACCTGCCCGACTACAGGAACCTGATGGACGGGAACCGCCTCGACATGTATTTCAAGAAAGGGAAGATGGACCACGCCGTTGTTTCGGGCAAGGCGCAGAGCACGTATTTTTACGTGAAGAAGGACCGCACGGTCTCGGGCAAGAACGAGGCTGCGGGCGATACCATCAACATCGTGTTTGACCCGCTCAAGAATGCGGTAAAGACGCTCAGGCTGCTTGGCCGCAGTACCATCGCGAGCGGGCGCTACGTGGACCTGGAAAAGGAACAGCGCCAGAAGGCGGAAAAGGAAAAGGCCGATACCACATTGACAAAACTGCAGGGTGTTAACGATAAGGTAGTGCCCCACAGGCCCAATTTGCTCAATGTCCAGAAGAAAGCCATAAAGCGTGCGAAGGAAGTCCAGAAGACGCAAGAAGCCCAGAAGAAAAAGGAGGAATCTCCATGAAGAGCCTAGTAAGTACAATCCGTACCGATAAGTTGCGCAAGGTATACGGCGGTCGCCAGGTGGTGAGCGACGTCTCCATCAGCGTGTCGCAGGGCGAAATCGTCGGGCTCCTCGGGCCGAACGGTGCCGGCAAGACAACATCCTTCTATATGATCGTGGGCATGGTGCGCCCCGATGCGGGCCACATATTCCTCGACGATATCGAGATGACGGACAAGCCCATGTACAAGCGCGCCCGCCTCGGGGTGGGCTACCTCCCGCAGGAGGCCTCCATTTTCCGCAAGCTTTCTGTTGAAGACAACATAATGGCGATTCTCGAGACGCAGGGCCTAAAGCGCCGCGAGCGCAAGATGCGCCTGGAACAACTGCTCGAGGAATTCAAGATTACGCATATCCGCAAGACAAAGTCCATGAGCTGCTCGGGTGGTGAACGTCGCCGCCTGGAGATTGCGCGTGCACTTGCGAGCGACCCCTCCTTCTTGCTGCTCGACGAGCCTTTCGCGGGTATCGACCCGATTGCCGTTGCCGACATCCAGTCCATTATTTCGGGGCTCAAGGACCGCGGCATGGGAATCCTGATTACCGACCATAACGTGCGCGAGACACTTTCCATTACTGACCGTGCCTATATCATGTACAAGAGCCAGGTGCTGACCGAGGGTTCGTCCGAATACCTGGCGAACGACCCGGAAGCGCGCCGTATATACCTGGGCGACAGTTTCCGCCTGGACTAGGAGCTTTGATGAACTTAGGCATGCAAATAGGACAGTCCCAGCGACTCGAGCAGAACATCTCTCCGCAGATGTTGCAGGCTGCTGCTATTCTGCAGAAGACTTCGCAGGAACTGGATATCGCCATCAACGAGGAACTTTCGGCAAACCCGCTCCTCGAAATGGACGATGAGGTGCCCGAGGATACGGGTGCCGAAGAGAGTGCAAACGATTCGGGCGACGACGGTGAAATTCGCGAGATGGATTTCGAGAGCGGGAATCTTGAGGATACCGCCGACCACGATTACGACATTTCGGACAACGTTATCGATACCGACATGGAACGCAGGCTTTCCGACGGCTCGTACGATGACGACGCCCCGTTCAAGGACCTGAACGCGCCTTCCAAAGATGCCTCGGACGAGTGGGACCGCCCGCAGAAAGACCGCGACAAGAGCCTGCAGGATAATCTGCGCGATCAGTTGCGCGACTGGAACGGCACACCTCAGCTGATCGAACAGCTCGAGGATGATGGGTGCACGGAGGAACATTTCCGCACGCTGGTGCAGTACCTTATCGATAGCCTCGACGAGGACGGCTTTTTGCAGGGCGCACCTGACGAAGTGATGATGAAGATGGCCGCCGATAGGGGCGAGGACAAGTTTATCGTCGAGATGGAGCGCGTTATCCGCGACGAGATTCCGCTGGAGAAGGCGAGTGTGCCTGTTGCGGAGGCTTTCCACGTGCTGCAGGGGTTCACGCCCCGCGGTATCGGTGCCCGCGGAATCCAGGAATGCTTCATTATCCAGGCGCAGTACATCGAGGACTTCCCGGAACTCACGCTCCGTATACTGAAGGAACATTTTGACGACCTGATGGACCTGCGCTACCCGAAGATTGCGAAGGCGCTCTCCGTGCCGGTCGATGAGGTGCAGAAGGCTGTTAGGCATATTTCTAAGCTTACTCCGCACCCGGGTAGGCTCATCTCCAACGCGCCCACGCAGATAAAGCAGGTGGACCTGCGCGTGGAACGCAAGGGCGGCAGGTTCGAGGTGGAATGCACGCAGGATTCCTGGAAGAAGGTCAAGCGCCTTCACGTGAACAAGCTGTATGCCGACATGCTTACCGATGGTTCCAAGCTCGACAAGGCGACGCGTGAGTACATATTGAACAACAAGCGCAAGGCAGAAGAGTTCATCAGTGCGGCGAACAACAGGTTCTCTACCATGGAACTCGTGATGAAGGCCATCGTGAAGCGGCAGCCTGCATTCTTCAAGAACGGCCCCGCATTCTTGAAGCCGATGGTGCTGCAGGATATCGCGAGCGAGGTGAACCGCGACCTTTCGACGATTAGCCGCGTGACTAACGGCAAGTACGTGGAGACCCCTTTCGGGATTTTCGAACTCAAGGACTTCTTTACCTCGGGCGTGCGCCAGCAGGGCAAGCGCGCGGTCGTGCAGCCTGCCGCCGAGGATGCTCCGCTGGGCCCGGTCGTGAACGCCGGGGAAGAGGGTGACGAGGATGTCGTCGGCTCGGCCCGGATCCTCGAGGCCATCAAGGACCTGGTGGACGGCGAGGACAAGAAAAAGCCCCTGTCGGACCAGGCCATCGCCGACGCCCTGGCTGCCCAGGGCATCCAGGTGGCGCGCCGCACGGTGGCAAAATACCGCGAGGAACGCCTCAAAATACTGCCCGCCCGCCAGCGAAAACTGCTCTAAAGTGTCGATTTCGGATAAATTTCGCCATTTTGGGGCCTAAATATTCCAATTCGGATTAATTATTCGTAAAAAAACTTTCATTTACTTGGTTTTTTCGGAAAAAAAGATGTATATACTCTAGATGCGAGGCGAACGGCCTTGCAACAAAATGCCATCTTTACTTACGGAGGTATCAATATGGATATTCAGTTTTCTGCTCGCCACTTCAACGCATCTGCCGGTCTCCAGGACCGTATTCAGGAAGAAATGGACAAGTTGGCCAAGTTCTACCCTAACATCACGAATGCTTCCGTAATCCTTGACCACGAAGTCGAACACCAGCGCCACTGCGAAATCACCGTGAACATTACCGGTTCCGTGGTCGTGGGCTCTGCCGACGAAGACAACATGGGCAAGGCGGTAGACGTGGCGCTCGAACGCGTTAAGGTTCAGCTGAAGAAGGCGAACGACAAGCAGAACGACCACCGCGCACAACCCGTTTCCAACCTGACGTAAGCCGTGTCTGAATCCAGGTTGAAAGACATCAAGATCCTGCACCGGGAAAAACTCTCGGTGCGGGACTTTTTTGCACATTTCGGAAAGGACCTGCAACTCGCGCTCCATTCCCCGGAAGGCGACCTCGACACGAACATCGCCGAGAGTGGCATTCACCGCCCGGGGCTTGCGATGGCGGGCTACACGAAGGTCTACAGTTCCAAGCAGATCCAGGTGGTGGGCCATACGGAATGGAACTACCTCGAAAGCCTCGGGCCCGAGGGCCGCAAGAAGGTGTTCGATAACTTATCCGTGTTCCGTGCCCCGATGTGGGTGGTAACGCATGCACAAATGCCGCATGCCGAACTCAAGGAGATGTGCTCCAAGCTGCATATCCCGCTGTTCTCGACCACGCTGCATACCTACGAGTTCAACAAGGTTGCCCAGAGGATTCTCGAGGAATTCTTTGCGCCACACTCCATTATCCACGGGAGCCTCGTGGACGTGTACGGCATCGGCATGCTCTTTATTGGCGATAGCAACGTGGGTAAGTCGGAATGCGTACTCGAACTTGTGGAAAGCGGGCACCGCATGGTTGCAGACGACGTTGTACACATCAGTCACGTGGGCAATGCCATTATCGGCCGCCCCGACCCGCTGATCCGCCACCACATGGAAATCCGCGGCGTGGGCATTCTCGACATCCGCTCCATGTTCGGCATCCACGCCATCCGCAAGGTGAAGAAAATCGAGGTGATCGTTGAACTCCAGCCGTGGCAGCGCGACGTGCGCTACGAGCGTACGGGCCTCAACGAGCAGGAGGAGGTCGTGATGGGGGTCCATATCCCGAAGATTGTGCTCCCCGTGGCGCCGGGCAAGAACCTCACCGTGATTTCCGAGGTTATCGCGATGAATTCGCTTATGAAGATGAACGGCCAGGACGTGGCCCGCGACTTCAACGAGGACCTGATGAAGAAAATCAAGGCGAAAGCGAAGGGCGAGTACACCGATGGCCTGCAAGAAATGGACATCGAGCACTGGTCGCTCTACGAATAACCTTATAAATGCTATCTTTCCCGCCGATGAACCAGTTCCTGAAGACAATCAAGGCAAACCTGTTCCCCTTTATCGTGTTCATGATATTGGTGTCGGCGTGTGTCTTTGGATGGTACTTCTACCACCCCTCGAGCCCGTACCACGCGCGCTATAGCTTTGTGGTGAGCTACCAGGAAATAGGTACGCTCTCGCCGGGTAACCGCGTGATTGTGCGCGGTATCGAGAAGGGCAAGATCCTCAAGGTGGACCTGACGGACGATGCCGTGTTCGTGAAGGTGGAAGTGCTCGCCGATGCGAAGATCTCGAAACATTCCGAGTTCAGGCTCATCAACGCTGGCCTCATGGGCGAGCGCGAGATGAACATCCTGACGGCAGATGACAATGACTGGGTTGCCGATGGCGATACCGTTTTTGGCGCCTACGACGACGGCATTGCGGGTGTCGGGATGGTGTTCCTGAACGCGATTGCCGACCTCGATACGATGAGGCAGATGGTGGTGGCGTTCAAGGATTCGCTTACGATCGGCAGTTCGGGCAAGAAGATGGAACGCATCGTGAAGAAGGGCAAGAACCTGGTGCGTGCGGGAGAGAACCTGATTACGGAGACGCGCAACGACGCGCAGGCGGTGCTCGACAAGGCCGAGTCCACGCTCCAGAAGGTCCGCGGCGTGATTGACGATGCTGCCTCCAAGGGGGCGGTCTCTGTCGAGAAGGGTTCTGCCATGCTTGCCCACGTAGATAGCGTGCTGGCCCAGGTGAAGGCCACCAAGGAAGAACTTGACGCGGTGGCGGCAAGGCTAGACAAGACCGACAATACGGCCGGCCTGATCGCTACGGGCAAGGGAAAGTTGGTTAAGGAATTAGACAAGATTTCGGTTGACATTGACAAGCTGACTTCCGATATAAAAAAGAGCGGTTTGAAGTTAAATGTGGATATTTTTTAAAAAAAAATGTTCCACTTTGTAAAAAAAAAAGATATTTTCCGCATATAATGTGTTTAACGGACCCTATGAAAGGAGCGTGCCATGAGTGAAAAGAAACCCGCTAAAATGAGTGATGCCGACCTGAAGTTCTTCGAGGAGATGCTCATCGAGAAACGTCGCCAGCTGGTGACGGCTCAGAGCGATTCTGAAAGGGCGAACGCTTTCCAGGGCCAGAAGAACCAGGCGGGCGACGGCAGCGATTCCGATAGCGCCGATTCCGCGACGGACTACAATACGCTCGAGACCACGTTCTCGCTCGCGGCCCGCGAAGGCAAGTACCTCGTGTACCTGGAAGAGGCCCTGAAGCGCATTCACGACGGTACGTTCGGCGTGTGCAAGGTCTGCAAGAAACTTATCCCGAAGGCAAGGCTCATGGCTGTGCCGACGGCTACCAAGTGCGTGAACTGCAAGGAAGAGACGAAGAAGAAGGAACAGGAAAACAACCGTATGGAAATGGCCCGACTCTTCGCCGAAGCACAGCGCAAGGAGATGCAGAAGAGGGCTGCTGGAAGGTAGTTGCTGGCTGATTGCGCGGAAAAAAATGCGCGGCAGTGATTTTGGGTCACGAATGCGCGGCTTATGAATGTCATCCCCGGCTCCGGCCGGGGATCTTTTTGTTTATAGCGGATTTTTCTTTTTCGCGTGATTTTCGCGGGTCGCAAAACAGGGATTTTGGGGAAAGTTACGGACTAAAATCAGTGGGGCGGGTGTTTAGTCTGTAATTTTCTAATTTGTACGTAATAAAAAATCGCAAAAATGACGTTTGCGAACACAAAATGGGGGCAAATTGGGCTAAAAGTCCCTCTCTAGGGCATAAAATCGTTTAATTTGTTTGAAAAATTACGGACTAAAATCGAGGGGGTGGGCATTTAGTCCGTCAAAAAGTCAAAAATAGCGTGTTTTATGAGTCGCAAACCTTAAACGGCGCATTTTTCTCTGGCTCTAAACTGCGCCGAAGAATGCGTCGGCGAGGGAGGCGCGGAATGCGTGGATGCGGTCGGCGCTTGCTTCGCGGTGCGGGTAGGTGAAGTCGGAAAGTAGCACGACTGCGGCG
Source organism: Fibrobacter succinogenes (assembly GCA_902800815.1). Lineage (GTDB taxonomy): Bacteria > Fibrobacterota > Fibrobacteria > Fibrobacterales > Fibrobacteraceae > Fibrobacter > Fibrobacter succinogenes_B. Next base: position 35,301 of record CADCGB010000015.1, read on the forward strand.
CCGGCGACGGGGTCGGCGACGATGCTCGCCCCAGTGAACCCGGTCTTCCCGAACGCATGGGGCGACACGCGCGACCCCATGAACTTGCTCTGGGCAAGTTCCCAGCCAAGGGCTGTGCAGGCGCCGTTTGCCGCACCTGCCGGCGAATCTCCCGCAGTTGAATTGCCCGCCGGCAAAAACTGTGCGGCACCTTCCCGAGTAAACGCGTTCTCGCTTACCATCTTCAATATGCCCGCGGGCGCGATGCGGGTCTCCTTGCCGGTTGTATCGATCGCCAGCCCGTCGTTCATGACCATCTTCACGAACTTCAGCAGGTCGGGCACGCAGCTGAACATGCCTGCGCTGCCTACCGGGAATAACTTGCGCAGAACCCACGCACTCTCGTCATGAATCTCCCCGCAAATTTCGCGCCCGCGGAACTCGCATATTTCCGTCGGGGCGATTTCTTCACGAGGTATCGCATTCCAGTCGCGGGTCAGCGGGTCCCAGCCGCTGCGCGTCATGCCGAGCGGTTCAAAGAACCGCTCGCGTCCCTGCTGTTGCAGGTCCGCACCCGCGATGCGCTGCAGTATAATCCCGAGCAGCACGCTGGCCGGGTTCCCGTAGTTAAAGTCTGCTCCGGGGGCCTTTGCGAATTGGTAGGTAAATAGCGCATTCAGGATTCCTTTGGGCGGGAGCGTGCGCAAAGTCTTCATGGGCACGCGGTAATCCAGGCTATGCGTCAGCAGGTGAAAGATGCGGATGTCTTCGCGGTAGTTTGTCTGTAGTTCGGGGATGTAGTCTATTACCCGGTCGTCAAGATGCAACTTGCCCTCCAGAATGTAGCAGAGCGCAAGCGTGGATGTGGGGCAGACCTTCGTGAGGCTTGCAATGTCGAAAACCGTGTTTTCGGGCGTGTTGAACGCGACCAGGCGCGTGCTGCCGTCGGGCAGTATGAATCCCGCGACCGCCTTGTGGAAAACACCGGCAGATTCCGCCTGTTCCAGGAGCCTTTCAATATTGCTTTCGTTGAATTGCATAGGGACCTCTTGCTAGAATAATAGCAAACTTGCTTATCTCGCACGCCCTATTGTCATCCCCGCGCAGGCGGGGATCTTCATTTATTATCTTATACCGTATGGCAGAAGAGCAGATTGACATCCTGAACGCCGACGGCACCCCCGCGGGTTATTCCTGCGGGCGTACGCGCGTGCATGCGGAAGGCCTGTGGCACCGCACGGTACATATCTGGGCGTTCAACCGCGAAGGGAAAATTCTTTTCCAGTTGCGGGCCCGCGTGAAGGAAAATAACCCCGGGCTTCTGGACACGAGCTGCGCGGGGCATATCTCTGCGGGTGATACCAGCGTGAACGCCGCCGTGCGCGAACTGCGCGAGGAACTGGGCGTGCGTAAGAGTTCGCGCGACCTTGAATACCTATTCGAGGCGACACACGAAAGTGTGCTCAACGGCGGCAGCTACCTGGACAACGAATACTACGACGTTTACAGGACTACCCTCACGGACGAGGAGGCTGCATCCCTCGTGCCGCAACCCGGCGAGGTCGACGATTTTGTCTGGATGACCCGCGATGAATTTTTCGCGAAGCGCAAGCTGCACCCCGAAAAGTTCGTGGATCACCCGAAGGATTACCAGTGGCTCATGGAGAACGCAAAATGACGATGTACAGGAATGCGGCCCTCGTGCTGGAAGGCGGCGGAATGCGAGGCGCCTACTTGTCGGGAGTACTTGACGTGATGCACGATAACGGGCTCAAGTTCGGCGGCTACGCGGGGACATCCGCGGGCGCGACGCACCTTTGCAGCTACCTCTCGGAACAGCGCGAAAGGAACAGGCGCATCGATGTCGTCCATTCGGCGAGCAAGCGCTACATGGGCTGGGGTAACCTCATCCGCACCGGCGAGTTTTTCGAAGTCGATTATTGCTATAAACAGATTCCCTACGTGATTGATCCGTTCGATTTCGAGAAGTTCCGCGAGAATGCGGCGCAGTCCGAATTCTATGCGGCTGCATCGAACCTAGAAACGGGCGAGGCGGCCTACCTGCTGACCCGCGACCTCGACACGCCCGAAGGCATGGACAGGATCAGAGCATCGGCCTCGCTCCCGCTGATGAGTCATATCGTAGAAGTTGATGGCATGAAGCTCTTGGACGGCGGTGTCGCCGACAGTATCCCGTTCGAGATCATGGCCAAGAAGGGTTTTGAAAAGCAGGTCGTCATCGTGACGCAGCCCGAGGGCTATGTGAAAAAGCCGAACTCGCTGGTTCCGCTCTTCAAGCTCATCTACCGCAAGTACCCGAAGTTTATCGAGGCGGTAAGGACGCGCCATATACGCTATAACGAGTGCCTAAGGACTTTGGAGGAGTGGTGCGATCGCGGGACTGCGTTCAGGATTCGCCCGAGCGAAAGTTTTGATATCTCGCGCCTCGAGAAGGACAAGTCCAAGCTCGCGCGCCTCTACGATTTGGGCGTGAAGGACATGACCGCCCTCATGCCGGAACTGAAGGATTTTTTGGAGGAATAGGACGTGTCGAAGGCAATAAACGGTCACAAGTACCGCCATTACAAGAAGGCGACGATGGTCTATACCGTCGTCGAGTCGAACGTTCTGGACTGCGAGTCAGTTGAACCCGTCGTAGTGTACCGCAGCGAGTACGAGACTCCCGACCACCCGAAGGGAACGCTCTGGGTGCGCTCCCGTAAGGATTTCGAGAGCCGCGTGATGCTCCCCGATGGCGTCGAGATGGACCGCTTCACGGAAATTTAGCGGGGCAATCTAAATTTAAGGAAAGGAGGAACAAATGAATTTCAAAAAGTTTTCTGCTGCCTTTGCGGCACTTGCATTCGGGCTTGCGCTTGTCGCCTGTGATGACAGTTCCAGCGGGCCTTCGCCTGAGCCGGGTTCCAGCGAGTCTCAGGGCCCGGCAGGCCCTTCCGACAATCCGCTTCCCGGTTCCAGCGGTTCCGGCGACCCGCAACTTTCTTCTGCAGACGGAAGTTCCGCGGCATCGCCTGCGAGTTCCGCGACGCTCCCCGCAAGTTCTGCCGCGAAGGAATGCTTCACGGATGGCATGGCGAACATTACCGTGCGCAATATGGAGCGTTCGGAGATTAGATGCCCGAATACCTACACGATATACGATTACGACTTGCAAATTCTCTACAAGTGCTTAGGCGATGCGCTTATCGAAATCGACATGGCTCCTTGCGTAAGCAACGTCCCCGAATCCAGTTCATCTGCCGTCACGCCGAAATCGAGTGGCGGCGAGACAGGCGTGTCCAGTAGCGGAACTTCTGCAGAATACGGCACGCTCCTGGATTCCCGCGACGGCAAGAGCTACAAGACCATCGTTATCGGCGGCAAGACCTGGATGGCTGAGAACTTGAACTTTGCGACGGATTCCAGCTTCTGCTACGACGACACTCCTGCGAACTGCACGAAGTATGGCCGCCTCTACCAGGAATCCGATGCTGTGAAGGCATGTCCCGAAGGCTGGCGCATTCCGACTGCAGACGACTGGATGGAACTGCGCAATACTGCGGAATCCGAATGGTCGAACGACCTGAGGTCTATCCTTGAAGATGAGGAAACCTGGGAAATCAATCCCATGATAGACCCCGTGCCCATGAACCTCATCGGGTTTGCCGCCCGCGCGGGAGGTTACCGCGCCAAGACCGGACAGTACGACGGTGAAGGTACCAAGGCCTACTTCTGGGGTGAAAGTAATATGAACTATTACGCATGGATTCTCTCGAAGCAGTATGAGTTGGACAAGGAATCGATAATGCGCGGATACTTCGCCTATTCTGTACGCTGCATACAGACAAACTAATTTCAAGAATCAGGGCTATCATGAATCTGGAAGAAGAACGCTTTCGTGAACTGCAGCGCAAGGACATGGAACATGATGCGCGTCTGGATCAGCAGGCAGAAAAGGACGAGGAGCATGATGCCCGCATAGATGCACTGTACAGCAAGGAACACGAGCAGGAATTCAAGCTGAAGGCTCGTGTGGCGAAGGATGCGGAACACGATTTCCGCTTGAACTGCGTGGATTCCAAGAATGACGAACAGGATTCGGAACTGCGTCGCCAGCGCGTGAAGGACAACGAGCATGACTCGCGCCTTGCGTACCTGGAAAATCTCTGTGCTGATTTGCTTGCCCGCGTCGAGGCCCTGGAAGCCAAGCAGAAAAACTAATTATTTCCGTTTCATCTCTGCCATGACCATGCCCGCGACAATCGCTGCCGCACCCGCGATGGCGACGGCCGTGATATGCTCGCCCAGCGCGATGACTGCCGTAATGATGGTGACGAGCGGGATGGCGTAGATGTAGTTGCTCGCGAGAACCGTGCCGAGCTGCTTCAGCACCTTGTTCCAGATAAGGTAACCGAACATCGACGAGAATACCGTAAGGCACAGGAAGTTGAGTGCTACCACCGGCTCCGTGAAGTTTTGCCACGGGATATCGAGTGCCTTCGACGTGTTGCCGCCCGCTTCTATAAACAGTGCGGGAATCGACGTGAGCGTTCCATAGAAGAACATCTTGCGCGTGATGAACAGCGAGTTGTACTTGCCGTTGAGTTGCCGCACCACTAGGGAGTAGACAGCCCACATGATTGCTGAGGTAAATGCGAGCAGGTCGCCGACAGGCGAAAGCTTCAGGATGAACTTCCCGTTCAGAACCACGAGCACCATCCCGACAAACGTAATCAGGCAACCGAGAATCTGTCGCTTGCCGAGGCGCTCGCTCTTGTAGAGGATGCCGCCGAAAATCATGGTGAGTAGCGGGTTCGTGCACACGATGAGCGACACGTTGCTCGAGGGCGAAAGCGTGAGGGCTGTGTTCTCTGCCCAAAAGTAAAGCGTGCAGCCCGTGATTCCGCTGATGAACAGGATGAGCTCGTGTTTCCAGTTTGTACAGCGGAACTGTTTATGGTTTATCGCAAGGAGCAGCAGGTAGGTGACCGCGAACCGCAGCGTAAAAATCTGCACTGCGGTAAAGCCGTGATTCAGGAGCACCTTCGTGCTCACGAAACTTGTGCCCCAGAACGCAATCGTCGCGATGGCGAGGATATGCCAGAAGGCGAGGCTGTTGCGCGCGGGAATCATCGCGCACAAAGATAGAAAAAAGGGGCTAGCGTATCACGTTCCGAAAAGATCGGCGTGTGTTCCTGTATCTACCAGTGTCAATGTGAGAATGCAAGCACTTCATCATTACGGAGTTTTTCGACAACGTCCTTGAGTTCTTGTATCGGGAGTCCTCTCTTTTTACAAAGTTTGTAAGACTTCTTGAATTTGTTAGTCCAAATAACTTCGTAAATCATTTATCGAGATCCGCCCACATTTCGTCCATATCCGTGTAACGTTTTGTGTTCGGATTGGCTTCCAGTTGTTTTGCTTCCTCAATCGCGTCCATCAGTTCCTTGGAATACTGCGGGTACTCCACTTTGAAAGGGAGTCCACGGTGCAGCACGACCTGCTTCAGGAACATGGAGACCGCCTGCGACATGGAAAGGCCCAGCCCCTCCAGGAGTTTGGTCGCCTGGTCGTTGAGTTCGGAATCAATACGGAAGTTCTTTGCAACGGTACTCATACCGCTAAATATACCTCTATTTGCAAGTATATGCAAGTGTTTGCTTGTGATTTCTGTCATTTTAGTGCTCCATTTTGGTTATTAAACAAAAAAGACCGCCCCGCTCGCGCGGAATGCGATCTTCTAATACCACCGTTTCTGGTGTTGAAGACAATGTACAAAATGAGAAGCCAAAAAGCAAGCAGTAGAATGTTTATGCAAATATTTGCATAAATGCATTGACAAGGTATAGTCTTTTTCTATATTTACCTACATAACAAATAGGTTAGGCGACCCCGTGTCGACGACTATCTATATTTGAATGCGTAATTAAACAAGAGGCAAAAATGTCCAAGATCGAAACTCTTTGCATCCAGGGCGGTTGGCAGCCGAAGAACGGCGAACCGCGCGTTCTCCCCATCTACCAGAGCACTACGTTCAAGTACGAAACCACCAACGACATGGCGGACCTTTTCGACTTGAAGGCCAGCGGCTACTTCTACACGCGTCTGCAGAACCCGACTAACGACGCTGTCGCGAACAAGATTGCTGCTCTCGAAGGTGGTGTCGCTGCGATGCTCACGAGCTCCGGTCAGGCCGCAAACTTCTACGCCGTCTTTAACATCTGCGAAGCGGGTGACCACTTCATCAGCACCAGCGCCATTTACGGCGGTACGAGCAACCTCTTCAGCGTTACGATGAAGAAGCTCGGCATCGAATGCACGTTCGTTGACCAGGACGCCAGCGACGAAGAAATCGAGAAGGCCTTCCGCCCGAACACCAAGTGCTTCTTCGGCGAAACTGTTGCAAACCCGGCTGGCAAGGTGCTTGACCTCAAGCGCTTTGCAGACGTCGCCCACAAGCACGGCGTTCCGATGATTGTGGACAACACGTTCCCGACCCCGATTCTCTGCCGCCCGATTGAATTCGGCGTTGACATTGTGACGCACTCCACGACCAAGTACATGGACGGCCACGCCATGGCAGTCGGTGGCTGCATCGTGGATAGCGGCAACTTTGACTGGGAAGCAAACCACGACCGTTTCAAGGGCCTCACCGAACCGGATCCGAGCTACCACGGTCTTGCCTACACGAAGGCTTTCGGCAAGGGCGCCTACATCACGAAGGCTACCGCACAGCTCATGCGCGACTTCGGTTCCATCCAGTCTCCGCAGAATGCGTTCCTCCTGAACGTGGGTCTCGAAACGCTTCACCTCCGCATGCCGCGCCACTGCGAAAACGCTCTCGCCTGCGCGAAGTTCCTGCAGAACCACCCGAAGGTGGCCTGGGTCGATTACGCGGGCCTCGAGGGCAACAAGTACTACGAACTTGCCCAGAAGCAGTTTAAGGGCGGGCTCCCGTGCGGCGTGCTCACGTTCGGTATCAAGGGCGGCCGCGAAAAGAGCATCCAGTTCATGGACAGCCTCAAGATGATTTGTATCGTGACCCATGTGGCCGACGCCCGCAGCTGCGTGCTGCATCCGGCAAGCCACACGCACCGCCAGCTCAGTGACGAACAGTTGATTGAAGCAGGCGTTGCACCGGACCTGATCCGCTTCAGCGTCGGTATCGAGAACGTCGAAGACATCATCGCGGACCTCACGCAGGCCCTCGACAAAGTGTAATCGAAAAGACTTGTTAAAAAAGGCGACCTTCGGGTCGCTTTTTTTTGTGGATTTTTATTTTAGCCCGTTGTTTCGGTAGTACGGCACGTCGGCGAGGACCTCGCGAACCCACCCGCTCTTGAGCGGGCTCTTGCGCCATTCGCCGTGCATGGTCTGCCTGTCTTGTTCCGGATAGAACGCTGCGACGGCGTCATCGTTATTTTGTACAGAATCAAGCACGGCGTGAAGCCTCTTTGCCCCGATGTAGATTTGTGCTAGCCCTTCGCCGGAATCAAGCGCGAGCAGGCCCCTGCGGCGGTTCGCGCTTTCGTAGTTGAAGTCGAAATCAGAAATGTGCCGGATAAGCGACATGAGCAGGGCGGGGTCCACCTTCTCGCGGATACTTGCCTCCATGGCGGGCAGCGCGCAGAGTTGCTCGTTGTTCCACGGCGTTCCCTTGTACGTAACGGTTAGCTGGTGGCTTTCTCCGATGCTCTGCATGTTCATCGTGTATCGGGGGCCGAGCTTTTTCTTAACACCCTTGAGGATGTTGATGGTACGGTTCCTGAACTGCTTGTATCCATCGAACGAAAGCGTGAGCGTGTCGTCGAGCCGCACGAGCCTTGCGGTAGTGGGCTTGTGGACCACTTCCCTGTAGACGGCGACGAGGGCGGGCATCATGTAGGCGAGTTCGGGCTGCGCTTCATCGAGGCTGCAGGCCGTGTCGATGGTGATGGCGCCCTGGTCGCGCATGCCGATGATGATTCCGCGGGAGTAGTCCGTAAACAGTGTGTCGGTCTCGAGCGCGGGCGTCTCTTCGCCGGAACGCTGGTACACGAATGCAAGTGCGATGGCGAGGATGCACAAGGGCGGTATCGCGACGACGATGCGGACCTTGCTGCTGCGCCAGAGCACGCGGAACATGCGCATGCCTTTCTGCGTACGCAAGAAGAGTAGAACAATACAGACGGCTATGATAAGCCAGAGGATTATGAGAGCGATAAATACCACACGTGTAATATAAATTCTATTTTTGCTCCTATGATGGATTCTTTGAAAAATGTTGTCGTAATTGGCGATCGCGTGTTGATCAAGCCTCTCGAGGCGTCGAACCGTACGGGTAGCGGGCTGTACCTGCCGCCCAGCGTCAAGGACCACGATGCTGTGCATGCGGGGCTCGTGATGCGCGTTGGCCCGGGTTACCCGATACCTGCGAACCGCGATCCGGATTCCATCTTCACGGGCGAAAACAATGAGCAGGTGAACTACGTGCCGCTCCAGGTGCACGAGGGCGACGAGGCGCTTTACCTGCACGCAAGCGGGACCGAGATAGAGATAAACGGCGAGAAGTACGTTATCGTGGGGCAGAACGCGATTCTGCTCGTGCTCAGGAACGAGATTCCCGACAGTATCGACAATCTCTAGTTCTTAGTTTTTTCGTAAACCTTAAGCGCCCTTGCTCGCAAGCAGCTCGTGCGCTTCCTTGATTTTCGTGATAATGCCGGAGGTGGATTCGAAGATGTCCTTGATCTGGTTCAGGATATCGTCGAAAAGTTTCTGATTGCAGAACAGTTCGTTTCTGCGTTTTTTCAGGTCGCGGTAGACGTCGCGCAGGCGGATCAGGTTGTTCGATTCCTTTTCCATCGTCTCGTTGATTTCCTTGCGGATGTCCTCGATCTCGGCCTTCTTCTGGGCGATGATGTCGGGGTCGTTTTCCTTGAGGATGTATGTCGGGAGCGTGGCGTAGTCTTCGAACTTGCCGCCCTTGAAGGTCACGTTGTTGTTCGACCTGATGGCGTTGGTACGCAGGCCCACGCCCTTTACCGAGGAGTCGATGGCGATGCTGCAGTTCGTGGTGCCGTGGAAATTGCAGCGCACGCGGGTCTCGATCTTGCGGAGCTCGTTATAGGGGTTGAAATCTTCTTCGGTTTCGATATAGCGGACTGGTACGTACAGCGGGGTCGATTCACCGGCGATAGTTACCTTGTACGAAACGCAGGTCTCGCCCGCGAACTCGCGGGTGTCGTACGTGTTGTTGCTGGTGAACAGGTTGCGTTTGATACGCTTCATCAGGTCTTCGGTGTCATAGCGTTCGCTGAGAATGTCAGGGATATCCTTCAGGAGGATTTCTACTGCGACATTCTTGAAGCCTTCCATAATCACGTTGTTGGTAATCGTGCGGCCCCAGATGTTCGTGCCCAGGAAGAACGTGTCCATGAGGCTCGTTTCGCTGCGGTCGTTGAAGAATGCGGATGCCTTCGCGATCTTGCTCAGCACGAGCCACTTTTTGACGGATACGTAGATGTTGTTCTTGTCGCAGAGTTCCGCAAGCTTGCCAATCATGGTGAGGGAATCCTGCGAGAATACGACCTTCTGGATGTCCTGCCCCCACTTGCTGAATTCTTCCTTGGTGATGGTGAGGTCGGGGTTAATGTTTGTCGCGGTCACGTCGTCTTGCGAGGTCAGCAACAGGCACAGGCTCTGCGGAGAAATGCTGTCGGGGAGCGATACGGTAAGGGCGAGCTTGTCGATGATGTCGCCGCGGGTAAGGGCCACTTCGGGGCGAATGTCGCCGGAAACAATGAGCGGGATGCTGTCGCGGTCCTGCAGTGCAATCTGCACCCAGTTCCTGATGTTCTCGTTGCTTGGGTCATAGCTCTTGAAAACGATGATGTCGTAGTCGACAAACTTGGAGGGGACTTCTTGCTGGCGGCGGCCCACCTTGAGCGCTTTGGCGTTCTTGAAGGCGGCGATTAGCCTGTCGAGGACAATTCCCTTGCCCGAGCCGGAACGGCCGTAGATATAGAACGGTTCGCCGATAATCATGGTGAGGAATGCCAGCTGGATGCAGTACTCGCGTTCCGGAATCCCTACGGAAAGCTGGTCCATCAGTTCGGTGATGCGCTGTTTCAAAGCCATTTTCAATCCCTTTTCGTTTTTAGATAATATAAAAATAAGATTCTGGCGGAATGTACCCGGACTAGGCGCGTAGCCCGCAACAGGCCCTAATGGCTGCCATCGCAGGGGCAGAAACCTCGATTTCCTGGTAGGCGACGAACACGTTCGGGTGCAGGCGCCACTTTTCGGGGAGGCGCGCGTAGTCCTTCTCCGTTATCACGAGTTGCGCGCCCCGGGCAATGAATTTCATGATAATTTGTTCAAAACGGCGGTCGTGGTCGGGGCGGGCGATGAAACCCGCGGGTTCAATGCCGAAGGAGGCGAGGTCTTGCCGGAAACGCTCCGGGTCGCCTATGCCGCAGATGGCGATGGGGCCCGCGGGGCAGGGCTCGTTGCCCGCGTTGGCGATGTGCCCGATACGGAACCGGATGTCGTTTTGCCCGAGGGTGACTGCGGGCTCTTCGTGGTCGCGGGGTAGACTGCGGTGCTTGCCGGCGGGCACAAGGTCCGCAATCCGTTGCGGGGTGCCCGCGCTGTCTAGCCGGATGGTGATGGCGCCCGCGAGTCGCGTGTCCTCGAAACCGTCATCGCAGATGATGAAGTCGTAATCGCGGTCGAGTTCCTGTGCGGTCTTGTACCGGTTGGGGGTCGCGATTACGCGCACTTGAGGCATGCCTGCAAATTTCTGCCGGAGCATTGTTGCCTCGTCCTGCGCGCGTTCATGGCACAGGATGGCAATCCGCGGCACCTGTCCGGCGTGCGCACTTGTAACCTGCGCATTGGTAAATTGCGAGTTGATAAACTGCGCGAGCCATGCGACAAACGGGGTCTTGCCCGCGCCGCCTGCCAAGAAGCTCCCGACTACAATAAGCCGCGCATACCCGAGGGGGCTGCCCTGCTGTAGGCAGAACTGGTGATGTAGTTTGTATGCAATGTAGTAGATGCCCGCAAGGGCGAGGAGTATCAGGCGGAATAGCATATGCGCTGACCTCCTACTTCCGGACTACAGGCGGTTGCGCAGTTGCTGCAGGTACAGGTCTGCGAGCACGAGTGCGGCCATGCTCTCGACAATCACCGGAGCGCGGACGGCGACGCAAGGGTCGTGCCGGCCCTTGGCGGCGAGTTCGCCGTTTTCGCCATCCCTGCTGGCCGTATTCTGCGACTGCGAAATCGTCGCCGTCGGCTTGAACGCCATGCGGCAGAGGATGTTCTCGCCGTTGCTGATTCCGCCGACGCACCCGCCCGCGTTGTTCGTGCGGGTGTGGAACTTGCCGTCTTCAAAGTAAATCTCGTCGTTGTGCTCGCTGCCGCGCATTCTCGTTCCGGCAAAGCCGCTCCCGATTTCGAATCCCTTGCATGCCGGGATGCTGAGCATCGCCTGCGCAAGCAGCGCATCGAGCCTGTCGAACACGGGTTCGCCGAGCGCTGCGGGTACGTTCTTCACGAGCAGTTTCACCGTACCGCCTACGCTGTCCCCGTCCTTCTTTGCGGCGAGGATTTCCTGTTCCATTTTCTCGCTGAACGCTTCTACCGGGCAGCGTACCGGGGATGCCTCGATCTTTTCGCGCGTGAGCGCGTTGGTATCGATTCCGCCACATTCAATCGTGCCTACGGAATCCACCCAGGCGAGAAACTCCGTGCCTGCCACCTGGGCCAAGAACTTCTGGGCCACCGCACCGGCGCATACGCGGCCGATGGTCTCGCGTGCGGAACTGCGTCCGCCCCCGCGGTAGTCGCGGAACCCGTACTTGAGGTCGTAGCAGAGGTCGGCGTGACCCGGCCTGTACCATTTGGCGATTTCGGAGTAGTCACCGCTTCGCTGGTCCTCGTTGAACACCGCGAAAGATATCGGGGTGCCGGTCGTCTTGCCCTCGAAGACCCCGCTCAATATGCGGACCTGGTCCTTCTCGCTACGGGCGGTGGTCAGCTTGCCCTGCCCGGGGCGCCTGCGGTCCAGGAATGCCTGGATATCGGCTTCGCAAAGGGGGATACCTGCGGGGCAACCGTCCAGGACGGCGCCGACAGCCAGTCCGTGGGATTCGCCCCAGGTGGTAACGGTGAATATTTTGCCAAATGTGCTAGACATGCCTCAAAATATAGATAATACGCAAAAAAAACGTTTTTGGTGTGTTTTATACTGACTTTGGGCTGAAAGTTTATTATCTTTTACATAGGTTTTAGGAGATATCCTAGTGTCTAAGTTTGGAAACATACTGCTGTTGCTGGTGCTCGCACTTTCTATGGAAGTGTTCGCACAGCGCAATAACGAGCTGGAGTTCGCAGGGATTCCGTTCGGTGCTTCCCGTGAAACCGTCATCGAAGAAGTCATGAAGATGGGCTACGAGCCCTATGGCCAGATGGGTGCTGGCGAACGTGTCGTGCTTCCTATGTTCAGGTTCGGGGAACTGCCGGTCCAGGTGTCGTTTATTTTTAACGGTAGCGACAAGTTCTACGCTTTCGAGATCCGCACCGGTAAGGTGGAGGAGTCCCGCAAGTTCAAGGCTATCGAGGCTGCCGAATACATGTCTGAACAGTTTACGCTCAAGTACGGCAAGCCCGCCCAGGCGCCTACCGTCAACGAGACGAACCTGGTCGAAGGTCGCAACAACTACCAGGAGTGGTACGGCGTAAAGCTTTTGAACGCCTTTACCGCAGTTATCAAGAAGGGTGGCAAGTACTTCGTGCTCGGCTACGTGGAACACCGCACGCTCATGAAGGAAACTACCGGTGGCAAGCCGAAGAAGGAAAAGGCTTCCGCCCAGCCGGTCTTTTAGCCCGAACCTCCACCCTAAGTCTAAGATACAAAACAAGTTAGGCTCCCTTCCCGGAAGCCTTTTCTATTATATATAAAGTAATATTTTCGTGGCTGTTGCCCGCGTCAGCCCTTGTTGCAGGCGGCGCACTTCCCGTACAGGTACAGCGACACCGAGTTCAGGGACGATCCCTTGGGGAGCATCTTCTCGCAGTTCTCGGGGGTGGTGAAGATGTCGCTTACCGCGCCGCACTTTTCGCACTTGAAGTGCGTGTGCGGCTTGATCTCGCCGTCGAACCTCAGGTAGCCCTCCCCGAAGTCGAGGGAGAGGATAAGCCCGTGCTGGGCGAATAGGTCGAGCGTGTTGTAGACGGTGGTACGCGAAAGCCCGGGGCAGTCGCGCAGGAGCGCCTTGTAGATGGTATCTGCGGAGGGGTGCGTGTGTACGCTCCGGATATAGTCAAGGATCAGCACGCGCTGTGCCGACGGACGGATCCGGTGTTCCTGTAGGATTACTGCAGAAGAACTCATTGCCCCCTCGCAATGCCCTAGTTCTTGAACTTGTCCATGGCCTCGTTCGGGCCGATGAGGAAGAGCACGTCGTCCTCTTGCAGCACGATGTCGGCGAGGTTACCGATCTTGGGGGTCGGTTCCTGCGGGTCGCGGATGGCGATGACCTGCACACCGTACTTGTGGGTGATGTTCAGGTCCTTAAGCGTCTTCCCGATAAATTCCTTGGGGCATACCACCTCGACGATGGAGAAGCCTTCCATGAACGGCAAGAAGTCCAGCATGTTCGGGCGGTTCAGGCGTTCGGCAAGCGCAATGGCGGAGTCGCGTTCCGGGTGGAAAATGTCCGAGACGCCGAGCTTTTCGAGGATGCTCGAGTGGGCGGCGCTACTGGACTTCGCGATGATGTGCTTCACGCCCAGTTCCTTGAGGTTCAGCACGGTGAGGAGGCTTGCCTCCAGGTTCTCGCCAATACAGACGATGACGGAGTCCGCCTTCTGGAGCGGGATGCTCGCGAGCTGTTTTTTGCGGGTGGAGTCGGCGACCATTGCCTGCGAAACGATGCTCGAAATGTCCTGCACCTTCTCGGGGTGGTTGTCGACCACGAGCACGTCGTGCCCGAGGCTCGTCAGGTGACGCGCCAGGAAGATAGCCGAGTTGCCTAGACCGATAATAATGTATTGCTTCGATGCCATGTACTACAATGTAGTAATTAGCCCACCATTATGTCTTCTTCGGCGTACCAGGTGGTGTTCTGCACCCTGCCCGCGACCGCGGAAATCAGGAAAAGGGGGCCCATACGGCCAATAAACATCACGCAGCAGATGATAATCTGGCCTACCGTGGAGAGTTCGCCGGTCAGCCCCATCGAGAGTCCGCAGGTGCTGTAGGCGCTGATGACCTCGAAAAGGACCTTGAGGAAGGGCGTGCCGTTCTCGTTGAACCCGGTACCGGCCGGGATTTCGGTAATGAGCAGTACCATGGTGGCAAGGGCGATGACCACGATGGCCACCACGAAGATTCGCACGGCCTTATCGACCGTGGTTTCAGGGATGGTACGGTTCATGACCTGGGTCTTTTCGCGGCCGAGCAGGCGGTTGAACCCGAGCAGGCCGATAACCGCGGCTGTCGTTACCTTGATACCGCCACCGCAACTACCGGGGTTTGCCCCGATGAACATGATGATGGCGAAGAAGAATAGCGAGGAGGCGCACAGGGCGGGGGTATCCACGGTGTTGAGGCCCGCCGTACGGCTCGTGAAGGCCATGAAGAACGTCGTCTGGAGCTTGTCGAAGAAGCTTAAGCCCTCGAGCGTGTTGCCCCATTCGGTAATCATGAAGGCGACAATGCTTACCCCGATGATGACGAACGTGCAGAATGCCGCAATGCGGGTATGGAGCGATATCTTGCGGAACTTGCGCTCCTTGAAGTCGAAGGCGTACTGCAGTTCGGTGATGGCGAGGAACCCGAAGGCGCCGGCCAGCGCGAGTATGCAGGTGGTGATGTTCATGATGGGGTTCAGCTGGAACTGTACGAGCGAATCGGGGAACAGCGTGAACCCGACGTTACAGAAGGAACTTACCGCCTGGAACAGCGAGCAGAAAAGGCGGTCGTAGAGTTCCATGCCGGAAAACTGCGTGAAGTAGAATACAGCGCCGATGGCCTCGAGGATAAACGTGAAGGGGAGCACCGCCATGAGGATGCGCTTCGCGTCGACGTTACCCTCCTGCGTGAAGTCCGAAAGGAGTACCGACTGGTGGTTGAAGCCCGGGTGCATGCCGGCCAGCAGGATAAGCACCGTAGATACGGTCATGATACCGAGACCGCCCAGCTGCATCAGTATGACGAGCACCCAGTCGCCAAATCCGGTGAAGGTGCTGCTTATATCTATGACCGAGAGGCCGGTGACGCAGACGGCGGATGTCGCCGTGAACAGCGCCTGTAGGAAGTCGATGGGTTCGCGGGTGGAGACCGGCAGGCGGAGAATGACCGCACCGATGGTAATGAGCATCAGGTAACCGAGAACCACCAGGGTAATCGGGTTGACCTGCCTCTTCGGCTTGAATACGTTCTCGGACGTCGTGTCGGCGAATGCTTGATACTTGGAACGAAGCATGGGTAGAAATTTAGCAACTTTTCTACATTTGGGCGCGTTATGAAGAACCTGCGCGCCATTCTCATGCCGGTAGCGATACTTCTCGGGATTTTAATCCCGCAGGCGCATGTGCTTTCGCCCATGATGCCGTTCTTAATTGGCACCATGATGTTTTTGACCTTCGTGACGAAAATCCCCCCGCAGACGCACGGCTATACCTTCAAAATAGAGATTCGCGCGCTCGTAGTGAGCCTTTTGCTTGTCGCCGCTCTCGCAGGGATTGTACACCTTTTCAACCTCCCGCGCGAAGTACTGCTCGGTGGCGCCATCATCGCGCTATGCCCGCCGGCGAATGCCGCCCCCGCGATGGCCAAGATGCTTGGCGGTTCGGCATCGCTTGCCCTCAAGATATTCCTGAGCGGTAACCTCATCGCGTGTTTCTCTATCCCGATTGTGTTCGGGTACCTTACCGGCGCCGATGCGAGCCTGAGCGAAATCTCGATGAAGATTTTCAACACCATCCAGCCCATCATCAGCATTCCGCTGGCGTTCGCGCTCGGGCTCCGCGCGTTCTACCCGGAACTCGCCGACCGTGCGGCAAAGTTCCAGAAATACACGATGTTCGTGTGGACTTTCTCGGTATTCGTAATCCTCGCGAAGGCAAGTTACGACATACGCGAGATGGGATTCTGGGACCTGTGGAATAGCGGCAAGCTCCCGATGATGGCGGGAATCTCGCTGGTGCTCTGCATTCTTCTTTATGCGCTTGGCTGGTTTGTCGAAAGGAACCGCCGCCCGATTGAAAGCGCGCAGAGCATGGGGCAGAAGAACACCACGCTCGTTATCTGGATTTCGACCCTGTATGCGGGCCCTGTCGTGGCGCTCGCCCCCACGTGCTATGTGGTGTGGCAGAACCTGGTGCTCAGTTATCTGAGTGCGAGGATCAAGCCGAAGGCGGAATCTGCCGGCGCGGAGCTGCCCAAACCGGAAAACGGAAAGACGAGTTCGCCCTAGAGGTAACCGCTCCCTGTTGGCGGGTGCCTTTCGCTGTACTCCGGCTCGCAGTTCTTGTAGCTTAGCAGTTTTGCCGCAATCTGTTCCGATGTCATTGGGCTTTGTATTGCCCGGAAATGCTCGTTCTCGATGCACTTTGCATTCTTTACGGGGGCGTCCTCGTTGACGTAGAGCATTGTGGGGTAGTCCTCGCCGTAAACGAATATGGCCTGGGTATCGTCGCTGAACTTGAAGAAGAACCCTAGGATATCTGTGCGGCCTTCCTCGATGCCCGAAACCCTGCAGATGGTCGTTATCTGGTTCGGTATGTGGAGCGTGAACACACGGTGCATTTTTTCGCAGTGGCCGTCGGCAAGGAGCGCCGAAATTCCCGCCAGGATGAGGAAACAAGCGAATTTCATTATAAAGAGACCCTTTTAAGCCAGTTCTGGCTTATCGTGCTGTTTGGTTCTACTATTTTATCGTTTGTTGTGAGGATTTTGTAAAGGATTTTATGACCCATACCGAACTAGTCAAGCGCCTCCTGGCCGAACAGGACCTCAAGTACAGGGATTTTCACGCGTCGCTCCTGCCGAATATCGACAAGAAGACGATTATCGGCGTGCGGGTGCCTACGATGAGGAAGATTGCGAAGGAGTTTGCCGCAAGCGCGAGCCCGGCGGAACTTTCGCGGTTCCTGGACAAGCTGCCGCATAGGTATTTCGAGGAGAACCAGGTGCACCTCCTTGTGGTCGAAAAGATCAAGGATGCGGACGAGTGCCTGCGCCGTATCGAGCAGTTTTTGCCGTATATAGACAACTGGGCGGTTTGCGACGGCAAGTCCCCGAAGGCGTTGCTTAAGGACCCGCGCCGGTTCTATGCGAAAGTCTGCGAGTGGCTGGAGTCGCCGGAACCCTACACGGTGCGCTTTGGCGTGAACATGCTGATGGCGTTCTTTTTGGATGCGCGATTCACCCGGGAACAGCTGAAACTTGTCGCCGCGATAGACGAGAAAAAGTTCTGCGACAATCCGGCAGGCCGTTTGAAATGCGCGGCCAGCTCGAAGTCCGCAAAAACTGCGGTTCCCACGGATCGCTACTACGTGCAGATGGTCATTGCCTGGTATTTCGCGACTGCGCTTGCCAAGCAGTGGGCCGCAACGTTCCCCTATATAAAGAACCGCAAACTTTCGCCCTGGATTCATGCGAAAACCATCCAGAAGGCCTGCGAGAGCTACCGCATTACCGACGAGCAGAAAAAGATACTGCGCGCCCTGAAGTAGTTTCGGGCAAAAGAAATTTGGGACAGCCGAGGGGCTGTCCCAAATTGTGTGTTGAGGTGTAAGTTCTTGTTATTTTTCCGGCGTTTCGGTAATGAACTTGACAACGTCCTTGCCGACTTCGTCGTAGTACTTGTCCCAGATATCCGAAACTTCGTCGATAATCTTCATGTTGTCCATCTCGTACGGCTTCGTTACCTTGGGAGCGAGGCGCAGTACGTTGTCCTTGCCGAGGTTCGCCTTCGCCATGAACTTGCCGGAGTTGCCCGTGCGTGCCACCCATTCGTCGAGAATGTACTTGCCCCAGCCGATGATGCTCTTGTCCGTGAGTTCTGCAGGCGGGTGGTCCATTCCCGTGTTGAACGAGATGATGCGCAGGTTGTCCTTGTAGGCCTTGTACCTGACCAGTGCGGATTCGAGAACCATGACGGGGTCGTTCGCCCACATGCCGCCATCGCAGTAGATTTCGGTATTGCCCTTCCATTCGCGGCTCACGGTGTTGAAGTACGTGGGCGCAGAGCAGCTCGAAAGCACGGCGAACCACTGCGGCGTATCGCCGTCGTCCTTGCCCCATACCTTTTCCACGCTCTTGCCGTTCAGGAACGTCGCCGGAATGTAGACGGGCTTCTTGAACTCGTACATGTGCTTCTTGAAGTTTTCCTGGAGCATCTTCTTCAGGTACGTATTGTCGTAGCGGTAGTAGCTCTTCGACAATATGCGGGTCGAACTGACCTTCTTGAAAATCTTTGGAAGGTTGTCCTTGTACAGGTTGTAGAGCGTTTCTGCGGTCATCCCGTTTGCAAGGCCGGTGGCAACGATGGAACCGGTAGACGTGCCCGCAAAGGCGTCGCCGACGCTTGCAAGAGTCTTCTTTTTACCGAGATCCGCTTCGAGGCGGCGCATAAACTGGAGAGGCCCGATTCCGAGCGCCCCGCCGCCGGTGATAGAGATGCCGAGTTTCATTCTATTACTCCTGTTGTAGATAACGTTGTTCTTTGAATGACGTATAAAATAATTATTTTTGTGTGATTGAAACATCGTTTCTTGGTAAAAGATTTTCTACATTTTGGTCACTTTTTGGGGTAGAAGGCGAGGTCGTTCCGGTTTTAGGCTTGGGTCGGGTGGTCCGGAATATCTATATTTTCTGATGAAATGCGTATCAGGGAATCATTTAGCGGTCGCCGATTCAGGTCGATGCTCTTTACGGCATCGGTATCTGTCTGTGCTGAATTCGTGAACGTTTTCATCGACAAGGTGGTGGCGGCTCAGTTCCTGGGTGACAGTGCCCTTGCGGCCATTTCGTTCTTCACCCCGCTATTTTCGTTCATCTTCTTCATGAGCGCCATCGTGATGGTGGGGAGCCTCGTGTGCTATTCTATCGAACTGGGGCGCATGAACAAGGAGAAGGCTGACCGCTTTTTTGGCCAGAGCCTTATTCTCTCGTTTATTGTCGGCGTGTTCATGGTCGTGCTGTTTTCTGCAGGCAAGGGAATCATGTTCGGCGTCATGGAGGTTGAACCCGAACTGCTCAACTACGTGAACGAGTTCTACGGCTGGTTCCTGGGGCTTGCCTTCATTATCCCGCTGAACAATACCTTGCAGGAGATGGTCTACGTGGACGGCGACACGGGTACGTGCAAGGCGTCGTATGCCGCGCTCCTGATAGGGAACCTGGTGCTTTCGTGCATATTCTGCCGCTTCTTGGGAATGTCGGGCGTGGCGCTCGGTACGCTCCTTTCGGTGGTGCTCAGCATCCTCGTGCTTTGCGTGCACTTTGCCCGCAAGAACAATTCGCTCCGGTTCGTGTGGCACTTCAATATGCGCGACTCGATGTCCGTAATCCGGTTCAGTATCGCGGAAGCGTGCGAGTTCTTTTTCTTTGCGCTATTCGCCGGTCTCATGAACCTTTACTTTGTTACAAATTTCAACAGTGACCGCATTACGGTGCTTTCGGTTATTTACGAAATCGTGGAACTGAGCGTCGTGTTTAACGGCATATGGATGGCGGCGGAACCGCTCATAAACATCTATCGTGGCGAAGATAATGACCGTGGAGTGCTCCAGGTGATGCGCTTTGTGAACTGGACGGTGCTCAAGGAGAGCCTTCTTGCAACGGCTATTTTGCTGTTGTTCGCACCCTTGATTACCCACTTGTTCCATATCCGTTCCGAGGAACTTGCGGGCGAGATGGCATTCGCCATCCGTGCCTGTGCGGTGGGGTTGTGCCCGCTTGCTATCATAAAGATTTATGCGGCCTTCCACGTACACGAAAAGCCGGTGCTCTCCTTCATATTCATCCTCTTCGTGATGTTCCTGAGCCCTGTCGTATGCGTGATGGGTGCGGGTGCGCTGTGGGGCGGCGAATACGTGTGGCTGGGCTTTGGCGCGGCTCCCTTCTTGGCGATGGGGCTATGCGCGGGCGTACAGGTGTTGATTTATGGCAGGGCGCGATTCCCGCTGTTGCTCGAACACCTCACGGTTGCGGATTACTGGCACATGCACGACATGCTCCTGACACCGGAAAACCTGATTGCCTACCGCGACAGCGTGGGTGAACTGCTCAAGCGCAAGTCGGTGAACGAGATGAGTGTCGTGAAGGCGATGCTGTTGCTCGAGGAGATGGGCATGAGCGTTTACGAACGCAATGCCGGCCGCCGCGTGTTTGTCGAATTTGCCGTGCTCTTGCGCGAGAAGGACTTTGTGCTTGTTATCAAGGACGATGGCAAGATTATGGACCTTACCGATTTGGAACAGTCGGTGACGGGCCTGCGCGCCTACCTGGTGAACATGTTCATGACGGTCCAGCGCGAAAAGCAGTACCTGCTTACGTCGAACTACAACAGGCACGTTTTCCGGTTTGAACGTTAGGAATGATTTATGCCGAGTTCTGAAAAGTTCCGTGACCACGTTTTGCAGCAGTTCAAGGGAGAATTGCGTGTTACTACCCGCAAGATGATGGGTGAGTACATCCTGTATGCCGATGGGAAAATTTTCGGCGGGATTTACGATGACCGCCTGCTGGTAAAGCCCGTGCCTGCGGCCTTGGCGATGCTCCCTGCCGCAAAGAAGCAACTGCCCTACGAAGGTGCAAAGCCCATGCTCTGCGTGACCAATGAGCAGATTGAAAATAGCGAACTGCTTTTGCGTTTGCTTGACGCAATGCTCCCTGAACTCCCTGCTGCGAAACCCTCGAAGAAGTGATGTCATTCTGGAGGCTCGAAGAGCCGATAGAATCCATTGGCATCTCCTTGAAATGATAATTCCGACGAACGCACGGAATTTGCAGATAACCAACGCTCTTTTTTTAGCGCGATAATATATCTTCATGGATATGGGGGTTAGGTATGTTCTCGCTGAAACACAATTTGCGGATTGTTCTAGCATGCGTGTGCATGCTGGTTTTTCCGGCGTGGGCGGGCCCTTCGAATGCACGCAGTGATGACGATGCGCCTACTGTGCTGGAGGTGATTTGGGGTGTTGTCGATTGGGCGACTACGTGCAATGAAAATGATCAGGAATGCAAAAAGCGCGAAGGTGAATATCGCAAGCGCGAAAAAGAGGAGAACGCGCGCCGCGCCAAGGAAGCCAGGAAAAAGTGGAACGAGAAAAATCGGAATTATAAGAGCCAGTATTTGGGATTGGCCTTGACGGCCCCGTTCGTTGCCGAAGAGAAGGAGGTCATGGTTGGCCTGGAACTTACTGTGGGCCTAGTTTTTCGGTTTGGTGAATTCTTCGGGACGATGGGCGGTGGAGCCAATGCTACGCTGAACTTCGTCAATGCGGAATTATTCTACAGGCCGCCTCTTGACATGAACGGTATATGGAAAATTGCGCCCGAAGTAGGTGCCGGCGTAACCTATAAATATTTCGATGATGACACTCATTCTGAGCCGCTGTATCACTACTCGCTGGGAGTCCGCTACGAACATACCCTGCAGAGTCGGGAGAATATCGTCGAGGATGAGGACGTGCTTATCAACGGCGTGAGCGCCGGTTGCGCCGTCTGGATGAACTACGTCGATTTTGCCGGCGTCAAGTGCGACGTTAGATTCGGGTTGTATTTGTAAGTCCGTTTTATTTGATGAAGTCCACGAATTGTTGGATGGAATGAATTCGGTTTTTGCCTAGATATTCTATTTTGTAGACAATGGCTCGCGGAATTTTATGGATAGTCTTGGCTATGTGCTCCCTGCTCTTGGCGGGGTGCTCAAGTCATCCGCCTTCTGCAGCACAGTTTATGAATGTGAAAGAAGACGAAGGTGATATTGTTGTTGGAGGGACCGCTAAAATCGGTGACCTCCATCGAGGCAAGAATCGGTTGCAGAGTGACTATTCTGATGTAGAACTCTTTGGTGATTTAGATGTTTCTCTTTTGTTTAGATACAGCCATTTGGTTCTGGGACTTTATTCGGAAAATCTTTATTCGATAAGCGGCCTTGCTGGTTCCCGATGGGAATACGTAGGCGTTCAAGGCTGGTTCGGTATGTCTGTTTTAGTGGTTGACAAGCAAGTCCCTATTTACGGCGGATTGATGTTGATCGAAGAATATCCTGTAAGTAAAAATCTTAGAGTGGGGCTAAGTGAACACATTTCGCGTAATGCCCACGGTGTAGATAAGAATGAAGCTGGTTTAGGTTCTCCGGCTACGGGTTTTTATCATGAGTTTGGTACCGGAATTTATTTGGCGTATAAGGATTTTTCAGCAGAGTTTCGGTATAGTCGGGAAATTGATGAACCGAGAAATCGCTTTTATTTTATGATAAATTATGGCTTTGATTCTGATGGCTAGGCTTTTAAAAAAGGGCGGTCCCCCCCCCGTCTATGCTTTTATGAAAAGCAGTTTTTGACGCATGCTTCGAGGATTGCGGCGAAGGCGAGCAGGGTTATGCCGTACTTGGGGCGGAGCCTCTTGATTAAGGGGAAGAATGCGTTGATGATGTACAGGGTGGATGCGGCCAGGTTGCCTAGCGCGATGATGTATGCAGGCTGGCCCAGGCCGGAATAGAACAAGCCGTTGTATTCCCCGCGGGCGAAAGTTTCTAGGGAAAAGAAGAAAAGGAACGATGCGATGCTTAGGGCAATCTTGAAGTTCCTGAGCCAGAAATCTTCGGGAGGGAGGTTCGCTGACGGATCCTTGTCTTTCCAGATGTGCTTATTGAAAAAGGGGATGCATGTCGAATACCAGATGAAAATCCCGA
>CADCGB010000016.1 GCA_902800815.1 Fibrobacter succinogenes
AAGAGCATCCACATCGTGGGTTGGAAGGACGCGGAACACTTTGGCAAACAAATTAATGGAGATTTAAACTATGGCACAATCTTGCGCTAACCTGCTCGAGCAGGACAAACAGATTATCGCGCCGCTCTACGGCAAGGCAGACATCAACTTCGTGAAGGGCGAAGGCTCTTACCTTTTTGACGACCAGGGCAACAAGTACCTGGACTTCGTGGCTGGTATCGCCGTGAACGCGCTCGGTCACCAGAACCAGGCTATCAAGGATGCGGTGGTGGAACAGATGAACCACTTCAATCACATCAGCAACCTTTATCCGAACTACCCGCAGATCGAACTCGGCAAGGCCCTCCTTGAAATCACCAAGTTCGACAAGGCCTTCTTCTGCAACTCGGGTACCGAGGCCAACGAAGGCTGCATCAAGTTTGCACGTAAGTACTTCGACCGGAAGGGCGAAAAGAACCGGCAGAAGATTATCACCTTCGTGAACAGCTTCCACGGCAGGACATACGCTGCGCTTTCTGCGACAGGTCAGCCGGCCATCAGGGAAGGCTTCGGTTCCATGCCGGGTGACTTCGTTCACGTCACGTGGAACGACTGCGCTGCCTTGAAGGCTGAAGTCAACAAGGACACTTGCGCTATCATGCTCGAAAGCCTCGCGGCCGAAGGCGGCGTGATGACGCTCTCGAAGGAAATGGTCGAAACTATCAACGGCCTGCAGAAGGAATTCGGCTGCCTCGTGATCGTCGACGAAGTGCAGGCGGGTGTGGGCAGGCTCGGTACCTTCCTCGGTTTCGAGAAGTACGGCCTGAATCCGGACCTCGTTTCTCTCGCGAAGGGTATCGGTGGCGGGCTCCCGCTCGGTGCGGTGCTCCTGCGCCAGAAGATTGCCGACCAGCTCAAGGCCGGTGACCACGGTACCACTTTTGGCGGTAACCCGATTGCATGCGCTGCAGGTCTCGCTGTCGTGAAGCAGATTCCGGGCTTGTTGAAGAATGTCGCGGAACGTTCCGCCCAGCTGAAGGCTGGCCTCAAGGCTCTTACCGAAAAGTACAGCTTCGCCAAGGAAATTCGCGGTGAAGGCTTGATTCTCGGCGTGGCCCTCGATGAATCGATGCCGGTGGGCAACATCATTGCTGCCGCCCGCAACGAAAAGCTCATGGTGCTCTCTGCCAAGGGCAATGTGCTGAGGCTCTTGCCGCCGCTGAATGTGTCGGCCGCGGAATGCGACGAGGCTCTGGAAAAACTTGGCAAGGCTTTCGCCAAAGCTGCCGCGAAGTAGCTTAAATGTCATTCCCGCGTAGGCGGGAATCTCCCATTTTTGAAAAAAGCCGCAACGAATTTCGTTGCGGTTTTCATTTTTAAAGAGGAATTCTTACTGGCGCAAATCTGCGCGGTACCATTCACCGTATGCACTCGCTTTCTTGGTTGGGCTACCCAATGTTTCGCAGGCCCAAGTTTTACTTGTAAATTGTTTGTACGAAAATTCTGTGTTTTCGTCAAGGAGGCCGTCGCAGTCTTCGACAAGGAATGCAATCGGGAAGTACATTGCCGTCTGCCTGCATGGTCCTCCCGGATTAACAGATGATATTTCGATGCTCCCTTTGGAAATTTTGCTCAACACGTGTCCTGTGGGTTGTCCTCCATCGTGACTCAAAACAAGGAATGTTTTGCAGTTTTCCTTTGGAGTTCTGTTTCCGACAATGGCTGCCGTCATTGGGAAATAGTTGCCGATATCAGAAACGTTGATTTCTTTCAAAAATGGATTGATGCCGGTACCATTCTGTTCAATGTCTTCGTCTAAATATGCCGTTGAGGGGAGACCTCCGTTGTATGCTAGTACATGTTCGTCGAACGAAAGCTCGCCCGGATCATCTGTAAATTGCGCCGTATATTTGTCTAGTGTGAATGCAACTGTGTCGATGGGGGTAGTGTCCCTAGGTATGGCAATTACGTTCAATGTATCTGGCGGTTCAACGCTGGAACTAGATTCTGTTTTGGGCTCCTGTTTGCCGGAACTGCTGGATTGAATGGAATAGTTTGCTCCCCATCCCCAGATTGTTGTGCTGGCTCCAGTGGTGATTGCGTTGCAGGCATCCGTCGCTTCTAATCTGAAATTGGTGATAATGTCGTCAACGTTAATGGAAGTGTCCCCTTCTTTCACTCGACAATTAGCGGGAATGCCTGCGGTGCATACCATCATTCTTGCTGCTCTATAGTCGGCGCAAATCGCGAATACGTCGCCATTTTCGTTGCAGGCTTTGTTCGGGTCAACGATAATTTTGCTGTCTCCGCACGAGGCCCTGAACGCTTCAAGGATGCTGTCGCAGTCGCTTCCGAAGTTTTTCAGTTCCAGAGATTTTGCGATGGCGTATGTTGCATCGATTTTAATCTTTGCGGTAAATTCCCGTTCGTCCGTGGCGCAGAATGCCTGTGCCCCGTTTTCTTGATTATAGACGTCTATATCAAGATTTTGCAAACTAGTCGTAACCGCCGTCGCCTGTGTCTTGAAGGTGATGGTGTTCGCTTCAAGTAGGGAGTCGTTCTCCGCGACGGTGTTCGGGTCGACGGTTGCCCCGGCGGTCGACGGCTCGTCCGAGGAACAGGCTGCAAGTGCAACAAGCGCGATGCCACCTGCTGTGATAAGTTTCTTGTTAAGCATGGTGCTCCTCCTTCACCTTGCCCGTGCAAGGGAAAAATTGAAAATTGATTCGGTAGACCTGGTTCAGGTCCTTGTACTCGTTTGCGATGTCGACGACCTTCTTGCAGCAGTTGCTCACTTCTTCAACAATGCGGCTGTAGGCCTCCTCGCATACGCCGAGGGTTGCCCCGGTAATGAACCTCTCGTTTGCGCTGTAGCGGTCCACTGCACGTACGGCCATGTTGCCCATCTCCTTGTGCATCGCGCGTATGGCGATGGGGAGGGCCTCCTTCGACCCGATGACGGTCTGTTCCGTTTGCGAGTAGATTTTTTCTCCGTCCTTCTTCAGGAACCCAGCCTTAACAAGGAAGGCGAGGATGTCGCGGACCTCTTCGGCCGAGACGTATTCCTTGCATTCTTCGGCGATGTCGCGCGGGCGTGCCCCCGGCATCATCGGTGCAAGTTCGCGGATGACGGGGTACTTCCAGGATTCATAGTACTGGAAGGCGTCCGCATCTACGACGCGTACCCGGTGCTCGCGGGCGATGCGCTCCATCTCGAGCAGGGCCGCCTTCTTGTCGCTGTCCTTTGTAGCGTTTCCGTAGGCGACCATCTGCTTGAAGTATTCGGCCTCGAACCCGGCAAGCCCCATGGCCTTTGCGACCGGGGCAATCTTTATTTTGGAGAGTTTGCTCTGGCCCATGCACACGAGCTTGAGGAAGTTCGGCGAGGTGAACCCGGCGAGCCTGCAGAACTCGCGCCACGAGAATGCCCCATGACTTTTGCGGTTTTCATAATAGTCCTGCAGGTAGGCGTGGTAGTCCTTGTATTCGAGTATCGACTTCATGCCTATAAAGTAGGTTTATTCTTGCCGGAAGTCAATGTTTGTACTATACAAAAATGCCTAAAATTAAAGAAAAATAACAAAAAATTAAATTAAAACGAAATATTTTTCTCTAAATTATACAAAATGTATTATCTGGGGGCTTGGGGAGCCTTGATGGCAGAATTGGACCATACTACGCAAATGTTACGAAGATTAAGATTTTGTGACGAAAATCACTACATTACGCTTACATTATAAAGTCGGACCAGCGGAGGGCGTTGCCTCGTTTTCCTAACTTTACATTGGAAAAATTTTTTGAGGAAACTTTATGAAAACGAAGTTTTATTCTCTCGTTATTCTCGCCCTGCTCACCCTGTTCGCGACAACCGCTTGGTCGGCAAACGTGGTGTTGAAGACCGATACCGAAACGGGCGATTCCTATATAACCATTCCTGCATCTGGTACAGATGTGCTAAACGTCTCGGCTGGAGTGACGTTCAAGATATATGACGATGGTGGCTCTAATGCGTATTATAGTAACAATGATGATGGCTACCTCCAGATAGTGGTTCCCGAGGGGTATACGCTACAATTGAATGGTTCCGTTTTAACATCGAATGAAAGGCAAGACTATTTGACCGTATTTGATGGGAATACGGATTCTCCCAAGCTGCTGGATTCGCTTTATACCTATTACTATCGTCGGGCAAGGCCTGTGCAGAATATCGTGAGTTCGGGCAATGTTATGACATTGTATTTTCATTCTGATGCGAGGGCGAATGATGGGTCGGGTGTTGACCTGACCGCCATCGTTAATCCACCCAATAAAACTATTGCCGTTTCGAACTCTGTTAGCGGTGGAAGCATACAGAGTGACAAGACTCAGGCCGCATATGGTGAAATTGTCACCTTGACCGCGACTCCAGATGCCGGTTATAAGTTGAGTGGCTTTGATGTGCAGGATGAAAGTGGTAATTCCCTTGCATTAGACAAAAATGTTGTTTGGGAGTCCAATACGGCAACCTTTGCCATGCCCAATTCAAATATTACCGTTGTCCCTACATTTACAAACAATTTTACTTCGGCTGGGGGGCTGTTTGTCAGTGTGCCGAAGTTTGGATTGAAAACGGTGAACATTCCCGATGGAGTAACGTCATTTAATGTAAAAAATTACAAGGAACCGGAGACATACGTATATAGCAGGAATACGAACGGCTACCTCATGATGACAGCGCCGGAAGGCTATGGGTTGTTGGTTTCCGGTAGAGTAAATGCACATGAGGATGACTATGTTGATTTTACCATATTTGACGGGGATTCTACAGCTTCGCTTAAGCTGGTAGATGCTCGCATGCGAGGGGCTACCGATCTTGAGACTCAAGGAAGCTCAGGAAATACATTGACGTTCCGTTTTCATAACAACAATGATGATCGCAGTAGTGGCCTGAACTTGGATGTGTCGGTTCGGCCAATCAGGACTATTACCTTGTTGCCCTCTAGTGGCGGGAGCGCTCAGTGTGTCGATCAGAGCGTGAGTGGAGGCTTGGTAACCTTGACCGCGACTCCCATTGTAGGCTATATGTTGAGCGGTGTCGATATAACGGACGAAAATGGGAATGCCCTTAATGTAAACGTGAATGTCGAACTGGATGCTAATATTGCTCAGTTTGTTGTGCCCGATGCAAATATTAGGGTGACACCCAGGTTTACGATGGACTTTTCTGCAGAGGGTGGCTTGTATACGAACTTGCCCCTTAAAGAGACAAAATCGCTTTATATTCCTGAAGGTGTAACCTCGTTTAAGCTGTATGACGATGGTGGCGTGTCGGAAAATTATAGTGTAAATGCTGATGGGTATCTTATTTTGCATGCCCCAGAAGGGTACAGGATCAAACTGAGTGGGAACGTTACGCTTCCAAACGATAGCTATGACTTTGTGCGTATTTATGATGGCCAAGTGTTCAACTCGGCTGATTTGATGTATTCGATGCAATCTACCAGTGTTGACGTGGCTAGTTCGGGCAATGTGGCAATGGTTCACTTGCATTCCAATTATACAAGGTGTGCGGGTGGTTTGGACCTTACGGTGACGATTATAGATGCTAACGCCACTCATGCGGTGACCCTGTCTGAAGGGATTATGGGAGGTTCCGTTGACATAGAACCTACGTCGGCAGTCTATGGGACCACTGTATCCTTGAACATGACTCCGTCTAGCGGTAACTTGCTTGATACCGTTATTGTAACGGCCGAGGGCTCTCCTGTGCAGGTTAGTGGAGGCTCCTGGAGAACTAGCAATACGGCTACGTTCAGCATGCCTTATTCGGATGTTACGGTTACACCTGTATTTACCGGTGCGACGGCGGAAGCCGGTGCTTCTGTCAAAATGCCTACGAGCGGTTGGAAATATGTGAATGTCCCGGAAGAGGCGGTTTCGTTCAAGGTCTACGATAATGGTGGGGAAAAAGGAAAATATTCAAATAATGCTAATGGATATCTAGTGTTCAACATTCCTGATGGTTTTGCGTTGGTGGTGACAGGATCAGTCTCTATTTCTATTAATACTACCGGCGATTATTTCTCCATATACGATGGTAGCTCAACGGGGGCGACTGCGCTTTTGTCTAAAATTTATGGAGACAAGAATATCGGAAGCGTGGTTAGTTCTGGCGACAAATTGCTGCTTCATTTCCATTCTGATAGTGATAAAAATGCCAGTGGCTTAGACCTTACTGTTACGGTAATAAATAAGTCTGCAGCCCATGCAGTGACGTTGTCTGAAGGGGTTTCCGGTGGAACGGTCGAGGTGGATCCGACGAGTGCTACCTTCGGAACAACGGTTACGTTGACGGCAACGCCGGCTAGTGGCTATATGCTTAATGACTATACCATATTGGCAAATGGTTCGCCGGTTGATTTTGTAGGGGGGTGGTACGTAGGCAATACGGCTACATTCACCATGCCGTATGCGGATGTTTCTATTACCCCCACATTTACTAATGATTTGACGGCAGATGGAGGCCTCTCTGTCAATATGCCCGTGACCGGTACGAAAACGGCCAATATTCCTGCGGGCGTGACCTCGTTTAAGGTTTATGATAATGGCGGTAGTGGCGCGAATTACGGTAATAATTCTATTGGTTATCTAGTATTGAATGCTCCTGAAGGCTATATAATGGAGGTAACCGGAACTATGTTCTCCGGGGACTATCAAGACTTTTTTGAAATTCATGATGGGGAATCGAGGAACAATCTTACCTTGTTTTCGGGTAGTTTCCCGTCAAGTAGTAATCGTGACATTGGACCGGTTGTAAGTTCGGGTAGAACCTTGATGTTCTATTGCTATTCAAATGCTAGTTCAAATGGCGAAGGGCTTGACTTGACGGTTACTTTGCTTGATGCGACTGTTACTCATACGGTGACGCTTGATGAAGGTGTTGTTGGTGGAACGGTGTCTATCGAGCCGAGTAACGCTGCGCTGGGGACACTTGTTACGGTGACTGTTACTTCTGCAGAGGGCAAAGTCCTCGATGATGTCCTTGTTGATGCGGCCAATGGGGGAACTGTGCCTATAGAGGGAGGCAATTGGATGACGGGCAACGTGGCTACGTTTACGATGCCCTATTCTGATGTAATTGTCACGCCGGTATTTTCTGATGAGGTAAATGATCTTTCTGTGTACGTGCCTGGTTATGGAACGGATTTTATTGATGTCGCTGCAGGTATAACATCGTTTAAGGTTTATGATTTTGGTGGTCCGGACGGCAATTACGATTCCTATTCTGATGGTTATTTGGTCTTGACTGCGCCCGAAGGCTACGCTCTGCAGGTGACAGGAAATATAACAACGGATGCCGGTGGAGATTACCTGACCATTTATGATGGTGATTCTGATTCGTCTCCAGAACTGTTGTCGCAAAAATCAAGTGCGTCTCTTGGCAAAACAACTGATATCGGAGTGCACACGAGCTCCACAAACGTCATGATGCTTTATTTCCATTCGGACGATCAATATCAATTTGCCGGTCTTAATCTTTCCGCGTCGGTTGTTCCGCCCCAGATAGTGTCGATTACTCCGGTTCAGGGAGGCTCTGTATCGAGTGTCGGCTCTGCATTTGCAAACCAGACGGTTACATTGACTGCTGTT
This sequence comes from Fibrobacter succinogenes, assembly GCA_902800815.1. Classification (GTDB taxonomy): domain Bacteria; phylum Fibrobacterota; class Fibrobacteria; order Fibrobacterales; family Fibrobacteraceae; genus Fibrobacter; species Fibrobacter succinogenes_B. The sequence continues at coordinate 7,609 of CADCGB010000016.1, forward strand.
CCCGATGAAGGCTATGTTTTGAGCGGCTTTACCGCCTATTCGAACGGGAATGCTGTAAATGTGAATTTCAAGAAGTGGGACAATACGGCAACGTTCGTGATGCCGAATGGGGCTGTTACCATTACGCCGGCGTTCTCTCCGGCGGGCGAACTGGCTGTAAATATGCCCGTTTCTGGAATAGATACCGTCATTGTCCCCGCGGGTGTAACCTCGTTTAAGGTTTATGACGATGGTGGCAACGCTGCGAACTACAGCAACAGTGCCAATAGTTATGTGCTATTGATTGCTCCGGAAGGCCGTCTGCTGCGGGTTAACGGAACCTTGACTGCAGAAGGCACTAAAACGGATAACTTGACGATTTATGATGGCGATAACAGTGCCATACTTCTTAATGCATTTGCTGGGGCATCTAACGGTGTTGCTGCCGACATCGGCACGGTCTGGAGTATTGGAAATAAGGTAAAACTGTTCTTCAAGTCGGACAATACGGTGAATTTTGCGGGCCTTGATTTGACTGTGACTGTGGAAGATCCGTCTGTATCGTATAATGTGGTGCTGAATGATGCCGTTGGTGGGAGTATTGCCGCCAACTATACGTCGGCACCCGTTGGAACGTCGATTGTTGTGACTGCAACTCCGGAAACGGGTTACCTACTTTCTGGTGTTTCTGTGGTTGACTCTGATGGAAATAGCGTGGTGGTTACTGGTGGCGAGTGGTACTCCGCTGATACAGCCATATTTGTTATGCCCTCTTCGAATGTTTCCGTTACACCCGTGTTCTCGAATGCCTTGACTGCGGAAGATGGGCTTTCGGTCAATTTCCCGGTGTCCGGGACAAAACTTGTAAGGATTCCTGCTAGCGTAACCTCGTTCAATATATATGACGATGGCGGTAAAGATGACAACTATAGCAATAATGCTGAGGGCTACCTTGAATTGGTAGCTCCCGAAAATAAGCGGATGAATGTGTCTGTCACGTCTCGTAATCTCCAATCTGGAGATGCGTTAAGTTACTATAACAGTAGTTATTGGCAAAACTTGAGTAATTACTCAAGTAGTGGTAATACCGTGAAATTGCGCTTCAGTTCCGATGCTTCTGCAAATGCGGAGGGTGTTGAACTTCAGGTAACCACATCCTTGATGGACTCTGTTACGGTTGCTTCTGTGGAAGGCGGAACGGTGACTTGTGACCAATGTTATAGGAGCAAGAGTTGGATTGTCAATTTGGCTGTTACTCCGGATGCGAATCACCTTCTCAAGAGTATTTCGATTGAAACGTCTACGGGTAGCACAGTCGCGTTGCTTGAAAGGCATACGCTGTCGTCATTTGCAGATACGTTGTCCTTCTCTATGCCGGATAAGAGTGTGACGGTAACGCCTGAATTTACGGACAATCTGACTGCAGAAGGTGGCGTGTTTATCAATATGCCCAAGACGGGTGCGGACACGGTCCTGATTCCCGAAGGCGTGACCTCGTTCAAGGTGTATGACGATGGTGGCAAGGACTATAATTACAAGAGTAATTCTAATGGGTATCTTGTGCTGATGGCTCCGGAAGGCCGGCTTATTCATGTGTCGGGCTCCTTGTCGACATATTATTCCTATGACTACTTGACGATCTATGATGGGTCTACGACGACTTCGACCAAGCTATTGGACAAAAAATATGGTGATGCCGACATTGATTTAATCAGTTCTGGCAATAGCTTGATGCTGTACTTTTATTCAGATGGAACGTCTAAGGTCAGTTCTGGTATTGACTTTACGGTGACGGTGGAAAATCCCAATGAGGAATTTTCTGTCACGCTGGGTTCTTCCTCAAATGGAACGGCTTCTGTTAATCCGGAAACGGCCGCTAAGGGTACGTCGATTTCTGTGACCGCAACACCGGATGCGAACTACATATTTATGGGTGTTTCCGTTGTTGATGCTGCGAACAACAACGTCTTGCTTCCCGATGGAAAATCGTGGCTCGATAATACCGCTACGTTTGTCATGCCGTATTCTGATGTTACGGTCACTCCGGTCTTTTTGACTGACGCTACTGCGGAAGACGGCGTCTCCATCAATATGCCCGTGAGCGGTACACGGAATGTGGTAATCCCCGCATGCGTGAAATCCTTCAATGTTTACGATGATGGTGGTAGCGATGGCAACCAAACGCTTGGTGCCAGCGGAACACTTGAACTGGTAGCACCCGATGGATACTTGCTACAAGTGGCTGGAACTATGAACGCGAAAAGTACCGATGTTTTGAGCATTATCGATGGTGATGAATCGTCAACGGAATTGGCACGGGGAATTGGCTCGAATATTGTTAAGGCCGTGATGAGTTCTGGTAATAAGTTGAGTATCAGTTATAATACGACTTCTGCTTATGCAGGTTTTGCGTTGACGGTTACCCTTCTTGAAGCCGCTGCCCCTCATTCGGTGACGATTGAAACTGCCGTTACGGGTGGCTCTATTGTCTCTAATGTCGCGTCTGCCGCTATGGGGGATGTCGTGACCTTGTCGGCTAGTAACGATGAAGACTATATACTGATGAATGTAATTGTTACGAAACCTGATGGAACAAGAGTCACAGTAAATGGCGGAATATGGACGTCCAACAATTCGGCCTCGTTTATTATGCCCTATTCCGATGTTGTGGTTACGCCGGTATTTGCGAAAAATCCGGGTGCATCCGATGGGTTGCTTCTTATTATACCTCAGACGGGGACGACCTCTGTCCAGATTCCGGAGGGTGTGGTTTCGTTCGGGGTGAAAAATAATTCAATAAATAATGCCTATCATGCCCCTGCTGATGGATATCTTAAATTGACTGCGCCGTCGGGATACGCATTGCAGGTAACGGGAACCCGTGCAACGGAAGCCTATGACTTCTTGGATATCTATGATGGACTTGATACATCGTCTGATAAATTGTATGATGGCGTGGGTGTTGGTGCTTATTCCGGCAGTAATATTGGAACATATACGAGTACTGGCAACGAAATGACCCTGTATTTTTCTGCGAACTCTACGTCCCAGAACGGAAGGTATGGGGTAGACCTCATTGTGAGTGTCGTTAGCCAGTCGGAAGAGCATGTTGTTACTCTTTCGGATGGTGTTGTTGGTGGAACGGTCGCGATTGAACCGGCAAATGCTACCTTGGGAACGCTGGTTACACTGACGCCAAGTCCTGCGAGCGGCAATATGCTTAAGGAGATTGTCGCTACAGATGCTGAAGGCAACAATGTGAAAATAAACGGGGATTGTGTTTTCAGTGGATCCTGCCAGTTTGCAATGCCTGCGTCGGATGTCTCCGTTGCAGCATTGTTTACTAGTGACTTATCTGCGGAAGGGGGGCTTTATGTCAACATGCCGACAACAGGGATCCGCTCCATTGATATTCCCTCTAGCGTAAAGTCGTTCAATGTTTACGGCGATGGAGGCAAAGATGGTGACTATAGCATATTTGCCGATGGGTATCTCCAGTTGAATGCTCCTGACGGCTATGTGTTGCGGCTGGCGGGTAGCGTAAGGACGTATGATTATACAGATTACCTGATAATCTTGGATGGTGCTGCCTCTGCCACAGATACGCTTATGAAAAAAGCGTTTGATGAAGAAGATGGTATTGATTTGACGACTTCGGGCAATGCGGCGACATTCTATTTCCATTCTATTGACAATTCACCGAGATACTCTGGCCCCAATTTTGTTGTAACACTTGTGGATACAACGTTGGCGCATGAAGTAGTGGTGGCGCAGGGAATTGCTAACGGATCGGTTGTAACGGATGTGGCAAGTGCGACTTATGGGTCAACGGTCTCGTTAACGGCGACTCCGGCCAGCAACTACTTAACAACGAGTGTTTCTGCTTTGGCCGCCGGGGAGCCGGTGGCTGTTGATGGTGGAGTATGGTACAATAATGTTGCCACATTCTCGATGCCTTATTCCGATGTGGAAGTCTCGGCTGCATTTACAGATGATTTGACGGCTGATGGCGGCTTGTATGTTAATATGCCCAAGACTGGAACTACAATTGTGCAAATCCCTGCCGGTGTTGAATCCTTCAAGGTTTACGACAATGGTGGACCGAGTGGAAAGTATGCTACTAACGTTAGGGGCTATCTTAAATTGCTTGCGCCAATGGGTTATGTGCTGCAGATAACGGGTACGGTAAAAACCGATAGTTACTACGATTTCTTGACTATTTATGATGGGGAGATTTCTGCGTCAACGTTGCTATTAAATAGAAAGTGTGGATCGTCAAATACGGATATCGAAACGTTGACGAGCACAAATAATGTTGTGATGCTCTACTTTGAGACGGATGGGTCGTATTTAGGCGATGGCCTGGATTTGTTGGTGGCGCTAGTCCCGTCTAGTGAACATCATTTAATAACCGTGAATAATGTTGATAATGGATCTGTGCAAAGCGATAAGGAAGATGCTTTAGTTGGCGATACTGTTACGTTGACTGCATTGCCAGAGGATGGCTTCTATTTGTCAGGTGATGTACTTATCCTTGGTTGCAATGATGACACCTTGGCTTATACTGGAGGATGGTATACCGAGAACCGGGTCGCCTTTGTTATGCCCGGGTGTGATGTTACGGTTGAGGCCTCGTTTGACAATGAACTCTCCATCGATTTGCCTGCAACAGGATCGAAAACAGTTCGTATCCCGGATGGTGTAACTTCGTTTAATGTCTATGATAATGGTGGAAAGAATAGGAATTACAGCAAAGTTGCAAATGGGTATCTTGAGCTTGTTGCTCCGGAAAATTACATAATGCATGTATCAGGAGTGTCTACTCTTGGTTACTATGACTCTCTCATAGTGTATGATGCTTCCGCACAAATTGCCGCATACAGAGGAACGACTAATGCGAGTGCAGAATTTTGGAGTGAGACAAATGTTGTCGGGCTGTATTTAAAGTCTAATCCGTCTTATGCCACCGGCTCGGTCGGTCTTGATATTACTGTGGATCTTCATGAAAAGACTAGTGTACATAATGTTGTTGTTGCGGATGGCGTGTCGGGAGGTTCTGTTGCGATAGAACCGGCGCAGGCGTTACTGGGGGATACGGTCTCTTTAACTGCTACTTCGGATGAGGGTTATTACCTTTCTGGTATTGATGCCATTGATGAAAATGGGGATACATTGGTAGTTACTGATGGTTGGTGGTTCACCGGCAACGTGGCGAAGTTTGTTATGCCTTTTGCAAATGTTACGGTAACGCCCCATTTTGTGCAAGGCTCGATGACTGATGATGCCCGATACATCAATATGCCCGTGACGGGGAAGAAAATTGTAAATATCCCGGCAAACGTGAACTCGATCAAGGTATATGACGATGGCGGTGCAGATGGCAATTACAGTAATAGTGCGAATGGCCAACTTGTATTGGTCGCTCCTGAAGATTGTGTATTGTTGATAGAGGGCGATGTAAATATAGGCGCTGCTTCTTATAATAATGATAGGTTTGTCGTCTATGATGGCGATAGCACTCTTTCAAATAAGCAAATATGGTCGACATCGGCGGCTTTTGAGTCGCAACGAAGCTTGGGCAATGTTGTTTTGCTTCGCTTCTATAGTGATGCGTCGAACAATAGTGATGGCCTAGATTTGACTATTACGGTCAAGAATGCATCTGAGGTTGATGAAGTTACGGTTTCGGAGGGTGGCTCTGTTAACATGCCGTGGCGCGGAACGATTTTGGCAAATATTCCTGATGATGTAACGACGTTCCATGTGTATGACGATGGTGGCCCAGATGGGAATTATCGTGAGGATGGCTTTGGCTATCTAGTACTTGCGGCACCGGAAGGGCGGTTGTTGCGCTTGGCCGGTTCGATGGTGACTAGGCAATATTGGGATAAGTTGACCATTTTTGATGGAAGTACATCGTCGCCAAAGCTGTTAGATGCTCAGGCGGGTGATATGACGGTTGGCCCGCTAGTGAGTTCCGGAAATACGTTGACCCTGTATTTAGATGCTCAGTCGGGAGATTATGCCGGTATCGATTTCGAAGTCGATGTAATCAATCTTTCTGCTGCACACACGGTTACGGTTGCTTCTGCGGATAACGGAAGCGTAGACGTGGTTGGGGAAACTGAATATAGTTATGGGGATACGGTTACCCTAGTTGCAACACCGAACGAAAACTATGTGTTTAAGGGCGTTTCTATTGATGCGAATGGAACGTCTGTAAGTGCGATAGGCGTCCCGTTGTCGGAAATTGGGACGGTAAGATTTGTTATGCCGGATGCGGACGTGGAAGTTACGCCCGTCTTTGGAACTAGCGTGACTGCGGATGACGAAGTGTATGTTACTATACCAGTATCGGGACATAAGAACGTTTCTATTCCTGCTGGGGTTACATCGTTTAAGGTTTACGATGATGGCGGGAAGTATGCCGGTTCTAGCGATAACGCTACGGGTATTCTTGAACTGGTTGCTCCCAATGGTTATGCCTTGCGCATGACGGGTAGCGTGGAGTTGAGGCTGGATTATAGATGTGGTACGCAATACTGTTATAACTTCTTGGATGTCCGAGATGGATCAATTGGAAATAGCTCGACAAGTCTTTTCTATGAAAGAGGTTATAGTCTTAGTAGTTCGGAAAATTTCACTACCTATGACTTGGGGACATTGACAAGTAGTGGAAACATAGTTTCGCTTGAACTTCATACAACGGATGATAGGAATCATCGTGGACCTGCATCGGGCCTTGATATGACTGTCGAACTGGTCTATATCGGCCTTGATTACCATGTGACATTCGATGTGACGCCTATTAAGGACAATGACTCTTACCTTGTTCTTGGTCATGGTGACCTCTGGAAAACAGGAAACCTCGAAAAGGTCATGAACTCAGAAGATGGTGGCCATTTCTTGCACCTTTATGAATATGTCGAAGATGATGAAGAGAGCATTTCTGGGTTTAATGCCTATAAATGGAGCCCGGTTCTTGAAGCGGATGAGGATGATGAGGCAATTTTGGCCTCGTACTCGTTGACGCCTGCCATTATGACGATGGCGTCTTCTAACGAAGATCCTTTGAGCATCAATCTCTATCCTTCCTATGCAGGGTCGTTTACTTCAGGAGATGGTGATTTCCTTCCGGTTTATGCATATGTGGATGGAAACCGTGTGCAAGATCTTCTTGATTATCATGGAAATATAGTGTTGTCGCAGACCTTGGGTGGCAAGAAATATAGCCAGAAGTCTTTCACTAAATGGCCTGGAGATGATGTACCTGGCGATGTTGTCCATCAAGCTCTAAATCTTCCGTTCTCGATGGACGGTGGCGATACATTGGTGTTCGATGTCTCCGTTGAAGCCGATAATGGATATATGATGTTTATTGACGAGTTCGTCGATGACTGGCGTGAACCGGTTGGAGGCGACCCCCAAGACCCGCCGGCAGGCGAGGGCTGGGGTTACGATGCCGATACAAAGACCTTGAAAATTGCCCCGGAATATATGCCGAATATGGAATTTAAGGTCCATTATGAATTGTTGCCGTACAATGTCACATTTGACATTCCGACTCCGGAATCTGGTGTATTTGTCGCTAATAAAACCGTCGATAACGTGGTCTCGATGGATTGGTTTGATAACTATACCGGTTTGACCATGCACAATGCTCCGGCTCCGGCGGTATACAATGCCAATGGTTGCCGTATTGCATGGAAGGTCAAGGGACGCAATGTCGAAGTTCGTGAAGGGTCTGAACTTGTTGAGGAAATCCCTTACATGGTTTCTACAGCAGACAATGCGTCTGCTGTGAACGAACTTGAACTTGATTTGCAACACCCTGTTTGCCCCAATATGGACAACGGGACTGGCCCGACCTACTTGCAGACAATGCAGGTGGATGAAGGTAATGGTAAATTGGTGCTTGTCCAGAAGGTTGGAGAGACGGTCATTAGTCATGACTTTGTTGATAACCAGATGAGCGTGCCTGTACATGAAGATGCTGGTACGAAAAATGAATCGGGTGTGACGCTGCAAGTTGTTGCTGTACCTGATCCGGGATATGTGCTGAAGCAGCTGACCTATGACATGGTTGTTGATGGCAACAGTATCACTGCCTTGGTGCAGGATAGCGCCTCTGTTAACGTGAAGCAGAGTCTCGCATGGCATGTGAAGTTCTCTAATTACGAACCGGTCTATGTCGCATATGACCTCTCCTTGGGTGCGGAAGATAGTTCGTACGTTTGGTTGCCTGTCAATGCGGCCTGGAACGAGACTCTTGCGATTCCGTACGATGGCTCTGCCACCGAAATGTGGAGACCTTACCGTGAGGATCGTTGCTTTGCGGGTTGGTCCAAGGATTTGAATGACGCTTATGCTCCAGTTTATACGGAAGTTGATTTCATGAGCTCTGGTGAATTCAGCAAGAATGCTGCGGAACCGACGATGCTTTACGCCGTTTGGAAAGCGTATGGCGGTAATTGCAGCTATCCTTCAACGTATACAAGTATAACTCCGCGTTATTATGATGACGTGCAGAATCCTTCCAGCTACGTAACCATCTTTAGTGATACTCTTGTTGTGACGCAAAAGTTGGATAATGTAGTGTTCGTCCATAAAGGCTTGTCGCTTGAATTCGGCAATAACCCGTATGGGTACAAGATGTCGTTGGGTGTTTTGCCTGAATATGGCCATGAACTCGATACTTCTGCCCATTTGCCGCAGGTTACTATGCTGAATTCGGGTGCCCTTGTACTCCTTGAGGGCGATGATGAAGGTGCGTTTATCCTCGGCTCAAATGAAATGAATAATGAGGACTGCTACGTAGGCTACAAGGATATGACAACCTATAAGGTTGTTCTTTCGACGAATGCCGGTGGTGCAACTGTGTTCTATGGCGACAGTTGGGCATCTTCTGCCGCTATTCGTGTTGGTGAGCATCTTCCCGATGGTAACATTTTCCGTAGAGATGCTTGCTTCTCGGGCTGGTCCTTTGATCCCGACGAAATGGCCGAATATAGTTTCGATTACGACAATAGGCTCTTCTCGTTTGGAACCTCCTTGCTGCAGCAGCGTGCAGAAAGACAGGCAAATGGCCTGAATGTCGATACCCTGTTTGCAAAATGGGATACCTCCGACTTGAGCTGTATGGACACTGTTGTCGTTACGCTTGCTGAAGAGTACAATAAGAATGCGACGGTTTCGTTGTACCAGAATATTGATGGTTCCGATGTCAAGGTTCTTGAGCTGGGGACGAATAGTGCCGCGATTCCTGTGGGCATTTGGGTTTCCCATAACTATTCTTCTTATGAAGACTTCGTTAACTTTAGTAAGGCGGTTGTCACGCCGAAGTCGGGCGCCACGCTTAGCGATAATTACCAGTTGTCCTATGTGGATCCGTCTGATGCGGATGAAATTTCGTACGAAATTACAGAACAGCCGTTCTCCTTCACGACCGATGCCGAGCTCCGCCTGCAGGGCTTGACCAGGAATACCTACAATGTCGTTTACCATGAAAATGCTGGTGACGCGAATGTGTTCTATGGCGAAAACTGGAATGCGGAAGTCTCTCTTACTACCGATGATCCCCTGAACTATAGTCTGTACCGTGCTGACAAGTGTGTTGCCGGTTGGTCGTTCGAGGGTGACCAGACGAAGTACAGGGTTGCTGATGCTGAATTTGTTGCCGCTTACGAAGCGCATGTGGCCGCAGGAAACTCTACGGACCTCTATGCGGTATGGTCGGATAATGTTGCGGATTGCGGTACGATTGAAACCTTCACGGTTACGCTCTCTAATGACTTGAAGGGCATATCTACCGTCGAACTCATCCAGACCGTGGGTGGTGAACCTAAGGTTGTCGCAACTGTCGGCGAAGAGGGAATCTTGATTCCGAAGATGCAGGCGACGGTGATGCCTAACGAAGGTATGACACTTGTTGTGGGCGAAAACGGCTACTTCTCGGGTATCCGCATTGTGCCTGCTACGGGTTATGAACTTGTGGAAGGTGTCAACCCCTCGTACAAGATTGGCAATGCCGATGCCGTCGAGGTTACGGATGCAACGCCTGCCTGGCTCATTACTGATGCGACGGAACTCTCGGGTGCCGTGGCTTCGACCGGCTACACGATTGCCTTCAACGAGAATGCTGGCAATACGAACGTGTTCTATCCGGCAGATTGGTCCGAGACGGGTTCGTACAATATTGTGGATAATGACGGCACGGTGTTCCCGAAGCTTTACCGCACCGACAAGTGCCTGGTGGGTTACGGCTTCAATAAGGATGCCTCTAGGGATCAGTCCTTCCAGAAGTTCGATACCACCTTCGTGATGGCATACGACTCCGTGGTTGCTGCGGGTGTTGCAAGCCCCGTGCTCTATGGTGTGTGGAACGAATGTACGCAGGCGCTCTACACGGTTACCTTGAACGATATTGCCGAGGGTACGCTCGTGCTGAGCCACAACGGCAAGGCTTACAACGTGCCTTCGACGGGCTTCGTGGTGCCTGAGGCTACTCCGGCTCTCGAATTCGGGCTTGCGTTCACTCCGAACCTGGGCTACAAACTTGCCGATGAAGGCTCGTTCAACCTGGTTAATGAATCGGGCGTGATTCAGTCCGTCATTGAGAATAACACGCTTGCTGTCGATGGCGACAAGATTGTGGATGCTCCGGTGGTGACACTCGAGAACACCTTCGCGTTCGTTACGAATGCGGGTGATGCAGTCCTGTTCTATGGTGACGACTGGGTCGAAAGTGCCCTCTACAGCCTCGATGCCCAGAATGTTGACTTCCCGAAGGGTATCTACCGCGTGGATAGCTGCTTCAAGGGCTGGGCACTCAATACGGAATCGGAACGCACTCACTTGCAGTTCAATACCGACTTCCTCGATGATGTCGAGGCGACAAGGAATGCGGGCCTCCCGGTCGACAGGCTCTATGCCATTTGGGGTGCCTGTGAAACCGAGCAGACGATTGTGACGGTCGCTAACGCTGATGCGCTCTCCGGTACGTTCACGCTCAGCCGCAAGGTCTCGCAAACGGCCAAGACCTACACGGTGGCCGGTACGGCCCTGCAGGTGCCTGCCGATGAGGCGCTCACATTTGCGGTCACGTTCGTGCCGAATAAGGGCTACACCTACGATGAAACGGTCGGGATTACTGCCGTGGATGCGACGGATGTTCCGGTCTCGATGAATGCTGGCGAACTGGTGGTGGCGACCTCGCTGACGCTCTCGGCTGCGGCTACCGCCGATACATACACCTTCGCGCTTAACGAGAATGCGGGCGATGCGAACGTGTTCTACACGGGTAGCCTCGCGACGGAATTCACCGCCAAGGTGATTGACGATGCTGCTACGAGGGCGCTCCCCATGAACCTCTACCGCAGCGATGCCTGCCTCGAGGGCTGGAACTTCAGCGCTACCGCAATGGCGGGCTTCTCGCAGCTAGATGACGAGTTTGTGGATGCCTACAATGCGTACGTTGCCGCGGGCAACGAGGCCCCGACAACGCTCTACGCCGTTTGGAATGAGGACTGCCGCCAGACTCTCTATACGGTTACCTCTTACGACAAGCGCAAGGGTACGCTCACGCTTGCCCAGGGCAGCCGCGAGTTTGTGGTTGATACTGCCGGCCTGAAGGTCCCGTCTGTGGCGGGTGGGCTTTCCTTTACGGCTACGTTTACGCCTGCTGTGGGCTATGATTACGATGCCGCCCAGGGTCTCGAGGCCTACAACAACATGTCTCAGTCCATGGGTGTCCTTACGGATGGCGCTTTGACGGTGACCAAGACAACGGTCATCAAGGCGGTTTCGCTCACGGCATCTACGTATGAACTCGCGTTCAATGTGGATGCGGGCAATGCTACCGTGTACTATGGTGATGCATGGCGTGCCGGTACGGAACAGACCTCGTTCACGCTTGCCAATGCGGGTAGCTTCCCGAGCGATATCTACCGCACGGATTCCTGCCTTGCGGGCTGGACGCTTTCTACGAGCGCGACGGCCGGCGTCTTTACGGAATTCTCCGGCGAATTTGTTGACTCCGTGGCCACGATGGATAACTTCGATGGCAAGCTGTTCGCAAAGTGGGGCAACTGCATTGCGGTGAATAACGTGACCGTCGCACAGGTTACCTCTGCTGCGGGTACCTTGACGCTCAAGCAGACCGATGCCTTGGGCAACGTGCTCAACACTATTAATATTGATGATGCCGAGGTGACGCTCCCGCTGGGCGATGGCGATGTGACGTTCGATGTGTCGTTCACGGTGGGCGAGGGCTACTCGCTTGTCGATGGCGACTACTTCTACACGGTCAATGCCAACGGCAAGAATGTTCAGGCCCTGCTGGGCAACAAGCTCACGCTTTCGGGCAATACGCTCCTGCGTGCACCGATCCTCTCCGACGCCTACACGATTACGTTCAACACCAATGCGGGTGACGCGAACGTGTTCTATGGCGCAAGCTGGATTTCGGAAGGCCAGTTCTCGATGGAAATGAACGAGGTGGCACGTACGTTCCCGACGGAAGTCTACCGCGTGGGCTACACGCTTGCGGGCTGGTCGCTTAATCCGGCAGACAATAGCGGTGACTACGTGTTCGATACGGACCTCGCGACGGCGCTCAAGGAATCGGGCAAGGCCCAGGTTACCCTGTATGCCGTGTGGGCGGCTGCAACGAGCCAGCAGACTTATACAATCACGCTTGCCGATGCCGCTGCGGGTTACCTCACTGCATCGCAGACCGTGGATAAGACAACTGCTACCTTCAGGGTCGGCGAAGAAGGCCTTGAGGTTCCGGCCGTTACGGGTGGCCTCACGTTCAGCGTGAAGTCGACCATGAATGCGGGCTACTTTGCGGATGGCGAAAAGCTCTACCTGCTGGCTGCGGGCGGTGCACGCATCGATTCCCTTGTGGGTGACAACGGCGTGCTCGTCGTGGATGCCGACAAGGTTGTTGAAATCCCGTACGAGAGCGATGGCGTAGAGTTCGTGTTTAACGAAAATACGGATGCCCATGTGTTCTATGAGGATGGCTGGACCGGTTCGGGTGCCTTTGCCCTCAACGGCGATACGGCATTCCCCACGGGTATCCTCCGTACCGAAGGCAAGTTGCTGGGCTGGGCGCTCTCTCGCACCAGTACCAAGTACTACACGGCCTATAACGGCACGTTCGTGAACGACCTGAAGAACTACAAGGCTCTTGGCCTCCCGACCGGTACGCTCTATGCGGTCTGGAGCGAATACGGCCTGTTTGATAACGTGAATGTGACGAACGGGAACCAAAAGAACGGCTCCTTCGTGATTACCCAGACGGTGAATGGCGTGGAAACCGAACCCATTACGGTCAATGCTAACGGTATCATGATTCCGTACAGTGCAAACGGCCTCACGTTCAATGTTAAGTTCGAAACCAAGCCTGGCTACTCGCTCAATGCCGAACAGGCTATCTCCGGTGCAAATGCCGCCGGTGCCTCGATCGGCAGTGCCGTAAATGGTGGCACGCTCGTGTTCAAGTCCAATACGGATGTGGTCCTCAGTGCCTCCGTGGGTGCTGACCGCTTCAAGTTCGACTACAACGTGAACGGTGGCGATGCCTATGTGTTCTATGGTACGGATTGGTCCGGTGCTGATGACAAGTCCCTGAACGATACCTCGGTGGTGTTCCCGACCAACATCTATCGTAATGATGCTTGTCTCCTGGGTTGGTCTGTTGACCCGGCAGATACCGTTGGGTCCAAGATCCTGACCTCCGACTTTATCGCGACACTTGACCGCGTGCAGAACGTTAATACGCTCTATGCTGTGTGGAAGGAATGCGAAGTCGAGACATACACCGTCACGTTCGCCAATACGAACGTGGGTAGCCTGGTGCTCTCCCAGGATGTGGATGATACGCTCGTGACCTTCCCGGTGGAAGAAGAAGGCCTTGAGGTTCCGGTGGTTCCGGGTGGTCTCAGGTTCAGGGCTGCATACACGCTCAAGGCGGGCTATGCCGGCAATACGGATACGCTCTACGTGGTGGACGACATCAGCGGCCTCTTGACGACTCTCGCCGACAACGCGCTTACCGTGAACGAGAATATCACGCTTGCCATCCCGACCGTGGGCGAAACCTTCAAGCTCGTGTTCGACGTGAATCGCGAGGGTAGGCTGTTCTACGGCTCTGACTGGATTGATAGCGCAATCTACATGCTGAGCGACAAGAAGTCGGTGATTCCGCTGCCGAACTATGTGTACACCTCCGGTGCCTGCATGGTGGGCTGGAGCATGGATAGTACCGGCGGAGATACTTACCTCAAGTTCAATACCGACCTCGCGGCCGCATTGCTCGAGAACAAGTCCGCAGACAGCACGTATAAGCTGTATGCTATCTGGGGCGAGGGTGCGGATTGCGATGGCCTCTATGACCGTATCACGCTCACGAGCAAGAACGGCACGGTCCACCTGGCGGAAGCCCCGCGTGGCGACAAGACCGAGTTTATCGAGCATGAATTCATGAGCGATGGCACGATGATCTTGCCCAAGACGATGAATGGTAACTATATCCGCGTGTTTGCGGTGCCGGATTCGAGCTTCATGCTTGATTCCCTCGTGATGACCCGCGAAGGTTCCGATGGGGAACGTCAGGTGTTCTTCGAGGGCGATGCACTCGTGTACAACCTGATGGATGCCAAGTTCGAGGCCTTCTTCGGCAAGTCGAACCGCACCGAAGTTGCATTCGTGGGTGCGGAAGTTATCAAGTTGGGTAACGCGATACGCTTCGCCTTCGGGACCAGCGAGTTCGAAGTGACGCGTAAGGTGGCGGTAAGCGTGCGCCTTGAAACTATCGACGGAGAACTGGTGGCTGAAGATACCGTTATCGATTCTATCCCGCGTCCGTACAACGGCGAATGGGATAAGTTCCCGCTGGCTGCCGGCAAGTATGTGCTGACGGCGACGATAGGCGATGAAAGCGAATCTGACGAGTTCGTGGAAACCTTCGAGGTGGAGGCTGAAATTGCCACGGTCTCCGAGGAAGCCTGGCAGATTATCTCCATCGGTAACCTCGACAAGGATGCCATGGTCTGGGATGACGATGCTAGGTTCTACTGGTGGGATGAAACCAGTGGGTCCGGTGATTACTGGCAGTACAAGGAATTCAACCCGGAAGACGAAATCGTTCCTACGCGTGGCTACTGGTACAGCTCTCTCGAAGGTCGCCCGCTGGTGCTCAAGCCCGAAAGCGACATCGAGGTTGCTGACAAGGTGGAATGGAAACTCGATAGCGTCAGTAGCGGTTGGAACCTGGTGGCGAACCCCTACGGATTTGCCCTCGACCTCTTTGCCGACCATCCGGCCGAAAAGGCCGACCAGACTGATTCCTCTGGCGTTACCTTCTGGCGCTGGGATGCCAATATCGCTGACTATGTGCCGGCCTTCATTGTGCAGCCCTACGAAGCCGTGTGGGTAAAGGTGTCTGCACCGACCGACTGGACCATACCGGTTGCGCCTCAGTTCGATACGGATGTTACTGACAGCACGGTCGATGAAGATTCTACCGATGACGCAACGCTCAAGGCCATCAGCAAGGCTCGCCGCCTCACGAAGGCGAACGGGAAGAACGATTGGAGACTCCAGATGGTACTTTCCGATACGAGAGGCCACAAGGATTCCTGGAACATGCTTGGCGCAAGCCACAATGCGTTCACGACCGAAGAGCCGCCTGAGGGCATGGGCGACCATGTGAAGCTCTCCATCGTGGAAGGCAACCGCATGCTCGCGAAGTCCGTGAAGGCACCTGCCGACGAACAGGATTGGTCGATTGCCCTGAGTGCAAATACTGAACGTTACGGTGAATTGAGCTTCAAGGGTGTTGATGACATCAATGCGCTCGGACTCAAGGTGTTCGTGACGGTCGACGGCAAGACGACCGAAATGCATGACGGCATGCCGCTCCGTGTGCTCCTGAAGCCGGGCGCGACGGTGGCGAAGGTCCATGTGGGTGCCGGCATGAAGGTTGTTGCGAGCGCATCGCTCAATTCCCTCCGTGCGCTGCAGTCCGGAACAATCATGAACGTTTCATTCGAGGCTAGCGATAACCTTGCGGGTAGCCGCACTATCGTGGAACTCGTGAACATGGACGGCAAGGTTGTTGCAAGTCGCAATGCATCGGCGGTTGCTGGCATGAACCAGGTGGCTCTTGATGCTCCGAAGCCTGGTATCTACATGCTCCGCGTACGTGCGGGTAGCCAGATGCGTGCCGGTCGCGTTCTTGTGAGATAAACAATAGGGTCGCGCGATGCGCGACCCTTCCTTTTATATTATCGCATGCGCCCGTGGGTTTACGCCCGCGGGTGTGTCTTTTTGAAGGCTGCGCGCAGGCGCTCTGCGTTCACGTGCGTGTAGACCTGTGTAGTCGAGATGTTCGAATGCCCGAGCATCTCCTTCACGCTCATGATTTCGGCGCCGTTTTCGAGCAGGTGCGTGGCGAAGCTGTGCCGCAGCACGTGCGGGGATGCCTTGCCCTCCCAGCCTATATCACGCAGAAGATTGTGGATGTCGTTTCGGAGCGTGCGCAGGCCGAACGGCTTGCCGTCTTCGCTTAAAAATACGTAGCCTGTCGCGGTAGGCCGGTGGCCCGCTTCAACTTCCATCTGCTTGAAGGTCGCAATGCGGTTTATAAAGCTTTCGGTGAGCGGCACGATGCGCTCCTTGTTGCCCTTGCCGAGAACACGCACGAGTTTTGCACCGGTGTCGATGCGGTCCCATGTGAGGTTCTGGCATTCCGAGATGCGCAGCCCCGAACCGTAGATGAGTTCAAGTAGGATGCGTGCACGCACCTGCTGTAGCGTCGGATTCTCGATTTCGGGGAACTTTTCTTCGGCGAGATCCTTTTGCCCGAGCACGTTCACGAGACGCTTGGGGCGCTTGGGCATGGGTACGTTCTCGGCGGGGTTCTTCTCGAGGGTCTTGCTCTTGATGAGGTACTTGCCGAAACTCTTTAGGGCGGCGAGGTGCTCGCAGATGCTTGTGGGGGCAAGTTTCTGCTTCATCTTCAAGTCCCACACGAATCCCTTCACGTTCATTTCGGAGAATGCGGCAAGTTCCGGCGCATTCTCGGCACCCGCTTTGCTTGCGGGGGAGGACGTGCCGCCCAGATGCTCGAGGAACTTTTCGAGCGACTTGCGGTAGGTATCCACCGTGCGCGGCGAAAAACGTCGCCTCTCCGCGATGTACTGCAAGAACTGCTCGATGTGTTCCGAAAGGTCCATACTGCACAATTTAACAATCATTTGTTGGTCTTGCTCCGGCGAAAAATCTATTTTATGCATAAGGTATGAGAATCGCGAGCGTTTTTGACATGCGCCCCTCTATGGGCTTCCGCCGTCTGGCGGTGGCCATGCTGGCCGTACTCGCATTCGCAATGCAACCCGCCTTTGCCGCCGACCGTGTGGTGGGTGCGAATGCTACGCTCGATATCGAACCTGGTGCCCGTTCCGCGGCACTCGGTTCTGCTACGATGGCGGTCGACGGCGATTACCTCGGGCTTGTTTCCAACCCGCACCAGCTGTCCTCGGCGCGCTACCTCTGGGCATCGTTCTCGCATACCGCCTACTACGAGGACACCCGCTACGACTATGCATCTGCGGTTATACCGCTTTCCGAGGGTCAGGGCCTGGGTGTTTCGTTCGCCCGCTTTGGCGCCGACGACATTCCCTATATTCGCGAGGGCGATCCGCTCCCCGAGGGTAGCGACTACAATACGCTTTCCATTGCCGACTGGATTGTGTCGGCTACCTGGGGCCGCCGCCTGTTTGACCGCTTTGACCTGGGTGTGGGTTTCCATCTGTTGTACCGCGATATGGACCAGACGGGCTGGGGCTTCCGTGGCGATGCTTCCCTGCGTTACCGCGTAGTTGACGAACTGTATGTCTCTGGCCTCCTGAGGGGCTGGACCTCTTCTGCAACGACATGGGAATCGGGCGAGTTTGAGTACTCTGCGCCCGAGTTTTACCTGGCGGCGAGCTACTCCCTGCCCGTTGCCTACCTGTACGGCAAGCTGAACCTTTACTGGCAGGGCGCCGGCCTCTTCCACCACGAGGCCCGCGCTCTCGACTTCGAGACCGACGAGGATGTGGGTGGCCGTATATGGGATAGTCCGCTCGACTGGCTCTCGGGTGGCCGTGGCGGTATCGAGTTCGCCTTCGACTTCGGGCTTAGCGTACGTGCGGGCCTCTCGAGTTTTACCACCTTCAAGAGCGTGACTGCGGGTGCAGGGATTACCATCGCGAAGTTCCTGCGGGTCGATTACGCATTCGAGTCGCATCCGGTTCTCTCTCCGGTGCATCGCGTGAGCGTGAGCATAAGCCCGTACCTGTTTGCCCATGCGCCGAAGCCCGAACCTGAAGCCGCAAGGCGTGGCGGTGCGGGCAGCAGCCTGCTCGGTGCCGAGCCGGATGAACCCGAGGAAGTTCCCGACTCCGCCGCATCGGGAGACGCACTAGAAGGTGCTTCAAGTTCTGCGGCTCAGGATGCCCGTCAAGATGCTGGCCAGAGTGCGGCCCAGCCTGCCGGACCGGCCCCTGAGGCTCCCGCCCCGCAGGCTCCCGTAGTGCAGGAATCTTCGGGCGAATCTTCTGACGAGGTTCTTGAACCCGCACCCTCCGGAGGCATGTATTGGGAGGAATAGCCGTTTTTTCGCTTTTTTTTGACTTTTGTTTGTGATTTTTTGCACATTAACCGTTTTTTAGTTTATATTTCATACCATGACGCAATTGAAGAACTATCGTGAAGTTGGCATTTTCGACCTTTTGTCCGCCCCCCTTAATCCGATTGGGGCGTTTGACGCAGAACAGTTCAAGAAGGACGCCCGCCAGCTGATAGACGATAACCCCGACGACAAGTTCGTCGCGGTCGATCTCATGGGGCTCGATTTTGTCTATAGCGATGCCTACAATGCGTTTGTCCAGTTCCAGAGTGAACTTTCGGCCAAGGGTGGCATGCTTGCGCTCCTCAGCAATAGTGCGACTATCGCTGATGGCTTGAAGAAGGCCGGTCTCGACCGCAAACTCAAGGTATTTGGTGCCGAAGCCGAGATGATGACATTCTCGCTCCATAGCCACGACCCTGTAGAATTACCCCCTCGCGAGCAGGCTCCTGCGGCTCCGGCCGAACCGGAAGCAGCACCTGTCGCCTCGCAGAATGGCGGCCATGCACCCTCGATGTCGGGCGAATTCCGTTCCGAACGCCGTACGGGCCACAACCGCCGGTTTACCAAGAGCTTTAACGCTGTCGTGAAAGACGAAAAGAAACTCGCCTCGAAGGGTATGAACATGCCGTTCGAAGAGGAGTCCTCGTCGGGCAAGACGGTGTTCTTCATTATTCTCGTCCTTCTCATCCTCGGTGGCCTCGCTGCCTTCTTCCTGATGTGATTTGACGGATGTCTGAAGGCTTCTCGGAACATCGCTGCAAAAAGAGATACAAGCCTAAGCGCCATAATTACCCCGTAATGCGCGTACTCCTATTTTGTATAGGTGTCGCCCTGTTCGTGCGTCTTGGTTTTGCCGAGAAGGTGGTGGATCTGCTGTCGGGCTCGACGGTTGTTGAGGTGAACGACTGGAATGTTCGCTGCGAGAATATGCGCGGTAAGGCTTTCGAACTCAAGAACGGGCTTGGCCAGTGTTCCTGGGTGGTCTCGGATTCCGTGTTCTACCTGCCGAACGACTTTTTGCGCTACATTGCGTCGCAGACAAAGTCTAAGCACCCGAAACTTCACTGGGTTGCCCCGCGTGACCGCTTTTCCGAGGCGGTGCTCGTGCAGGTTGAAGATTCACTTGTACGTACTTTCCTTCACGTAAAGGGGCAGGATTCGTCATACTACTGGGTCGATATTGCGGACGGTTGCCGGTATCCGGGGCTTTGCCCCAAGCAGCCTCTGGACTGGTCTGCACTTTCCATTTCGGGCGACTTTGACTTCGAGGGGCAGGAATCCCTGCTTGCGATGGATGCGATGCTGGGCATCGGGGAGGCGCCGATTCACCCGATTCTGCCGGGAGTCGTGCTTTCTTCGGGGAAGGATTCGCTTGGGCACTTCGTGCTTCTCGATCATGGCAACAACGTGACTTCGCGCATGTCGGGCATGTATCCGGTAAACCCTGCCGATACGTTGCCGTTCCTCGTGGGTGAATACCTCGACATGAATTCCATCGTGGGGCGCCTTGCTCCCAAGGACAGTGCGACGTTCTACCTTACGGTGCGTCACAACGGATTTTTTGTGCGCTGGGCCGATCTGTATTCGCAGACGCACCCGCTCGACAGCGTTGAAATTGCTAAATTCCTGCAGAAGATTGAGCTCTAGGTCAAGAGCGGTTTGATTTCGGAGAGTGCAGGTGCGCAAGTCGTTTATCATCGGAATTTTTGCTGCGTTCGCGGCCATGCTTTGCGTGTCCGCGTGTACCCGCGATTCCGATGGCCCGATTCCTGTATCTGCAGAGGATGATTCCTACACGGGCTTGGGCTTTTTCCGCATTGCCGAATTTGATTCGAATGCGCTTATCCATCTCGCTTCCGATACGCTCTACCTGCGCCTAGATAGCCTCTGGAGCTATTCCAACTGCGCGCTCAAGCGTATTGAGGTCGATGCCTCGCGCGATGGCGATGCGCTCGTTTATTACCCGAAGATTATCATCGAGTCCAACGGTGAGGATTGCCCGTCTCCGTACCTGCACCCGGATACTGTAATCAAGCTGCTGCCTTCCTCCGACGAGCTTGACGGTGTGTCGGTCCTGCGCGTGCGTAACGACGAGGACAAGATTCTCGATACGGTTCTCCTGCGTCGTGGCAAGTTCGAATTCGATACGTTTGCTATTTACGTGGATAGCCTTTTCGATACGGTTTCCTCGCTTCCGCTCCGTACCAAGGATTCCCCCTCGGTCTTGAAGGTGCTTGATAGCCTGAACCCGCGTCTGTTCTACTGGCGCGCAATGGAGGCTTCGTGCGAACTGCGCATTGACATGTGCGATTCTGTCGTGAACGATACGCTGTTCCCTACGGCTTGGAGCCTCACCGATACGGCCCTCGTGCCTATCCGCAAGGCGTGCGCGTCGGATGATTCTACCTACTGCGTGGCGAACCGCTGGGTGAATGATTCCTCTTCGCTCGGGCCTGTGCAGGAACGTGCTGATACGGTGTGGTTTACGAGCATCTATTACGTGGAAGAGATTCCCGAATGCGCCGCTATGAATTCCTTCCGGGTTGCGGGATATGCGCTAGGGAAGAATGTGAACTTTATCCGTGAACTCATGGTTCCCGATGAATCCGAGACGGCCTGCGGGCCTTCTGCGCTCAAGGACGTGTATATCTACGACATTGGCCGTAACCGCATGTTCCCGGATTCGCTAGATGCGGATTCCCTCTACGGTATTTGGAAATCGGCTAAGACTGCTCCCAAGAAGTAAAAAATGCTGCAAGACAATATTGAATATTCGTTTGCGACGGACATTCCCGAAAGTGACTACCAGGTAATCGTTGACTGCCCGTTTTTCAAGGACTGGATTGCGAAGGCACGCAAGGACTTTGCGGTGACGCATATCCATGTGGATTCGGTCGACTACTTTAGCCGTGTACACCGCCCGCTGTTCATCAAGATTACCGCAACGGCGACACTGCCCGATGGCAGACCTGTGCATGGTGTGGTGCTGCTGCGTGGCAACGCGGTGGGCGTGCTCGTGGTGCTCCGCTGTGAAGGGAAAAAGTACCTGCTGCTGGTTCGCCAACCGAGGCTTGCCATTACGGAAGAGGCCTCGCTCGAGATACCCGCTGGCATATTGGACTGGAGCGGCGATTACCGCAAGGTGGCGCTTTCCGAACTCGAGGAAGAGGCGCAGATCAAGGCGGAAGATTCTGAACTGATCGACCTTTCCGAATTCTGGTGGAAGGGCATGACGGAAGGCTTTGCGGGCAGTTGCGGCCTTTTGGATGAACGCATTCGCCTGTACGCCATTGAACGCGACGTGACGCCGGAACAACTCAAGGCGATGGATGGCAAGAACCAGACGTATGTCGAAGAAAACGAGTGGATTAGGACAGTCGTGTTGCCTTACGAGGAAGCCGCCCACAAGTTTATCGACGGCAAGAACCTGATTGCGCTGTTCCTGTACGAACGCTGGCTAGATTCGCAGCGCTAGATTACCAGTTGCCGATATTATTAACGGTCAACCCGATGAAAAATACGGCGAGGTAGCCGTACCATAGGCCCGTGAGCACGTAGTTGAGCCCGCGCTTGTACGCTTTCGGCTCGTTTTTGTTCTTCTCGCGGATAACGAGAATGTTCTTGCGCAAAAAATACGCGCAGATTGCAAGACCGATAAGAGTAGCGAGAATCAGAAGTACGTAAGCCATGGTTTAAATATAGTAAAACGTTTATTTTACGATGGTAAGGGGCTAGAACCGCGCGGCTTATAATAACTTGAGAAGAACCGGAGCAACGACCGCGGTGAAAAGCCCCGCAATCCCGATGGCAAGGCTGCTCATGGCGCCCTGCACTTCGCCCATCTCCATGGCGCGGGTGGTGCCGAGTGCGTGGCTTGCGGTGCCGATGGCGATACCCTGCGCTACCTTGTGCTTGATGCGGCAGAACCTGCATACGGCGGGGGCTGCGACCGCACCCGTGATTCCCGTGACGGTAATCGCGATGATGGTGACCGAGGGAATGCCTCCAATCTGCGCAGAGATGACGCTACCCATCGGGATGGTGACGGACTTGGGCAAAAGCGAGAGCATGAGCGTATCGCTCAGCCCGAGTAACTTGCTGAAAAGAATCACACACGCGATCGAGGTGAGGCTACCTACGAAGATGCCTATAAGAATAGGCATCCAGAACTGCCTAAGTTTGGAAATCTGCCTGTAGAGCGGGATGGCGAGCACGACGGTGGCAGGCGAGAGCATCACCGAGATGTAGTCTCCGCCCACGTTGTAGCTTTCGAGGCTGATGCCCGTGATGAGCAGAAACCCGACGATAAGGATATTGCCTATCAGGAGCGGGTTCAGGAAGGAATACTTGAATTTTTTGCTGATGAACACGCCGGTTTCGAATGCGACGAGCGTGAGGAAGATACCGAACAGGGGAGAGTTGATGATGGCGTTCATTTTTCGCCCCCGATTGTGCCGTTGCGTTCTGCACGCTTGGAAAGGCGTTCTGCACGCAGGGCCAGGTTTTCCCGGTATTCCTGCCTGCGGATAAAAAACTGCGTGACCCAGCCGCCCATCGCGATTGTTATGAGCGTGAAGGCGATACACAGGAACAGGAGTAGCGGCCACTTGGAAAGGATGTCGTCACCGACGGCCATGATGGCGATGCTCGGCGGCAAGAAGAACAGCGCGAGGTGCTTCAGGAAAAAGTTCGAAACGCCCGAAATCTGCTCCGGCTTGATGACTTTTGTACAAAGTAATATGAGCAGCAGGACCATGCCGATAATGTTCCCCGGGAGGGGCACGCCCACGATGCGGTGGAGGAACTCCCCGGCAAGGCAGATGGCGAAAATGACGGCAAGTTGGAGCGGGATTCTCATTGCGGGGGTAAATTTAGAAAAGTATATTCTATATTTCGTACTATGAAAGTCGTATTTATGGGAACGCCGGAATTCGCGGCCTGTTTTTTGAAGCATCTCAAGGAATCTGATTTTGCGGACGTAGTTGCCGTAGTGACGCAGCCTGACCGCCCGGCAGGGCGCGGGCGCGTGCTCACGCCCCCGCCAGTTAAGCAACTGGCGCTCGAATACGGGCTCCCCGTGCTGCAGCCGACCGACCTGAAGTCGCCCGAATTCGAGAGCGCCCTGCGCGCCTACGATGCGGACCTGTTTGTGGTCGTGGCCTACTCGATCCTCCCGAAGAACATCCTGGGTGTCGCAAAGTTTGGCGCAGTGAACGTTCACGGTAGCCTGCTCCCGAAGTACCGCGGTGCGGCTCCGGTCCAGCGTGCGATTGCGGACGGCCTCAAGGAAACGGGCGTGACGGTTTTCCGCCTGGACGAGAAGATGGACCATGGCCCGATTCTCGCGCAGAATGTGGTGGCGATTGACCATCAGGATACGACTGCCTCGCTTTTGGAAAAGATGGTGGCGCCCGGCTGTGACGCGCTGGACGATGCAATTCACCAGCTTATGGAAGGCCGCGAGAAGGACCTGACGCAGGATCACGCGCAGGCAAGCGGCGCTCCCAAGCTCAAGAAAGAAGAAGGTCTTATCGATTTTAACTTGCCGGCAAAGGTAATCCATGACCGCATCCGCGCCTTCAATCCGTGGCCCGGTGGTTACGGAAAGCTCGGTGGCCGCATGGTGTACCTGCGCAAGACGGATACCCCGGAGAACGGCCCGAAGCTTGCCCCGGGTGCCGTGGAATTCAAGGACAATCGCCTGTATGTGGGTACGGGCGAGGGCTTGCTCGAGGTTCTTGAAATTCAGGCCGAAGGCAAGAAGCCGATGCCTGTTGCTGACTTTATGCGTGGAATCCAGAACCGTGAAGGACTTTGCTTTTGCTAGATGAATCCCTGAAAGAACGCATGGATGCGTACCGCGTGCTTCTGCTTTGGCAGAAGGAGGGCGCCTTTATCAAGGAGAGCGGGCTTTCTCCTTTCGCGATGGAACTTGCGCTGGGCGTGTGCCGCAGGCATCTGTACCTGCAGTACTTTGTGAAGTCGCTCGTGAAGAAGAAGCCTTCGCCCGAAGTTTGCACGGTTCTTGAACTCGGGATATTCCAGATGTTCTTTATGGAGGTGCCGGACCACGCCGCCGTATCGACAAGCGTGGAACTCACGAAGGCGGCGAACCTTGGCGAAGGTTCCGCGCGGCTCGTGAACGCCGTGCTGCATTCCGCGCGGAGGTCCGGCCTGCCCGCACTCCCGCAACAGCGTGTGCGTCGCGTGTGCATTGAGAATTCCGTGCCCGAATGGCTGGTGCGTCGTTGGTTTGATATTTACGGCGGTGACCGCGCCGAAGCGCTCGCGAAGGCGACACTCGAACGCCCTGTGGAATGGATCCGCGTGAACCTGCAGAAGATTTCCGCTCCGGTACTTGCCCAGAAACTCGGGCTCACGGGTGCAAGCATTCTCTATGACCGCTACATCCAGGTTCCCGAAGATGCTAAGCTCAAGGCAATTCTTGAATCCGATGCCTTTGCGAATGGTGAATTTAGTTTGCAGAATCCTTCCGCGTACGAGGTCGTGAAGTTACTCGACTTGAAACCCGGCCAGAAGGTTTGGGACGCATGTGCGGCTCCGGGCGGCAAGTCCGCGCTTATGGCTGAGATGGAGCCTGCGCTCGATATTCTCGCGAGTGATGTGTCCGATTTCCGCGTAGAAAAGATGCACGATCTGGTAGACCGCCTCGGCCTCAAGAATGTTCGGCTCGAATGCATTGACGTTCTTGCCTGCAATGGGGTAGTTGACGGCAAGTTCGACCGAGTGCTTCTCGATGTCCCGTGCAGCAACATGGGCGTGATGGCACGCAGGCCCGAATCAAAGTACCGCATTACGCCGGAATCTGTCAAGGAACTTGCGGAACTGCAGTATGGCATCCTGGAATCGGCCTCGGCAACGCTAGCCCAAGATGGAGTGCTCGTCTATGCCACGTGCAGTCCGGATCCGGTAGAAACCACGCAGGTTGTGAACCGTTTTGTTAAGGTACACCCTGAATTTGTTAAGCGCGGCGAACCCGTTTTCCCGGGAGCCGAGGATGCACGTTTTGATGGATTTTTTGCACAGGCACTAGAACGGAAAAAGGTATGAAACTGAAACTTATTTTATCTGCAGCAGTCTTGTGCCTTGCGACGATGCCGTTCGCGCAGGACTCGCTTGCCGTGAAACCGGAGGCGAAGCCGGCGGATGTCGTTATGGCAAACCCTGCGGATTCCGCTTTCTCGAAAGTCTACGTCTCTATAGAGGGCGGCGAGATGTACCCCTTCGGCGACCTACAGGATGCCGTGGAGAATGCCTTCTACGGTGGGGTGGGGCTGCGTTACAGTTACTGGGATGACTTTGACGGCTTTGTCCATTTCAACTACGCTTACGTGAAGGTGCGTGCCGAAGGGATCCCGTTCCCGGGTGTTCACCAGTTCGTGGGGCGCCTCGGACTTGACTGGCATTGGAAACAGCTCCGCCCGCTGGCAGTGGGTGCTGGCTTTACCTGCAACTGGACGCGTGCCGATAGCGATGATGATGTAGATTATTATTCCGGTCGTGGCGGCATGCTGCTCGATAACGAGACGGAATTCGGGTGGTTCGCCCGTGTGAACATGCCGTTCCTCTACTTCAAGGATTTTACGGCGGGCCTGAACGTACTCTGGGAAGAACTTTGGACGCTCCCGGAAAGGTCGAATATGCTCACCGTGGGCTTCTACATTGAAAGGAGGGTTTGGTAATGAAATTCTCCTCATTGTTGACAACGTTGTCTGTTGCGTCGCTTGCTGTGTTTGCGAATGCGGCGATTGACCCCGAGATGGAAGGTATGGAACCGGTGAGTCGTGATGACGGCACGTTCCTTATCGGTGGGCCTACGTACTATTTTGACCGCATTCTCGGTGCGGGTGGGCTTCACTCCGAAAGTGAACTCTGGACACCGGCCAAGGTGAATAATCGCCTGCTGTTTAACCGCATGTCGGTGCTGCCCTCGTGGGATCCGATGGAGCCTTCCGTGTGGGTCAAGACGGGTAACGAACTGGGCGACATGATCTACCAGGACGTGATTACCGAATATGACAGGCCGTCGAACCGCACGCCGATTCTGGAAGGCGGTTTCAGGACCCCGAGTTTCAAGGGATTCTGGGCGACTGCGCGCGGTTTCCAGGATGACCACTATTCTTCGCGCACGAGTAACTACCGTCACAAGATGGTTTCTGATGAGTTTGCCATCTTTGGTGAGAACTATCCGATGTTCAGTTCCATCTATGGCGGGCTCGGCTTTACGAACGACTTCGTGAACGCCTATGCGCTGGCGGGTGAGGAATACCTGTGGGAATATGCGGAATCCTCCCGCTGGATTCCTGTGCACATGAAGCCCCGTGTGCAGGGACATGTCGATTTCTGGAACCTTGCGCTGAACGTTGCGTACGAGCATGCGGAATATCAGGATGTGCGTGTCAAGGAATCTGGCGAGCGTGACGAGGTGAACGGCTCCGTACTTTATAGCTGCGGTGCTGAATGCCAGAAGGGCATTTTCCAGATTTCTGCGGGCATGGCGTTCCGTTTTGTGAGCGACGAAGGCGATGTTTATACCGGCCTCGATAATGATCGTGTGCTTTGGCCGTTCATGCAGTTGCGTGTGCAGCCGCTCCGCTGGCTCCGTGCCGATGTCATGTTCGGCATGAACGATTCCGACTGGCTCGTGCAGGATAGCATCGAGATGGGCTCACCCTTCCCGGTGAAGGGAATGGGCGTTACGGTGGGGGTCAAGAACATTTCAGGTACGCGCCTGAACCCGCTCGCTGATGACGTTGAATACTTTACCATGAAGGGTGTCAGCGACGATATAGACCTTGCGCCGGATGGCCAGATGAACCTGGTGCAGGCATACCTCGCATTTGCCGATACGGTCGCTTCCGTTTCGCTGGGCGGACGCGCGACCTTCTGGGCTGAACACGGTGCCGAGACGTTTGATGTGGATGGCTTTGTGGAAGATGGCGACTTTGAATTCCGTTACGGCGATGTCGCCCGTATAAATTCCTGGATTAAGGGCATTACGGGCGAACTCTGGATTGACGCCTGGCTGGAGGATATGTTCAAGTTCCGTGCGCTTGCCGGTTTTGAACGCATTGACGGGCCTATGGAACGCTTCGAAGTGTCGCCGGCCGAATACTTTGTCGCCTTTACCGGTGACTGGCTTATCCGCAAGAGTTTCCGCGTGTCGCATTCGCTGCGGTTCAGGAGCGACGCACAGTGGAACCTGCGTGGCCATGACCCGCTTGTCGTGAAGGGCGACTGGTACTGGGATGCTACATTCGAACAGCAGTTCCCGAGGCTCGGGCTTTACCTTACCGGGACGCTCATCCATGTGCTTGCCGACGAGGTGGTGCAGGTGCCTAACGGCGACTACGACCGCATCCGCTTTGTCTGTACCGTCAAGAAGACGTTCTAGCCGTTCTAGCGGAACGCAAGTTTTATTGCCTTTAAACTGAAGCTGTTTGCGAATTTTTTCGCGGCGGCTTCTTTTTTTACCCACGTGGCGTTGAATCGCGGGTCGATTTTCTTGCCTGCCTTTGTCGTGAGTTTTACGTGCAGCACCTTGCACTCGATCTTGTGCACCGTGATGCCGTGGCGGAAACTTCCACATTCCCGGATAGATGCGATGTTGTCTGCGTTGAAGTAGGCTTCCGCTTCGGCGGGTATGCCTGCGGTCGCGTTGCGGGAATGCTCGAAGTGCGGGAGTGTCGCCTGCCCCGCAAGGAACGGTTGCCCGGCGGATACGGCAAGCAACTTGCCGTCGGCGCTTTCTACGACAAGCGCCGTGCCGCGCCACTCCCTCTGGGCGCTCTTGCGCTTGGGCGGGAACTCTCCGGTGCGTCCCTCGGCGAGTGCGCGGCATCCGCCGTTTAGCGGGCAGTTTGCACACTCGGGATTCTTGCTCTTGCATACGGTGCGCCCGAGTTCCATCAGGGCCTCGTTGTGCATGTATGCCTTGGGCGTGTCTGCGACCTTGCGGGCGTATTTCCAGTAGGCCTCGGCGCAACTTTCGTTCTTGCCGGTTTCGTTCTTGCCGGCGCTCGCCTTGTCTGTCGGCAGAAAATCGAGCGCGTAAAAACGTGCGAAGATGCGGACTAGATTCCCGTCCAGGATTGCTTCTTTCTGGTGGTAGGCGAGGCTGAGAATTGCCCCTGCGGTGTACGCGCCTATTCCCGGTAGTGCTTCCAGTTCCTTGCGGGTCCGCGGCATCTCGCAACGCGCGATATGCGCTTGCGAACAGGACTCACACACAATCTTCGCTGTCTTCAGTATATTCCTTGCGCGGCTGTAGTACCCGAGCCCCTGCCAGTACCGGAACACTTCCTCCTCGTTCGCCTTGGCGAGAGTCTCGATATCCGGGAAGCGCTTCATCCACTTTACAAAGTAGTCGCGTACCGTCGCGACCTGCGTCTGCTGCAACATCGTCTCGCTAATCCAGACCGCATACGGGTCGCGTGGTGCGTCCAGGTCGGCGGGCCTCCACGGGAGCGTTGCTGCGTTTTTCTTGAACCACTCGCGCAGGCGTTTTAGGATGTTGCTTTCCATGCGTCAAATATATCAATATTGGGTGCGCCGCTTGCCCGGGCGGGTGCGTGTTTTTTGTATTATTGAACGGGGAAATAAAAACCTGTAACCTGATATCTGGAACCTGAATATGGCCGAACAGAATAAAGCAGAAAAATTCGTTTTCTACATGTACAAGATGACCAAGTCGTACCCGCCTAACAAGGAGGTGCTGAAGGACATTTCCCTCAGTTTCTACTACGGCGCAAAGATTGGCATCATCGGCCAGAACGGTGCCGGTAAGTCCACGCTGCTCCGCATCATGGCGGGCATCGACAAGGAATTCCAGGGTGAGGCTTGGATTGAACCGGGCCGCACCGCAGGCTACCTGCCGCAGGAGCCGCAGCTGGACCCGAACTTGACCGTCAAGGAAAATGTGATGCAGGCCGTCGCCAAGAAGCAGGCCGTGCTCGACCGCTTCAACGAGATTTCCATGAAGTTCGCCGAACCCATGGAAGACGACGAGATGAACAAGCTCCTCGACGAACAGGCGAAACTCCAGGACATCATCGACGCTCAGGACTTGTGGAGCCTTGACCGCAATATCGAAATCGCAATGGACGCTCTCCGTTGCCCGCCGGGCGACTGGCCGGTGACGAACCTTTCCGGCGGTGAAAAGCGCCGTGTGGCTCTCTGCCGCCTGCTCCTCGAAGAACCGGATTTGTTGCTCCTTGACGAACCGACGAACCACTTGGATGCCGAAACGGTTGCATGGCTCGAACGCCACCTCCGCGAATACAAGGGCTCCGTGATTCTTGTGACGCATGACCGTTACTTCCTCGATAACGTAACGAACTGGATTCTGGAAATCGACCGCGGTCGCGGCATTCCTTGGGAAGGCAATTATGCCCAGTGGCTCGACCAGAAGCTGGAACGCCTCCGTGGCGAAGAGAAGGGCGAATCCGACAGGCAGAAGCGCCTCGCTCGCGAACAGGAATGGGTCAAGCAGAGCCCGAAGGCGCGCCAGGCCAAGAGCAAGGCTCGTCTCAAGGCTTACGAAGAACTGCTTGCCGAAGATTCCCGCGAACAGATCAAGGTGGCGCAGATCCACATTGCGAACGGCAAGCGCCTGGGCGATATCGTGATTCAGGCGGAACACTTGCAGAAGGCCTTTGGCGACAAGGTGCTGTTCGACGATTTGAACTTCAGCTTGCCGCGTTCTGGCATCGTGGGCATTATCGGCCCGAACGGTGCAGGTAAGACTACGTTGTTCAAAATGATTATGGGCCAGGAAAAGCCCGATGGCGGTACGCTCAAGATTGGCGAGACCGTGGAAATCATCAGCATGGAACAGGGCCGCGACAGCCTCGACGATTCCAAGACCGTGTGGGAAGAAATCACCGGCGGCAACGACGAGATTATGGTGGGCGACCGCAAGATGAACGGCCGCGCCTACTGCGGACTCTTCAACTTCACGGGTGCCGCCCAGCAGAAAAAGCTCACGACGCTTTCGGGCGGTGAACGCAACCGCGTGCTCATGGCGAAGAACCTGCAGAAGCCGGGTAACCTCTTGTTCCTTGACGAACCGACGAACGACTTGGATATTGAAACGCTGCAGGCTCTGGAACAGGCAATCCTCAAGTTCGCAGGCTGTGCTGTGATTATCTCGCATGACCGCTGGTTCCTGGACCGCATCGCCACGCACATCCTCGCTTACGAAGGCGATTCGAAGGTGGTGTGGTTCGAAGGCAACTGGAGCGAATACGAAGCCGACCGTCGCAAGCGTCTCGGCGAAGATGCCGACAACCCGAAGCCCATCAGGTACAAGACGCTCACGCGTCAGTAATTAAAAAAGGCGGCCTTGAGCCGCCTTTTTGTGTGAATAGAGCTGAAAAAGTTAGTCCTTGATGCAACGGATACTGAGAGCGTCTCTCTTATCTATGTTAGGGAATGGTTGCATGTCATGTGAAAACCAAAGGTATGTCGCATTGTAATCCTTTGTGCTCCAACCATTGTGACCATCGGCCGTCCAAAGGTATGCGCAGTCTCCTTGATGAATGAAGTTTTCTGTTTGGTGGGATTTGAGGCCGGCGGGGTATAGTGAAAATGAGAAGTCGTCTGTGCCGTGGCCATTGCGTTCCCATCCACTAGGAGCGAAAAGCGACTTGAAGTCTGCGGGTGTTTTTCTTGCTTCAGAGACTAGTATTTGCAATTCGGCGTTAGTAGGGACATGCCACCCTTCGGGGCAGACTCCCTGTATGGGTGGCGCCATCCAACAATCGTCATTGCCTATGCCGCACCCCTTCGCATTGTTGCTAAATAAGCCTGCGCTGTCGATGGCGGCAGCCCAGGTGTATAACCTGCCATAGTCTTCGCAATTACTTTGTTCGTTGTCGTAGCAGAAACTCTTTGCTGAGCCTGCATTGTAATTGAAGTTCAAGTTCTCTGCCATCCATGTTTGACTGCCAATCTTCACGGTCGTATAGGTTTGGCCATCACGGTTGTCTGTTATGGAATCTATGGCCGATGCGGATGTAACCCTGGGCCTTGCACTAGTTTTTTTCTTAATGCAACGGACACTGTATCCACAGGACTTGCTGAATCTGCTTTCTAGCCAAGAATTTTTGTAATCGGTATCCAGGTGCATCTGGAAGGCCAAAATGTCATTGCCTTCGGTGGAACTCCAGAAAAAGGTATGGTCACCCACGTTGAAATACTGGCCGGTACCAGTGCAGTCCTCGTTGCCTGCAGGAATCGCTGTAAATGAATAATCGTCTGTGCCGTTGCCGTTATCTTCCCAGCCTTGAGTAGATTTGAGTTTTTGGCCTGCTGTGCCCTGCCCACCGAGGGTGATGAACAAGTCGGTCCAGTCTTCGATGGTTGGCAATGCCCAACCTTCGGGGCAAATTCCGCGGACATCATCAGGTGCCGTACAGGTTTTGCCTTTACCGCACCCGAACCCGTCCTTACTGAACAATGCGGCGCTGTCCATGGCGGCTGCCCAGGTGTAGAGCCTACCGTACTTTTGGCAGTTTTCTGGCTTGTCTTCGTAGCAGTAACTCCTTGCGGAACCCACATTGTAATCGAAGTCCAGGTTCTCTGCCATCCATACCTGGTCACCGATTTTTACGGTCCTGTACCTCTTGCCGTCGCGAGTATCCTTCATGGTGCCGCTAGTTTTTTTATACACCACGGTTCCTATGACCATGATGATTGCGACAATAACGAGAATAATTGGGAGCTTTTTCATTTTTTATCCTGGTTATATATACTTTTTTGTAGGCGAATGTTAAATCATAGAATAGAAAAGAATTCCAGCAGTTCTCTCACAAAAATGCTTGTCAGGAGGAGGCAAATGACCAGAATGGAACTTCTGGTTAGGGGCCTGTCTTGCCAGGTGTAGATCTTTTTCCTTATTTCGACCTGCTTCGTGAAAATGCTCGCTATTGTTGCGACAAAGAATATTGCGAAAAAGGTGGTGATGTCCAGGAGTTGCAGCGGCCTACCGGAAATGGGGGAGAGTCCGAATAAGTCGAGCGTGTCGTAAAAACTGTCCAGCGCGAAAAACCAGAAGAGAAGGATGATGATGCCGAACAGTACGGGTTGCTCTTTCCATTGAATCTTGAAGACGTATTCAATTTTCTTGGTGCGGGTGTAATGAATCCCCAGGTAGAGCCCGCCAATGAATGCAAATATGTCGTCCATGGTTAAAGGTTAGGAATCTTTATCGAAGGGGCACGGGATTTTTTTCTTGAAAAGTGAGTCTTATTTTTTTTGGTTAATAGTCATTGTTCTTATTAACTGGCAATCTTTAAAAGTTCCATTATTGAGGTCTGATGAAAAATTGATGAAATTATATGAATTTGATGTCTTTTTGCCATTTTTTACTTGTGTAAAGGAGTAATCTTTTTCATTGACATATACAATTTGAATGTATGTTTCGTTCGTGTTATTGTAAAAACATTCCATGAACAGCTGTTCTTTGCCAGATTCATTTTTTACCAAGCAATCACCCTTGGTTTTTATTTTATCGGAGAACGATTCGTATAGCACGGTGCAGTACTTGCTTTTCATTTCATACGTTGTTGCTTCAACAAGAGCTGCAAGCATAAGAGAGATTATGAGAAAAAATTTCATGTCTTTATCCTAGTACAAAAAGTGTCGTTATAAGGTTACCCTCCTTAATATACCCATTTTTATCCCTTTTCGCAAGCGATAATAATTGTTTTTAGGGAACTTTTGCACTCTCTTGTCATGAATAAATCTATCTTTTCTCCCGAAACATGCTCCACGTTTTTAGACATGAACTTCGCCTGATTTTCCGGGAACCGCGATTCTGGATTCCGTTCATCATCCCGCCGGTGATTCTCGCGGCGAGCCAGGGAATTGCGGTTTCGCGGTACGGCGGGCAGATTATGGAAGGCATGGAAGGCTACATGATGCTCCTGCTAGGTTGCCTTATGGCCCCGATGGGTTCGCCGTTGGCCGGAGATTCGTTTGCGGGCGAGCGCGAGCGTAATTCGCTTGAACTGTTGCAGCTTTCTCCCATCGCGCCTGCGAGGCTTTTCTGGGGCAAGTTGCTCGCGATTGTTCCGTTCCCGGTGGGTTTCGCGCTCCTGGCGCAGTTCGTCTACTGGGCGTCGCATCCCGATATTTCGACCGTCGCGGCGATCGCTTCTATTCTCGGCGCGCTCTCGGCGGTGTTCCTCACGACATCGTTCTCGCTGATGCTTTCGCTCCGCGTAAAGACGGTCCGCGCCGCGGCCCACATCTCGCTTTTCGTGGTTGTCCCGCTGCTCCTCCTGGTCCAGCTGTTCCACGAGACGTTCCTGGTCGGGCTTTTCATTCCCACGGTTACGTTGCTTGTAAGTCTCGCCCTTAGCGTACTCACTGCTATCCTAAGCATGCGCAAGTTCGTGAGCATGTAATTCAACAAGGTTCTTGATGCATTATCTGATTGTTCCCGGTTACAGCAATTCTGGCCCCACTCACTGGCAGACTTATTGGGCGAACAACATGCCCGATGCAAGCCGCGTTGAACAGCACGACTGGGAACACCCGCACAAGGCGGATTGGGTCGATACGCTCGACAGGACGGTGGCCGCACTCGAGTCCGATACGGTTCTCGTTTCGCACAGTCTGGGGGTCGCGACGACGGTCCTCTGGCTTATGCGGAAGGCGAGGGAAGGTGCAGTTCCGGCAAAAGTCAAGGGCGTGTTCCTCGTTGCGCCTGCGGATATCGATGTGATTGACATTGTCGAGGACTTTGCTCCGATGCCTTTGGAAAAGTTGCCGGTGCCCTCGTGCGTTGTCGCGAGCGAGAATGACGAGTACGTGACTATCGAACGTGCGCGTATGTTTGCGGAGGCGTGGGGCTCGATGTTCTTTGACGTGGGTCGCAAGGGGCATATCAATGCGCTTTCGAACCTCGGCGAATGGGAAGAAGGTCGCGCACTCCTGAAAGAATTTGAAAAAATTCTGTAGGGACTGGTTTTCCTGAAGACTTTTTTGTAGATTGAGCTCAACCCGTTTCGGGTTGTGTCGGCTGTCGAGTGACGCCCTTTATTTATATATCTTAAAAATCTGGGAGGCCTTGTGCCTCGTAAAAACATGGAGGAAAGCCGTGGCTGCTTTATGCCCGCGGTTGCTTGCCTCGTTATTGTTTTACTTCTTTGCCTGGGGCGCGCGTGGTGCGGTGAGCGCGACGTGCCCGACAAGGTTTCGCTCGATTTCGTGGATGCGAGCCTGCAGGATGTCGCCCGCTCGGTGTCGCTTGCCTACGGGGTACCCGTGCTTGTGGATGCGGGTGCGGAAGCGCGCGTCACGTTCCACCTTGATGGCGTCGGGCTGCTGGAGGGGCTCACGTCGTTGTGTTCTACCCTCGGGCTCGAACTCATTCGCGATGGGACGGTTTTCCATATCCGCAAGCGGCTGGAACGTGGCGAGAATTTTTTCCGGGTCGCGGATTCGCTTGTGTCGCTTGACGTGCGGGAGCGCGACGTTCGCGAGTTTATCCGGGACTTTTCTGCGAATACGGGCCTGAACGTTGTGGCGTCGCCCGATGTCGCGGGGCTTGTGAGTGGCCATCTGGAATCCGTACCGCCCGCGATGGCGCTCCGTGTCCTGCTGGAATCGCACGGTTTTCGCGTGAGGCGCGATGCGGACTGCTTTCGCGTGGAATTGCCGCGCAATACGCCCGCGGGGGCTGCGGGCGGTGCGGGTGGCGCAGGCTCCGTGCCAGATATCGTTCAGGACGATTCGCTCTATTCCGTGGAACTGGATGGCACGCCGCTGGATGTGTTCCTCAAGGAATGTGCGCGGGTGGCGAACCTCAACCTAGTTTTATACGGCGACGTGCGCGAAAACTTGCAGATGCGCTTTGAGCGTGTCCCGCTGGCGAACCTCTTGCAGTCGCTTTTCCGCGGGAGCCGTTACACCTATGCGCTGGACTCGAATACTTTGTTCGTGACGGAACGCGGGGCGAAAAACGTGCTTTCGCGAACGGAACTTTACCCGCTGAAGAACGCTTCTCCCGAAATTATGATGGCACAACTTTCCAAGCTGTTGCCGGGTTCGTGGCTTGTCGTGTCGGAAGTGAAGGAGCAGAACGCGCTGATGTTGCGCGGGTCACCCTCCGAAATCGCGGACGCAGCTGCAATCCTCGAGCGGCTGGACAGGGCTGCCATGCAGGTAACCATCTCGTGCGTGATTGTGGAACTCAAGCGTGGGCGAAATTTCGAGTTCGGGCTCCATAGCGGGGCCACGCGCAAGACGGGCGAGAACGACCTGGGCGTGCGCGGGTTCTGGGACTTTATGGGGAAGGACGTTTCCGCTTCGGGCGCGTTCGGAAAAATCGGAATTTTACCGGCACGTTTCGAGATGGAACTTGCCGCGATGGAGGAGAACAACAAGGCCGAAGTCCTTGCGCGCCCGCGACTCACGACGTTAAACGGGAACAAGGCGGAACTGAACGTGACGAATACGGTCTATTACCTAGTGAGCCAGGTTTCTGCGGACGGCTACCCGATTACGGACTACCGCTCGTTCAATGACGGAATCTCGCTGGAAATCACCCCGACAGTTACGCAGGGCGGGAGCATTACGCTGAACATTTCGCCCGAAATCAAGACGGCGGGGCGCTCGAGCGGCGACGGCCCGCGTGATATCAGTACCCGCAACCTGAAAACGACCGTCACGCTGAAAAACGGCGAGACGCTTTGCCTGGGCGGGCTCGTGCGCAAGAGCAAATCCGAAGTCCGGAACGCAGTTCCGTTTCTTGGGAGCATCCCGCTTATCGGCAGGCTTTTCAGTTATGTGAGCGAGGTCGAAGACGAGAGCGAACTGGCCATCTTCATCACGCCCGAGGTGGAATTCTGATGTGGGCGAGAACGGCTTTTGTGGAGGCTCGGCTCTGGACCTGGGAGGTGGTGACAGGCTTCGACGGCGTGCTGGACCCGGTAACGTTGCGAAAACGTTTCGCCGAGGATTTCCCGAGTGTCGCGCAGTCGTATTCAGAAGGCTCTTGCACGGCGCAATCCGTATTCCGCGAAATGGTGAGCTTCAACAGCACGGACGGGCGAAAGCACCGTTACTTGGTAATGCTTGCGAATGGGAATGCTGCGGAAAAGGATGTCGCGAAACTGCGAGGGCGCGGAGACCGCGTATTGCCTCGGATGGCGATGCTCTACGGTTATGCGGACAAACTAATGCGCGAGGAAGATGCTTGCGAGAACGTTTATTGCGGGTGCAGCCTGCGCGAAAGTTGTGGGAACTGCCGCTTCGCATTTTTGGATAACGGCTGGCTATACATCCTCGTCTTTTTTGAAGGAAGGCTTTGCCACTGGAGCGAGGAACCTCACCATAATAAAGAGAGCGTGCAGGAGCGTCTCGGACGGTTTGACGTTTTTCTCCGGAGCGATGACCTGTTTTCGCGGGCGGAAAAATGGTACTGCGCGTTTATGGACGTAGGGAGTGTGCCGGAACCAGAACGGCGCTGCTGGTTGTGTCGTGCGGGTCGTGATCCGTTCTGGCGGGTAAAGACCTGCGGGAAGGTTGTTTGGCCTGCGCTTGCTGCGGGCTTTGCGCTGTTGCTTGCCGTTAGTGCCTGGTGGAATGTTCTTTCGGGCGATTTGCCGGGCGCGGCACCCGAAGTAATATCGCCTGCGGGCACGGAACTTCCGGCGCTCACGCCTCCGCCGGAGATGCGCCCGAGCGAAGAGCCGGCCGCGCAGTTTAATGAGGAAATGGCTGCACCGTTTAACAAAACGACAAACAATGAGAATACCTGCGACCTCCCTCCTGTCCGCTTGCACGGCGTCGTGGCGGGGCGCATCTTCAGCGCATCGATTGCGGGTGCATCGCCTTCCTGGTACAACCTCGGGGATACCCTCGGGCCCTTCGAAGTCGTTTCTATCGGGAAGGACCGTGTGCAGCTTGCCTGCGGGGGCGAAATTCGGGAGGTCCGCAATGGAATGTAAGCGCGGTTTCGTTCTGGGATTTGTCCTCACGCTTATCCTTTCACTCACCATCCTGTTCGGTTGCCTTTTGCGGGTGCCGGGAAGCGTGCTGCGTTATACGAACCGCTATGCCCGCGAGGTGCAGGCGGTCTACGATGCGGAATCGGCAATTATTGCGAACCTATCGGGATTCCCTGACGGGTTCTTTGCGGGGCTCCCGCCGGTAAGTGCCGAGGCTGTTGGCCCGTGGGGTCGCATTTGTGCCCCGCTACTGGTCGGCGGGCATCTTGTACCAGTAAAAATCCCGCATTCCATGCCTGCAAATACATTGCGTCCTGCATCAGCAAATACAGCCCCCAGCCTATGTGCATATTACGGCACGCGCTATTCCCGCCTGAGATTTGACGACTGGTACACAGCCATGACGCAGTACCGTGCAACTCTCCGCGAGTCCATCACGACGGCAAGGGGCTTTCACGTCATGTCCGGCAACAGGCGCATCTTCCGGCTCGATTCCGCAATCGCGTTGCATGTGAGCGATGGCGACCTCACGCTTGATTTCGATACGCATGTCCCTTCTGCTGCCTTTCTGGTCGATGGCTCTGTGAGCGTAAAAGGGCGGGCGTGTTTCGACACGTTGCGCATCTATGCCGAAGGCGAGGTAACCCTCGGCGGGGGAGTCTCGGTCGCGCATCTGGAAGTCTATTCCGGAGCGTCGCTGGAGGTGCGCTCCTCCTTCGCTTTCTCGGGCCTGCTCTATGCCCGCGATATCGTGACAATCCGCGACCGTGCGCGGGCAGGTTTCCCGAGTGTTGCCGTATCGCTCGGTTCGGGCGGCGGGCGCGTTGCCCTCCTGAATCGTGCCGCCTTCTCGGGCGTACTTGCCGCACCCGGTGGCATAGTCGAACTCGATGTTCCTGATAGCCTTTTCGGTGCAGCATACCCCGGAGACGTGCGTGACTCGGCGCACGCGCTCCTTCCCGCATTCTTCGACGGTGAGAGCGTCGTCTTCCGGAGGGCCGCTCGGCTATGACCCGCGATAAACGTCTTGCAACCCGCGATAAACGTAAAGGCTTTACCCTCCTTGAAACCCTCGTGGCACTTGCGGTCCTTGCCGCAGGGGCGGCCGCCCTCTCGCTTTACCTGGGGGCGTTCCGGCACATTTCTTCCCTCGAGTTCGCGCATTCCGACAGCGCTCTCGCTGCCGTCGCTTACATGGAATCGCAAGTTACCGCCCTGCCCGCCTGCGCCGACACCGTCTATACCCGCCGCGCATCCCTAACCCGCAACACACCCGAAATAAGCAATCAGCCCGAAACAAACATCCCACCCGAAATAAACGACAATCCCGCGACAAACGACAAAACGACCATTTTCCCCGAAATAATTACCACTCCCATCCCCGCCACGTCGCTCCAGTGGCTCGAAATCCGCACACCCGACTACACTTTCAGGAGGCTCATCCGGTGCAAAAAGGCTTCTCGTTAATCGAACTCGTCGTCGCACTCGCTGTCGCAGGCATCCTGGTCTCGTCTGCGCTTGGGCTCTACGGGATGTTCCACCGTGAATACGTGCACGGCCTTGCCGCCTACGATTCCCGCGCTACGGAGCATATCCATACCATGCAAAAAAGCATCCGCGACCTGCGCGAATGCTCCGATGCTAAAAGGCTGTAACTGGATTACGATTCCTGTACTTCGACGTTGCCGTGTTCCTTGCGGGCCTTGTGCACTTCGATAATGTTGCCAATGAAGTGCATAAAGCTCAGAACGCCCACGGAGAGGAAACCCACCGCGTAGAGTGCGAGGAACGGTCCGATGATGAACTTCTGTGCGCCGATGTATTCCAGAAGACCGAAGATGCAGTACACGCCCACGGCAAGTTCGAGAACTGCCATCCAGGGGAACTTCTGTGCGTAGTGGCTCTTCGCCTTCTTCTTGGATCCGCCACTCTTCGGGGTGCGGACAAAGCTGCCCTTCACGCCGGTCACGGCACCGAACACGGCACGCGTGTTGTTCACGGCGATGCCCACGCCAAGCGCCATCAGGATGGGGAGGCTGAGCATGCGGATTTTCCAGCCGGTATAGCCGGAGCAGCGCTGTGCGACAAAGTAAAGAACGGAAGGTGCGATTGCGGCGAGGAAAATGAAACTGAAGCCGACCGTGTAGGCCCAACTTGGGAGGTGTGCGACCGGTTCGAAGAACGCGAGGAGCGGCCAGGCGCAGAGGGCGGTAAACAGCATGCAGGGGTGAATCGAGTAGTGCGTGGTGTGCAGGAACGCGCCAATCTTGATGCGGAGCGGGACCTTGGCCTTCCACACGCGCGGCAAGATCTTGATTGCCGTCTGGATGGAACCGCGGGCCCAGCGGAACTGCTGTGCCTTGTAGGCGTTGATATCGTTCGGGAGTTCTGCCGGCACAATCACGTCGAACACGAACTTCATCTTCCATCCGGCCAGCTGGCTGCGGTAAGAAAGGTCCATGTCTTCGGTCAGGGTGTCGCCTTCCCAGCCGCCACCGCCGTAGATGGCCTGCTTGCGCCAGACGCCTGCAGTGCCGTTGAAGTTCATGAACAGCTTGCCCCAGCTACGGGCGGACTGCTCGATAACGAAGTGACCGTCGATACCGATGGACTGGGCAAGCGTAAGGCCCGATTCCGTGCGGTTCAGGTGGCCCCAGCGACCCTGGACAAGGCCAATCTGGTCGTCCATCACCAGGTAGGGGATGGTCTTGAGGAGGAAGTCCTTCTCCGGAACGAAGTCGGCGTCGAAAATCGCGAGGAAATCGCCCTTCGCGACGGCCATGGCTTCCTTGAGGGCGCCGGCCTTGAATTCCTGGCGGTTCGTACGGTGAATAAGCTTGATGTCGTAACCCTTCGCGGCAAGTTCGGCCACCTTCTTCTTCGCCACTTCGTAGCATTCGTCGGTGGAGTCGTCCAGAACCTGGATTTCGTGCTTGTCCTTGGGGTAGTCGATAGCGCAGACAGCGTCGAGCAGACGTTCCACGCAGTTCGCCTCGTTAAATACGGGGAGCTGGGTCGTGACCTGCGGGAGGTCATTGATGGAATGCTCGCGGTAGAACTTGAGAATCTTTTTGCGGTCTGATAGTCTAGTATGGCGGCTATTCTTCAGGAATAGATATATGCTGTAGTAGCAACTGAACCCGTAAATCACCAATCCCACGCCGGCGATGACATAGACTACGAACATTGCGTAGAGGAGAACTGTATTCATCGTTTACAAAACCTTTTGCATATTTAAATGCTTGGGCGCAAATATAGAAATCATAGCCCCTTTTTGCTATGTTTCGTTACTATTTTTATGGAAAAATACGTGATGAGTTTAACTTTTTTACAAAAAAACGCGTTTTTTGACATTTTTGCGATGAAGTGCGATAAAAATGTATGTTTAGGTAAAAATGATGGATGAACGGAATACAGACGGACCGTCTACGGTAGTCAAATGGATGCTTTCGCACAAGGGCGAGGCTGGTTTCGGGAGTGCCCTGAAATCGCTCCTGTCATATGCCTGTGCGGAGTGGTTCCGGGCCTCGTTCGGGGTACAACTTCTACCCGAGGACGCCCTTTCCAGGGTGGTGCTGGCAGGCGTTCCTGCGTATCCGGTCGGGCTGTGGCTCGAGCATCCGGAAGACCACTGCGAAGAAATCGCCCGTTTCTGCGATGACGTGAAGGCGGGCGTGCCGCTTACGGGCGTTACCCTGGATATACCCGACGTGCTCGACCTTCGGGGCGTGGTTTGCCCCGGGAATGCGGTCCGTTCCAGGCTCGTTATGTCGGGCTACCCCCGCGGGCGCGTGCTGAGGATTGCCCTCGACGAGGGTTCCCCTATCGAGAATGTTCCCGGAGCGCTGGTCGCAGATGGCTGCAGCATTCTCTCCCGTGAAAAAAAAGACGGTTTTTGGGAAATTTCTGTGGTCAAACCAATCGATAGTAAGTAAATTAAAGGCATGGAAAACAGGATCCTCATAATCGGCGATGAACTCCTTGGCGAGCAGGGCGAGGTTGCCTCCCGCATGGCCGAGATGCTCCTGTGCCGCGAACCCTCGCGCCCCATGCAGTTCTCCATAAACGCCCCGGTACCGCTCACCATACCGCAGCTCATCGCGCGTGCGGCTTCCGACATTATCGGCAAGAAGGCTGGCCGCATAGTGCTGGGGCTCGGCTACAGCGACCTGAAGAAGGATTCGGGCTCGGGCTTCCTTACGGCGGAGAACTACACGAGCCTCGTACGTGAACTTGTCAACAAGACGCAGTCTGGCATCTTCGTGGTGACAATCCCTCCGGATTCCGTGCCCGGCGTGAGCGACAAGGTGGATATCCTCAACAATGCCATCCGGGCGTTCGAGACAACGTTCCCCACGCGGGTGAAGGTGCTCGACTTCGCGAAGCACGCGGAAAATTTCAAGGAAAAGCAGCTGGAAAGGGGCAAATTTGCCCGTAGCCTGTACTCGGAAGACGCAAAACCCACCTCTTTGTGCATTACGCTCGAATCGCTTTTCTTGCAAGATTGTATATTAAGAGAGTTAGAAGATAAATAAGGAGCAGATATGGGTCTTTTAGACGATGGTTTTGCCAGAAAGATTGCAGCCCAGAGACGTGCCTGGGACATGACGACGGAACACGACAACAAGAATCGCGAGCCGCGTCAGCCCGCAGCCCCCAAGATGGGCGT
This sequence comes from Fibrobacter succinogenes, assembly GCA_902800815.1. Lineage (GTDB taxonomy): Bacteria > Fibrobacterota > Fibrobacteria > Fibrobacterales > Fibrobacteraceae > Fibrobacter > Fibrobacter succinogenes_B. The sequence goes on from CADCGB010000016.1 coordinate 49,919, forward strand.
GTGCGACAAGTGCCACAAGGAAACGATGGTTCGTGCCTTCCGTAGCCGTCAGACAGACCGCATGGACGGTGCCGCCAGTTTCGGGACGGTGTTCAAGCACTACTGCGAGGAATGCGCTCCGAAGTCCCGCGCCCAGAAGGACGCCGAGGTCCCGCAGCTCACGAACAAGCAGGTTAAGAACCTGATGCGTTCGGCAAAGAAGGGCCTGCTCTAAAAATCAAATTACCTTATCGGTAACCGCTTTCCACTCGCCGGGTTTTAGTTCGCCCAGCGGGATATTCCCTATTTGTACGCGGATAAGCCGGAGCGTGGGGAACCCGACCGCAGCCGTCATGTGGCGCACCTGGCGGTTCTTGCCTTCTATAAGGGTTAGGCGTACCCAACTTGTGGGGATGTTCGCGCGGTAACGGACAGGAGGGTTGCGCGGCCAGAGCCAGTCGGGCTCCTCGGCAATCTCTGCCTTGCAGGGCTTGGTGTGGTAACCCTTGATATCTACGCCCTTCGATAACTTTTGAACGGCTTCTTCGGTAATCTGCCCATCGACTTGCGCTAGGTAGGTGCGCGGGTGCTCGAATTGCGGGTCCAGCAACTTCTTGATGAGTTTCCCGTTGTCTGTCAGGAGCAGGGCGCCTTCGCTGTCGTGGTCGAGCCTGCCTGCCGCATACACTCCCGGCGGGAACCCGAATGTATCGAGCGCCGCGTGCCCCGATTCGGGCGTGAACTGGCTCAGTACGCCGAAGGGCTTGTTGAAGAGGATTACGGTAGACATCTTTTATAAGGGGCTATGCGAGTTCCTGGAAGAATTCCGGGCGGTGGAAGTCCGGCTTCTCGGTATCGATGGGGAATGCGCTCAGGTAGTGCGGGGTCTTCGCCTTGTCGGCGCACTTGTAGAGGTTGCCCCGCAGGTGGCCGCCCTCGAACGAGGTAAGCCCGAATATGCTTGCCGGGATACGGATGCTTATTCCCCAGCTGACGAATTCCCCGATGACGCTTGCGAGCTGCTTGGTGCGCTCGACTTGCGAAAGCTGCACTTCGCCGAGTACGGTGCGGTTCTCGCGACCGGTTCCGCGTGCGGCGAGTAGTGAACCGCGGCTAGTGACCTCGAAGTTGAAGTACTCTTCTGCGTTCGCGGGGTTCTGCAGGAAAACTTCGACGCAGGAATCTTCCCAGCTGTGCCCGCCGTCTTCCATGACTTCGGCACGGAAGCAGTCGAGCGGTTCCTCGACATAGAAGTCAATCTGTACAAATTCACGTTCTTCCGTGAAGTTCGCCATCACGGTCGGGATCTGGATTCCCTGGTTTGCTTTCCAGTTCATATTCGGTTTTAACAGCATAGTGATTAAAATAGATAAATCAGTGATTTAATCGATTAATCACTAGGTAGGGGTGTCGCGATATGGCGATTTTTTACGAAAAACGGCATTTTAAAATTGGCACGGAAATTGCAACTATAGGTATGCCCGTCGCAAGCGGCAAATGGGTTGTCGTGGAGGCGGTTTAACACAAACTATAGGAGGCCATAACATGGCAGAAAATACGAATGCAGCAAGCAATGCTGCCCAGCAGAAGGTGGATCCCGCCTTCGATTGCCTTGCGGTTACGCAGGTGCAGGTGTTCCCGTTCAAGGAGGGCCCGAGTCTCGGCCACCTGAAGGGACTTGCGCAGATTGTGCTGAACGACCAGATGGTGATTCGCGGGCTCCGCGTGATGGACGGCGTGAACGGGCTCTTCGTGAGCTACCCGCTCGACCCGTTCTACAAGGGCGAGGACTTCAAGTCGATCTGCAACCCGATTACGCGCCAGCTGCGTGAACACATTGAAAATTGCATTCTGGAAAAGTACCAGGCTGCAGTAGCCTAGTAGGTGCAAATGTTCCGCAGAATCCGTTCTTACTGTTTGTTTGGTATCAAGGCCGTCCCTGTGAGTGTAGAGGTTGATGCCTCGCAGGGCTTGCCTGGGTTTACTCTGGTCGGCCTCCCGGACAATGCGGTGAGGGAATCCCGCGAGCGCGTCGTTTCGGCGATTCGCTCCATCGGGAAAGTGGTGACGGGTTTCCGTACTACGGTAAACCTGTCGCCTGCGGACCTGCGGAAGGAGGGGAGTGCACTAGACCTTCCGCTGGCTATCGGGATGCTCGTTTCTACCGGCGAGATAAATGTCGAGAGGGTAGAGCGCTACGTCTTTGTTGGTGAACTTTCGCTGGATGGGTTGTTGAAGCCAGTGAGAGGGGTTCTGTCCATAGCGATGAGTTTGCCGCGGGATGGGGAGAACATCCTGGTGATTCCCCGGGCGAATGCTTCCGAGGCTTCGCTGGTGGAAGGTCTTCGTTACGTTTGTGCGGATTCCCTGAGGGAATGCGTTGAATACTTGGAGGGGGGCGGGTCGTCGAGCCCTTTAATCGCGTCCGGTATTAAATCGAAAGACCGGCCCCCCTCCCTTGAGGTTCCCGACTTTAGGAACGTCGTCGGTATGGAGGGCGTGAAGCGCGCCCTGGAGGTGGCGGCGTCGGGGGCTCATAACTTTTTGCTCGTGGGTTCCCCGGGCGCCGGCAAGACGCTTTGTGCGCGTTGCCTGCCGGGGATACTGCCTGACATGACGGACGAGGAAATCCTCGAGACGACGCGCATACATTCGTGCGCTCGCCGCTCGGGCGACTCCGCGGAATTTAGACCGGTGGTCGTTCGCCCGTTCCGCACGCCCCACCACAGCGCCTCGATGGTGTCGCTGGTGGGCGGCGGTGCCCGGCTTGCGCCGGGCGAGGCGAGCCTCGCGCACAATGGCGTGCTATTCCTGGATGAGCTCCCGGAGTTTAACCGCTGCGTGCTGGAGGCGTTGCGCGAACCGATGGAGGATGGCTTCATTTCGGTAAGCCGTGCGAGCGGGACTGTGGTGTGGCCTGCGCGGTTCATGATGGGGGCGGCGATGAACCCGTGCCCCTGCGGGTTCGCGATGGACCCGAAACGCGTGTGTACGTGCCTGCCCGATGCGCGCAAGCGCTACCGCGAAAAGATCTCGGGCCCGCTGCTGGACCGCATCGATATTCAGGTGAGCGTGCCGCCCATGGAGGCGAACGCCCTTGTGGACAGGCGCGAACGCGAGTGCTCAGCCGATATCCGCAGGCGGGTGTGTGCGGCACGCGCCGTCCAGCGCCGGAGGTTTAAGGACCTGCCGTTCAAGTCCAATGCGGAAATGTCGTCGGAGTGCGCGAAGAAGTTCGCTGGCATGTCGCCGGATGTGGAACGCTTTGCGGTCTCTGCCGCCGACAGGATGAACCTGAGCGCCCGCGGGTTCTACCGCATGCTGAAGGTGTCGCGCACTATTGCGGACATGCGCGAAGCCCCGTGTGTCGAAATCGTAGATATCTCGGAAGCCTTGCGCTACAGGACCATAAACTGAAAGACCCGCGCCGGGCGCAGGTCTATTGCAGAAAATGTTAGGAGGGCAGTTTGCCTTACCGGCGTACGCGGATGCTGGAGGCCGCGCCTGCGCAGTTGGGGATGGCGTTCGGCTTGCTCACGCTTACTTCGGCGGCTAGTGCCTTGGGGTAGTTGCTGAGGATATACTTCGCCGTTTCCAGCACGAGCGTCTCTTCAAGCTGGAACCTCGCCCCCCGGATGAACCCCTTGAGGTTCTCGGAAAGCTGGGCGTAGTCTATGGAATGGATCAGGTCGTCGTTGCGGGCGGCCTGTGTAAAGTCAAGCCATATAGAAACGTTCAATACAACCGGTTGCTCCTTTTCTCTTTCGAAAGGGAGCGTTCCGATTATGCAATCGAACGTCAGGTCTTTTAGTGAAATCTTTCCAGATTCAACTACCATACGAAGAGCACGATGGCTGCAGTCAGGGAGACCGCCGTCACGCCGAACCAGAGGTTACGGGCGAACGTGTAGGAATCCTGGGTCTTCTTGTTGGTGTCCATGCGCTTTTCGAGGTCGAGGAGGCTGTACTTCTCGGTAGTCGTGAAGTCGGCGTATTGCCTGAGAGCCACCTCACACGCCGCGGGTTCCTTGTCGGTTGCGCAGGCGTTGGTAATGCCGCTCATGATGGTAGCGTGAATCAGGTCAAGGTCGTCGTAGGCGTCCTTGGCCTTGTTGGCTTCCATCTGCTGCATCACGCCGATAACGGCGCCGGTAACGGCGAGGGCGGAAAGGCCCACGGCAGTCCAGAAGCGGACTTCGTCAGCAATACCGAAACGGTCGGTTGCGTTTTCGGAGGCGTCGCTAATGGCGTAGTCGCGTTCATCGGCACGGGAATTGGATTCGTCGAGGTCGCCCTTGACGTCGATATCGTCCTCGTCCTCGTCTTCGTCCTCGCAGTCCGGATCGTACTCGTCGCATTCCTCTTCTTCGCTAGAAGCGACTTCCGGCTTTGCGGGTTCTTCTTCGTCGTCGCTGGAGGATGCTGCTGCGGATTCGTCGCCCTTCAGCTGGACCATGTTGCCGTCGATAAAGGCGACTGCGGTCGAATAGCCCGGAATGTAGACGGCCTTGCCGTCGAAGTAGATCTTTTCGATGTCGTCATCAAAAGGCATGCCGCGACGGGCGTAGATCCTTGTCGTGACGAGCCTGGAGTATTCAACGCCTTCTGCCGTCATGGGGACGAGTCCAGAAAGGTCGCCCTTGCCGCCCTGGTAGAGCTGGTAGGCAGTGGGGGACTCGCCGAACGGGTCGGTAAACTTCTGACGCACGACCAGGCGGCCGTCCTGGAGAGAACTGACCTCGTCTGCCGGAGCGGTCTTCAACTGGCCGCCGAATTCCGCGGTGATGTAGTTGTCGGGACTCCCGGCATCGGTCGCGGTAAATTCTTCAATATCGTAAGAGCCGGCGAAAGCCGTTGCGATGGAAAGGCAGAGTGCCACAAAGAAACGCTTCATTTTGTACTCCAATACGGATTTACTTTTTAACGAAATATATAAAAAAAACGCATAATGTTAAAAAAAATAGGTTTTTTTAAGCCTTTTAACCCCATTTTATGACATAGAACAATCTTTCTTGCCATTTATATGGTAAAATCGGCCGAAAAATTCTACTTTTAAGCCCGTAAATTTTAACCCTAAAAGAGGAATCCATAATGGCAAAGCTCTCTATTGAAGATCTCGAACTCGCCGGCAAGCGCGTGTTCATCCGTGTCGACTTCAACGTTCCGCAGGACAAGGTGACTGGCGAAATCACCAACACCAAGCGTATC